>NZ_JBEXHL010000001.1:0-733777 GCF_040607795.1 Amycolatopsis sp. NPDC005232 | reverse complement strand
TGTTCGCACTTCGTGCTCCCCTGGAAGGGGCGATGTATTGCCCGGGGGCCCAGCCCCCGGAGCCCCGCGGTGCGATCGGTGACCGACCCAGCGTGGTTCCCGCCGGCCGCGATGCGTGTTCGCACTTCGTGCTCCCCTGGAAGGGGCGATGTATTGCCCGGGGGCCCAGCCCCCGGAGCCCCGCGGTGCGATCGGTGACCGACCCAGCGTGGCTCCCGCCGGCCGCGATGCCTGTTCGCACTTCATGCTCCCCTCGAAGCGGCGATGTATTGCCCGGGGGGCCCAGCCCCCGGAGCCCCGCCGTGCGATCGATGACCGACCCAGCGTGGTTCCCGCCGGCCGCGATGCGTTGCGGCACAGGCGCTTTCTTTGCCAGGCCGCGGTCGTGCGGCGGCGACTGAAGGGGTGAAGGGACCCGTCACCCCTTCAAAGCGGAATAAAAAGTCGGTCCCCGTGCCTAGATTGAGAACGTGACCACCACTGCGACGCGTGCGCGTCAAGACCGCCCGGCTGCTGAGACGCCGGCTCCTCCCGTCGGCTGGGTCCGACGGCTCTCGGCCGCGTGCTGGGAGCACCGGGGCGTCGTCGTGCTCGCGATGGCCGCGGCGATCCTGTCCGTGGGTGTACAGGCGGCGAGCCCGCTGCTCGTGCGCGCAGCGGTCGACGACGCGGTGGCGGGGCACACCGCGGGCCTCGGCGGCATCGCGGCCGCGTTGGTCACGCTGCAGGTGGTGGCGTTCGGCTCGGCGTTCCTGCGCCGCTACGTCGGCGGCCGGCTCGCGCTCGACGTGCAGCACGACCTGCGCAACCGCGTGTTCGGCTCCGTCTCGCGGCTCGACGGCGGCAAGCAGGACGCGCTGCGCACCGGCCAGGTGGTCTCGCGGGCGATCTCCGACCTGCAGCTCGTGACCGGGTTGCTGATGCAGGTGCCGCTGTCGGCGGGGTCGGTGATCTTCGCGCTGCTCGCGCTGGGGGCGATGCTGTGGATGTCGCCGCTGCTCACGCTCATCGCGCTGGTGGTGGCGCCGGCCGTCGGCATCATCGTCACGTTGAGCCGCAAACGGCTCTTCCCGGCCACGTGGTCGGCGCAGCAGCGCGCGGCCGACGTGGCGCAGCAGGTGGAGGAGACCGTCACCGGCGTGCGCGTGGTGAAGGGCTTCGGCCAGGAGTCGCGTGAGGTCTCGCGGCTGGAACGCACGGCGCGGCGGTTGTTCGCCGAGCGGCTGCGTGCGGCCAGGCTGTCCGCGGTGCCCACGGCCACGACCACCGCGCTGCCGGCCGCCGGCCAGGTCGCGGTGCTCGCGATCGGCGGCGTCCTGGCGCTGAACGGCCAGATCAGCCTCGGCACCTTCCTCGCGTTCGCCACCTACCTCGCCACGCTGATCGGGCCCGCTCGGATGCTGTCCGGCCTGGTGGTGCAGGCGCAGCTCACGCGCGCGGGCGCCGAGCGCGTCTACGAGCTCATCGACGCACAGCCCGACGTGGTGGACCGCCCCGACGCGCGGCCGCTGCCCGAGGGCCCGCTCGGCGTCGAGCTGGAAGACGTGAAGTTCGGCTACACCCGCAGCGAGCCGGTGCTCGACGGCCTCACGCTCACCGCGCGGCCTGGCGAGACGCTCGCGCTGGTGGGCACCGCGGGATCGGGCAAGTCCACGATCTCGCTCCTGCTGCCGCGCTTCTACGACGCGCACGCCGGCGTGGTCCGCATCGGCGGCCTCGACGTGCGCGATGTGCCGCTCAAGCAGCTGCGGCAGGCGATCGGCGTGGTGTTCGAGGAGGCGTTCCTGTTCTCCTCGTCCGTGCGCGACAACATCGCCTACGGGCGGCCCGACGCGAGCGATGAAGAGGTGTACGCGGCGGCGCGCGCGGCCGAGGCCGACGATTTCATCCGCGCCCTGCCCCACGGCTACGACACGGAGGTCGGCGAGCGCGGCCTCACGCTCTCGGGCGGGCAGCGCCAGCGCCTGGGCCTCGCGCGGGCGCTGATGACCGACCCACGCGTGCTGATCCTGGACGACGCGACGTCGGCGATCGACACCGTCACCGAGGCCGCGATCCACGACACGCTGCGCTCGGTCACGGCCTCGCGCACCACCTTGCTCATCGCACACCGCCGTTCCACGCTGCAGCTCGCCGACCGGATCGCCGTGCTCGACCAGGGCAAGGTCGTCGACGTCGGCACGGAGGAGGAACTGCAGGCGCGCTGCCCACTGTTCCGCGAGCTCGTGGCGGGCCCGGGCGACGACGTCGAGAAGCCGCACCGCTGCGAGGGCCTCGAGCCCGACGCCAGCGGCATCACGCCGGTGTTGTGGCCGCGCGACGACCGCGACGAGGTCGACGCGCTCGCCGAAGCCGCCGCCGCACGCGGGGGCACACCGGGCGGTGGAACCGGTTTCGTCGGGGGCGGCGGCGCGGGAGCCGACGTACCGCCGACGCCGGAGCTGCTGGAGGGCGTGCGGAAGCTGCCGCCCGCCGACGACCGGCCACGACTGTCCGATGTGGACATCACAGCCGCCGACCCGGGGTTCCGGCTTTCGCGGCTGCTGCGGCCCGTGCGGTGGCCGCTGGTCGCGGTGATCGCGCTGGTGGCGGCCGACGCGCTGGCGTCGCTGGCGCTGCCCGCGCTGTACCAGCGAGGGGTGGACCACGGCGTGCAGCCGGGTGTCGTCAGCGTGATCTGGCTGATGGCGGGCATCGGCGCGCTCGTGGTCGCGGCCGACTGGTTCGTGGTGCGCGGCCAGACGCGGCTCACCGCGCGCGTCGGCGAGACGGTGCTGTACTCGCTGCGCGTGCGCAGCTACGCGCACCTGCAGCGGCTCGGGCTCGACTACTACGAGCGTGAGCTGTCCGGGAAGATCATGACCCGGATGACCACGGACGTCGACGCGTTGTCCACGTTCCTGCAGACCGGCCTCGCCACCGCCGTGGTGAGCGTGCTGACGCTGGTGGGCATCACCGTCGCGCTGCTGGTCACCGACGCGTCACTGGCGATGTACGCGCTTGCCCTGCTGCCCATTCTGCTGGTGTCGACGGTGATCTTCCGAAGGGTCGCTTCGCGGGCGTATTCCGAAGCGCGCGAGAAGGTCAGCGTGGTCAACGCCGACCTGCAGGAGAACGTGAGCGGTCTGCGGGTCGCCCAGGCGTACACGCGAGAAGAGCGTTCGGCGGAGGCGTTCGCTTCGCGCAGCGACGCGTACCGGCGCTCGCGGCTGCGGGCGCAGCGCTACGTCGCCACGTACTTCCCGCTGGTGGCGCTGATGTCCGATCTGGCGACCACCACGGTGCTCGTGGTCGGCGCCAACCGCGTGGCCGCGGGCACGCTGGAGGCGGGCGTGCTGCTCGGGTTCCTGCTGTACCTGCAGCAGTTCTTCTCGCCGATCCAGCAGCTGTCGGCGGTGTTCGACGGCTACCAGCAGGCGGCCGTCGGCCTGGCCCGCATCGGCGACCTGCTGCGCACGCCGACGTCGGTGCCGCCCGCCGCGCACCCGATCGCGCTGCCGGAGCACCTGAGCGGCGAGGTGACGTTCAAGGACGTCGACTTCTCTTACACGGGCGCCGAGCAGCCGGCGCTGGAGAAGCTGTCGCTGGACGTGGCGCCGGGCGAGACCGTGGCGCTGGTCGGCGCGACGGGAGCGGGCAAGTCCACGGCGGTGAAGCTGGTGGCGCGCTACTACGACGCCACGGGCGGCGCGGTGCTGATCGACGGCGTCGACGTCCGCGAGTACGACCTGGCCGGCCTGCGCGCCCGCATGGGCGTCGTGCCGCAGGAGGCGCACCTGTTCTCCGGCACCGTCGCCGACAACGTCCGCTATGGCCGCCCCGGCGCGACCGACGCGGAGGTCGAGGCGGCCGTCCGCTCGGTCGGCGCGCTCGACGGCGTCGCCGCCCTGCCCGCCGGCTTCCTCCAGCCCGTCGGCGAACGCGGCCGGTCGCTGTCCGCGGGCCAGCGCCAGCTCGTCGCGCTCGCCCGCGCCGAGCTCGTCAACCCCGACGTCCTGCTGCTCGACGAGGCCACCGCCGCCCTCGACCCCTCCACCGAGGCGGCCGTCCTGCGCGCCACCGAACACCTCGCGCGCCGCCGCACCACCTTCGTCGTCGCGCACCGCCTGGCCACCGCCGCGAAGGCCGACCGCATCGTCGTCCTCGCCCACGGCCGCATCATCGAACAGGGCACCCACGCCGAACTCCTGGCGGCCGGCGGCCACTACGCCCGCTTGTGGTCCCTCGGCTGACGTCGGCGGAAAAGCCTTCGCCAGGAACCGGCGCACGACACGAGAATCTGGAGAGTGTTCGAAGAGACGGTATTCGAAGAGGCCAGGGTCCCGGCCCATCAGATCCGCGCGCGCCACGACGACCGGACGATCCGCGTCTACCAGGCGTATTCACCGGAGATCGCCGACGCGGCGCTGGCGGCGGGCACGTTCGTGGCGCCGTTCAAGCGGGAGCGGATGACGTGGATCAAGCCGTCGTTCACGTGGATGGGCTACCGCTGCGGCTGGGCGACCAAGCCCGGCCAGGAGCGCGCGCTGGCATTGGACCTGACGCGCGAGGGCTTCGCCTGGGTGCTCGCCCACGCGGCGCTGAGCCACTTCGACCCGCGGATGCACCGCGACGAGGCAGCGTGGAAGGCCGCGATGCGGATCAGCCCGGTCCGCGTGCAGTGGGACCCCGAGCGCGACGTGCACCACCGGCCGCTGCCGCACCGCTCGATCCAGCTCGGGCTGAGCGGCGAGGCCGTGGACCGGTACGTGGGCGAGTGGATCACCACGGTCACCGATGTCACGCCGGTCATGCGCGCCATCCGTGAGCACCTCGCCGGCGGGCGGGTCGCCGAAGCGCGGGCGCTGCTGCCGGCCGAGCCGCCGTACCCGTTGTCCGCCGAACTGGCCGAGGCCGTGGACGCGGCCGAGGAGAACGCGACCGAAGAGAACTAGGGCAGCTCACGCCAGGCCAGCTCGCCCCACCCGGCCGAGGTGACCTCCGCCTCGGAGGCCCAGCGGACCGTGCCCGGGCGGACGTGGCTGTCCTGGTCGATGGACCAGTCGGGTTCGCAGGGTGCGACGTGCTCGAAGTCGTCGATGCCGGCGGGGGTGTGCCAGACCACACCGCAGGAGTCGCACATGAGGACGACCTTGCCGTTCTCGACGACCAGGGGGCGGATGAGCCCCTGGTCCCAGAACGAGGGACATTCGACGAGCCACATCGTGCTGCACCACCTCGGAGCGCCAGGGCGGCCGCACAGCCGACGTGGGCCGCATCCTTCCGACAGTGCACCGGGTGGGCGTGAACGCGTGCGGGCGCCTCGGCGAAGGAGGCACCAACGTTGCCCGAAATGGTCGTGACCGGCGAATCTCCCTTACCTCAGAAGTCCGCTCCTCGGGACACTTGATCGAGTCAGTGATCGATCCCTTAGTGCGCCACGCCTCACACGGGGCAGTTCCATCACACGGCCGTCACGGAGGGGGTTAGCCTGGTAGGCGCATTAGCACAGACAAGATCGAGACGGATAGAGGCGAGCCCAAGCCGTGTCCAGCAGCAGCCCTGCGTCACAGTTCGGCCCTAACGAGTGGCTGGTCGAGGAAATGTACGACCAGTTCCTCGCGGACCCTTCCTCAGTCGATGCCGCCTGGCACGACTTCTTCGCAGACTTCAAGCCGACGCAGACGGCACAGGCGAAGGCCGACAGTGCGCGCCAGAGCGCGGCCACCACTGCGGCCAGCGGAAACGGCCACGCGACCGAACCGTCCGCCAAGGCGGTCCAGAACGCCGAGTCGGCCGCCCGGCAGTCGGCGCCGACCAAGCCGGCCGCCCCCGCGCCGGCCCCGGCCCCGGCACCGGCGCCGAAGAGCGCGCCCGCGAAGCCGGCTCCGAAGGCCGCCGAGAAGGCGCCCGCCGCCACGCCGGCGGCGAAGGAAGAGCCCGAAACCAAGCAGCTGCGCGGCGCTGCCGCGGCGATCGCGAAGAACATGGACGCGTCGCTGACGGTGCCCACCGCGACCAGCGTGCGCGCCGTCCCGGCGAAGCTGATGGCGGACAACCGCATCGTCATCAACAACCACCTCAACCGCACCCGCGGCGGCAAGATCTCCTTCACGCACCTCATCGGCTATGCCATGGTGCGGGCGCTGAAGGACTTCCCGAACATGAACCGGCACTACCAGCTGATCGACGGGAAGCCGTTCTCGGTCACGCCGGAACACGTGAACTTCGGCCTCGCCATCGACATGAAGGGCAAGGAGGGTGCGCGCACCCTCGTCGTGGCCTCGGTCAAGGGTGTCGAGGACATGTCGTTCCTGCAGTTCTGGCAGGCCTACGAGGACGTGATCAAGAAGGCCCGCAACAACAAGCTCACCGCGGACGACTTCGCCGGCACCACCATCTCGCTGACCAACCCGGGCGGCATCGGCACCAACCACTCGGTGCCGCGCCTGTCGGCCGGCCAGGGCGCGATCATCGGCGTCGGCGCCATGCAGTACCCGGCGGCGTTCGAGGGCACGAGCGAGAAGACGCTGGTCGACCTGGCCGTCAGCAAGATCATGACGCTGACGTCCACCTACGACCACCGCATCATCCAGGGCGCCGAGTCGGGCGAGTACCTCAAGCGCATCCACGAGCTGCTGCTCGGCGGCGACGGCTTCTACGACGACGTCTTCACCAGCCTGCGCCTGCCGTACGAGCCGATCCGCTGGGTCGCCGACATCCCCGAGGGCCCGGTCGACAAGACCGCCCGCGTGATCGAGCTGATCGACGCGTTCCGCACGCGCGGCCACCTGATGGCCGACACGGACCCGCTGAACTACCGCCAGCGCAGCCACGTCGACCTCGACGTCATCTCCCACGGCCTCACCCTCTGGGACCTCGACCGCGAGTTCCCGGTCGGCGGCTTCTCCGGCCAGGAGCGCATGACCCTGCGCGACATCCTGGGCGTGCTGCGCAACTCGTACTGCCGCACCGTCGGCATCGAGTACACGCACATCCTCGACCCCGAGGAGCGGCGCTGGATCCAGGACCGCGTGGAGATCCCGCACGAGAAGCCGGACTCCACCGTCCAGAAGTACGTGCTGTCGAAGCTCAACGCCGCCGAGGCGTTCGAGACCTTCCTGCAGACGAAGTACGTCGGCCAGAAGCGCTTCTCGCTGGAAGGCGGCGAGACGGCGATCCCGCTGCTCGACACGCTGCTGGACAAGGCCGCCGAGCACGAGCTCGACGAGGTCGTGATCGGCATGCCGCACCGCGGCCGCCTCAACGTGCTGGCCAACATCGTCGGCAAGCCGATCAGCCAGATCTTCCAGGAGTTCGAGGGCAACCTCGACCCGGGCCAGGCCCACGGCTCCGGCGACGTGAAGTACCACCTCGGCGCCGAGGGCAAGTACTTCCGGATGTTCGGCGACGGCGAGACGAAGGTGTCGCTGGCCTCGAACCCGTCGCACCTCGAGACGGTCGACCCGGTGCTCGAGGGCATCGTCCGCGCCAAGCAGGACATCCTCGACAAGGGCGACAGCGCCACCGGGGGCTACTCGGTACTGCCCGTCCTGATGCACGGCGACGCGGCCTTCGCGGGCCAGGGCGTCGTGGCCGAGACCCTGAACCTCGCGCTGCTGCGCGGCTACCGCACCGGCGGCACCGTGCACGTGATCGTGAACAACCAGGTCGGCTTCACCACCGCGCCCGAGCACTCGCGCTCGTCGCAGTACGCCACCGACGTCGCGAAGATGATCGGCTCGCCGATCTTCCACGTGAACGGCGACGACCCGGAAGCCGCCCACTGGGTGGCCAAGCTGGCCATGGAGTACCGCCAGGCGTTCCACAAGGACGTGGTCATCGACCTGATCTGCTACCGCCGCCGCGGCCACAACGAGGGCGACGACCCCTCGATGACGCAGCCGGCGATGTACGACATCATCGACACCAAGCGCTCGGTCCGGAAGACGTACACCGAGTCGCTGATCGGCCGCGGGGACATCTCCGTCGAAGAGGCCGAAGCCGCGCTGCGCGACTTCTCCAGCCAGCTGGAGCACGTCTTCAACGAGGTGCGCGAGCTCGAGAAGCACCCGGCGAAGGCGAGCCCCTCGGTCGAGGAAGAGCAGCAGGTGCCGGCGAAGGTCACCACTGCCGTCTCGCAGGAAGTCGTGGAGCGGATCGGCGACGCGTTCGTCAACGTCCCCGAGGGCTTCACCCCGCACCCGCGCGTGAAGCCGGTCATGGAGCGCCGCCACAAGATGTCGCGCGAAGGCGACGTCGACTGGGCGTTCGGCGAGCTGCTCGCGTTCGGCTCGCTGGCGATGGAGGGCCGCCTGGTGCGGCTGTCCGGCCAGGACTCGCGCCGCGGCACGTTCACGCAGCGGCACTCGGTGTTCATCGACCGCAAGACCGGCCAGGAGTACTCGCCGCTGCAGAACCTGGCCGAGGGCCAGGGCCGCGTGATGATCTACGACTCGGCGCTGTCGGAGTACGCGGCCGTCGGCTTCGAGTACGGCTACGCCGTGGCGAACCCCGAGTCGCTGGTCATGTGGGAAGCGCAGTTCGGTGACTTCGTCAACGGCGCGCAGACCGTGATCGACGAGTACATCTCCTCGGGCGAGGCCAAGTGGGGCCAGCGCTCCGACGTCGTGCTGCTGCTGCCGCACGGCCAAGAGGGCCAGGGCCCGGACCACACGTCCGGCCGTATCGAGCGCTTCCTCTCGCTGTGCGCCGAGGGCTCGATGACCGTCGCCGTGCCGTCGACCCCGGCGAACTACTTCCACCTGCTGCGCCGCCACGCCCTCGACGGCATCCAGCGTCCGCTGGTGGTCTTCACGCCGAAGTCGATGCTGCGCAACAAGGCCGCGACGTCGGCGGTCGAGGACTTCACCGGCCAGAGCCGGTTCATGTCCGTCATCGACGACACCACCCAGAACCCCGACGGCGTCCGCAAGGTGCTGCTGACCTCGGGCAAGCTCTACTGGGAACTGGTGGCCGAGCGCAACAAGCGCGAGGCGAACGACGTCGCGATCGTGCGCATCGAGCAGTACTACCCGCTGCCGAAGCGCAAGTTGCTCGCCGCCATCGAGCGCTACAGCAACGCGACGCAGATCGCGTGGGTCCAGGAGGAGCCGGAGAACCAGGGCGCGTGGCCGTTCTTCGGTCTCAACCTGCCGCGGAAGTTCCCGGAGGTCTTCGCCGGCCTGCAGGTCGTCTCGCGCCGCCCGATGGCCGCGCCGTCGGCGGGTTCGTCGAAGGTGCACGAGGTGGAGCAGAAGGCGCTGATCGCGAAGGCGTTCGACTGATCGCTGGTCTTTCTCCGGAGGCCACCACGGTTCGCCCGTGGTGGCCTCCGGGCGTTTGGTGGTATTTCTATACCGGCCAGTGTTAAGGTGGCGGTATAACTATACCTTTTGTGCTGCGAGGTTTTTCGTGATCGAACTGAAGACGCCTGCGGAGATCGACCGCATGCACGTGACCGGCCGCTTCGTCGCGGAGGTCCTCACCGAGGTCGGCCGGCTCGCCGACGTGGGCGTCAACCTCCTGGACCTCGAGCACCACGCGCGCGGCATGATCAAGCGGCGCGGGGCGGAGTCGTGCTACTGGGACTACGCGCCTTCGTTCGGCGAGGGGCCGTTCCGCAACGTCATCTGCCTTTCGGTCAACGACGCGGTCCTGCACGGCCTGCCCCACGACTACGTCCTGCGCGACGGCGACGTGCTCACCGCGGACCTCGCGGTCAGCATCGACGGCTGGGTCGCCGACTCGGCGCGCACGGTCATCGTCGGGGCTCCGGCCGAGGAGGACCTGAGGATCATCCGAGCCACCGAGGAAGCGCTGGAGGCGGCGATTTCGGCGGCTCTGCCGGGCAACCGCCTTGGCGACATCTCCGCGGCGATCTACGCGGTGGCCGGCTCTCACGGCTACCCGGTCAACACGGAGTTCGGCGGCCACGGCATCGGCCGCACCATGCACGAGGACCTGCACGTCTCCAACAAGGGCACGGCGGGGCGCGGCTTGAAACTCCGGCCGGGTCTGACGCTCGCGCTGGAGCCTTGGTTCGCGCGCACGACGGACCGCATCGTTTACGACCCCGACGGCTGGACGATCCGCTCGGCCGACGGCTCCCGGACGGCGCATTCCGAGCACACGGTGGCCGTCACGGAGGATGGGCCGTTGGTTCTCACGCGACGTGAGTCAGAGGTTTCTGCTGCCACGTCGAAGGGTTGACCCCGGCAGGCAACTCGTCAATCGGGGTCGCCGGTGCCGTCGGTACCTGAATACACCAGAACGTTCGGCGACTCCGTGCCCGCGTCGGTGATCTCGTCCTTCGTCCCCGCGTCGACCAGCGCGTCGCGGACCTCTTCGGGTGTGGCCGACGGGTGGTCCGCCAGGTACAGCGCGGCGGCGCCGACCACGTGCGGAGTCGCCATCGACGTGCCGCTGATGGTGTTGGTCGCGGTGTCGCTGCCGATCCAGGCGGACGTGATGTCGGAGCCCGGCGCGAACAGGTCGAGGCACGAGCCGGTGTTGGAGAAGGCGGACCTGGCATCGGTGTCCGTGGTGGAGCCGACGGTGATCGCCTCGGGTACGCGGGCGGGCGAGGCGTCACACGCACTGCCGCCGTAGGAGTTGCCGCCCGCGATGCCATAGGTCACACCCGCGGCGATCGACCGCTGCACGGCCTCGTCCACCACAGTGGACACGGGGCCGCCGAGGCTCATGTTCGCCACGGCCGGCAGCTCGGCGTTCTCGGTGACCCAGTCGATGCCGGCGACGACCTGGTCGAGCGTGCCGCTGCCGGTGCAGTCGAGCACGCGCACCGCCGTCAGGCTGACTTCCTTCGCCACGCCGAAGGTCGTGCCGCCGATCGTGCCGGCCACGTGGGTGCCGTGGCCGTAGCAGTCGGTGGCGTCGGAATCGTTGTCCACGAAGTCGTATCCGGATACCGCGCGGCCGTCGAACTCAGAGTGGGTGAGGTTGATCCCGGTGTCGATCACGTACGCGTGCACGTCGGCCGCCGTCGTGCTGTAGCTGTAATCCGCGTCCAGCGGCAGTTCACGCTGATCCACCCGGTCGAGGCCCCACGACGGCGGGTCCGGCTGGTCCGTCATGACGTGGACCACGCGGTTCTGCTCCACAAAGGACACAGCGGGGTCGGCGGCGGTGCGCTTGGCCTGCGTCTCGGACATCGTGCCGGTGAAGCCGCGCAAGGCCTTCGAGAACGTGCGCTCGACCGAGCCGCCGTGGCGGCCGGTGACGTTCTTCGCCGTCGCCTCCACCGAGGCGCCGTCCTTGAGCACCACGAGGTAGCTGTCCTTCACCGCACCGGCACCACCCGCACCGACGATCGCGCCCTCCTGCGCGGCCGCCACGCCGCTCCCGAACACGGTGACGGTCGCGATCGACGCGGCACTCCCCAGGATCGTCAGGCTTCTGGTCACTGTTCCCCGAGATTTGCGCACAGTTCGTCCCTCCTCGACCAGCGCGTTCACCAGTTGGCCTGAGGCTAGGTGCGCGGCACTGGTCGCAGGAAGAAGAGTCGTCTCGGAGGTTTTCACCGCGTTGCGCTGTTCGGACCATTCGCGTAAGCGGAAAAGAGTTTTACCCGTGCACGCGCGGCCAGGAAGAATTCACCCCCATGCTGATCCGCCAAGCCGTTCACGGCGACGAGACCGCGATCCGCGCCGTGCACACGGCCGCGTTCGCGCAACCCGGGCTCACCACGGTGCCCGAGGCCGTACTCGTCGACGGACTGCGAGCGGACGGGGACCTCATCCCCGCGTTGTCGCTGGTCGCCGAGCACAACGGCGAGGTCGCCGGCCACGCGTGCTCGAGCCCGGCTTTGCTCGGGGACGATCCGAAATCCGCGCTGGGCTTCGGGCCGCTCGGGGTGCTGCCGGAGTTTCAGCGCCGCGGGGCGGGGTCGGCGCTCGTGCACGCGACGCTCGCGGCCGCCGACGCGCTCGGGTTCGCACTCGTGGTCCTGCTGGGCGATCCGGGGTACTACCGCAGGTTCGGGTTCGTGCCGGCCGAGCGGCTGGGAATCACACCGCCGGTGCCCGAGTGGGCGCAGCACTTCCAGGCCCGCACGCTGGCCGGCCACAAGCCGGAAAACCGGGGCGCCTTCCGGTACGCGCCCGCGTTCGAACGACTGTGAAAGAAAGCCGATGACCATCCTTTGGCGACCCACCGGGCCGGTGGAGCTGGAGCTCGTGCGGGAGCTCCAGTGGCGCGCGTGGCCGCCGCGGCTGCCGGAGCAGCCGATCTTCTACCCGGTGCTCAACGAGGACTACGCGGTGCGCATCGCGAGGGACTGGAACGTCCGCCACGACGGCGCCGGGTTCGTCACGCGGTTCGAGGTGGAGACGGAGTTCCTGGAGCGCTACCCGGTGCAGCAGGCGGGCGGCGAGACGATCCTCGAGCTGTGGGTGCCGGCCGAGGAGCTGGAGGAGTTCAACCGGCACATCATCGGTGAGATCGAGGTCGTGCACGAATTCCGCTGACGGCTCAAGCCTTCAAGTGGTTGCGCGCCAGGAAGTCGTCGGCGATGTCCAGTGGGTTGCGCTTCTCGTCGGTGAACTGGACGTTCAGCTCGGTCAGCTGGTCGGTCGTCAGGGCGGCCGAGACGCGGTTGAGGGCGGCGACCTCGGCCGGTGACAGCGTCCCGCGGGCGACGAGCGGCACGATGTTCTGCGCCGGGAACATGTTCTTGTCGTCGTCCAGCGGGACGAAGCCGTTGGACTTGATCGTCGACGACGTGCTGAACAGGTCGGCCACCTGAACCTCGCCGGACTTCAGCGCGGCCACGGTGACGGGGCCGCCGGTGTCGGTGGTGCGGATCTCCTTGAAGGAGCAGCCGTACAGCTGTTGGATGCGGTCCTTCCACCTGCTGCTCCACTGGCCCGGCCCGCCCATCACCAGCTCGCCGCAGCGCCGGCCAAGGTCCGAGAACGTGCGGACGCCGGAGGCCGCCAGTTCGGGGCGCACCACGAGCAAGTCCTTGTCCTGCGCCGGAGCCTGGTCGAGGACCTCGAACCCGGCCGGCAGCTTCTGCTTGAGCTGCGCGTACACATCGTCCGAAGTGGTCGCCTGTGTGTCCTTGTCGAAGTAGCGCAGGAGGTTGCCGCTGTAGTCGGGCACCACCGAAAGGGACTTGTCCTGCAGGGCCTTCACCACGACCTCGCGGCTGCCGACCGGCGGGCGCACCGTCACGTTCCGGGCACCGGCGTCGCGCAGCGCGCCGGCGTAGATCTGGGCCAGCAGGAGGCTTTCGCCGACGTCGGACGCGCCGATGATGATGTCGCCCGTCGTGCCGCCCTCGCCGCCGCCGGCGAGCGGGTTGCCGCAACCCGAAACAACCAAGGCCAACGACACCAAGACCAGACCCCAGCGCCTCACGCCACACCTCCCGCCGCCGCGGCCGAGCCGGTGCTCGCCTGCGTGGCGAGCCGGACGCCCTTCGGCACGAGTGCGCGCTGCACCGCGGCGAGCACCAGGTCGAACGCGATCGCCAGCAACGCCGTGAGGATGGCGCCCGCGACGACCTCCGTGTAGTCGAGGATGGCCAGCCCGTCGAGCAGGAACCGGCCGAGGCCGCCGAGCCCGACGTACGCGGCGACCGCCGCCGTCGCGATCAGCTGCAGCACGGCGTTGCGGATCCCGCCCAGCACCAGCGGCAACGCGATCGGCAGCTCGACCTTCCACAGCTGCTGCCAGCCCGTCATGCCGATGCCCTCCGCGGCGTCGACCACGTCGTGCTCGGCCGCTTGCAGGCCCGCGTAAGTGCCGGCCAGCACGGGCGGGATCGCCAGCACCACGAGGCCGATGATCGTGGCCGTGGTGCTCTCGGTGAAGAGCAGGAACAGGAACGTGACGAGCCCCAGCGTCGGCAGCGCGCGGATCGCGTTGCCCGCGCCCACCAACACCACGGCGCCGCGGCCGGTGTGCCCGACCCACAGGCCGAGCGGGAACGCGATCACGACGGCGATGACCAGCGCGAGCAGCACGTAGCCGAGGTGCTCGCCCAAGCGCGTGGCGATGCCGTCCGGACCCTGCCAGTTGGCGGCCGTGGTGAACCAGTCGAAGACGTTCACGCCGCAGCCTCCGCCAGCACGGGCGCGCGGCCGGTTCGCTCCCACGGGGTCAGGACGTTGCGCAGCTGCACGAGCACCACGTCGACGACCAGGGCCAGCAGCAGCGTGAGCACGATGCCGACCACGATCGGCGAGAAGTACTCGCGCTGGAAGCCGTCGGTGAACAGCACGCCCAGCCCGCCGGTGCCGATCAGCGCGCCGACGCTCACAAGGCTGATGTTGCTCACCGACGCCACGCGCACGCCCGCGGCGAGCACCGGCACCGAAAGCGGCAGCTCCACGCCGAGGAAGCGCCGCGGCGCCCGGTAGCCGATGGCGGTGGCGGCGGCGATGATGTGCGACGGCACGGCCTCGAGCGCGTCCAGCACCGGGCGTACGAGCAAAGCCGCGGTGTAGATCGTGAGCGCGACGATCACGTTGATGCTGTCGAGGATCTTCGACCCGATCAGGCCCGGGATCACCACGAACAGCGCCAGCGACGGGATCGTGTACAGCAGGTTCGCCACCACCAGCAGCACACTGCGCACCGGCTGCCAGCGGTGCCCGAGCCAGCCCAGCACGATGGCGAGCACGATCCCGATCACCAGCGGCACCAGCGCGAGGTAGATGTGCTCGCCCAGGTCACCGAGGATCTCGCCGCGGTTGTTCGCGCTGCCCAGGTAGCGCCCGAGCTCGGCGAAGAAGCCGCCCATCAAGACGCCTGCGGAGTGGCCTCGATCACGTCCAGGACCTGGCGGGCCAGGACCGTGCCCACCACGCGGTGATCCTCGTCCACGACCACGCCGAGGCTGGCGGGCGACGACAGGGCGGCGTCGAGCGCGCCGCGGATCGGCGTGCCCTGCACATAGAGGGATCCGCCGGCCACGATGTCGCCCTCCGCGAGCTCACCGTCCACAGTGGAGTTCGGCGGCAGCCAGCCGCGGGGCTGCTTGTCGGAGTTCACGACGAGCTGCCAGCTCTTCGACGGCTCCGGCAGCTTCGTGCCGAGCTCCACGACGTCCACAGGGGACACCTCGACGCCGCTGGCGGACACGAAGGACAGACCGCGGTAGCCGCGGTCGCGGCCGACGAACGACGCCACGAAGTCGTCCACCGGGTGGCGCAGCACGTCGGACGGGGTGCCGTACTGGGCGAGCACGCCGCCCACGCGCAGCACCGCGATCTTGTCGCCGAGCCGCACGGCCTCGTCGATGTCGTGCGTGACGAACACGATGGTCTTGCCCAGCTGTGACTGCAGCCGCAGCAGCTCGTCCTGCAGCTCCTCGCGCACGATCGGGTCGACGGCCGAGAACGGCTCGTCCATCAGCAGCACCGGCGAGTCGGCCGCGAGCGCCCGGGCCACGCCCACGCGCTGCTGCTGGCCGCCCGAGAGCTGCGCCGGATACCGCTTGCCCAGCTCCTTCGGCAGGCCGACGGTCTCCAGCAGCTCGGCCGCGCGGGCGCGGGCCTTGCGCTTGTCCCAGCCGGACAGCAGCGGCACGGTCGCGATGTTGTCGAGCACCGTCCTGTGTGGAAAGAGGCCGGCGTGCTGGATCACGTAACCGATGCCGCGGCGCAGCAGTGCGGGGTCGCCCTCGCTCACGTCCTTGCCGTCGAGCAGCACGGCACCCGACGTGGGCTCCACCATGCGGTTGATCATGCGCAGCGACGTGGTCTTTCCGCAGCCCGAAGGGCCGACGAGCACGGTGATGGTGCCGTCGTCGACGGTGAGCGAGAGTCCGTTCACCGCCACCGTGCCGTCCGGATAGCGTTTGGTCACATCGCGGAACTCGATCGTCACGGACTTCTCCCCACGTCAGATGCAGATCGACCGTAGCCCACTCGGCGGGCCTTGGCAGCCTTTCCCGCCCAGTGGCCCCTTACCGATCCGGCCAATACAAGGCGGGTACCCCACCGGACGTGACCGCGTCTGACGACCATTCCCGCCGTGGCTGTGGCCGGATTGGTAACGAGCAGCACAGTAGGCTTGTCCCCTGTGACCGCTCTCGACGACCTCCTGACCGCGCACGGCGCCGGCGTACGCCCGCTGTACGAGGTGATCGACATGCTCCGCACGGGTCCCCGCGAGCTGGCCGACCTGGTGCGCCTGGCCGCGGCGCCCCGGCGCAGTGTCGAGGACGTGCTGGCCGCGCTGGAGCGTGATCTGGAGCGTTCCGCCGCGGGTGTCCGGATCGCACCCGAGGCGCTGCCCGAGTACGAGGCGTACCGCCTGCCGCGGTTGCCCGATCCGCTCGACGGCGCCGTGGCCGCGCATTCCGAGCTGCTCGCGTCGATTTCGGGCTGGGTCGCCGGTGTGCCGGCGCCACTCGCCGCTCTCGACCACGTGCAGGCGACGCCCGAGACGGTGCTGCGGCGTGCTTTGTGGCTCAACGCCCGCTACGACCTGCGCCGCTCCCACCTGCTCTTCCTCGGCGACCACGACCTGACCTCGCTGGCCGTGCACGCCGTGTGCCCCGAGGCCGAGCTGACCGTGGTGGACCTCGACGAGCGCGTTCTGTCCTACCTGGACTCCACGAGCGACCGGAAGGTCGCCACCGCGCACGCCGACCTGCGGGTCGGCCTGCCGCCCGCCGTGACGGGCCGCGCGGACCTCGTCTTCAGTGATCCGCCCTACACCCCGGACGGCATGGGGCTGTTCGCCGCTCGCGCCGTGCAGGCGCTGCGCGAGCCGACCGAGGGCCGCATCCTGCTGGCCTACGGCTACAGCCCCCGCCACCCCGCACTCGGCGCCCAGGTGCAGCGTTCGCTGGCGACGCTCGGGCTCACGTTCGAGGCGATCCTGCCCGACTTCAACCGCTACGACGGCGCCCAGGCCATCGGCGCCGCCGCCGACCTCTACGTCTGCCAGCCCACCGCGAAGGCCCGCAAAACGGGCCGGGGCAAGGGAAAATCGGCGATCTACACGCATGGGCCGCAGTCCGTGGAGGCCACCGGCACGAAGCCGACGCTGCTGTCCGCGTTGCGCGACATCGCCTCCGAAGGCGGTCTGGCCCTTGAAACCCGGCCCGTCGACTGGTCGATGTCCGCGCCCGAGGGTGACGCCGTCGCCATGGACCTCACCGCGGACCCCGGCCCGTGGCTGCTGCGCACCCTGCTCGGCACCAACGCCCGCCGCCTGGCCCTGCTCGTGCCCAACAACCACCCGGACCTCGCCGACGCGGCCTCGCAGGCGGCACTCACCGACCTCATGGCCGGCAAGTACCGCCTGCGGTTCCTGCGCAGCACACCGGACAACCGCCACGCCGTGGTCACCGCGGACATGGTCGACGACCCGTCGGAGGTCCTGACGCGGGCCCACGCGCGGCTGGCGAACGTCGCGCTCGACGTGCCGGGCGAACTGGTGGACCTCCGGCTGGTCGACGTGCCGCGGCACCGGCTGGTGGAATTGCTGCGCTGAAGCCGGGACCGCGGTGGCTCAGAACAGCTCCGCGGCCAGTGCCTTGTAGACACTGAAGACCTCGTCGTCGTAGACCTGCAGTTCGACGTCCGGAATGGCCGGGTGGGTGGCGTGGCGGGTGGTGATCACCTGGATGGCGACGTGGTTCGCGCCCTGATTGTGGTGTTCGCCGAGCTGCCCGGCGATCGCGGCCGCGTCGCCGTGGGCGACGACGGCGTCGACGAGGCGGTCGCTGCCGTCGCCTGTCAGGTCTTCGTCGGTGAAGCCCAATCGACGCAGGTTGGTGGTGTAGTTGGTCAGGCCCAGGTACGGGTGCTTGATGCGCGGCCGCGCCGTGTCACGGGCGCGAGCCGGGTCCGTGTCGAGCACCACCTTCTGCTCGGGCGCCAGCAGCGCGGAAGGGCCGAGCGCCGCACGCGAAAGCCGCGTGTGCGACGGCGGCACGAGGTAGGGCACCGACCCGCCCGCGCGCGAAGCCGTGAGCTCCAGCATCTTCGGCCCCAGCGCGGCGATCGCGCGGCCCTCCACCGGAACGCCGCCCTCATCGAGGCCGTCGAGGTAGCTCTTCATCGCGGCGAGCGGCTTGGTGAACTCCCGCGTCTGCTCCGGGTGCCCCGCGCCGATGCCGAGCCAGAACCGGCCGGGGAACCGCGAAACGAGCCGGTGGTACGCCTTCGCGGCAACGGCGGGGTCACCGTGCCAGATGTTGAGGATGCTCGTGCCGACCACGAGCGTCGAGGTGGCTTCGAGGAGTTCGTCGAGGCCCGCGAGGTCGGTTGGTGGGCCGGCGGCCCACAACGTGGAGAAGCCGAGCTGCTCGATCTCCTTCGCCATCGCCGGGGTGGTCAGAGCGGCCGGTTGCCAGACGCCGTAGGCGCCGAGGTCGATCGTCATGCCCACAGCGTGGCGACAGAAAAATGGACCGGCAAGTCCAGAAGGTCAAAAGAGCTCGGCCGCCAGCGCCCGGTAGACGGCCAGGATCTCGTCGTCGTAGCTCGGCAGCTCGATCCCGGGGAAGTCGGGATGCTCGACGGTCGCGCCGGTGATCACCTGGATCGCGACGTGGTTCGCGCCTGCCGCCAGGTGCTCGCCGAGGCGGGCCGAGATGGTGGCCGCGTCGCCGTGCGCCACGAGGGAGTCGAGCAGCCGGTCGCTGCCGTCCCCGGAGAGGTCCTCGTCGGTGAAGCCCAGGCGGCGCAGGCTGTTGGTGTAGTTGGCCAGCTTGAGGTACGCCGCCGTGACCCGCGGCCGGGCCGTCTCGCGCGCCCGCGCCGGGTCCGGGTCCAGCAGCACCTTCTGCTCGGGCGCCAGCAGGAGCGAGGGACCGAGGGCCTCACGGGCGAGCCGCGTGTGCTCGGGCGTCACGAGGTACGGCACAGCGCCGCCCGTGCGCGAAGCCGCGAGCTCCAGCATCTTCGGACCCAGCGCCGCGAGACCACGACCTTCCACGGGCACGCCCGCGGCGTCGAGGCCGTCGAGGTACGCCTTGGTCGCCGCCAGCGGCTTGGCGAACTGCTGCGTCTGCTCGCGGTGCCCCACACCGAGCCCGAGCCAGAACCGGCCCGGGAACCGCGTGCTGATCCGGTGGTACGCGGCAGCGGCGATGGCCGGGTCGCCGTACCAGATGTTGAGGATGTCCGTGGCGACGACGAGCGTCGACGTCGCCTCAAGCAGCTCGTCGATGCCCGCCAGGTCGACCGGCATGGCCGCCACCCACAGCGTGGTGAAGCCGAGCGCCTCGATCTCCTTGGCCATGTCGGGAGTGGTCAGGGCGCCGATCTGGAAGATGCCGTACTGACCGAGTTCGATCTTCATCACCTCAGCATGGCCCGGAAAAATTGGACCGGCGAGTCCAAAAAAGAGGCTCCTCACCATAGAGGAGCCCCTTTTCGGCAGGAAGAACTCAGCCGGTCACACCGTCGGCAACCGCGGCCTTGGCGACGGCCGCCGCGACCTCAGGGGCGACGCGCGGGTCGAGCGGGCTCGGCACGATGCGGTCGGGGCCGAGGTCGTCGGTCGCGACGGAGACGATGGCGTCGGCCGCGGCCAGCTTCATGTTCTCGGTGATCGCGCGCGCACCGGCGTCGAGGGCGCCGCGGAAGACGCCGGGGAACGCCAGGACGTTGTTGATCTGGTTCGGGAAGTCACTGCGCCCGGTGGCGACGATCGCGGCGTAGCGCGCCGCGTCGGCCGGGTGCACCTCCGGGTCCGGATTGGACAGTGCGAACACGATCGGGTCGTCGGCCATCGAGCCGAGCAGCTCGGGGTCGATCGTCGCGCTGGACAGGCCGAGGAACACGTCGGCGCCCTTCAGCGCGGCTTCGAGACCGCCGGTGAGACCGGAGGAGTTGGTCGTCGTGGCCAGCTGCTGCTTGATCGGGTTCAGACCTTCGCGTCCCGAGTGGATGATGCCGCGCGAGTCGAGCACCGTGACGTCGCCGACACCGGCCTCCTGCAGGATCTTCGCGCAGGCCACACCCGCCGCGCCCGCACCCGAGATGACCACGCGCTGGTCGGCGATCGCGCGGTCCAGCACCAGGTTCGCCCCGCGCAGCGCCGCGAGCGTGACGATCGCGGTGCCGTGCTGGTCGTCGTGCATGACCGGGCAATCGAGCGCGGCCTTGAGCTTGTCCTCCAGCTCGAAGCACCGCGGCGCCGAGACGTCCTCCAGGTTCACCGCGCCGAACGACGGGCGAAGGCGCACCAGCGTCTCCACGATCTCGTCGACATCGGTGGTGTCGAGCACCAGCGGGATCGAGTCGAGGCCGCCGAACGTCTTGAACAGCACCGACTTGCCCTCCATGACGGGCAGCGACGCGCTCGCGCCGATGTCGCCGAGGCCGAGCACCGCCGTGCCGTCGCTGACGACCACCACGAGACGGTCGGCCCAGGTGTACCGCTTCGCCTGGGCGGCGTCCTCGGCGATCGCGCGGCTCACCTTCGCCACGCCGGGCGTGTAGGCGATCGAGAGGTCGCGCGGGTCGGAGATGGGCCGGGTGGCCGCCACGGAGAGCTTGCCGCCCTCGTGCCCGGCGAAGATCTCGGCGTCCGTCACCGGCGCGGCGGTGGCGGCCGTGCTGGCCTGGTCGGTCATCGGGGTTCCTGTCGTCGTTTCCGGCGTTCGCCCCTCGGCGATCGCGGAACTCGCGGGGTGGATCTGCGTCACTGAATCACTCCTGGGACTGCGAGCGGGGGACCACTGGCAGCGGGCGAAGGCGCACCCGCGCACCCTTGGAACTTGTCCTCCGGACGGCAGCCCAGCGCGGTAGCGCCGGCCTGTCTGCGAGGCGTCACAGCGGCCATCCGATCCGTGGGGTGTGGCTGATGGCCGCGGACGCTGCGGTCTCCCAATCATGACAGCAGCTCCTCCGGAGGCGAACCCTCGGTGCGGCTCATGTCACAGATTCCGCCGACTTCTCGAGGAAAACCACCGAAAATCCCCTATTCCCAAGACGTCCGTCCGGTTTTGTAGAATGGTTCCGAACCGATTCAGTGACCACGGCGGACCGCGGCCACCCGCATTTCGCGCCGCGCGGCACTCGATAAGGTGAGCGCATGCAATTCCGCCCGCTGAAGGTCGCCGACGCCTACGAGTTCACCCCCCGCGCGTTCCCCGACGAGCGCGGACTCTTCGTGGCGCCGTTCCAGGAAGAGGCGCTGCTGAGCGCCACCGGGCACCCGATGCGCATGGGCCAGACCAACCACAGCGTCTCCCGCCGCGGCACCATCCGCGGCGTGCACTTCGCCGACGTACCGCCGGGCCAGGCGAAATACGTCTACTGCCCCGCCGGCTCCCTGCTCGACGTGATCGTCGACGTACGCACCGGCTCCCCCACCTTCGGCCAGTGGGACTCCGTCCTGCTCGACGCCAAGGACTTCCGCGCCGTGTACGTCGCCGAGGGCCTAGGCCACGCGTTCGTGGCGCTCGAGGACAACACGGCGATGGCGTACCTGTGCTCGGAGCCGTACAACCCGTCGGGCGAGCACGGCATCAGCCCGCTCGACCCCGCGCTCGACCTGCCGTGGCCCGCCGATCTGACGCCGATCGTGTCCGAAAAGGACCGTTCCGCCCCGACGCTGGCGGAGGCCGAGGCACAGGGGCTGCTGCCGTCATACGCGGATTGCACGGCCTACTACGAGAAGCTGCGCTCGGCTCACCACTGAGTTCCGGCCGACCCGCGGCCGGTTCTCGCTGTTGTGCTTTTAATATGCGCGCATATAGTATGCCCGCATGCCACTGTACGAGTACGAGCACACCGAGACCACCACCGCGCCCGCGTCCGCCGTCTGGCCACTGTGGACGGACACGGCGCGCTGGCCCGAATGGGACGCGGGCCTGCGGGAAGTCGTGCTGGACGGCCCGTTCGAGACGGGCACCAGCGGCACCATGACGATGCCGGACCTGCCGCCGATCTCGTTCACGCTCACCGCCGTCGACGACGGCCGCGGGTTCACCGACGAGACCCGGCTGCCCGACGCCACACTCGTCTTCGAGCACTGGCTGGAGGACGCCGAAGACGGCACGCGCATCGTCTACCGCGTGACGGTGGACGGACCACCGGAGCTGGGCCCGGCCGTCACCGAGGACACCCCGGACGCCGTGCGCGCACTGGCGCGGCTGGCCGAGGCATCCTTGCGGGCATGACCGCTCCGGAGTCCCGCCTGCCCGGTCCCGACGAGAGCCCCGGCTTCCTGCTGTGGCGCGTCACGCTGGCCTGGCAACGCGTGATGCGTGCCGCGCTGGCGCCGCACGACCTCACGCACGTCCAGTTCGTGCTGCTCACCACCACGTGGTGGCTCACGCGCTCCGGCGAGCCGCCCACGCAGCGGCAGCTCGCCGAGCAGGCCGGCACGGACACGATGATGACCAGCCAGGTCGTGCGCAAGCTCGCGGACCGCGGCCTGCTCACGCGCGCCGACGATCCGGCCGACGCGCGCGCGAAGCGGGTGCAGCTCACCGAAGCCGGCTCGGCGCTCGTCGCGAAAGCGTTGCACGACGTCGAAGACGCCGACGCGCGGTTCTTCGGCGGGCTCGGCGAGCGGACCGGTGGGTTCGTGTCCGCGCTGGCCGAACTCGGGACGTGAGAGCTCAGACCACGTCCTCCGCCAGCACCCGTTCGACGTTGCGCTCGGCCAGGGCCGTGATCGTGACGAACGGGTTCACGCCCGTGCTGCCCGGGATGAGCGAGCCGTCCGTCACGTAGAGGCTGCGATAGCCCTTCACGCGCCCGTAGTCGTCCGTCGCGTCGCCGAGGACGAGGCCGCCGAGGGGGTGATAGGTGAACCGGTTCTCGAACGGGCGGGTGTCGCCGAAGAGGTCGTAGCGGTAGATGGTGACGTTGGCCGCGTTGATCTTGTCGAACATCGCCTTCGCCGCGTCGATCGACGGCTGGCCTTGCGCGGCGGTCCACTGCAGTTTCGCCGAATCCGAAGCCACATCGTAGGTGAAGTACCCACGTTCCGGGTTCTTCGTGATCGCCAGGTACAGGCTCACCCACGTCTCGAGCCCGGCCGGTACGGGCGCGATCTCCGCGAAGACCGGGTGCACGGGGTCGTTCCAGTTGTCGATGCCGAGCGCGGGCATGCCGGACTGCAAGCTGCCGGTGGTGTCCCAGATGTGATTGGCGCGCCCGAGCATCACGTTGCCGTTGGTGCCCCAGCCCTGGCCCACGGCGTCAGGCAAGTCCGGCAGGCGGCCGGTTTCCCTTGCCCGCAACAACAGTTCGGTGGAACCGACGCTGCCGGCGCCGAGGAAAAGGTGCTTCGTGCTCACGTGTTTGGTGGCCACGACCGCGCCGTACGGGTCGATTTCGCGCACCACCAGCGTGTACGTGCCGTCGGGTTGCTGGATGATTTCGCGGACCTCGTGCAGCGTCTGGATCGTCACGTGCCCGGTGCCCAGCGCGGCCGCGAGGTAGGACTTGTCGAGCGAACGCTTGCCGTGGTTGTTGCCGTAGATCACTTCCGACGCGAGCGCGGAGCGTTCGACGGTGCCGGCCTCTTCCTGCTCCAAGTAACAGAAGTCGTAAACGCTGGGCACGAAAGTCGTCGTGAAACCGGCTTTCTGCGCGGCTTTCCGCGAAACGCGCGCGTATTGGTAGGAGCGGCAGGTCTCGAACCACTGCTCGTCCACGGAGTTCACGCCAAGTCCGGCCCGCGCGCGGGAAGTACTTGCCGTACATCTCGTCGGCGCCCACCCGCGGCAGGATTTCCTCGAAGTACGAACGTTTCGGCGTCACGGCCATCGCGCCGTTGACCAGCGAGCCGCCGCCGACGCCGCGGCCGAGTACACGGACATGTCGCCGTAGTTCACGCGGTCGAGCACCCCGGCGTACGGCTTGATGTCGTGGTTGGCGATGTCGAGCCACAGGAACGACGCGAGCGGCGCCTGTGTGCGGTTCTTGAACCACATCGAGCGCTGGTCGGGGTTCAGCATCTCGCAGAAAACCTTGCCGTCAGGTCCAGGATCGTGCCAGAGCTGCCCCAGGTAAACGGTGTTAAGTTTCACCCGGCCGGGTCAATTCGCGAGTGACCCCGATCGCTGTTTTTCCGCGTGACCCAGATGGTGATGGTCGCCGTGACGACGGTCGTCCCGCGCGCGTCGAGGATCCGCACCGGCACCGGGAGGTCGAACCCCTCGTCGCCGAACTCGGGCAGCTCCATCAGTTCGGCGACGGCGTGCAGGCCCGTGGTCGCCTTGGCGAGGTACCGCACGTCCATCCCCTTGGGCAGCCAGCGGTGCGACGGCGGCACGGTCGCCTCCGCGAGCATGCCCATCGCGATCTCCGCGAGGTTGCACGCGGCGATCGCGTGAAAGGTCCGGATGTGGTTGTGGACACCCCACCACTTCGGCGCGGTGACCGAACAGTGCCCCGGACGCAGCTGCCGCACCGACGGCAGCACGGTCCCGAAATAGGGCACGCGCAGGCACATCGCCGCGGAAAACAGCTGCTTACCGCCCGGTTTGCCGGCCAGCCGGCGCCACAGCGCGTACGTCGGATTCATGCCCATCGCCGCCTCTCCTGCTACCTACTCACGAGTAGACAAGCATGGCGCACGACCTGCCCGCAAACGGAGCCAGGGCTATATTCGGGCTCGTGGCACATCGGCTTTTCCTCCTCAGACACGGGCAGACCGAGTGGTCCGTCAACGGCAGGCACACCGGGCGCACCGACATCCCGCTCACGGCGGCGGGTGAGGACCAGGCACGCGCGGCGGGCGGCACCCTGCGCACCCTGCTCGGCGGCCCCAAACTCGTGATCTCCAGTCCGCGCGAACGCGCGAAGCGCACGGCCGAGCTCGCGGGCCTGCGCGTGGACGAGATCACCGAAGACCTCGCCGAATGGGATTACGGCGACTACGAAGGCCTCACCACGCCGAAGATCCGCGAATCCGATCCGGGCTGGACGGTGTGGACGCACGCGATCCCGGGCGGTGAGAGCGCCGCCGACGTGGCCGCGCGCGCCGACAAGGTGCTCGACCGGGCGCGCCGCGAGATCGACAACGGCGACGTGGTCCTGGTGGGCCACGGGCACTTCAGCCGCGTGCTCGTGGCGCGCTGGGTGCGCCTGTCCTCGACGGCGGGTGTCCACTTCGGACTCGACCCGGCCGGCATCGCGGTGCTCGGCGACGAACGCGGCGAGCCGCAGGTCGAACACCTCAACCTGCTGCCCGCGCTGGAAGGCTGACCGAGTGTCCGACCCGAGAGTGCGGCGGATCCGCCCCGAAGACGTCGACGCCGTCGTCGAACTGGTCTACGCGCTGGCCGAGTTCGAGCGCATGCCCGAAGAGTGCCACCTGGAAGCGCCGCAGCTGCACAAGGCGTTGTTCGGTCCCGCGCCGGCGTTGTTCGGCCATGTGGCGGAGGTCGACGGCCGCGTCGCCGGGTTCACGCTGTGGTTCCTGAGCTTCTCCACCTGGCGCGGCGTGCACGGCATCTACCTGGAAGACCTGTACGTCCGCCAGGAGCTGCGCGGCTCAGGGCTCGGCAAGGCGCTGCTGGCGGCGCTGGCCGCAGAATGTGTCGAGCAGGGTTACGAGCGGCTGGAGTGGGCGGTGCTGAACTGGAACCCGGCCGTCGGGTTCTACCGGGCACTCGGCGCACTGCCGCAGGACGAGTGGACCACCTACCGGCTCACGGACGCGCCGCTGAAGGCGCTGGCCGCCGAAAGCTGACCGTCAATCCTCGTCGTGGCGCTCGCGTTCCTCGCGGCGCCCGGCGAGGCCACCGCGTTCGGCTGCTTCTTCCTCTGTCTCGCCTTCGCGCAGGCCGAGCGCCCACGCGCGGGCCGGGCGGCGGAAGAGCAGCACCAGCGCCGCGAGGCCGCACACGCCGATCGGCACACCCCAGGCCGGCTGGCCGGACGGGCCGAGCACGTACCAGCCGATGCCCATGAGCAGCAGCGCGACCACGACACCGGGCGAGCGCGCCCACTGCCGGCCGAGGACCAGCCCCGCCGAGGCGGCCAGGAACGCGATCGCCAGCACCGCGTAGGTGCCGAACTCGGCCCAGATGTTGTTGCCCGGCTGCGAAGGTTCCTGCAGGCCGCGCACGAGGATCACGACGCCCAGCACCAGGAGCCCGAGACCGGGCAGCGCGGTGAGGATCCCGGCCAGCCGGACCTCGAACGGGGTGGGCGGCTGGTTCTCGTCGAGCGACACGGGTGCGGCCTTCCAAGCTGCTTTGCGGGAGCACAGCGACCCGACCTGCACGGGTCACGGTGGGTGAGCGGTTTCGATCGTATGCCACCCGGTCGGCCGTTTTCGCGGGGCGCCGGGCACGTGAAAATCGGGGTTGTCGTCGATGAGCGGGCGGTCGGCCCGGGTGCACTTGTCACGACGAGCGGATGTTCGCCGTACGCAAGGGAGGATCGCCCGCCACAGGGTCACCGGACGCAGTACTGGCGCACTCCTTCGGTGCATCTGGAGCACCGTTCCCCGTGTTGAGCTTCGCGTCACCTTGTGCCGTCGAAGGTTCTCCGCCCGGGCGAACGTCACCTACGGTGGGGAAGTGCGCGCCATCCTCGTCGTGAACCCCCAGGCCACCTCGACCACTGCCGGTGGCCGGGATGTGCTGGCGCACGCGCTGGCCAGCCAGGTGAAGCTCGACGTCGTCGAGACGGACTACCGCGGCCACGCGATGGCCGTGGCGCGCTCGGCGGCCCGCGACGGTTTCGACCTGGTCGTGGCCCACGGCGGCGACGGCACGGTCAACGAGGTCGTCAACGGTCTCCTCGCGGACTCCACCGGCGACCCGGGCCGGCTCGGGTCCGTCCCGATGCTCGGCGTGGTGCCCGGCGGCTCGGCCAACGTGTTCGCGCGCGCCCTCGGCCTCCCCGTCGATCCCGTCGAAGCCACGCACCAGCTGCTGAACGCGCTGGAGAACGACCGGCGCCGCCGCATCGGGCTCGGGCTCGCCGACGGGCACTGGTTCACCTTCAACGCCGGGCTCGGCTGGGACGCCGACGTTGTGGGCCGCGTCGCGAAACGGCGGGGCAAGGAAACGAGCGCCGCGCTCTATCTACGCGCTTCAGTGGGCTCTTACTTCCGGCCGCCGATGGGCCGGCCCGCCCTCACTGTGCGGATCCCGGGCGAGGAACCCGCCGAGGTGGTGACCGCGTTCGTGTCCAACACCGATCCGTGGACCTACCTGGGTGATCGCGCCGTCCACCTCAACTCGGGTTGCTCGTTCGAGACGGGATTGGGCCTGTTCGCGTTGAACGGTCTGCGGTTGCCCACCGTGTTCACGCATGTACGCCAAGCTTTGCTCACGAAGAGCGACCAGCACGGGCGTCGTCTGATGCGCCGCGACGACGTGCCGATGATTCGCATCGACGCAGCTGAACCGGTGAACTTCCAGGTCGACGGGGACCTCGTCGGGCAGCGGACGCGGGTGGAATTCCACAGTGTGCAGGATGCACTCACAGTAATCGTGTGACGGTGCGACCACTGATCGCCTGCGGCAAAGTGCATCTTGCCGCTCGTCGACCCAGAACCTCCGCTCACCGCATCGCGCTTCCGCCGGGCGGTCTGTTTCGGACAGAAACCGCAGGTCAGAGGCGTCGCTCGGCCGGGTGAGCTGACTCACCGATCTTCGGGAAACCCTTGTCGAACGCGGTGCTTCGTGAAAGCATTCACAAGCACCCAAAAACACGACCGCCATGACGACTGTGGCGCGGCCCTCCCGCGCCACTATGAAGGAGCTCACGAACATGGACTGGCGCCACGACGCGTCCTGCCGAGACGAGGACCCCGAGCTGTTCTTCCCGGTGGGAACCAGCGGTCCGGCTCTGCTGCAGGTCTCCGAGGCGAAGGCCGTGTGCCACCGCTGCACCGTCGCTTCCGACTGCTTGGCCTGGGCTCTTGCCAGTGGCCAGGACGCCGGCGTGTGGGGCGGCATGAGCGAGGACGAGCGACGCGCGCTCAAGCGCCGCCGTACGCAGATCGGCACGCGTACCATCGCCTGAGCCTTGAAGGCTCAGAAGCACCAACCCTGAACTGGAAAAGTCGCAGGGGGCATCTTGTGTCCCCTCCGCCTGCGACTTGGGGCGATACCCATCCGGTTTAAGCGTAACAACCGAGGTGAAACCACCCGCACCCGGGTGCACTGCACCTCACCAGGACTGAACAAGTCCTCCCGCGGAACGTCGTGAGGGCCGGTACCGATTCGTTCGGTACCGGCCCTTCGGCGTGTCCGGGGTTAATTCGGCGTCGCCCTCTTCCATGCCGCCGACCCAGTCGCCCGCCGGCCGTCCGTTGTGGACCGACCTCCGCGGCCGATTGCCCTGGGGTAGAAGATCTTTCGCGTTTGACGCGTCTTGCCGCCGGCGTGAGCTCCCTCCGCCGGCCGCGTTCCCGATGAACGACTACCCGTCGGTTGAACGTTTGCCGAACGACTCCTGAACGCGACGCGACCCCAGCCTGCGTGGCACCCCCTCTCGCACACCCTGACGCCTCGCACAGCATTGCCATTTGACGATACTGTGTCTCACACACTATCGTGGCAAGCGTGAAAGACACCGACTTGCTGGACGCGCATCGGCAGGAGCTGTGGCGAGGGACAGTCGTGCTGGCGAGCCTGCTGGCGCTGCAGAAGCCCGGGTACGGCTACGGACTGCTCGACGCACTGGAGCGCGCGGGGGTGCCCGCGCCGGCCAACACGCTGTACCCGCTGTTGCGCCGCCTGGAGGGTCAGGGGCTGCTGACCAGCGAGTGGGACACCTCGGGCACCCGGCCGCGGAAGTTCTACCGCACCAGCCGCGACGGGCTGCGGCTCGCGCGGGCGCTGCAGAAGGAGTGGCGGGCCATCGACACCTCGCTGAGCCTGCTGGACACCGAAGCGGACCCGGAGACGAAAACCGAAGAAGACACCGAACTGGGGGAACAACCATGAGCACCACGCTCACCGACCGATATGTGGCCGCCGCCGTGCGGCACGTCTCGGGCAAGCACCGCGGCGAGATCGACCGCGAGCTGCGGGCCGCGATCGCCGACGACGTCGACGCACGGGTCTCGCTCGGGGAAAGCCCGGGCCAGGCCGAGTACGCGGCGCTGGCCGAGCTCGGCGACCCGGCGCAGCTGGCGACTCGGTACGCCGACAAGGCGACCGCGCTGATCGGACCGGCCACCTACCCGGACTACGCCCGGGCGGTACGCCTGCTGAGCGCGACCGTCCTGCCCATCACCTACGTCGTGAACGGGATCGGGCACTGGGTGCGCGGCGAAAACGTTGCGGCGGCGATCTTTTCGCCGCTGGGCGCCACGTTGACCGTCGCGATGTACCTGCTCGTCGCGATCACTGTCCTTTATGTACTCGTCGAGCGCTTCGGCAGCGAGCGCGGCCCCGGCGAACCCGACGAGGACTGGAAACCCGACCGGCTCCCGTTCTCCGACGCCACGGCGACCACGACGTGGAACGAAGTCGGCAGCGGCATCGTGCTGGCGGTCCTGCTGGTGGTGGCGCTGTTCGTGCAGCGTTCGGCCACGCTCGTGACAACGGCTTCCGGCGCGCGGGTGCCGGTGCTCGACCCCGCGTTGTGGGGGTTCTGGGTGCCGTTCTTCGTTGTCGTGCTGGTGCTTTCGCTCGCACTTGCGGTGGCGAACCTGCGGCTGGGCCGCTGGACGCTCGCGACGGCCGTCGCCGGCACTGTGCTCATCCTCGCGGCGACGGGACCGCTCGCGTACCTGTTCTTCGAGGCGCGCGTGCTCGATCCCGCGCTCGGCAGCGGCTTCGCCGAGACCGGCAGCTGGATCGGCTGGCTCGCGCTGGTCGTCCTGGCCGCCGTCACCGTCGCCGTGCTCGCCAAGACCTGGCGCCACCGCGACCGTCAGCGGATCGAGGTCCGATGACGACCACGCTCGCCCCTCCCGAAAAGCCCACCACTCCCCCGGAACTGCGCCGGGAGCTGATCGTCAACCTCGCCATCAACCTCGTCGCCCCGGCCGCGCTCTTCTACGGCCTGCGCGCGCTGGGCGTCAACCAGTGGCTGGCGCTGCTGGCGGGTGTCGTCCCACCGGCCGTGCGCGCCGTGCAGACGGTGGTCACGAAGCGGCGCGTGGACACGCTCGCGGTGTTCACATTGAGCATCCTGGTGCTGAGCGTCGCGACGTCGTTCCTGTCCGGCAGCCCGCGGTTCCTGCTGGCCAAGGACGGCTGGATGACCGCGGCCGCCGGGCTCTGGATGCTGGCGACGCTGCTGCGGACACCGTTCCTGTACCAGGTGCTGCGGTCGTTCCTCGGCCAGGAGGCGCGCGACCGCATGGAGCGCAACTGGCTCGGCTCGCCCACCTACCGCCACGTGCTGCGCGTGACCACCGCGATGTGGGGTGTGGTGCTCGTGCTCGACGCCGGGGTGCGCGTGGTGCTGGCGTACACGCTGTCCGTGGACCGGGTGCCGCTGATCAGCGGGCTGCAGTACGTGGCCGTGTACCTCGCGCTCGAGGTCGCCACGCGGGTCTACGCCCGTCGCAAGAGTGTCATCGCCGCCATCGCGGCCGAAGTCGGAGAGGAATCACCTGCATGACCGTCGTTCTGATCACCGGAGGTTCGAGCGGCATCGGTGCCGCCGTGGCGCGGCACTTCGCGGCCGAGGGCGCGCGGGTGGTGGTGGCCGACATCGACGAGGCTGCCGGCGCGGAGGTCGCCGCCGAGGTCGGGGGCCTGTTCGTGCGCACCGACGTCACGCGGCCCGAGGACAACGAAGCCGCCGTGGCCGCGGCGGTGGCCGAGTACGGCGGGCTCGACGTCGTGCACCTCAACGCCGGCACCGGCGGCGCGGGCGGCCTCGACGACTTCGACCTGGAGCGATATCGCCGCACGTTGGCGGTGAACGTCGACGGCACGATGTTCGGCCTGCGCGCCGCCGTCCCGGCGCTGCGCGCTCATGGCGGTGGCGCGATCGTGGTGACGTCCAGCCTCGCCGGCATCTCGCCGGCCACGTTCGACCCGGTGTACTCGGCGAGCAAGCACGCGATCATCGGCCTGGTGCGGTCACTGGCCCCGGCCTGTGCCGATTCGAGGATCACGCTCAACGCCGTGTGCCCGGGGTTCGTGGAGACGCGAATGATCGGCGGGCTCAAGGACACGCTCGTGGCGAACGGCTTGGCCGTGGCATCTCCGGCGGAAATCGCGTCCGCGGTCGCGACGATCGCCTCGGGTGAGGGCACCGGAGAGGCGTGGATGCTGCAGGCTGGTCGTGCTCCGGAACGCGTCGAGTTCCCGGTGGTCGAGCTCAGCCAGGCGTGACCGAATCGCGCAAGGTGAGGTAGGCGTCGAGCTGAGCGGCGCCGGCGAGCAGGGCGCGGCTGCGGGCGGTGAGCCGATGCTGCCAGGCGTCGAGGAAGGCGCTCAACGCGTCGGCCCCGCCCGCCTCGCGCAGTGACTCGAGGAACTGCGCGACCTGGCGCAGCAGGTAACCGCCACGGCGCAGCTGCCGGGCGATCTCGGCGTCGCGCACGCAGTCCGGGCCGTATTCGCGGTAACCGGTGGCCCGATCTCGTTCAGGACGCAGGATGCCCTCGGTTTCCCAGGCCCGCAGCGTCGCCGGGTGCACGTCGAGCCGACGCGCGAGCTCGCCGACGGTCAGCGGCGACCCGTGGAACGGTGCCGGTGCCGTGGACAGGGTGCCCAGGGCCGCCGCGACTTCAGTGCGGGTGTCGCGTTCGGCGAGCAGAGCGACGTGCGCGGCGTCGATGAGCCGGTAGGCGGATTCGGTGTCACCGCGGTGGATCAAGCGCATGATCTCCACTGCCGGCTGGTGCCCGTGGCCCGCGCGCACCGCGAGGAAGGCGCGCAGGGCCTGCGCGTGCAGCGGCGTGTAGCGGCGGTAGCCGGTGTCGCTGCGTTCGGTCGGCGGGAGCACGCCGGCGTCGTCGTAGTTGCGGACGGCTTGGGCGGACAACCCGTGCTCCCGCGCGAGGTCGATGGGCCGCAGGGTGAACCTCCGTTTGAGGCTTTCAGTGTTGGACTGCAGGTGGTTCGCATGAAAGTTTCACTCAATTCTTCAACGATACGGTCGAGGACAGGTTTCTCTGAAAGGGGTTTTCCATGTCCACTGCCACCACCCTGCGCGGGGCCGGCCGCGAAATCGGCGACGCGGCGAGCCTGGGCCACGCCGTCGACGACCTGCTCGCCGAGGCCAGGCCCGCGCTGCTCGCCCTCGGCGAGCCGACACACGGGATCCGAGCGTTTCCCTTGCTGCGCAACGAACTTCTCGCCCACCTCGTCGAGCGGGGCTATCGGTCGATTTCGCTGGAGACCGACGTTTTCGCCGCGTCCATCGTCAACGACTACGTGACCGGCGGCGCCGGTGACCTCGACGAGGTGCTGAAAACCGGCTTCAGCCACTGGTTCGGTCGTGTGCCGGGCAACCGAGAACTCGTCGAGTGGCTGCGCGAGCACAACGCCGGGCGCGCGCCCGAGGATCAGGTGCGGTTCCACGGCTTCGACGCGCCGACGGAGATCACCTCCGCGCCGAGCCCGCGGCGCGCGCTGACCGCCGTGATCGACTACCTGCCCACAGCGTTGCGGCCGGCCTCGATCCACGACCTGGACGCGTTGCTCGGCGCAGACGACGACTGGACGAACGCGCAGGCCATGTACGACGCGGCCGCGTCGATCGGCGGCTCCGACCGCGCCCGCGCGTTGCGCATCGTCGCCGACGACCTCGCGAGCGCCCTCCACCGCGCGGCGCCCGTGCTCCAGCCCGCCGATCCCCCCGGCTACGCGCTCACCGCCGCGTACGCACGCACCGCCGTGAGCCTGCTCCGCTACCACGCGGCGATGGCCTTCGCCGCGCCCGATCGGTTCGGGACCCTGCTCAGCCTGCGCGCCGAAATGATGGCCGCGAACCTGCTCGCGATGCTCTCGCAGGAGCGCGACCGCGGGCCCAGCCTGGTGTTCGCGCACAACGTGCACCTGCAGCGTGTGCCGTCCACCCTGCAGATGGGCCCGGAGGAGGCGACGTGGGGCAGCGCGGGCGCGCTCGTCGCGTTGACGCTGGGCGAGCGCTACGTCTTCGTCGCCACCGACGCCAACCCCCACGCGGAACCCGGCACGCTCCAGGGCGAGCTGGCCGCGGCCACCACCCGTCGCACGTTGTTCCCGGCGCAAGCCCTGCGCGGCGCGCTGCCCGCGTCGACCGGCACAGGCGAGCCGATCCTGCCCGGCCATCTCCCGCTGAGCCCGGCCCAGATCGACGGCGCCGACGCGGTCGTCTTCGTGGCCGACACCGACGGGCAGCGCGTCGAGTACTGGCGTTAGAGCCGGCGGGAGAGGGGGATGCGCAGCGCGGCCTCGGTGCCCGGCACGCGCGCGCCGGTGGAGTCCGTGCGCACCTTGCGCAGCGACAGGGACCCGCGCAGTTCCGACTCCACCAGCGTGCGCACGATCTGCAGGCCGAGGCCGTCGCTGCGTTCCAGCGAGAAGCCCGAAGGCAGGCCGCGGCCGTTGTCCCGGATGAGGACGTCGAGCCAGCGCGCCGAGCGTTCGACGATGATCTCGACCTTGCCCGGGCGGCCCTGCGGGAACGCGTGCTCGATGGCGTTCTGCACGAGCTCCGTGAGCACCATGACCAGCGGCGTCGCGATCTCGGCGATGACGATGCCGAACGAGCCCTTGCGCGTGAGCCCCACCTGCGACTCCGCGGTGGCGACCTCGCCGACCATCGGCAGGACGTTGTCGAGCAGCTTGTCGAGGTCCACGCGCTCGTCGACGGAGATCGACAGGGCCTCGTGGACCATCGCGATCGACGAGACGCGCCGCACGGACTCGCCGAGCGCGAGGCGGGCCTCTTCGCTCGTGGTGCGGCGCGACTGCAGCCGCAGCAGCGCCGCGACGGTCTGCAGGTTGTTCTTCACGCGGTGATGGATCTCGCGGATCGTCGCGTCCTTGGACAGCAGGGCGCGGTCGCGGCGCTTGACCTCGGTGACGTCGCGGACCAGCACGAGCGCGCCGGCCGCCTGGCCCGACGGGCGCAGCGGCAGCGCGCGGAACAGCACCACGGCGCCGCGCCGGGAATCGGCCTCCGTGCGGGTGGAGGGCTTGCCGTCGAGGGCCTCGATGATGCGGTGCGAAACCTCGGTGGCGTCGAACGGGTCGCGGATCAGCGACCGCGTCAACGGCGCCAGCCGCTGCCCCACCAGGTCGGACTCGTGGCCCATGCGGTGGTAGGCGGACAGGCCGTTGGGGCTGGCGAACACGACGGTGCCGCTCGGGTCGAGGCGGATGAGGCCGTCGCCGACGCGGGGGCTGGTGTGGGTGTCGGCCTGGTTGCCGCCCGGGGGCGGGAACGTGCCGTCGACGATCATCTGGCACAGGTCGCCCGCGCTGCCCAGGTACGCGATCTCCAGCGGGCTCGGCACGCGCGGCGCGGCCAGGTTCGTCTCGCGGCTGAGCACGGCGATCACCTCGCCGCCGAAGCTCACCGGCACGGCTTCGCGGCGCATCGGCAGGTCGCGGTACCAGTGCGGGTCTTCCTCGCGGCCGATCTTCCGCTCGCGCACGGCCTTCGCCAGCTCCGGGTGCTCGGCGACGGTGAACCGCGTGCCCACGACGTCCTCGGGGTGCGCGGTGGGCGCCGTGGTGGGCCTGGCGTGCGCGACGCACACGAAATCGCCGCCCTCGGGCTGCAGGTCCTTCGCGACGGGGACCCACAGCAGGAAATCGGCGAACGACAGATCGGCCAGCAGCTGCCACTCCGCGACGACGGTCTGCAGATGGTCGGCCGCCTCACCGGGGAGACCGGTGTTCTCGGCGAGCAGGTCGGAAAGGGTGGACACGAGCTACTCGACGACCACGAGTGCGTGGTGCGCGGTTCCTCCGGTCATCCGCCCATCAAACCAGAGCGGACGCCGATCAGCACGGGCGCCGCAGGTGAGCCGGGGCACGCATGACACACTGGAGCGGTTGACCCGAGCCCGGCAGGTGCTCCGGCACCCCGCACCCGGGCCATCCCGCGTGAATACGAGGAGTGAAGCATGTCGAAGCGCGCCCGTAAGCGTCGCGACCGCAAGAAGAACGGCGCGAACCACGGCAAGAAGCCCAACGCCTGATTCGGCGTCCGGACGCGACACGGCCCCCGCACCACTGGTACGGGGGCCGTCGTCGTCGGAAATCCCGGAAGAGCGTGAGCTCGGGTGTTACTCGCCGGTGCGCTGCTCGACGGTGATCTCGGTGCGCTCGACCGTCACGCCGCCGCGCGTGGCCACGGTCTGGCGGATCGAGGCGCGCAGGCGGCTCTTCAGCTCCGCCGGCGCCAAGTCACCGCCGCACTTGCGATGCAGCAGCTCCTTGATCTGCTCGTCGATGCCGTACTCCTCGAGGCACGGCGGGCAGTCCTCGATGTGGCGCCGCAGCTCGGCGTCGCGCAGGGGGCTGCACTCCTTGTCGAGGAGCAGGTAGATCTCCGAAAGCGCCTCTTCGCAGCGGACCTTGTCCTCGGTCCCCGGCGCGTCACCCGTGCTCATCGCTTCGCCACCTCCTCGCGGTCACCGCGGATGAAGCCGCGCTCGCGCGCGACGTCGGCCAGCAGGTCGCGCAGCTGGGCGCGACCGCGGTGCAGACGGGACATCACGGTGCCGATGGGCGTGTCCATGATCTCGGCGATCTCCTTGTACGCGAAGCCCTCGACGTCCGCCAGGTAGACGGCCAGCCGGAACTCTTCGGGCAGCTTCTGCAGCGCCTGCTTCACGTCGGCGTCGGGGAGGTTGTCCATCGCCTCGACCTCGGCCGAGCGCAGCCCGCTGGAGGTGTGACTCTCCGCCTTGGCGATCTGCCAGTCGGTGATCTCCTCGGTGGGCTGCTGCACCGGCTGCCGCTGACGCTTGCGGTAGCCGTTGATGTAGGTGTTGGTGAGGATGCGGTACATCCACGCCTTGAGGTTCGTGCCGGCCTTGAAGGAGGCGAACGCCGCGTATGCCTTGAGGTAGGTCTCCTGGACCAGGTCCTCGGCGTCGGAGGGGTTCCGCGTCATCCGCATCGCGGCCGAGTACAGCTGATCGAGCAGGGGCATCGCGTCGCGTTCGAAGCGCTCCGCCAGCTCCAGCTCGTCGGCCGCCGTCTCCGGCGCGGTGTTCGGGGTGCTCGGCAAACCGTTCCCTTCCCGTTCGGCGTCGATGCGCTTCTGCGCATACGGCAACGCCGAGTTTACGCGGGGGCTCGGAAGGCCCTGCTCGGTGCTGCGCCTACGAGGGCGGGCAGTGGTAAGCGTCGTGGTCACGTTTCTTTCAACAGAACGTGGCGGGCGTCCATTCCCGACGCCTTCGTAGACTCCGATCCCATGGCGGGCAAGGGAACACCGGCGACGGCGCTGCTCACGAAACACAAGGTGGCGCACACACTGCACTCGTACGACCACGACCCGCGGGCCGAGTCGTACGGCCTGGAGGCGGTCGAGGCCCTGGGCCTGGAGGCGGCGCGCGTCTTCAAGACACTGGTGGCGGACGTCGACGGCAAGCTGACGGTGGGCGTGGTGCCGGTCACGGGGTCTCTGGACCTCAAGGCGCTGGCCGCCGCGGCCGGGGGCAAGAAGGCGCGGATGGCCGATCCGGCAGCTGCCCAGCGGGCAACCGGGTATGTGCTCGGGGGGATTTCGCCCATGGGGCACCGGAGCCGCCTGCCCGTGGTGGTGGACGAGTCGGCTTCGGGGTTCGCGACGGTCTACTGCTCGGCCGGGCGGCGGGGGCTCGAGGTGGAGCTGGCGCCTGGGGATCTGGTGCGGTTGACCGAGGCTGTCGTGGCTTCGATCGCCGGCTGAGCACTGTGCACGCCTGGCTGTCCACAACTGGGGGAAGCGTGTGGACAACTACCCGCAGACGCGGCCGAAGTCCTGCCGCGACGAAGTCACCAGTACTCCAGGTACCTGATGTACTTGAGGTACCTCCGCATGCTGGTCCCAAGGCGAGCCGCGGCTGACGCGCGCCGTCGATTCACCACGCGGTGGCCGAGGCCGGCGTGCCGGCACAAGTCGTGCACACGCTGATCCACCAGGTCGGCATCCCCGACACCGAGGTCGCCGCGATGAGCCGCGAGGATGCGATCGCGCGCGTCAACCAGTTCTGGACCGAGGGCGCCTGACCACTCAGAGGTGCGGCCTCAACACCCGCCCCAACCACTCCGCCGCCGCGCGCGACACCGCGTCCAAGTCAGCCGACAAAGTGTGGTCCCCCGAGACCATCACCACCTCGTGGTGCGGCCCCGCCGAAGGGCGGCCGAACGGGTCGCGCTCGCCCTGCACCACCAGGGTCGGCACTTCCACCGCATCGAGCTCCGGCTGCCGCGTCTTCTCCGGCCGGCCCGGCGGGTGCTCGGGAAACGCCAGGCACAACACCGCCACAGCCTGGCCGGCCGAAGCTGTCCGGCAGGCAACCCGCGCGCCCGAGGAACGGCCGCCGAAGACCAACGGCAGGTCGTCGAAGTGCGCCGACAACTCGTCCGCCACAGCCAGCCAAGCCGTGTCCAGCTGATTCGCCGGTGCGGGCGCCCGGCGCCCCGCGACCCGGTACGGCTGCTCCACCAAAGCCACGTGCACCCCGGCGGCCTTCGCGGCCCGCGCGACCGCCACCAGGTCCTTGGCCCCGATGCCCCCGCCCGCGCCGTGGCCGAGCAGGAGCACGGCGGCGCCGTCCTTGGCGCAGTGGAGCTCGGCGCGCGCGGGGCCGTGGGGAGTGTCGATCTCGAGAGTGGTCATGGCGCGTCGAACAGGGTTTCCGAGGCGGCGGGCTCGGCGCGCGTGAGCAGTTGGGGGCCGTTGTTGCGGACGTTGTTGACCAGCGTGGAAATCGGGCGCAGCTCGAGCGACTCGACGAAGTCCGGCGGCGTGGGCACGAGAAGACCGTCCACGGAGGACTCGTCCGGGTCGAGCCAGCCGTCCCAGTGCTCGCGCGGGACGATCAGCGGCATGCGGTCGTGGATGCCCCGCAGCTGGCCCTCGGCGTCGGTCGTGATGATGGAGAACGTGATCAGGGGCTGCTCGTCCGACGAGCCGTCCTTCGGGCGCCAGCTCTCCCAGATCCCGCCGAACGCGAGCGACGAGCCGGAAGGATCCGTCATGTAGAACGGCTCCTTCTCCTTGCCCGTGCGGCGCCATTCGAACCAGCCGTCGGCCGGGACCAGGCAGCGGCGCGACTTCAAAGCGCGTTTGAAGGCCGGCTTTTCAGCCGCCGTCTCGGCACGCGTGTTGATCATGCGCGAGCCGACGGAGGGGTCCTTCGCCCAGAACGGCACGAGGCCCCACTTCATGATCCGCAGCGACCGCTCGCCGGGCTCGTCCTCGAGCACCTGCCCCTCGGCGTCGCGGGGGTGGCGCTGGACCACGGTGACGACGTTCTTGGTCGGCGCGACGTTGTAGTCCTCGCGCGCGGCACCCTCGGTCAAATCGACCGCCGCGAACTCGTCGATCAGCTTCGCCGGGTCCTTCGTCGCCGCGTAACGGCCGCACATGCCAGCCTCCTCGCACCTCTCAAGACGCCATCGTTACACGCAGGCCGGGCCGGGCGCGACCGGCATGGGATCATTTCGACCAGGCAGGACGAGCGGGAGGACGGTGGGCGGTTTGGCGAGAGGCGACTGGAGCAAGCTGGACGAATCCGACGTGCGGGTTCGCCCCGGCAAGGGCACCAGGCCCCGGACCAAACGCCGGCCCGAGCACGCCGACGCCGTCACCGCCATGGTGATCGGCAAGGACCGCGGCCGCTGGACGTGCGCCGTGAACGCCGACCCCGAACGCGTGGTGACGGCCATGCGCGCCCGCGAGATGGGGCGCGTCTCCGTGGTCGTCGGGGACATGGTCGCCCTGGTCGGCGACGTCTCGGGCCTGCCGGACACGCTCGCGCGCATCGTCCGCGTCGACGAGCGCACCAGCGTGCTGCGCCGCACCGCCGACGACACCGACCCGTACGAGCGCGTGGTCGTCGCGAACGCCGCCCAGCTTCTGATCGTCACGTCACTCGCCGATCCCCCACCGCGGACCGGGTTTATCGACCGCTGCCTGGTCGCCTGCTACGCGGGCGGGCTCGAGCCCGTCCTCTGTCTCACGAAAGCCGACCTCGCCAGCCCCGACGAGCTGCTCGCGAGCTACGCGGGCCTCGACGTGCCCGCCATCGTCACGCGCCACGACGAGAAGCCCGAAGGCCTGGCCGAGCGCCTCGAAGGCCGCGTGTCCGCGTTGGTCGGGCACTCCGGCGTCGGCAAGTCCACGTTGGTCAACCGCCTGGTGCCTGCCGCCGAGCTCGCCACGGGCGTCGTCAGCTCCGTCGGCAAGGGACGCCACACATCCGTGGCGGCCGTCGCGCTGCCGCTGCCCCTCGCGGGCGGCGGCTGGGTGATCGACACGCCGGGCGTGCGGTCGTTCGGGCTGGCGCACGTGACCGCCGACGACATCGTGAACGCCTTCGAGGAGTTCGCCGAGGCCGCCGAGGAGTGCCCCACGAATTGCGGCCACCTCGGCCCACCGGAGGACCCGGACTGCGCGCTCGACGCCGTCGTCACCGAAGGCCGCGCGAGCGCCGAGCGGCTGGCGTCGCTGCGTCGGCTGCTCGTTTCACGCGCGGGTGGCGCGGAGTGACTCTTGATCACGGGAAAAACGGGCGCTGACGGCGGCCGGAGGTTGGCAACCGCGCGCGGAGTCGATGGGGTGGGAATCCCCACCACAAGGAGCCGCCGCCCGTGCCGACCGACCCCGAGGCCTACCCCCTCGACATCGAGTACGTCCAGAATCCCCACGAGATCGAAGCGAAGCTGCGGATCGAAGCACACGTCCGGCTGGTGCAGACGCCGCGGGGAATGCGGTCGTGGCTCGTCACCAGGTACGAGGACGTCAAGCAGGTCCTGACCAGCCCGGACGTCCACAAGGACGAGGGCAGGCGCGCCCAGATCATCGCCGAGCGACACGGCTCGTCGTTCGCGATGCTGTCGCCGGCCTTCCGGCTGCTCGAAGTCCACATGCTCAACAGCGACCCGCCGGACCACACGCGGCTGCGGCGTCTCGTCGCGAAGGTGTTCACGACCCGGGCGATCGCGCGCCTGCGGCCGCGGATCGAGAGCGTGACCGCCGAGCTGCTCGACGCGATGGCCGGACAGGATCGGGTCGACCTGGTCGCGAGCTTCGCCGCGCCGCTGCCGATGATCGTCATCTGCGAGCTGCTGGGCGTGCCCGAAACCGACCGCGAGAAGTTCGGCTCGTGGGTCGAGGTGATCACGTCGGCCGGTGACCAGCGGCTCGTCGAGGCGTCCGAGCTGTTTCTGACCTACCTGCGTGACCTCGTCACCGCCAAGCGGGCCGAGCCGGCCGAAGACCTGCTGTCCGACCTGGTCGCCGTGACCGACAGCGGCGACCGCCTGTCGGAGCAGGAGCTCGTCGCCATGGCCGAGTTGCTCGTGATCGCCGGGCACGACACCACGGTCAGCCTCATCGCCAACGGCACGCTCGCGCTGCTGCGGGCCCCCGCGCAGCTCGCGGCATTGCGGGCTGACCCGTCGCTCGTGCCGAACGCCGTCGAGGAGCTCCTGCGCTACGACGGACCGGTCCACATCGCGACCACGCGGTTCACCACCGCCCCGATCACGGTCGGTGGCGTCGAGATCCCGGCGAACGAGTTCCTCTCCGTGTCGCTGCTTTCCGCGAACCGCGACGGCGAGCGGTTCGCGGATCCCGATGAGCTCGACGTGACCCGACCGGCCGGTGGGCACCTGGCGTTCGGGCACGGCATCCACCACTGTCTCGGCGCGCCGCTCGCCCGACTGGAGGGAGCGATCGCGCTCGGCGCGCTCATCGAACGCTTTCCGGCGCTTCGGCTCGCCGACGGCGCCGATCCGGCGCGGTGGCGGTTCTCGACACTGATGCGCGGACTCGAGGAGCTTCCCGTCGCGACCCGATGACTTCAGCGGGAACCGGCGACGGTCACCGTACGTCCCATGATTACTCCGCAGGTGGACGACACAACGGGTGATTGACTACCCAAATCGTGATCGAAAGGGCGTAACTGTTGCCCCGATCCAGCGATACTGCGGGTGGAGTAATGACCTTCCTAGGGGGATTGCATGCGCAAAACCACTTTCGTCGTCGCCGCGGGTGCCGCGCTGGCGCTCGTGCTGACCGGCTGTGGTTCGAAGTCTGAGAACGGGACCGCGGCGCCGGCGGGCGACAAGGCCTCCTCGGGGATCGCCTCGCCGTTCGCGAACGTGCTTGAGCTGGCGAATGCGTCCAAGCAGGGCACCGCGAAGTCGAAGTCGTCGAAGATGTCGATGACCATGTCGGTCGGCGGAAAGAACGTGACCGCCGAGGGCCTCATGTCCTACGACCCGGCCAACTTGAAGATGTCGATGACGATGACCACCGACGGTGAGCAGAGCGAGATCCGGCTCATCGACAAGACGATGTACATGAAACTCCCGGCGTCTGAGGCCTCGCAGATGGGCACCGACAAGCCGTGGGTCAAGATCTCGCCCGACGCGAACGACCCGATTTCGAAGGCTCTCGCCGGGAGCATGTCGCAGGCTTCCGAGCAGAGTGACCCGACGAAGATCCTCGACCAGATCAGCGAGGCCGGCCGGATCGTCAGCTCCGACCAGACCACGCTGGACGGCCAGCCGGTGAACCACTACAAGTTCGAGATCGACATCGCCAAGTCGATGGACAAGATGCTGGCCAGTGTCCCGGCCGAGTCCCAGGCCCAGGTCAAGGAATTGCTCAAGGGCAAGGACATCAAGATGCCGGCCGAGCTCTGGGTCAACAAGGACCAGCTCCCGCTCCAGATCACGATGGACGAGAGCGAAATGATGAAGGCGATGGGCGTGCCGGCCTCGGCCGCGGGCTCCGGCAAGATCGTCGTCAAGTACAGCGACTGGGGCGCCCCGGTCGAGGTCACCGCTCCGCCGGCCGACCAGGTCGCGGACCTGGGCGAGCTCGCGAAGCACATGGGCGGCTGACCGCTCGATGCTTGGCCTGAAGGGCGCCTCGACAACCGTCGGGGCGCCTTCGCATTACTACGGGTAATTCCACTTCCCCCGAACGGGTTCTCGGGTGCACCTGTGCTTTTGTAGGGTCTCTTTCCGCCGGTCAGGACGGGGTTTTCCGGATGCGCAGGACGGCTTTGGCGTGCGCCGCGCTGCTCGTGATCGGCGGGTGTTCGGCTTCGCCCGAGCGGTTCTCCGACGCGCGCGCCCTGGCCGACGCCGCCGTCGCGGCGACGAACGCCGGTCACTCCGCGAAGTTCACCACCGACGTCGCCGCGGGTGCGCTCGTGTCCCACGGTCAGGGTGAGGCCGTGTTCGGCCCCGGTGGGACGTCGCTGCAGATGACCACGGACTACGTCGGCGAGCCGCTGGAGCTGCGCTTGGTCGCGCAGACGCTGTACGCGAAGGTTCCCCCGAGCGCCCTCGACCAGGTGACCGGCCGCAAACCCTGGGTGAAGGTCTCGCCCGACGGCAGCGACCCGTTCTCCCAGGTCCTCGGCGGCAGCCTCGCGCAGCTCGCCGAACAGAACGACCCCGCGCGCACGCTCGAACAGGTCCGCACCGCCGGCACCCTCACTGCCAGCGACACGACCACCCTCGACGGCACCGATGCCTCCCACTACCGCGTCGACGTCGACCTGGCCCACCTCGGCGCCGAGCTGCCCGCGGGCCTCCCGGCTGACGCCCAGTTCGGTGGCACGAAGGTCCCCCTCGACCTGTGGCTCGACGAGGACAACCGGCCACTGCAGCTGGTCCTCGACCTGTCCGCCATCCTGCGCGGCTCAGGCGGCCAGGGCAGCGCCCGCATCACGGCGCGCTACTCGGCGTGGGGCTCGCCGGTGAACGTCACGGCCCCGGCGGCCGACCAGGTCGGCACGCTCATCGGAGGCTGACGCACGCGGTGGTTCAGCCCACCTGCGCGGGTTCGGGTGAGGGCGCGCCGGCCCACTGGTGCAGGACGGTCGCGAGATCGGCGGGGTCGGGGGTGTCCGTGGCCCAGGCGACGACGCCGTCCGGGCGGAGCAGGAGACCGGTCGGGGTCGTGGGGGCGTCGGGGACGGTGGTGACGCGGGTGGACCACGGGGCGGCGAGAGCCGCGAAAGCGCCGTCGGGAGTGCGGTCGAGCAGGACGAATCCGCCCGAGTGGGTGTGGTCGGCGAGGCGGGAGCCGTCGGACAGCCACACGTCCGGGGCGTAGCGGCCGATCAGCGGGTGGTCGCCGGGCAGGTCGAGGCGCTGGGTGACGCCGGAGATCTTCTTGACGGCGTGGGTGGCGCCGTCGGGGGTGGCGAGGAGGTCGGCGACGACGGTGCGCAGCGCGGCCGACTTGGGGTCGCCGCGCAGGACGCCGATCTGGGCGCGCGTCCAGTCCAGGACCCAGGCGCCGAGAGGGTGGCGTTCGGCGTCGTACGTGGTCAACAGTCCGTCGGGAGCCCAGCCGGCGATGACGGCGCCCAGTTTCCAGCCCAGGTTCATCGCGTCGCCGACACCGAGGTTGAGGCCCTGGCCGCCGAAGGGCGGGTGGACGTGGGCGGCGTCGCCGGCGAGGAAAACGCGGCCGGAGCGGTAGGTGGCGGCCTGGCGGGTGTTGTCGGTCCAGCGGGTGGCGGTGCCGCGCAGGGCGGTGAGGGTGACGTCGGTGCCGGAGACGCGGCGCAGGCTGCTCTGCACCTCCTCCAGGGTGACGGGCGTCGTGCGATCGGCGGGGCCGCCGTCGAACTCGACGGTGGTCACGCGGCCGGGCTGCGGGCCGCAGCGGTAGGCGCCCGCGGCCGACCACGCCCAGCCGTCGGCGAGCTTCTCCGGGTCGGCGATGTCGGCGACGGCCAGGCGCCCGGTGAGCTCGGGGGCGGTGCCGGGAAAGTCGATGCCGGCGAGGCGGCGGACGGCGCTGTGCCCGCCATCGCAGCCGACCAGCCACGCCGTGCGCACCGGGCCGGCCGTGGTTCCGACGAGCATGCCGTCGCCGGTGTCTTCGAGCGACGTGACCTCCACCCCGCGCCGCACCGGCACGCCGAGCCGCGCGACGTGCTCGGCCAGCAGCGCCTCCAGCTCGCGCTGCGGCACCAGCCGCGCACCGTCGACGGCGGTGTGGGCGGCGAGGTCGGGATCGGACCAGTCGACGAGGTCGGCGTCGAGCACCATGCCCGCGAAGTGGCCGGTGAACCGCGGGCCTTCCCGTTTCTCGACCAGGCGGGCGAATGACCCCACCTGCCCCAGCAGCTCCCGCTGCACCTGCTCGGCCGCCGGCAGCAGGCCGCGGCGGTCGAGGGCCTCGGCCGTCGGCACGTTGATCGCGCCGGCCTTCACCGCCTCGTCCAGCTCAGTCAGCCGCTCCAGTACCTGCACTTTTGCTCCGGACAAGGCCAGCTCGGCGGCGAGCACGAGGCCCACCGGCCCGGCGCCGACCACGGTCACGTCTACGCGTTCGTCCGACACGAACAATGTTCTACTTACGAACGTTGTTCGTGTCAAGCTAGGGTGGTCCCCGTGAACCCGCGAGAGCGACGTGCGGCGCGCCACCAGCCGCCGAACCTCCAGGCCGACACCCGACCGCGGCGCCGTCGCAAAACCCCGATCGTGGAACAGGTCATCGACACGGCGCTGGACGTGATCGCCCGGGAGGGCTACGAGGCCCTGACCATGCGGCGCCTGGCCGACGCCCTCGACACCGGACCCGCGTCGCTCTACAACCACGTGGTCAACAAGGCCGACCTCGGCGAGCTGCTCATCGGACGGCTGTGCTCCGAGCTCGCGCTGCCCTCGCCTTCCGCCGAGGAGTGGCGCGACCAGATCCGCGACGTGTGCGAACAGCTGCGCGACCAGTACCTGCGCTACCCCGGCATCTCCAGCGCCGCGTTCGCGATGGTCCCCACCGACCTGGAAGCCGTGCGCGTCAACGAAGGCATGCTCGCGATCCTGCTCACGGGCAGCGTCGCGCCGCAGACCGCCGCGTGGGCCATCGACGCCCTCCTGCTGTACGTCGCGTCCTACTGCCTGGAGCTCTCCATCGCCCGCCAACGCTCAACCCGCGACGACACCGCCTGGGTCCTCGACCGCGACGAACTCCGCCGCCGCCTCACCGCCCTGCCCGCCGAGACGTTCCCCCACACGACGCGCCACGCCACGGAACTCACGGCCGGCGAGGGCCACGACCGGTTCGACTTCACGGTGGGGTTGATGATCGACGGTCTCGGCCGCCGCTAGCCCGGCTCAGGCGGCGAACAGCGCGGACAACCGCGGCAACCGTTCCCGAGCCGAGTCCGGGTCCTCGATGTCGAAGTCCGGGTCCAGCGGCGGCAGCGAGACGGGCGGGTCCTCAGGAAGCGGTTCCCCGGTGGCCGAAAGATAGGCCGCTGCGGTGAAGTAGAGGATCTCTTCGCACTCCAGCTCCTCCCCGTCGGCGGCGGCGGCGCGAACGCCCGGCACGTCGGCCAGCGAGTCGGGGTCGGCGAGGGCGCGGGTGAAGACCTCGCGGCCCTGGGTGAGGAGCCAGCCGCGGAAGTAGTCGAAGCCGTCGTCGGAGCAGCCGCCGTTGACGAGGTACGCGGCGGCCCACAGAGGACTGCGGTAGGACCCCGTGAGGAGTCCGCCCAAAACCCTGTGCGCGGCAACGATTTCCGCGCGCGGGCGGGCCGCGAGCAGCTCGCCGGCGCGGGCGGCCACGTCGGCGTGGGAGGAGTCGATGAGCTGCCAGAAGTCAAGTTCGGTCACGAGTCCGAACTCTGCCAGCCGGGTCCGACAAAAACGGGGCCTACATCAGCTCCAGCAAGAACGGCAGCTCCTGCGGCGCATACCAAGCCAGCTCATGATCCTCCGCATCACCGAGCACGAACTCGGCGTCCTCGTCGCCGAGGTCGGCGGCGTCGATCACGGCGGCGGCCGCGGAGACGGCGTCGGCGGCTTCGGCGGAGTCGACGTGGATCGCGGCGATCCGGCTGAGCGCGACGGGGCCGTCGAGGCGGACGACGGCGGCGTCGAGGTCCGCGCGCAACGTCACGTTGTCCACGTCGGCCGAGATGACGGCGCGGCGGGGCTCGCCCTTTTCCTCCGCGTTGATCAGGCGAAGCGACGCGCGGGCGGCGTCCAGCAACGCGGCGTACTCCAGCTCTTCGTCGGAGCCGCTCGCGTACGCCTCGCGCAGCCCTGGCGTCAGCGCGAACGCCGTGCCGCTGCGGGCCCGGAACTCGCCGTTCGACTCGAGTTCGCGAAGCATCGCGATCGTCGCCGGAATGTAGACCCTCACCAGTGCGCCCCCTTCAGCTCTTCCAACGCTTCTTCGATCATCCCGCCGAGCAGGTCGACGTCGAACGCGGCCTTGCGGTCGCCGTTGAGTCCGAAGTAGACACCGCCGCGGTAGGACGTGACCCCGATCGCCAGCGCCTGGGTGCGCATCAGCGGCATCACGGGGAACATCTCGATCAGTTTCGCCTCACCCGCGTACACCGGTTCCTGCGGCCCCGGCGAGTTGGTGATCATGAGGTTGAAAATCCGGCCCGACAGCGAACCGCCGGCCCGCGCGCCGAGTGAATGCAGCGTCGCCGGGGCGAAGCCGCTCACCTTCAGCAGCCCGCGCGCGGCGACGGAACGGCCGGAGTCGAGGTGCGCGCTCATCGCGTGGCCGACGTGCTGCAGCCGCAGCACGGGGTTCGGCTCGCCCACCGGCAGGTCGACGAGGTAGGCCGCCACCTGGTTGCCGACGAGCGCCGGTGTGGAGTACTCGGCCGTGTCCTCGTCGCGCACGGCCAGGGGCACCAGCGCGCGCACGGTGGCCGTGGACGTGAGGTTCACCCCGCGCGAAAGGAGCCACTCGCGCAGCGCGCCGGTGATCGCGGTGAGAATCACGTCGTTGACGGTCCCGCCGTGCTCCGCGCGGACCTTCCGGTAGTCCTCCAGCCGCGTGCGCACCACGGAGAACAGCCGGCCGCCGGACACACGCACGTTGAGCGGGCCCTGCGGCGCCGGGTTGACGACGGTGCGCAGCGTGGACGCCACCTCCCCCAGCGTCTCGGCGACCTTGCCGACCGACGCCCACGCGTCGTTGGCGGCGGAGCGGACGTTCTCGACCAGCTCACCCGGGCGTTGCACGGCCTCGCTCACGGCGTCGATCATCAGCTGCGCGCGGCTCGGCTCGCGGCGCGGTGTCCAGGTGTCCTCGTACGGCTCGGGCGGCGCCGGGGTGTCGTCGAGGATGAGCTGGCCGAGGTCGATCGTGCCGATACCGTCCACAACGGACTGGTGCGTCTTCGTCACCAGCGCCACCCGGTCGCCGACGAGACCCTCGACGAAGTAGGCCTCCCAGAGCGGGCGTTCGGGCGCGAGCCGGCGCGACATCAGGCGCGCGACCAGGTCGAACAGCTGCTCGTCGGTGCCCGGCTGGGGCAGCGCGGAGCGGCGGACGTGGTAGTTGAGGTCGAAGTCGACGTCGTCCACCCACACGGGCCGGGCGAGGTGCCCGGGGACGTCGAGCACGCGCTGGCGGTAGCGCGGCAGGAACGGCAGGCGCGAGCCGACGAGGTCGAGCACCTGCGCGTAGTCGAGCCCGCCGCGCGGGCGCTCGAAGATGGCCACGCCGCCGACGTGCATCGGGGTCGCGTGGTCCTCGACGTACAGGAACGAGGCGTCGAGCGCGGACAGGCGGTCGGGCATGAGCCGATCCTTACACAGTGCGAGACTGACCGGCGTGGGTGATGAGGCGGAGGTTTCTCCGAAGGACCGGTTCCTGACCGTCTACGGGCGCAAGCCGGTGCTCGAAGCGCTGGCCGACGACGGGCTGCAGGTGGACAAGGTCATCCTCGCCGACACCGCCCGCGGCCCGGCCGCCGTCGAGATCCAGCGTGCCGCGAAGGACGCCGGGGTGCCGGTGCAGCGCGCGAGCGCCCACCGCGTGAAGGTGCTGGCCGGCAACGGCAAGCAGGACCAGGGTGTGCTGGCCGACGTCGTCGCGCCGCGGATGCGCTCGCTCGCCGCCGCGTTGGACGACCGAAGCCCGCCCGCGCGGGTCCTGCTGCTCGACGGCATCACGACGCCGGCGAACGTCGGCATGATCCTTCGCACGGCCACCGCCGCCGGTCTGGAAGGCGTGATCGTGCCGCGGCGGGGGGTGGCCACGTTGGACCCGATGGTGGTCAAGGCTTCGGCCGGGGTGGCGTTCCGCGCGCCGGTGCTGCGGTGCGGCAGCGCGCGTGAGGCGGCGGAAATGCTGACGGACGCCGGGTATGGCCTGTACGCGCTGAGTGCGTCGGGCAAGTCGACGGTGTTCGACGTTTCGCTGCCCCAGCGGGCGGCGTTCGTGCTGGGCGGGGAGACGGAAGGCGTGGGCGCGGCTGTGGCCGAGCTGGTGACCGAGTGGGTCTCCATCCCGATGCCCGGCGACGTCGAGTCGCTCAACGTCTCGGCGGCGGCCGCGGTGCTGTCGTTCGAGCTGGTGCGACGGTCTAGCTGAAGAGAACGGCCAGCTCTCCGAGGGTGTTCTCCATCGTGACGTGGTGGATGGCGACCATGCCCGCTTCGGCGGCGCCGCGGACGTTGCGGGCCGCGTCGTCCACGAACGCGCAGGTGGCGGCGACGAGGCCGAGGCGTTCGGCGGCCACGAGGTAGATCTCGCGGTCGGGTTTGGCCACGCCGACCTCGCCGGAGAAGACCAGCGTGTCGAAGTAGTCGGCCAGCTCGTGGCGGACGGCCGGCGTGGCGCCGGGCGCGTTGGAGACCAGGCCGGTGCGCGTACCGCCGGAGCGGATGGCGCGCAGGTAGTCGTAGAGCAGGTGGGCGTCGGGGTCGGTGAGGACGCCGGCGTAGTCGACCAGCAAGCCTTTGAGCACGGGCTCACCCTAGCGATCCGCCTGCGCGGCAACGGGCGTAGCGCATCTTGCAGATCAAAATGGGCGGATTCGCGGATTTCGCCGGATCAGGCGCAGGCGGTCCCGGTTTCGGTTTTGTCCGGGCACTACCTGCAGCGGATCGTCCGCGTTTCAGGGGAGGAACACATGACGACCCACCGCCTCCGGGGCCTCGCGGGCAGCGAGCCCGCCGCCCGGCCCCGCCCTGTCCGCCACGTCACGCGGCACCGCCCACCGGTCCGCGACCTGCCACCCACGGCGCACAACGTGGTTCAGCTCCTGGGACCCCCGAGCGAGCGCCAGCTCACCGGCCGCCTCAACGCCATCCTCGAAGTCCTCGGTGGCCGCCGCGTCGCGGCGCAGGTGCAGAACCTCGTCGACCCGGCCCTGTTCGCGCGGCTTCTGACGCACAGCCGCCTGCCGAGCACGCGGCATCGCGTCGGGACGCTGCACCTGTGTCACCCGACGGATCTTGCGCTGGAGGCCGCGACGACCATTCGGAACGGTCCTCGGGTGCTCGCTCTGGCCGCGCGGTTCGAGCGGACGCGGACGGGGTGGGTGTGTACGCGGTTCCACCTGCTGGCGCCGCGTCTGGGTCCGGCGCGTGCGGTGCCGGCGCGTCCGTCGGCTGCTTGATGGGACGGGTGTCCCGAACAGCGGGTCACGGCGTCAGCCGATCGCCACCGGGAGCTGGGACAGGCCGCGCATGGTAATGGTCGGGTTCCAGGTCGGGGGGCCGGCGAGGTGCAGCGCCGGCGTGCGGACGGCGAGTTCGCGCAGGGCGGTCTGGCCTTCGAGGCGGGCCAGAGGTGAGCCGAGACAGAAGTGGATGCCCTGGCCGAAGGCGAGGTGGCGGGAGGGCTCGCGGGTGGGGTCGAAGGTGTCCGGGTCCGGGTGGGTCGCGGGGTCGCGGTTGGCGGCGCCGATGAGGACGATCGCCTGGGCGCCGGGGGCGACGTCGGTGGTGCCGACGCGCGTGGGCTTCAGGGCGACGCGGCTGGTGAGCTGCACCGGGGAGTCGTGGCGCAGGACTTCTTCGACGGCGTTGGGCGCGAGGGCGCCGTCGTCGCCGAGGGAGCGGAGGCCGGCTTCGGTGCCGAGCAGGGCGAGGACGCCGTTGCCGATGAGGTTGGTGGTGGTCTCGTGGCCGGCGACGAGCAGGAGGGTGAGCGTGACCAGGAGCTCGGCTTCGGTGAGCTTGTCGCCCTGGTCGGTGACAGCGACGAGGTCCGACAGAAGGTCCTCTCCGGGATTGCGGCGGCGTTCCGCGGCCAGTTCGCGGAAGTAGGCGTTGAACTCGCGGCCGGCGTCGCCCGCTTCCTCGAGCACGGAGTCGGCGACGAGGAACGCCGGGTCGAGGGCGCGGGCCAGCGCGTGCGACCACTCGGCGAAGCGCGACCGGTCGGCCATCGGGACGCCGAGCATCTCGCTGATGACCTCGACCGGCAGCGGCGCGGCCAGCGCGGTCATCAGGTCGGCCGAACCGGCGTCGATAAGGTCGGAGATCAGGCGCGCGGTGATGTCCTCGACGCGCGGGCGCAGGCGCTCGACCATCCGCGGTGTGAAGGCCTTCGACACGAGCCGGCGCAGGCGCGTGTGGTCCGGCGGGTTGAGACCGAGGAACGACACCACCGGGCGGCCCTCGGCGTCGACCAGGTCGTCCGGGTGGCGGGTCGCCGGGTCGAGGACCTCGGGCTGCGGGTGCCCGAACGCGGGATCACGCACGACCTCCGTCGCCTCCGCCAGGCCGCTCACCACGAGGAACCCCGGCGCGATCTCGGCGACGGGTTCGGCCTCACGCCACTTGCGGTACAGCGGGTACGGGTCCGCTTTGTACTCCGGCGCGAACATCTGCGTGAAGGTTTCCAGGTCAGCCACGGCTCTCCCCCTCGACGGCACCACTGACCACGTTAGGCGCGTAGGCGGATCCCGTCACGTGAAGGCGTGCCGCGCCCCGCCCTTCGAAGAACCGCGTCAACAACAGGGGTGTGCTTCGCCGCCTGAACGCGACCCCGGGCGCAGCACACAAAAGGGCGGGCCGCACGAATGCGGCCCGCCCCGGAAAAACCTGCGTCAGCGACGCGGGCCCTTCTTGCCCTTCTTCGCCTGTGCGCGCTCGGCGGCGCGGCGTTCGCGTCGCGTGTTGCCCCCGCCGGCGCCGTCGGAGTCGGCACTGTCCGAATGGGACTCGACGCCGCCGCCCTCGGCGGGGCCGGACATGGTCAGTCCGGATTGGACACCGCCGCCGACGCCCTTGCCGCGCAAGGCCGACGGCACCGACTCGGTGTCGGTCGTGGGCGGTTGGGGCGGGGTCGGGCGTGAGTGGCGGCCGCCATCGTCGCCGAAGGAAGCGGCCGCGGCGCCCGTGGCCGACGTGATCCCTGCGGGCAGCGCCGACGGGTCCAGCTGCGGCGCGGGTTCCGGCTCGCTGCGTTCGACCTGGAGGTTGAACAGGAAGCCGACGGCCTCCTCCTTCAGCGATTCGAGCATCGCGCGGAACATGTCGAAGCCCTCGCGCTGGTATTCGATCAGCGGGTCGCGCTGAGCGAGCGCCCGCATGCCGATGCCCTCCTTGAGGTAGTCCATCTCGTAGAGGTGCTCGCGCCACTTGCGGTCCAGCACGGTCAGCATCACCTGGCGCTCGAGGCGGCGCATCGCGCCCTCCTCGCCCACCAGCTCGTCGATCTCCGCCTCGCGCTTGTCGTACGCGTCGATCGCGTCGTTGACCAGCGCCTCGCGCAGGCCTTCGGCGTCGAGGTCGCCGTTCTCCACCAGGTCGTCCCAGTCCAGGCCGACGGGGTAGAGCGTCTTGAGGGCGGTCCACAGCTGCTCGTGGTCCCAGTCCTCGGCGTAGCCCTCGGAGGTGGCTCCGTCGACGTACGCACCGACGACGTCCACGCTCATGTGCTCGATCTGCTCGCGCAGGTCCTCGCCCTCGAGCACGCGGTGGCGCTCGGCGTAGATCACCTTGCGCTGCTCGTTCATGACCTCGTCGTACTTGAGGACGTTCTTGCGCGTCTCCATGTTGAGCTGCTCGACCTGCGTCTGCGCGCTCTTGATGGCCTTGGAGACCATCTTGTGCTCGATCGGCACGTCGTCGGGCAGGCGCATCGTGGTCATCACGCGCTCCACCATCACAGCGTTGAACCGGCGCATGAGGTCGTCGCCCAGCGACAGGTAGAACCGCGACTCGCCCGGGTCGCCCTGCCGGCCGGAACGACCACGCAGCTGGTTGTCGATGCGGCGGGACTCGTGGCGCTCGGTGCCCAGCACGTACAGGCCACCGGCCTCACACACCTGGTCCGCTTCGGCCTTGGCGTCGGCCTTGATCTCTTCGAGCACCTTCGGCCACGCGGCCTCGTACTCCTCGGAGTTCTCCACCGGGTCGAGGCCGCGCTCGCGCAGCACCTGGTCCGCGATGATGTCCGGGTTGCCGCCCAGCACGATGTCGGTACCGCGACCGGCCATGTTGGTGGCGACCGTGACAGCGCCGATCTTGCCGGCCTGCGCGACGATCAGCGCCTCCCGGCTGTGGTACTTCGCGTTCAGCACCTCGTGGGGCACACCCAGCTTCAGCAGCAGCTTCGACAGGTGCTCGGACTTCTCGACGCTCGTGGTGCCGACCAGCACCGGCTGGCCCTTCTCGTGCCGCTCGGCGATGTCCTCGGCGACGGCCTCGAACTTGGCCTGCTCGGTCTTGTAGATCAGGTCAGCGCGGTCGGCGCGCACCATCGGCCGGTTCGTCGGGATCGGCACCACACCCAGCTTGTAGGTCTGGTGGAACTCCGCGGCCTCGGTCTCGGCCGTACCGGTCATGCCCGAAAGCTTGTTGTACAGGCGGAAGTAGTTCTGCAGCGTGATCGTGGCGAGCGTCTGGTTCTCGGCCTTGATCTCGACCTTTTCCTTGGCCTCGATCGCCTGGTGCATGCCCTCGTTGTAGCGGCGGCCCACCAGGATGCGGCCCGTGAACTCGTCGACGATCGTGACTTCACCGTCGCGGACGATGTAGTCCTTGTCCTTGTTGTAGAGCTCCTTGGCCTTCAGCGCGTTGTTCAGGTAGCCGACCAGCGGCGTGTTCGCGGCCTCGTAGAGGTTCTCGATGCCGAGCTGGTCCTCGACGAACCGCACGCCCGTTTCGGTCACCGCCACGGTGCGCTTGCGCACGTCGATCTCGTAGTGGTACTTCGAGTTGATCAGGTTGGCCTTCTCGACGCGCTCGCGCGAGCCCATCGTGGTGGTGTCGATGCCCTTCATCAGCGGCGCGAGGCGGGCGAACTCCATGTACCACCGCGACGACTGGTCCGCCGGGCCCGAGATGATCAGCGGCGTGCGCGCCTCGTCGATGAGGATCGAGTCGACCTCGTCCACGATCGCGAAGTTGTGCCCGCGCTGCACGCAGTCCTCGAGCGACCACGTCATGTTGTCGCGCAGGTAGTCGAAGCCGAACTCGTTGTTCGTGCCGTAGGTGACGTCGGCTTCGTAGTGCCGGCGGCGCTCCTGCGGGTCCTGCTCGGCGAGGATCACGCCGACCTCGAGCCCGAGGAAGCGGTGGATGCGGCCCATCCACTCGGCGTCGCGCTTGGCGAGGTAGTCGTTGGTGGTGACGACGTGCACGCCCTTGCCGGAGAGAGCGTTGAGGTACGCCGGGAGCACGCAGGTGAGGGTCTTGCCCTCGCCGGTCTTCATCTCGGCGACCTGCCCGAGGTGCAGTGCGGCGCCGCCCATGAGCTGGACGTCGTAGGGCCGCTGGCCGAGTACCCGCTTGGCGGCTTCGCGGGCAACCGCGAAGGCCTCCGGGAGCAGCTCGTCGAGCGATTCACCCTTGCCGTACCGCTCTTTGAACTCGTCGGTCTTCGCCTGCAGTTCGGCGTCCGACAGGTCCTTCACGTCGTCTTCGAGGGTTTCGATGTGATCGGCGATGTTGCGCAGCCGCTTCACCATCTTGCCCTCACCCGCGCGGAGCAGGCGGTTCAGCACCATCCGGTCGACCTCACTAGCTGATCATGATCGCACCCGAGCCGGTCCCGGGCTTGTGGGCACGGCGCGCACTCGTAGTGCGGCGCCGCCGTCTCACCACATCGTAGGGAACACACAGTGGTCCGCGCACGCACGTGCTCGCAGAAGGTCACGAGAGGCCCCTTCGCACCCTACTCCCGGCACGCGGGTGGCCCGCACGCGCTCGCGTGCGGGCCACCCGTGGCACCGGCCGGCTCCCCCTCCGGCCGCGCCGGCTTGGCGGGCTCAGCCGCCGAGCCGGATCACGCCGTAATCGAAACCCTTCCGCCGGTACACGACGCTCGGCCGCCCGGACTCGGAGTCGTTGAACAGGTAGAAGTCGTGACCGACCAGCTCCATCTCGTAGAGAGCCTGGTCCACCGACATGGGGTCCGCGTTGTGCTTCTTCTCGCGGACGACGCGGCCGGGCTGGTAGCCCAGATCGTCGTCTTCCCAGCGTTTCTGCTGGGGCAGGGTGATCTCACCGGAGCTGACGGCCGCGAAACCATCGGAGATCGGTTCGGCCGTGTCCGCGGCGGGTGCCTCCAGCACCGCCGTGCTCGCGGTGGGACGGGCGACGGCGTCCGGCGATCCGCCGGCCATCGCCATCGAGGTCGCCTCGGCGACCGACTCCGGGCGGCTGCGTCCGTAGTGCACGCGCCTCCGGTCGTGTGTCCGCCTCAGCCGGTTCTCCAGCTTCGTGACGGCGGAGTCGAGCGCTGCGTAGAAGTCCGCGGCGCACGCTTCGGCGCGCACGGCCGGACCGCGGCCCTTTCCGGTGATCTCGACGCGCTGGCAGCTCTTCGCCTGCCGGCGGTTCGGCTCGTGGAACAACTCCACGTCGTACCGGATGACCTTCTTGTCGTAGCGCTCAAGACGGGCCAGCTTTTCGCTGACGAGTGCCCGGTAGTGGTCGGGCACCTCCACGTTGCGGCCCTTTACGACGATGTCCATACACGACCTCCCTCGCTGAGATGACTGCGAGCTGTTGTGTGTTCACACGGCGCCGGTAGTGCGGGGACGGAGCCCGGATCTGGCGGGCTGAGAAGAACTCGATGGCCGGTCACGACGTCTCGTGGCGGATGCTCGAGCGCGGACTCAGCGCGCCTCCGGCGCCAGGGACATGGGCTGCACACCTCCCTGCCTGCGGGGATTGCTGATAGCGGAGCACGTTAGCTTCATCACGCCGCTCGCAACAGCCCCCGGGCCGGGGGATGTCACGATTCGGGAACCCGTTACGGCGCGCAGCGAAACGCCCGTGCGCAGCCCGAAATCCCGCCCCTGACGGTCGAACGCGAGCGATGCATTTTCACGCGTACGGCGCAACGGTGCGGGAGCCCGGAAGCCGAGAGTCACGGCCCGCCGCGCCACAGCCGCCACCCCGGTGGGGTGTTCGGCCGGACGCGTGATTCCGAGCCAGACCCTCATGTCCCGACAACGGGCGGCCGTTGCGTCGCGTTCCCTGTTGACATCACTCGTGTAGGTGACGTCTGCTCACCCTGCGGCGAGCAACGCGACCACAGCCGACACGGCGACCCCGGCGTCGGCGAGTACTCGCACGCACGCGGCCGCCGTGGCACCCGTGGTGACCACGTCGTCGAGCACCACGACCCGGCTACCCGGCGGTGGCCGGCCCGCGGGCACGAACCGCAACCGCCCGGCCAGGTTGGCGACGCGCTCCGCCCGGCTTAGACCCACTGCGTCACGGGCGCCCTTCAGCGCGAGAGCGGGAGCGACGAAGGCCTCGGCGCCCGTCTGGGCGAGACAGCGCGCAGCGGCCTCGGCGAGACGCTGCACGTGCGGGCCACCACGGAGGCGTGAAGCCGAGCGACGACTCGGTGCCGGGACGAGGCACCACGGCCCGGCGCGCGCGGAATCCCCGGCGGCTGCGCAGTTCCTGGGGACGGTGGAATCCCTGGAGACGACGGGCTTTTCGAGGCGGAGACCGGTGGCCGAAGACCCGACGAACGTCGGTTCATCGAACGAAGGTCCACCGAGTGAGTGTCCCTCCCAGTGCGGGCCGGCGCGGAGAGCATCGGCGCGCGGCAAGGCGGCCAGCGCGGACGCGAGCACCCGGCCGAGTGCCGGCGCGACATCACGGCGCCCGCGCTCCTTGTAGGCGATCAGGACGCGCTTGGCGACGCCCTGGTAGCGGGCCAGCGCGTACGCGGGCGCGAGGCCGGTCAGCGGCGCGCGGACCACCTCCGTGAGTGACCCCCACACCCGCGAACACTCCGCGCAGCACGGGACACCCCGGGCACCACAGCCGGCGCAACGGGCGGGAACGAGCAGATCGAGAACCATGACTCGCAGTGTGCACCCGGGCACCGACAGTTTCGGCGCCCTCGAGCCCCGCCGGTCGAAAACGAGCGGAAAACCCTCGTCAGCCCGGGTAGAACGGCGTCGCGTTGAGCATGGAGTGCGCCTGGGGCCGCCAGACCTCACCCAGTTCGGTGGCGTTCCACAGCCCGCCCGGGTCGGCCACCACGATGGGCCGGTTGGGCGCCGCCGTGACCGCCGTGACCGGCGCGGTCAGGTTCGAGCCGTTGAACGCGTCCATCCGGCGCCCGTCCACGGAAACGCGCTGCACGGGCTGGGAACTCGCCGACGTGACGACCACCAGCGTGTCCGCCGTCGAACCCCAGTCGAGGTCCACGACGTCCGACAGGTCACCGGGCTGGAGCACGCGCGGCTCCCGCAGCGTCACCGTGTCGCCGTCGCGCACGACCGCCGCGACCACGAGCTGGCCGTTGACGATCGCCGCCACGCGGGCGCCGTCGCGCGACAGGCGCAACGCGTCGATGTCGGTGCCGAGCGCGAGCAGGTCGTTGGCGTTCACGCTCTGGCGCAGCCAGTGGCCGGTCGGGTCGAGGACCATGCGGGCGACGATCGAGTGGTCCACCACCGTCCACACCTCACCCGACGGACCGGCCCCGCTCGGCGCGGGCCGCCACGTCGGACGGCTCAGCGAACCGCCGGAGAGGTCCACCAGCGGCAGGTCGCGGCCGAGGTCGCCGACGCGCAGCTGCACGCGGTCGCCGCTGCGCTCCACCACCGCGAGCCGCTTGCCGTCGATCGACTGCGCGGCGCTGACCACGGCGTACCCGCCGTTGCCGGCCGGCCCCGCCACCGGCGCGCCGTCGCCGAGCGAGCGGATGCGCCCGTCGACCGTCATCAGGCCCAGCAGGTCGGCGCTCGGCGACGAGGCGGCACTGTAGGAAGGCACGTCGCTGCTGCGCCAGTACTCGTGGCCGCGCACGAGCGGCTGTCCGTCGGCGAGCAGCCGGACGCGCGTGGACGTGACCGCCTGCATCGACAGCATGATCTGCGCCGCGATCAGCGTTCTCGTCTCCGGGCTCGCCCCGGTGAGCCCCGAGAGCTGCACGAGCAGTGAGCCGTCGTCGCTGTTCTTGACGTTGGTGTCGAGCGCGACCTGGTCGCCCAGCAGGTTCTTCACGGCCCCGGCCAGCCCGGCCGACGGCCCCTGCAGGATCAGGTCCATCACCCGCCCGGGCAGGCCCGACTGCGGTTTCGCGGGCACGTAACGCAGGTCGGGCACAAAGGCACCGGAGTCGGGCGAGTAGAAGCTCACGGCGACGCGGTTGTAGTTCGCCTCGAAGTCGTCGTCAGTCACGAAAAGCGTGGGCGGCGCGCTGGAGATCCGCCACTCCCCGTTCGCCTGCTTGCGCACCTGGATCGTCTGCTCGGCCGGGCCGGAGCCGGGGATGAACGCGCTGTCGGCGCTCAGCGTGCCGAGAGTGAACCCGCGCAGCCCCACGTTGCGCACGTTCGGGTCCGGCGGCGTCGACGTGGACGGTGACGGGGGCGGCGTTTCGTAGACGGTGCTGAACGTGTTGTCTATGATCGTGATCGCACGGCCGGGTTTCCACGTGCTGCGCTGCTGGTCGTCGAGGTACGCGCGCGCGGCCGCGTTGTTGGAGCGCGGGTCGCCGTTGTTCCGGATGAACTCCCGCACGATGTCGAGCGCGGCGAGGCCGTGCGCCGGCTCGGGAGCGTCGTTGGCCACCGGCGGCGTCGAGTCCACGGACACGACCAGCGGCTGCGACTCCAGCGGCACGTTGGCGCAGCCGGCGAGCAGCAGCAGACACGCCAGCGCGGCGAGAACGCGTCTCACCTGCCGACCTCCTCGCGGTCGGAGTTCCGCTCGGCGTCGCGGTCGGCGAGGATCGCGTCGGGCGCGGGCTGCACCTCGAGCACCGACGACGGCGACAGCGTGATCTCCGACGTGGCGTCGGGTGGCGGCAGGCGCAGCGGGTTCTCCTCGATCGGCACGTTCTGGTGCCGGGGCAGCAAGAGCCGGAAGCAGGCGCCCTGGCCCAGCTCGCCCCACGCGTCGAGGACGCCGCCGTGCAGCCGCGCGTCCTCCTGGCTGATCGCCAGGCCCAGGCCGGTGCCGCCGGTGCGCCGGTTGCGCGACGGGTCGGCGCGCCAGAACCGGTTGAACACCAGGTCGGCTTCGCCCGAGCGCAGGCCCACGCCGTGGTCGCGCACGGTGATGGCCACCGCCGTCTCGTTCACGGCGACGGTGAGCTGCACCGGTTTGCCCTCGCTGTGGTCGACGGCGTTGCCCAGCAGGTTGCGCAGGATCCGCTCCACGCGCCGGGCGTCGACCTCGGCGGAGGCGTCCTCCTCGGGCAGGATCAGCTCGACCGAGCTGCCCGCGGTCCCGGCGATCACGCGCACCTGCTCGACCGCGCGCGTGGCGATGGGCCGCACGTCGATGTACTCGGCCGACAGCTCTTCGACACCGGCGTCGAGCCGGCTGATCTCCAGCAGGTCGCCGAGCAGAGCCTCGAAGCGGTCGAGCTCGTCGACCAGCAGCTCCGTGGACCGCGCGAGGCCGGCGGGGAACTGCTCGCGAGACGCGTGCAGCACGTCGGCGGCCATGCGGACGGTGGTGAGCGGGGTGCGCAGCTCGTGCGAGACGTCGGAGGTGAACCGGCGCTGCAGCCCGCCGAACTCCTCGAGCTGGCGGATCTGGCGCTGGATGCTCGCGGCCATGCCGTTGTACGACACGGCGAGCTTCGCCAGGTCGTCTTCCCCGACCACGGCGAGGCGCTGCTCCAGGTCACCGCCCGCGAACTGCTCGGCCGCCGCGGCGGCCTGGCGGACGGGCCGCACCACCTGCCGGACCACCAGGTTCGTGATGCCGGCCAGCAACAGCAGCAGCACGAGCCCGCCCACGAGCAACGTGTTCTGCACGGTCGACACGGTGTTCTGCTCGCTGGTCAGCGGGAACAGCAAGTACAGCTGCACCGGGCTCGCCACCGAGCTCAGCGGCGTGCCCACGATGAGGTACGTGGTGTTCGCGTTGTTCTCGGAGACGGTGTGCTCGACGCGCGCGAGGCTGCCGCCCTCCACGAACTGGCGCAGCCCCGCCGGCACCGACGTGAACGGACCCACGAACACCGGGTCGGCGTCCGACTGGTCGAGCCCGACGCTCGCGAGCACCGGCTCGAACGTGCCCGCCGTGGACCCCGCGGGCGACGCCGACGTCGTGGAGATCTTTTTCAACGCGTTCTCGAGCCGCGTGTGCAATGCGTCGGGCGACTCGCCTCCGACGCCCACCAGCTCACGCGCCGCGGTGTCGGCCAGTGCCTGCGTCTGCTCGACGGCGGCCCTGCGCTTCGTGTCGAGCAGGCGCTCGGTGATCTGGTTCTGCAGCACCATGCCCAGCACGAAAACCACGGCGGCCGACAGCGCGAGCGTCGAGATCGTCACGCGGAACTGCAGCGAGTGGCGCCACAGCTCGTTGAACGCCACCACCCGGCGGCGCGCCAAGACCACGAGGCGCCGCATGAAGCGCATCGTGGCTCGGGCGAAAGCGGTCAGCCGTCCCACCTTCGGGTGACTCTTCGTCCCGGCGGGTGGGCCGGCTGCCGCGGAAGCGGTCATCGCCTCATCACGGCGGGCCGGCCTTGTAACCGACGCCGCGCACCGTCAACACCACCTCGGGGTGCTCCGGGTCCTTCTCGACCTTCGACCGCAGACGCTGGACGTGCACGTTGACCAGCCGCGTGTCCGCCGCGTGGCGGTAGCCCCACACCTGCTCCAGCAGCACTTCGCGGGTGAAGACCTGGCGCGGCTTGCGGGCGAGCGCCACGAGCAGGTCGAACTCCAGCGGCGTGAGCGGGATGGCCTTGCCCTCGCGGGTGACCTCGTGGCCCGGCACGTCGATCGCCAGGTCGCCGATGGTCAGCGACTCGGCGGGCTCGGCCTCGGTGCGGCGCAGGCGGGCGCGCACGCGGGCGACGAGCTCCTTCGGCTTGAACGGCTTGACGACGTAGTCGTCGGCGCCGGACTCCAGGCCCAGCACTATGTCGACGGTGTCGCTCTTGGCGGTCAGCATCACGATCGGCACGCCGGACTCGGCGCGGATCGCTTTGCAGACGTCGATCCCGTTCATGCCGGGCAGCATCAGGTCCAGCAGGACCAGGTCCGGTTTGAGCTCGCGCAGCGCCGGCAGCGCACGCGAACCGTCCGCGACCACCGCGGTGTCGAACCCCTCACCACGGAGCACGATGGTGAGCATCTCCGCCAGCGCAGGGTCGTCGTCGACCACCAAGACACGTGCCTTCATGAGCACATGTTCGCACTACTTGCGCCGCCGTCGAGCACGACCCGCGCGTTTGACCACCAGAAAGATCAAGATCGCGAGCCCGGATTGCTCCATCCGGGCGCTCCGGAGCAGGTGTTGGACGGCCCGTGAAGGCTCCCGGGCACGCGCTCGGGAACCCCCACGGGCCTCGGGTGGGAAGAGCTAGGCGTTGAACTGGGCGCTGCCCTCGCCGACGACCGCCGGCACCGGCGCGTCGACGAACACCACGCCGTCGGTGACCACCACGGCGTAGGTGCGGACGGGGTCCTTCGCCGGCAGGCACGTCGGCGAGCCGGTGCGCAGGTCGAACTGGGCCGCGTGCAGCGGGCACTCCACGAAGCAGCCTTCGAGCCAGCCGTCGGCGAGCGAGGCGTCCTGGTGGGTGCAGGTGTCGCCGATGGCGTAGAAGCCGGTGGCGGTGTGGAAGACGGCAATCGGGGTCGGGCCGTCGATGCGGAGGGACTCACCCTCGGGCAGGTCGGCGACGGCGCAGGCACGGATCATCGGGCAGCCTCCGGGAAACGGGTCACGGGAACCGGGAGCGGTTCGTGAATGTTGCGCATGACGCGTCAATGTGCACTGTGCGCAACAGTGCGGCCCGGGTGCCCCCGTCGTCAAGGGATTCGCCCGCTCAGCCGAACAGATCGCCGCCCAGCCGTTAGTGTTGCGCTATGCGGAACCAGGACTCGGGCAACGCAACGGGAAGCCAAGTTCAGTCGGTCGACCGCGCGATTTACGTGCTGGAACTGCTCGCCCGCAACGGGGAGTCGGGGATCACGGAGATCGCCGGTGAGCTCGGGGTCCACAAGTCGACGGCGTCCCGGCTGCTGAGTGTCCTGGAACAGCACGGGCTTGTCGAGCAGCTGGGCGAGCGCGGGAAATACGCGATCGGCTTCGGCATCGTCCGCCTCGCCGGCGCGGCCACCGGCCGCATGGACCTCGCGAAACTCGGCCGCCAGACCTGCCAGGCCCTGGCCGAGGAGCTGGGCGAGACCGTGAACATCGCGATCGCCGACGACGGCGTGGCCATCAACATCAGCCAGGCCCGCGGCGCGGCCGCCATCACCACGCAGAACTGGACCGGGCAGCGCACGCCGCTGCACGCGACCTCCAGCGGCAAGGTGCTGCTGGCCGCGATGACCGAGGCCGACCGCAAGCGCGTGCTCGGCCACGGGCTCGAGCAGTACACGCCGCGCACGACCGTGGACCCCGACGAGCTCGAGTCGGAGGTCGAGCGCGTGGCCGAGGACGGCTACGCGGCCTGCTTCGAGGAGCTGGAGCTCGGCATGCACGCGGTCGCGGTGCCGATCCACGGCCCGGGCGGCGAGGTCGTGGCGGCGATGAGCGCCTCGGGGCCGTCGTACCGGCTGTCGAAGCAGCGGATCAAGCAGATCGTGCGGCCGATGACCGAGGCGGCGAAAGAACTTTCGGCACAACTGGGCTACTACGCCGGCTGATACTCCCCCGGCGTCGGATCGCCTCTGCCGACGTTCGCGTTACGGGCTTCACCTGCCTGGGCGCAAGCGAAAAACCCCTTCCGCGCGCAGTCTTGACACGTACCCCCGCGATCCCGCACTTTGTTGCAGAAGACGGAACACACACCCCCATCCGCAACCTGGCCCGTGCCCGGCGGGTCGTTCGGCGTGCCCGGTGAACCCCGGCCAGGAGGTACCGCGATGGCAGCCCGACCGCGAGTGGTCGTCATCGGGGCCGGGCTGCTCGGCTGCGCACTGGCCGACGAGCTCACCGAACGCGGCTGGACCGACGTCACGGTGCTGGACCAGGGCCGACCGGCGAGCGCCGACGCGCCGGGCCTGGTGTTCCAGACCGATCCCGACCGCACGCTGACGCGGTTCGCCCAGTACACCGTGGCCAAGTACAGCGCGCTCACGCTCGACGGCGGCTGGTGCTTCCAGCCCGTCGGCGGCCTGGAGCTCGCGACCACGCCGGAGCGGCTCGCCGAGCTCAAGCGGCGCCACGGCTGGGCCACCTCGTGGAGCGTGCGCAGCTACCTGCGCTCGCCGGCCGAGTGCGCCGAACTGCACCCGCTTCTCGACGCGGCGAAGGTGCTCGGCGGGCTCCACACCCCGGGCGACGGTCTGGCGAAACCCCGGCGCGCAGCCGAGGCGCAGGCCCGCCGGGCGACCGGACGCGGGGCGCGTTTCCTGACGGGACAACGAGTTACGGCCGTCGAACGCAATGCCGGGCGAGTGACCGGCGTGGTCACCGGGACCGATCGCTTCCGCGCCGACGTGGTGGTCTCGTGCGCGGGCGTGGGCGCGCCGGAGATCGGACGACTCGTGGACCTCACCGTGCCGCTCGTGCCCGTGGCGCAGCACTACGCGCGCACCACTGCGCTGCCCTCGCTCGCCGGTGACAACGATGACTTCACCGAGGCGGGCAAGCCGGTCCTGCGCCACGGCGGGCTGACCGTGCGCGAGCACGTCGACCGCCTCGGCATCGGCCACGCCGCGCCCCGCACGGCCGAGCCGTTTGCCCGGGCCGACTTCGAGCAGCCCTGGGCCCAGGCCGCGCGCCTGCTGCCCGCGCTGGGCGACGCCAAAGTCGAACACGGCGTGACCAGCCTGGTCGCGGCCACCCCGGACGGCAGGCCGCTGGTCGGCGAGCACCCGGAGCTCGACGGTTTCTGGATCGCCGAGGCCGTGGCCTTCTCGCATACCGCCGGCGTCGCGCGTGAGGTGGCGCGCTGGCTCGTCGACGGGCAGCCCCGGCTCGACCTGCACACGAGCGATCTCGCCCGGTTCGAGCGGGTGCAACTCGCGCCGGACCACGTTCGGGAACGCGCGATCCGGACGTTCGCGGGCACGCGGCACGACGAGCCGCGGCGGCCGTTGCGCACTTCGCCGTTCTACGAGCGGCACGTCGCCTTGGGTGCGTGCTTCGCGGAAACCGGCGGTTGGGAGCGCCCGATTTGGTTCTCCGCCAACGAAACCCTGCCTGAGCTCTCCCGCGTGCCGTCAGCCGAAGCGCGGACAGCGGGTGCCGAGGCGATCGTCGCGCGCGAGCGGGTGGCGGTGTTCGACCTGACCCCGGCGACCCGGCTGGAGGTCACCGGACCGGGTGCGCTGCCGTTCCTGCAGACGATGACCACCAACCAGCTCGGCCATGCTCCGAGCGCGGTCACGTACACGTTGCTGCTCGGCGAAGACGGTGGTGTCCGCAGTGATCTCACGGTGGCACGCCTGGGCTCCGACCGGTTCCACGTCGGGGCGAACAGCGCACTCGACGTCGACTGGCTGCGCCGCCACCTGCCCGGCGACGGCACGGTGCAGATCCACGAAACCACCGGCGGCACCTGCTGCCTCGGCCTGCGGGGACCGCTCGTGCCGCAGGTTCTCCCAGCACTGTCCACAGTAGACGAAGGTGCCTTCGACACGCACGTCGGCAACGTGCCGGTGCTCGCGCTGCGCCTGCCCCACGAACCCGGCTGGGAGCTGCACACCAGCGCGGACCTCGGCCGGCTGCTCTGGGACACCCTGTGGGAAGCCGGGCGACCGCACGGGATCGTCGCGGCCGGGCACGAGGCTCTCACGAGCCTGCGGCTGGAAGACGGCCGACGCACGTGGGGCGTCGACTTCACCGCGGAGCACGATCCGTACGAGGCCGGGCTCGGGTTCGCCGTGCGGATGGACAAGGGCTACTTTCTCGGCCGCGACGCGTTGCTCGGGCGATCGGCCGCCACCGTCGGGCGCGAGCTGACATCCCTGGTCACCGGCGATCTGGTGCGGGGCAAGGAACCCGTGTACTTCGAGGGCCACCCGGCGGGCTACGTGACGAGCGCGGCGCGCGGCCACACCGTCGGGGAGAACCTCGCGTACGCGTGGCTTCCCGTCGAATGCGCGAAACCTGGTACACCGGTGGAGATCGAATACTTCGGCGAACGAGTGTCCGCGGTGGTGGCCGATTCGGCGGAACGGACGAGGAGAACCGCTTGACGCACTACGACGTGATCGTGATCGGCCTCGGCGGCATGGGCAGCGCAGCGGCGTACCGGCTCGCGCAGCGTGGGCAACGGGTGCTCGGCATCGACCAGTTCGCGCCCGTGCACAACCTCGGCTCCAGCCACGGCGGTTCGCGCATCACGCGCCAGGCCTACCTCGAAGGCCCCGACTACGTGCCGTTGCTGCTGCGCGCGCACGAGCTGTGGGACGAGGTCGAACGCGACACCGGCCGGCACCTGTTCACGCGCTGCGGCGGGCTGATGGCCGGGCCGCCGGACTCGCGCACGATCACCGGCAGTGTGCTCTCGGCCGAGAAGTTCGACATCCCGCACGAGCTGCTCGACGCGCCGGAGATCCGCCGCCGTTTCCCCACGATGGCCCCGCGCGACGACGAGGTGGCGCTTTACGAGCCGGGCGCCGGGTTCGTGTCGCCGGAGGGCAGCGTCGCCGCGCACCTGCAGCTCGCCGCGCGCCACGGCGCCGAGCTGCACCACGAGGAGCAGGTATTCACGTGGAGCACGTCGGAGTCCGGCGTGCGCGTGGGGACGGCGTCGAGCTACTACACGGCTTCGCGGCTGGTGCTGTGCCCCGGTGCGTGGGCGCCGTCGCTGCTCGCCGACCTCGGCGTGGACTTCGAGGTACAGCGGCAGGTGCAGTACTGGTTCGAACCGGCGGACGCGGCGGCGTTCGCGGCCGACCGGCACCCGGTGTACCTGTGGGAAACCGAGCAGGGCGAACAGTTCTACGGCTTTCCCGCCCACTCACCGCAGGGCGTGAAGGTGGCTTCGCACCTCGCCGGCACGCCGTGCACCGCCGACACGATCGACCGCCGCGTGCACGACGACGAGGTGGGCGCCGTCACCGATCTCGTCAGCTCGCGGTTGCCGGCGCTGGGCGCGTTCCGCCGCGCCGCGACCTGCCTTTACACGAACACGCCCGACGAGGACTTCGTGATCGCGCGGCACCCGGCGCACCCGCGTGTGGTCGTGGCGTGCGGGTTTTCGGGGCACGGCTTCAAGTTCGTGCCCGTGGTCGGGGAGATCGTGGCCGATCTGATCGTCGACGGGAGCACAACGCACCCGATCGCCCTCTTCGACCCAGCACGCTTCGACCCGGCACGATTCGAACCCGCGCGCTTCGAACCCGCGCGCTTCGACGAACGCTGACCGCTCAGGACAGCAGCGACTTGGCCAGCATCGGCAAGTCGACACCGGCCACGCCGTCGAGCACGTGCCACGGCGCGAGCCAGCCGGCCGCGGCCAGCTCGTCGTACACGGCGGCGCAGCGCTGCTGCAGGGCGTCGTCGGATTCGAACGCGTCCCGAGCGCGCTCGCTGTCCGCGGCGGCCCGGCGGACGGCGCGTTCGGCGGCGACCTCCGGGGACACTCGCAGCAGCAGGTGCGCGTCGGGCCGCGGGAGCGCGAAGCGGTCGACCTCGATGCCCCACACCCAGCGCACGACGTCGCCGTCGGCGTTCTCGCGCAGGCGCGCGGCGGCGTACGCGGCGTTGGACGCCACGTAGCGGTCGAGCAGCACGACGTCGTTGTCCGCCAGCAGCGCACGGATCTCGTCTGCCGCGCCGCTGCGGTCGAGGGCGTAGAGCAGGGCCATGCCGTAGACGGAGTCGGCGAGGTCGCCGTGGCCGCGGTGCAGAGCCTCGCGCACCAGGTCCGCGTGGATGCTGCGGCCGTAACGCGGGAACGCCAGGCTGCCGACCCGCGCGCCCCCGCGCTGCAGCTCAGCGGTGAGCCCGTCCGCGAGGGTGCGCTTGCCGGCACCGTCCAGACCTTCGATCACGACCAGTCGCCCCACGGGGCTCACCCTAGGACAGGCGCTACCGGGACATCGGCGGGGTGACGCCGTGGGACCAGTTGTGGTCCAGCGCGACCTCGCGTTCACCGGTGACCGTCAGCGCGTCGAGCCGCTTCAGCTCGTCGCCGGTGAGCTCCAGAGACGCGCCACCGGCGTTCTCCGCCAGCCGGCCGACGTGCAGCGTGCCCGGGATCGGGACCACGTCCGGCGCCTGCGCGAGCAGCCACGCGAGCGCGACCTGGCCGGGCGCGGCGTCGTGGGCCGCGGCGATGTCGCGCACGGTCTCCACGGCGGCGAGATTGGCCTCGAACACCTCCCGTGCGAACCGCGGCATCTTGCGCCGGTAGTCGTTCGCCGGCAGGTCGTCGAACGAAGTGAGCTTGCCCGTCAGCATCCCGCGGCCCAGCGGGCTGTACGGGACGACGCTGATGCCGAGCTCGCGGCACAGCGGGAACACCTCCTCCTCGATGTCGCGCGACCACAGCGACCACTCGGTCTGCACGGCGGTGATCGGGTGCACGGCGTGCGCGCGGCGGATCGTGTCGGGGGTCGCGGTGGTAAGTCTCGTCGGTGCGGGCAAGTCCGCACCTGTGGACCACCATAAGTCCACAACTGAGGACTTAGCACCCCGCACTTGCCCCGAAGCCGGGGCCAGGGCTCGTACGCTGGCGACCATGAGCCCTGATTCGACGCCGAAGCGCCGGGACCCCGTGGCCACGCGCGCGGCGATCCTGAACGCCGCCCGCAAGGCGTTCACCGAACGCGGCTACGACGGCGCCGGCGTCCGCGAGATCGCCGGCGCGGCCGACGTGGACGCGCGGCTGATCGGCAAGTACTTCGGCTCGAAGGAAGGGCTCTTCGCCGAGGTCGTGGAGGTCGCGTTCGAGAAGTCGATGATGATGACGCCCGAGCTCAACGCCGAGGCGGCGCGCGCCCTGCTGACCGGCGACGACCAGCACGCGTCCGACGGGCTGCTGCTGACCCTGCGCTCGGTCGCCAACCCGCGCGCGGCGGCGATCATGCGCGAGAGCATCGAGCGCAACTACCAGAGCCGGCTCGCCGACGCGCTCCCCGGAACCGACGCGACCGGCCGCTCGGCGCTGCTGATCGCCATCTGCGCCGGGATGCTGCTCAACCGCATGCTGCTCGGTTCGACGGTGTTCACCGGCCCCGACGCCGAAGGCCTGATCCCCTACCTGCGCGCGGCGCTCGACGCCGTGGCCGTCGCGCCGGACGAGACGGTGGTCGACCGGCGGCCCGGCGGGAGGGACGGCACCGCCGGGCCGGCCGGTACGCCTTAGGCGGCCTCGCGCCGCGCGTGCAGCAGGTAACCCCCGCCGCCGGTGAGCAGCAGGCCCGCGAGGATGAGCAGCGGCAGCCAGCCCGAGTCGTGGTCCTCGGGCGGCGGGGTGTCGCCGCGCGGCAGGACGTCGGCGACGAGGCGGACGGTGTGCGCCTCACCGGTGGCCGACTGCGGGACGAGGTGGGCGTTGCCGACGCCGGAGGGCTGCGCCGCGCTCGCGCCCGGTGCCGACGTCAGCAACGCCATGCCGACGAGCACCACGAGGGCCAGGACCCGGCCTGTGGTGCGTACTCTCTCGATCCGGACCCGGCCACGGTGGACGGCCGCCCGGGTGGTGATGTGCAACTGCTCGGCGAACACCGGCATGGACTCCCCACCCCCACGACGTGACCCACGGTCGTCACAACGGTGAACAGTGCGGTCACGCGGAGCAAGATGCTCTTCCGGTGATCAACGCGTTCCGGGTCAGTCCTGGAACACGGAATGGGCACCCTTGCGTGGCCAACCACCCCGAACGGGGGTCGGAGCGGCTACCGTGCGCTGCTAACGTGAACGTTCCGCGGTGTTCACGGCCGGCGCACGCAGTGATCTCCACACTGGTCTGGTGAAGGGACAAGCGGTGTCTCGAGACGGGGAAGGCGCACTGATCATCGAACCTGTTCGCCGTGGCTCGGGCGATCTGCCCGCGGAGCTGGCCGACGCGTTGCGCACCGGCGAGTTCCACCACGCCCTGCGCACGGCCATCTCGCACCGGGGACTGTCACTGGCCCGCCTGCGCGCCCACCTGGCGCTGCGCGGCGTCCAGATTGGACAGTCGACGCTCAGCTACTGGCAGCGGGGGCTGCGCCAGCCCGAGGTACCCAAAGCGTTGCCGGCCGTGCGCGCTCTGGAGTCGGTGCTGCAGCTGCCGTCCGACTCGCTGGTGGTGCTGATCGGCCCGCGCACCTCCCGCCCGCGCGGCCACCAGGCCGCGGTGTCGTTCCACGACCTGCGCTCGGGCGACATGGGCTCGATCGTCGACCAGCTGCTTGCCGAACTGGGCGTGCTGCCCTCGTCGAACCACTCCAACGCCGACCTGGAGCTGCTCTCGGTCCACGACCGCATCACGGTCGACGAGCGCCGTCGCCAGGTCAGCATCCGCACGCGCTTGGTCACGCGCGCACGGCGGCACGGCCCCGACCGCTACGTGACCGTGTACAACGGCGACCCCGGCTGCAAGATCGACGACGTCGAGCTGATCACCGCCGAGGGCTGCCGCGTCGGGCGGATCCGGCGCCACCCCGGCGGCGAGACGATGGCGACCGAGCTGCTCTTCGACCGCAAACTCGGCGAAGGCGACATCCACGTCTTCTGCTTCGAGGTGCGCGACGACTCCAGTGCGTTGTTCCCCGGCTACTACCGCATGCTGCGCGACCAGGCCGCGAGCTACCTGCTGCAGCTGCAGTTCGCGCCCACCGCGATGCCCGCGCGCTGCACCCGCCAGGTCCGCGCGCGCGACGACGCCCTGCCTGTCGAGGCCGAAGAGCTCCCGCTCGACAACGGCGGCGTGACGAGCGGCTACTTCCGCGACGCGGGACCGGGGCTGGCCGGCATCGCCGTCGAGTGGAACTGAGGCGACCGGTGAACAACGGGGCCCCCGACCTGCGTTGACGGGCCCCGGTGCCGCGCGCACGATGAGTTTTCGGGGCAGCCTCATCGGGAGCCGGATATGAGTTTCGTACAAGTCATCGAGTTCAAGACCTCACACCCGGACGAGCTGAACGAGCTCATGGACGAGTGGAAAACCGCGACGCAGGGCAGTCGCACGGCCACCCACGCGGTGGTGATGAGCGACCGCGACAACCCCGGGACGTACATGGAGTTCGTCGAGTTCCCGTCGTACGAAGAGGCGATGCGGAACTCGGAGCTGCCGGAGACCGCGAAGTTCGCAGAGCGGATCGGCAAGCTGTGCGACGGACCGCCGGTGTTCCACAACCTCGAGGTGATGCGGGACGAACGGCTCTGAGCGGCCGGGCGCCGCGCGGGCGACCCGGCCGCCACCGCGTCAGAGGATGATCAGATCCGTGACGCTGTAGGACAACGAGCCGCGGAAGCCCGCGCCGGTGCGCTGCGGCGCCAGGTCGGCCAGCTCCTCGGCCTGCGCCGGGAAGAACGACAGCTCACCGGTGCCGGTCCACGTACCGGCCACCTGCGGAGTGTCCAAAACGGACTGCGTCAGCTCGTGCACGGCGGGGTTCTGCTGCTGCCCGGCCGTGAGCCGCGGGAAGTAGCGCAGGTTCACGATCGGCCGCCCCAGCGCCGGGATGGTCGGCGCGGTCTTCTCGAGCGTCACGCGCGCTTCGGCCAGCTGCCGGCCGTTCGACGACAACGTGGCACCGAACCGGCCACCGGGGCCGACCACCGGGCCGGCCTGGCTCGGCACGCCGAACGCACGGGTCTGGTGCACGGCCCCGATCTTCTTCGGGAAGCCCTGGATCCAGCCGCGGGCCAGCGCCTCGTCGTTGTCCACGTAGATGAACGGGCACCACGCCACGGGCGAACCCTTGTGCACGGCGTCGAGCAGGACGAGGAACTCGCTGTACTGGCTGCGCACCGGGTCGAGGTACTCGTTGTCACTGGCGGAAAACTGCCAGTCGATGAACAGCGCGTAGCCGTGCCCGGAGCTCGCCGGGTCCGGGTCCAGACCGGTCGGCAGCGACGCGGCCGCCGCGGCCGGCGTGGTCCAGAACTCGACGCCGACCACGTCACCCACGTAGTGCCACGGCGGCGTCGGAGCGAGGTTGGCCACCCCGCGGGCGCTGAGCGGATAGCTGTAGCCCTTGAGCCGTTCGTTCACCGGTGTGGTCGTGGTGCTCTCGGCGAACGCGGGGGTGGTCATCGCCCCCGCCGCCACCGCGGCCAGCCCTCCGGCGAGTACCCCTCTTCGACCCACTTCTCCTGCGGACAAGGCAGATCCCCTTCACTTCGACAATCCCCCGGCCGCCGTACGCGGCCGCTCCTCCTCGAAGGAACCACGGGAGGGCTCCGGACAGGTCCGGACGCGAAGAGGCCGGAGCCCAGGAGGCAGAACCGAAGCGGATCTTCGGGCACATCGGACGTCGGGGACTTGTCACCGATCGGGGAACCGGAGTGCACTAGGGGGTGGTCCGAACCAGCCGGGCGTCCACTGTGGATGGCCGACGCTCCCGGAACACCGAAGCGGCGTCCGGAAAACACTCCGGGCGCCGCTTCGGCTGTGCTGAACGCTCAGTAGCGGTAGTGATCCGCCTTGAACGGGCCTTCCACGTCCACGTCGATGTACTCCGCCTGCTCCTTGGTGAGCTTGGTCAGCTCGCCACCCAGCGCCTGGAGGTGGATGCGCGCCACCTTCTCGTCGAGCTTCTTGGGGAGGCGGAACACCTCCTTGTCGTACTCCTCGTGCTTGGTGAACAGCTCGATCTGCGCGATGACCTGGTTCGAGAAGCTGTTGGACATCACGAACGACGGGTGCCCGGTCGCGTTGCCGAGGTTGAGCAGCCGGCCCTCGGACAGCACGATGATCGTGTTGCCATTGGGGAACACCCACTCGTCGACCTGCGGCTTGATGTTGATCCGGTGGATGCCCGGGTAGCGCGCGAGGCCGGCCATGTCGAGCTCGTTGTCGAAGTGGCCGATGTTGCCGACGATCGCCTGGTGCTTCATCTTCGCCATGTGCTCGACCATCACCACGTTCTTGTTGCCGGTGGTGGTGATCACGATGTCGGCTTCGGGCAGGACGTTCTCCAGCGTCTTGACCTGGTAGCCGTCCATCGCCGCCTGCAGCGCGCAGATCGGGTCGATCTCGGTGACGATCACGCGCGCGCCCTGGCCGCGCAGCGACTCGGCCGCACCCTTGCCGACGTCGCCGTAACCGCAGACCACGGCAACCTTGCCGCCGATGAGCACGTCGGTGCCGCGGTTGATGCCGTCGATCAGCGAGTGGCGGATGCCGTAGCGGTTGTCGAACTTCGACTTGGTCACGGCGTCGTTCACGTTGATCGCCGGGAAGAGCAGCTCACCCGCGGCGGCCAGCTGGTAGAGCCGCAGCACGCCGGTGGTGGTCTCTTCGGTGACGCCGCGGATGCCCGCACCGATGGTGGTCCACTTGGAGTTGTCGGCAGCGACGGACGCGCGGACCAGCTCCAGGAAGACCTTCCACTCGTCCGAGTCGTCCTCGTCGGCGGGCGGCACGACGCCGGCCTTCTCGTACTCGGTGCCCTTGTGGACGAGCATGGTGGCGTCGCCGCCGTCGTCGAGGATCATGTTCGGACCCTCGCCGTCCCAGGTGAGCATCTTCTCGGTGCACCACCAGTACTCCTCCAGCGACTCGCCCTTCCAGGCGAACACCGGTACGCCCTTGGGCTCCTCGGTGGTGCCGTGCGGGCCGACGACCACGGCGGCGGCCGCGTGGTCCTGCGTGGAGAAGATGTTGCACGAGGCCCAGCGGACCTCGGCACCCAGCGCCACCAGCGTCTCGATGAGGACAGCGGTCTGCACGGTCATGTGCAGCGACCCGGAGACCCGCGCGCCCCGCAAGGGGTAGACCTCGGCGTACTCACGGCGCAGCGACATCAGGCCCGGCATCTCGTGCTCGGCGAGGCGGATCTCCTTGCGGCCGAACTCGGCGGCCTCGAGGTCGGCGACGGCGAACTCGATGCCGCCCCGGGTGTCGTGCCGCTTGGCAACGCATTCGGGGGTCATAGTGCGGTTCCTCCAAGGATTGATGGCATCTGAACAGTACCGTTGTCGGCTTGACGTGCCCCCGACCGGCTTAGGAGACCCTTACCGTGCCCGCCCCGCTGCCCGGCCCCGACACCCGCATCGTCGAGCTCAGGGTGGCCGGACTCGCGGGCACGAGCGGCGAGACGCTGCTGGACGCCGTGGCCACCGTCGACGTCGCCGGCGACGGGATCGGCAGGGTCGTGCGCCCGGCGGACCGGCTGCGGCGCCCGGCCCCCGGTCCGATGGTGCCCGCCCTGGGCCGGTCCATCCCACGCACGCTCGAAGGATACCTGTGGAGCCGCATGACCTCGGGCGGCGCGGCCAAGGCCACGTGGGCGCTGCTGTTCCCGTTCTCGCTGGCCAACGTCGCGTTCTGGATGCTGCCGCCGGTGCACCGCGCCCGGTGGCTCGGCGGGCTGTGCCGCGGGCTGCTGCGCGTGGTCGCCGTGCTGCTCACGATGCTGCTGATCGGGCAGGTCGCCGCGACCGCGCTCGACCTGTTCGCCACACAGTGCCTCGCGCCGGGCAGCGGCTGCCTGCCGTGGGTGCCGTCGTGGCTGCGCTCGGACCCGGCGCGGCTGACGATCGGCGTCGCCGTGCTGTTCGCGGTGATCCTCTTGCTGCACCGGATCTCGTCTTCGAACTGGCAGGTCAAGGCCCCTGAACCGCGCGCCCGGCGCGGCTCGCCGCTGCAGCTGCTCGCCGACCCGGAGGCACCCGGGATGTCCGCGACGCACACGGTCGCGGCCCTGGCCTGCGTCGCGTTGCTGCTGCTCGGCGGACCACTGCACGTGCCCGACGACGTGCCCCGGTTGATCGGCTGGATCTGCGGGCTGGGGCTGGTGGTCGCGGTGATCGTCGGCGCGGCGATCGGGAGCGACCCCGGACGCATCGCCCGGCGCACGCTGATGACCTTCGCCGCGGCGCTGGTGGTTTTCGCGGCCGTGCTCGCCGCGCCGCTGCCCGCGCGCGGCGGCCTGCGCGGCACCGACGGCATGGTCGAAGGACTCGGCGCGGCGCTGGTCGCGATCACCGTCCTGTTCGCACTGGCCCTCGTGCCGATGGCGCTGCTCGCGCGAACGACCTGGAAGACGCGGCCGAAACGGCTGCGTCCGTGGCTCGGTGGCTGGGCAGCGGCTCCCGTCGTCACACTCGCGGGCCTGCTCGGCGGTGGCTTCGGCGCCGGGTTGGGCATCGCCGTCCGGCGGCTGCTGGGCACGAGCGGGCTGCGGCTGCCCGACACCTACGAGCTGATCACCGTGCTGTGGGGCGCCGGGCTCGCGTTGATCGCGGTGCTCGCCGTGGCCGGGTACGCGATCGCGGTGCCGCTGCGCCGGCGTCGCCGCGGGATCCCGGCGCTGGTCGAGCTGGTGCAGCCCGACGCGAAGCAGGAGAAGGTCGCAGCTCGCGCTTGGGCGCGCTCCGCGTGGGAACGCCGGCACCTGCACCAGCTGGCGATGATCGTGGCCATCGGGCTCGGCGTCGCCGGGCTCGCGTTGCTGGTCGTGCGCTTCGGCTTCAACCTGCGGCCCGCGTGGTTCACACCGGTGTCGGCCGTCGGCGTGTTCGCGCTCGGCGCGTTCGCGGCGGGCCTGCTGCGGGTGGTCTACTCCGCTGCGCGCACACCGGAACGCAACCGGCACCTCGGTGCACTGTCGGACCTCGTGTCGTTCTGGCCGCGCGCGGCGCACCCGACCGTGCCGCCGTGTTACGCGCTGAAGGTCGTGCCCGAACTGGCCGAACGCGTGAAGGAACACCTCACCGAACCGGGCACGCGCGTGGTCCTGTCCGGACAGAACCTCGGCAGCCTGCTCACCGTGCTCACGGCCGCGCGCCTGTTCACGGAGCTGACGCCCGAGGAACGCGACCGCGTCGGCCTGCTCACCGCGGGGTCGCCCCTGCAGTGGGGTTACCAGCGCGCGTTCCCCGCGGTGCTGCCGCAGGATTCGCTCGCGACGCTGTTCGGCGACCTCGACGGCCGCTGGCGCGCACTGTGCCGCGGCACGGACATCTTCGGCGGCGGCGTCACGACCTGGCGGCACAACGTCTCCGGCCGCCACCTCATCGGCGACGGGTACTTGCCCGAAGGCGGCTCGGGCGCGCTCGAAGCGACGCCCGAGGAGTCCGGCGTGCTCGTGCTCGGCGGTGACCACTGGCTGCCCGACCCGCTGCGCGCGCCCGACGGCCGCCACCGCTGGGCCCCGGGCGTGCTCAAGCACACCGACTACCTGGCCGACGCCGAATGGGACCAGGCGCTGGCGATGGCCGCGGGGCTCGGCCGCCCAAATGGACTCTCGCGGCTGCTCGGCGAGCAGGGCTCATTGTTCGGCGACCTGCCGCGCCCGCGTTGAAAACCCTTGCCCTGTAACAAAAAGATCGGAGGGGATCCCCACCCGTGGGCAAACGGGCGAGGATCCCCTCCGGTTTCAGGAACCCGAAAAGCAGATCAGTTGGTGCTGCTGCGGCGGAACTTCAGCAGCGCGAGCAGGCCACCGCCGACGACGAGCAGCGCGGCGGCGATGTAGATCAGCCACGCGTTGTCGAAGCCGGTGTTGGCGAGCTGGCCGCCGGTGCCGCCGGTCTCGTTGCCGGCCGGGGCGGCGACGACGGCCGAGGTGCTGGTCGGCGCCTCGGTCGGGGCGGCCTGCGACGTGGTCGGCACCGACGCGGTGTCGGTCGGCTGCGTGGTCGGGGTCTCCGCCGGCTTGGTCGGCTGCGTCGTCTCAGGCGCGGTCTTGGTGCCGCAGGCGTACCAGCTGTCGATCTTCGGCTGGCTGCCGTTGTAGTTGTGCGGCGCGATGAGGTCGTTCCACGGCAGATCCTTGTCCAGGATCTTGCCCTTGGCGCCCTTCACACCCGGGGCGTAGAGGGCCCAGCCGTCGTCACCGCCGACGACGACGATCGCCTCGACCTTCACGCCTTCCTTGACGGCGGTGATGTTCAACGACTTGCTCTTGTCGCCACCGGTGAAGGTGAAGTCGCCCTGGTCGAGCTTCTGGCCGCTGACGCCCTTGATCTGGGAGCAGTCGGGGGCCTTGCCCTGGGTCGGGTTCGCACGGCCGTCGTCGGAGGTGCACGCGAGGGCGGACGTCGCGGTGCCCAGCAGGGCGAGTCCGGCCACCGCGGCGACCGTGAAACCCGCACGCAGTCTGGTGATGGTGGGCATTCAGAGAACTCCTGTACCGAACGGGGGATAGCGAGGAAGGTCTGTGCACTCTCCGTGGGAATTACCACCACTTACCGCATGAATGACACACGAGTGATTAACCCACCAGAGGGAAGCAGAGCCGGACGGTATCGCATACCGCTCACGCGATCACCCTGCGTTCGAGAGCGTGATCCAAACCGAGACGCGGAGGTGACCTTCTCGTGATCATTCTGACTTAGATGACAACTCGGCAACCTCACGCAACCTTCGCGCTCCCCGGTGATTCCCCAGGTCAGGAGCGCGAAAAGGCCCGCCGCCCCGAGCGGGACGACGGGCCGTGACGAGCAGTGGTTCAGTCCTCTGTAGGCGCCGAAGACTCCGACGAAGCGGACTTCGCGGCCGGTTCCTCACCCGAGGCGATCCGCTTGCCGAGCAGCGAGTGGCGCCGGCTGTAGACGAAGTAGATGACGACCCCGAGGACCATCCAGACGATGAACCGCAGCCAGGTCAGCACCGTCAGATTCAGCATCAGCCACAGGCACGCGAGGATCGCCAGGATCGGGATCAGCGGCACCGCCGGCACGCGGAACGCGCGCGGCAGGTCGGGTCGCGTCCGGCGCAGCACCAGCACACCCGCGGACACGAGAATGAACGCGAACAGCGTGCCGACGTTCACCATCTCCTCGAGCTTGTCGGCCGGGAAGAACGTGGCCGCCACGGCCACCAGGCCGCCGACGAGCAGAGTCGCGCGCTTCGGGGTGCCGTGGCCGCCGGTCTTGGCCAGCCCGCGCGGCATGAGGCCGTCGCGCGACATCGCGAAGATGATCCGCACCTGGCCGAGCATCAGCACCATCACCACGGTCGTGAGGCCCGCCAGCGCGCCGACGGAAATGATGTTCGCGGCCCAGTCGACGCCGTTGACGGAGAAGGCCGTGGCGAGCGTCTTGTGGCTGCCGTCGCCCGCCTCGGTCGCCAAGTCGGTGTAGGGCACCATGCCGACGACCACGAGCGACACGGCCACGTACAGCACCGTGACGATGGCCAGCGAGCCGAAGATGCCGCGCGGCACGGACTTCTGCGGGTTGCGCGTCTCCTCCGCGGTGGTGGCCACGATGTCGAACCCGATGAACGCGAAGAACACCAGCGACGCACCGGCCAGCAGACCGAAGATGCCGAACACGCTGCCGCCGCCACCCAGGATCACCGAGAACAGCGACTGGTCGACCCCGCTGTCGCCCGGGCCGCCGGGCTTGGCCTCCGGGATGAACGGCGTGTAGTTCGCGCCCTTGATGTAGAAGACGCCGAGGATGATCACGAACAGCACCACGGCAACCTTGATCCCCGTGATCACCATGGAGAACCGCGAAGACAGCTTCGTACCGATGGCCAGCAGCGTCGTCAGCGCGACCACGACCACGAGCGCGCCCCAGTCGATGGTGACCCAGCCGAGGTCGAACGTGGTCTTGGCGCCCTCGCCGAACAGGTAGCCGAGCACCGTCTCGAGGTAGACCGACCAGCCCTTCGACACGGCGGCCGCGCCGACGGCGAGCTCCAGGATCAGGTCCCAGCCGATGATCCACGCCATGAACTCGCCGAACGTGGCGTAGGAGAAGGTGTAGGCACTGCCCGCGACCGGCACGGTCGAGGCGAACTCGGCGTAACACAGCGCCGCCAGCGCGCACGCGATCGCGGCGCACACGAACGCGACCGACACCGACGGGCCGGAGAAGTCACCCGCCGTCCGCGCGGTGAGCGTGAAGATGCCCGCGCCGATGACGACCGCGACGCCGAACACGGTCAGATCCCAAGCGCCCAGGTTTCTTCGCAGCTTGGTATCGGGCTCGTCGGTGTCCGCCATGGACTGCTCGATCGACTTCGTGCGCCACAAACCGTGCCCAGGCACCGCGACCTCCTCGGATGACCTGCGTCAAAACTGGGTGAATCACCCTACAGTGCTATTCGTGACCAATCCGACCACAGCCACGGCGGGAACGCGCGCTGAGTCCGGCCACGTCGCGTTGGGTACCCGCCTACTTTTGGTCGGATTGGTCACGAGGGGCATACCCGGAGTGGCGCGGTGGGAGTTGATCACCGCGCGTCGCGGTCGAGGTCCGGTTCGAGGTAGATGAGCGATGCGACGGGGACCTTCGCGCGCACGCGGGCCTCGGCGTCGTCGATGGCCAGTGCGACCTCGGACGTGTCCAGGCCGGGCACCAGCGCGAGCTTGGCGGCCACGAGCAGCTCGTCGGGGCCGAGGTACTGCGTGCGGATGTGGATCACGCGCTCGACCTTGCCGGCGGCCAGCTCGTCGACGATCTTCTCCAGATCGGTGTCGGTCGCGCCCTCGCCGATGAGCAGGCTTTTCATCTCGACGATGAGGATCACCGCGATCACGCCCAGCAGCACGCCGATCATCACGGTCCCGATGCCGTCCCACACCGGGTGGCCGGTGAGCGTGGACAGGCCGACGCCGAGCAGCGCGAACACCAGACCGATGAGCGCGCCGGTGTCCTCCAGCAGCACGACGGGCAGCTCAGGTTCCTTGGCCTGGCGGATGAAACGCCACCAGCCGGCGTTGCCCTTGATCTTCCGCGACTCGCCGATGGCGGTGTGGAAGCTGTAGCCCTCCAGGCAGATCGCGACCAGCAGGATGATCACGGCCACGATCGGCGATTCGAGCGGCTCGGGCTCGATGATCTTGTGGATGCCCTCGTACAGCGCGAACGCCGAACCGAGCGTGAACAGCATCAGCGCGACGATGAACGAGTAGAAGTACCGCTCCCGGCCGAAACCGAAGGGGTGTTCCTTCGTGGCGCGCCGGCGCGACGTCTTCTGCCCGAGCAGCAGCAGGCCTTGGTTGGACGTGTCGGCCAGCGAGTGCACCGACTCCGCCAGCATCGACGACGAGCCCGTGACCAGGAACCCGACGAACTTCGCCACCGCGATCCCAGCGTTGGCCGCGAGCGCCGCGATGATCGCCTTGGTACCGCCACCTGCTGACACGGCGTGCTCCCCTGCCTGTTGCGCAATGGATTCCCGAAATGCCCGATCGGGAGCCTAGAGGACCGATCACCACGCCGTCGCTTCGGCCACGTGAACGTTTTGTGCTCGAACCCCGCGAACCGTGAAGGGCACCTTGCGGGACCCGGAGTCCCTCGAGGTGCCCTTCACGGCAACGTCGGAAGTCAGTCTTCGCAGGTGCCGGCGGTGGCGCGGAACAGCTGGGCCGGCCGGCCGGCGAGCGGGCGAACCGAGACGGCCGGGTCGGCCGCGGGGAGCCACACCGACTGGCCGCGCAGCAGCTCGACCTGCTCCCCGTCGTCGGCCGTCACAAGCAGGTCGCCGTCGGTGCAGAGCAGGATCTGCGGGCCGGTGCAGTCGACCACGAGCTCGGTGTCGTCGTCGGCCTCCCACCGCACGCGCGAAAGCTCGAACTCCGGTGCGTCCGTGTGGTAGACGGCCATGCGCTGACCCGCGCACGCGCCTTGCTGCACCGGCATCTCGCCGCACGCGAAGTCGACCACACGCAGCAGCTCCGGCACGTCCACGTGCTTGGGCGTGAGGCCACAGCGCAGGATGTTGTCGGAGTTGGCCAGGATCTCCACGGCGGTGCCGGACAGGTAGAGGTGCAGGTTGCCGGCCGGCAGGTAGATCGCCTCGCCCGCGCGCAACGTGAGGCGGTTGAGCAGCAGCGCGGCCAGCACGCCGGCGTCACGCGGGTGCGCTTCGCCCAGCTCCAAGATGGTCCGGCACTCCACCCCGAACTCGCCGTGGTCGGCGATGTGGCGCACGCACGCGTCGAGGACCTCGGGCAGCAGTGCGTCGAGCGAGGCCTGCGGCAGCGTGATCCACGTGGTGAACAGCGCGCGCAGCCCGGCCGGGTCCGGCTGCGCTTCGAGCAGGCCGGTGTACTTCGCCAGCCCCGGCGTCTCGACGGCCTTGAGCAGTTTCACCGTGCGCTGCGGGTCGCGGAACCCGGCCAGCGCGTGGAACTCCGTGAGCGCGCAGACGAGCTCGGGTTTCGCGGTCGGGTCCGGGTAGTTGCGGTTGGGCGCGTCGCGCGGGATGCCGAGGCGCTCCTCGCGTTCGTGCCCCTCGGCGGCCTGCGCGGCCGACGGGTGCGCCTGCATCGACAGCGGCTCCTCGGCCGCCAGGATCTTCAGCAGGAACGGCAGACGACCGCCCCAGCGCTTCGCGCAGCGTTCGCCGAGCTGGCCGACCGGATCGGCGTCCACGAGCTCCAGCAGGCTCCGTTCGGTGCCGTCCGGGGCGAGCACGCGGGACGGGTCGCCCGGGTGGGCACCCATCCACAGCTCGGCCTCGGGGTGCGGCGCCGGCACCGGACGTCCCTGCAGCTTCGGGATCGCGGTGCGCGATCCCCACGCGTAGGGCCGTACGGCGTTGCGCAACAGCTCCACTGTCACCTCAACTCCCAATCCTTCCCATCGGCCGGAGCCGATGTCGTGCAGGCGGTGCCGTCCCCACAGCGCCCGTCCGCACTTCCTCCCCCTGATCCCGTGAGCCGTCAAGCGGTGGCCGGCTCGTACCTCCCGGCGCCACCGATGCGGCCCGCCGCGAGCCCGAGGTACACCGCGGCGAGCTCGAACCGCAGCGCGAGCACCGCGGCCCGGACGATCTCGTCCGCTTCGAACTCCTCCGCGGGCGCGATCACGTCCGCGTCCGGCAAGAACTCCTCGGCCTGGAAGCGGGCCGCCTCAGCGGCGGGCCCGGTCCGCACCGAGAGCAACAGCACCCTCGTGGCGGTTCCACCGGGTGAGTCGTCCGGATCGGCGAAGATGTCACGCTCTTGGCCGCCCGATTGCGCAACTCTACGAAGTGCGGGCCGCGCAAGCGCTTGCCTGAAGTCCTCGGCGTCGCACACCATGCCCGAGTGAGCCGCGAACGCGTGCGCCGCGTGCTCCGCGACGGCCACCGCCACCGGGTCGAGACCCCACAGCAGCGGCACGCGGTCGGCCACGCGCAGCGCGAGCGCCTTGGCCGGGTTCGCGAACGACTCGCGCGCCAGGTAGTCCTTCTCGGCTTCGAGGTCGAGCTGGTCGGCCAACGCCTGCACGTCGGCCACCAGCAGGCCCAGCGCGTTGGCCGTGAGCAGCCCGGCGGCCAGCCCGCGCGGGAACGCGAGCTCCGGCGGCACCGGGATGCGCGGCGCGAGCAGCACGCCCTTGCCGGCCACCGAAGCGGCGACAGGACCCTCCGCCGGAGCGGACAGCACCACGGTCGCGCCGAACCGGGCCGCGCGCTCCAGCGACGCGGCCAGTTCGCGGTCACCCGCGTCGTCGGTGTGCGCGAACACCACGTCGAGCGCGCCGATCCACGACGGCACGATCTCGGCCACCACGACCGGCACCGGGCACGTCGGCGCGAGCAGCGCCGCCAGCAGCCGCGTGAGCGTGCGGCTGACGCCAGGCCGGTCGATGAGCACCAGCGAACGCGGGCGGCCCAGGTCGAGCCGGTCGCTCAGCTCCAGCTCGGCCGCGGCCTCGGCAGTGGCCCGCACCTGGGCCCCGGCCATGGCGGCGGCACGCAGCAGCCCCGCACTGTCGGCCTCGGCCAGGCGCGCGGGGTCGTCGAGCAGCGAATCGTCAAGCACTGTCGGCATGGCTGTCATCCGGCTCACCGGGAGTGTGGTCACCACTGAGTACCGCTTCGTCGAGAAGCAGTACGGGAATCCCGTCACGGACCGGGTACACCCGGCCGCACTCGGTACAGGTCAGCGCTTCGGCATCCGCGTCGTCCGGCGTGCCGGGACGCAGCGGTGCGTGATCCGGCGATGGGCACGCGAGGATCTCGAGCAGCTGGGCGTCAAGCGTGATGGCCATGGTTCCTCCATACCACGCGTAGGTGGGTCGCAACGGCACCTTCCGGACACAGTTCGCCTCGGTCGGTCCCCATCAGCGTGGCTTGCTCAGCCCCGGACAATTGCCAGTACATCGTCGGTCAGCGCCTCGACGGCGGCGCGGTCGGCGGCCTCGACGTTGAGCCGCAGCAGCGGCTCGGTGTTCGACGGGCGCAGGTTGAACCACGCGCCGCCCGGGAGCTGCACGGTCAGGCCGTCGAGCTCGTCGATCTCGACGCCCGACTTGTCCGCGTATGCGTCCTTCACTGCCAGCATGCGCGCGACCTGGTCGGACACGGTCGAGTTGATCTCACCCGAGGCCGCGTAGCGCGAGAAGTCCTGCGTGAGCGCGGACAGCGGGCCGTCCTGCTCACCCAGCGCCGCGAGCACGTGCAGCGCGGCCAGCATGCCGGTGTCGGCGCGCCAGAAGTCGCGGAAGTAGTAGTGCGCGGAGTGCTCGCCGCCGAAGATCGCGCCGGTGCGGGCCATCTCCGCCTTGATGAACGAGTGGCCCACGCGCGTGCGCATGGGCTTGCCGCCGTGCTCGGAGACGATCTCCGGCACGCCCTTCGACGTGATCAGATTGTGGATGACCGTGCCGCCCGGCTCCTTGGCCAGCTCGCGCACGGCGACCAGCGCCGTGATCGCGCTCGGCGAAACGGGCTCGCCGCGCTCGTCGACCACGAAGCAGCGGTCGGCGTCGCCGTCGAAGGCCACGCCGGCGTCGGCGCCGACCTCGCGGACCTTGGCCTGCAGGTCGACGATGTTGGCCGGGTCCAGCGGGTTGGCCTCGTGGTTCGGGAAGGTGCCGTCGAGCTCGAAGTACATCGGCACGATCTCGATCGGCAGCCCGGCGAAGACCGTGGGCACGGTGTGGCCGCCCATGCCGTTGCCGGCGTCGACCACGATCTTCAGCGGCCGCGAGTGCGTGAGGTCGACGAGGTTGCGCAGGTAGGCGGCGTAGTCGCCCAGTACGTCGCGCTCGCTCACGCTGCCGGTCTTGCCCTCGAACTCGGGCACGCCCTGCTCGACGGTGTCGCGGATCTCCGTGAGCCCGGTGTCCTGCCCGACGGGGCTGGCGCCCGCGCGGCACATCTTGATGCCGTTGTACTTCGCGGGGTTGTGGCTGGCGGTGAACATCGCGCCCGGCATGTTCAGCGAGCCGGAGGCGAAGTACAGCTCATCCGTGCTGCACAGGCCGATCGACACGACATCGAGGCCCTGCGAGGTCACGCCTTCGGCGAACGCTGCCGACAGCTGCGGGGACGAGTCACGCATGTCGTGGCCGATCACCACCGAGGGCGACTCGGCCTTGATGAGCAGCGCGAACGCGGCACCGAAGTCGCGTACCAGCGACGCGTCGAGCTGTTCGCCGACCACGCCGCGGATGTCGTAGGCCTTCACGATGCCCGAAAGATCTGGCACGCCGTCTCCCCGCCGTCAGTTTCTCGTCGCGGCGCCGGTCGCGCCGCGCGGAAAGCCTACCGGCGGGAGCAGTGCTCAGGCGCGCCCGGGGAGCACGCGGAGGTGGCCGCGCCTGCCGGACGGGCCCTCCGGCTCGGGCGGCGGCGGCCGGTCCGAGCGGCCCGCCTCGCGGACGGCCTCGGCCAGCGCCGTCAGCTCGTCGGCCGACTGCTCAGGAGTGGCGAACGTGCCCTCGTGGCGCACGACTTCCCAGCCCTTCGGGACGGTCAGCCGCAGCGCGTGGGCCTCGCACAGGTCGTACGAATGCGGCTCAGAGGCGGTGGCGAGGGGACCGACGACGGCGGTGGAATCGCTGTACGCATACGTGAGCGTGGCGACAGCGGGCTCTGGACAACCCGTTCGCGAACATTTCCGTACGCTCCGCACGATCCAGAACGATAGCGCGTCGCCGCAAGGGGGCCCCGGCGACACGCGCGTGACCCCGGCGACCGCATAGACTTGCGCGGTGGCGACGGCTCGTGATTACCGACAGCGGCAGCGAATGCGGAGGGACCGGCACGGCCGGGGCCTGCGCGGAGCGCTCTACCCCGCGTCCCTGCCCGCCGCCGCGAGCCGGGCGGAGAAGTTCGACGCGCTCGTGCTCGACGCGCTCGAACCCATCGAAGCGCGCTGGCGTCACGAGCTGACCAAGCTCGACGTGGCGGTGGATGAGGTCCCCGAGGTCCGCCCGGACGGCCGCGCGCCGGCCGAAGGCGTGCTCCACGACGGCTCCGTGCCCCTGTCGCGCCTGGTCCCGGCCGGGGTCGACCGAGCGGGGCTGCCGACTCGCGCGCGGATCGTGCTCTACCGGCGGCCGCTCGAGGCGCGCGCCAAGGACCCCGGTGAGCTGGCGGAGCTCGTGCACGACGTGCTGGTGGAGCAGGTCGCGGGCTACCTCGGCGTCGAACCGGACGTGATCGAAGGCGACTGACGCCGCTCCCTTCCCTCCCGGCCCACCGCACCCCAATGTGGCGTTGGTTGCGCTCAACGCACCCAATGTGGCATTCGGTGCGCTCAACGCACCCAATGCCACATTGGGGACGTCAGGGGCGAGGGGCCTGGCGGCGTGCGGGCACCGCGGTGAGCGCCGTGAACAGCACCGCGGCGAGCTGGGCGAGCAGCAGCAGACCCCGCTCGGTGCCCGGGAACGCGAGCGAAACCTCCGATGACTGCGGCGGGATCGACACCGCGACCTGGTGACCCCAGGCGGGCACGATCGGCACGGCCTTGCCGTTCACGCTCGCCGTCCAGCCGGCCTCCTGCTCGGCGGCCAGCACCAGCAGCCGGCCGGTCGGGCCGTCGGAGGCCCGCACGCGGACGTCGGGCAGCCGCGCGTCCACGGGCGAGACCCCGGGTGACGCGCCGGGCGCGCCGCCGCCCGTGACGGCCGCCTTGGCCAGCTCCGGGGAGATCAGCGTGACCTCACCGGCCTTCGGCAGGAGCCTCACCACGGGCCGGCCGTCGGACATCGAGGCCGTCGGCGCGACGAGATCACCGGCGAGCGAGACGAGGGCCTGCGGAGTGCTGCCGGGCGGGAGGATCACGTACTCGACGCCGGACACCGCGGCGGCCGCGACGGCTGATTTGACCGCGCTCGCGTCGCCCGTGAGCAGGTCGCGGCGCCAGTCCGCGAGCCGCTCGGGCGTGCCCGGGGTCGGGGCGAGCTGGTCGTCGCCGAAGAGGGCGAGCCGGCCGCCGGTCTGCCGGGTGAGCTGACCCAGGTCGAGCACCGCGCGGCCGCTGCCGACGAGGTCGGCGGCCACCTCGGGCGCGAGGGCGGGGCGCGGCTGGGCGGTGAGCGGGCCGTTGTGGCCGGTGCCGACGGCGCTGACGCCCAACGCCATCAGCACCACCACCCCGGCGACACCCGCGACCTTGGGCAGCCACGGCGCGGGCACACTCGCCGAGCCGCCGCGTTGCCAGGTCGCGAGGACCGCCCACAGCAGCCCGGCGCCGACGACCAGCAGCGGCACGCCCGTGTAGCCGGTGGCGGCGGGACCGCCCTGCATCGATGTCACCGGAACCTGCCGCACGAGCACCACCGCGGCGACACCGAGCACGGCGAGCGCGAGGCCGCCGGCCACCTGCTTCGTCGGCCGGACCACGAGCGCGACGAGCGTGGCCGCCAGCACCGCGACACCGATGGGCCACGCTCCCGGGCCACCCGGCGTCAGCCCGGCCAGGTCCGCGCCGGACGCGGGCGCGGCGGGACCGCCGAGACCGTGCAGGAGCAGTTCGGGGTGTTTGAGCAGCACCGTCGGCCACGGCAGGAGCAGCACGAGCGGCAGGATCACCACGATCCCGACCGACGCGGCGCGGCGCGCGAGCCCCGTCGGCGCCGGGAGGACCACGAAGCCGAGCAACAGGCCCACGAGCGCGAGGGCGTGCGCGAGCGGCGAGAACGCGCCGAGCACCGCCACGCCGAAGGCCGAGAGCGCCGACACGTGCAGCCAGCGTGTGCCGGGGCGCGTCAGCAACCGCGCGATCCCGGCGACGACGAGCGGCAGCACGAGGTGGACCACCACGACGTCGAGGTGCCCCTGCGCGACCGACGCGGTGGCGGCGGGCAGCAGCGCGTACGTCGCCGCGACGACCGCGCGCACCCAGCGGCGCACGGGCAGTTTGCGCGTGGCCGCGAACGCGCTCAGCGCGGCGAGCGGGATGTCGCCGATGAGCAGGATCGCCACGAGCGCGGCGGGGCCGCCCAGGGGCGCGAAGATCGCGCCGATGGTGCCGAGCACGGGCAGTGTCGCGGGAGCGGGCGCGCCGGTGCCGCCCGCGACCGCGTGCCACGGCGCGAGGTAGGTGGACCAGATATCGCCGAGACTGCCGACGGGCAGCAGCCCGCCGCCGGAGAGGTCCAGACCGAGGCGGCCGCGGTTGACCACGAAGGCCAGGGCCGTCAGCAGCACGACGAGGACCACGGGCGGGGCGAAGATCGTCGCGGCCAGCACGCGGCGGCGGTTCACCTCGACGAAGACGAGTCCGGGTTCACGGGCCGGCGCCGGTCGCGGTGTGGGTGAGGGCTTCGGGCCGTCGCCGGGCTCGGCGACGGTTTCCTCCGGAACTTCCTCGCGTTCCGGCGCTGTGTCTTGTTCCAGCGCTGTGTCTGGTTCCGGCGGCACGGCGACGGCCACGACGGTGCCCGGCCGGCGCAACCCCGAACCACGGGAACTCAAGCCGCGCAAGGCTCCTGCGGGCAAAGCTTCGGGTCCGACGGGCCGGCGGTCCGCGGCGCCGAGCGCTTCCGGCGCGATCCAGGCCGGCTCCTCGGTGAGGCCTTCGGGGACCGTGCCGAGCGCGACGTCGCTCTCGACGCCACGGCGCACGAGCCCGACGACGCCGGCGCGCAAGGCGTTGCGCAGCCGCGTGTACCGGCCGACGAACAATCCCCGCACCGTGCCGGGACGCGGTGATTCCCGCCGGTTCGCCCGCGCTGCCCGGAGTTTTCCGCGGCCGCTCGTGAGATAGGCGAGCGCGGAGAGTTCCGCGCGCGCTTCGGGAGCGCGCCTCAGGACGAAGAAGACGAGCACGCGCAGCAGCAGGAGCAGGGGCAGCCGGACGAGTCCGAACCAGAACGAGAACGGCGAGCAGTTCACGAGGAACACGCGCAGCCCGTGCGCGCGGTTCACGGCCGCGAGCGAGCGGCCCGCCGCGTCGGGCGCGCGCCGGCCGGTCGAGAGGGCGCGTGCGTGGCGGACGCGGGCGGCGGGCACCGAGAGCACGAGCGCGCCGGCGGCGTTGGCGCGCCAGCCGAAGTCGAGATCCTCGCGCAGCAAGGAGAAGTCCTCGTCGAAGCCGCCGAGGGTGTCCCAGAGTTCGCGCTGCACCAACGATCCCGCGCTCGGCACGGCGAGCACCTCACCGGGCTCGTCGCCGGGCGCGGCCATCTGCTGGCGGTGTCCGGACGCGTCCGTGGACAGCCCCGCCTCGACGATCAGGCGCGGCTCGGCCCAGTCGAGCCCGAGCGGCCCGAGCACCTTCGCCGACGGCGCCGCTTCGGCGGCCTGCAAGAGCTGCTCGAGGCAGTCGGGTTCGGGCGCGCAGTCGTCGTGCAGCAGCCACAGCCACGCACCCGGGTCGCCCCACCGTTCCACCGCTTGCGCCACGGCGGCCGCAATCGCCGCAGCGAAGCCAGTTTCACTCGAAAGAGTGATGACGCCGGACAGCACCGGCTGCGAATCGGGCCCCGCCGCGACCCCGCCGGGCTCAGCCGCCTCGGCGAGCAGCTTCGCGGTCAAGTCGGTGGACCCGGTGTCGACCGCGAGCACGTGCCGCGGCCGGACCGTGCTGCGCCGCAAGGAAGAAAGCGCGAGCGGCAGCCACTCTTCGCCGTCGTGACAGACCACAATGGCCAGAACGGGCAGCGTCCTCACGAGCGACGGTGCGACGGTGCGGGTCAACAACCACTCCTGGTCAGGCTGCGGGCGGGTGCGGTCACCCTACGGCTTGACCCGCGCACGCGGCGCCGGACCCGCACCCGCCTTTTCGCCGTCGCGGCGTCGAACGCTTCGCGCCGAACGCCGTGTGGATCACACTGACGTCTCCACCACACGCGTCCACGCTTCGGGACGCACCGACCACATGCGACACACGACGACGGCACAACTACCGTCGTCGCCCACTTCGATCCCCACCGCCAGGCTGGGATTGGTCCGCGCCGAAACCCCGCCACAGCGGCAAGTTCCCCACGCACACTCCATTGACGCCTGGCTACCCACGCGGTTGCGCGCCCAAACCTCGAAGTTCAGAAAGATCCACAACCCCGGCCGCGCCCCCGCCCCACGGGGGCGCCGCAGCTTGATCCGGTAGCTCAATCCGGCGCTATACCAGCGAAGACACCACAAACGCGAGAGGGGCCGCGCTACGCACGAACCCACCTCACCCCTCACAGAACACACGCCGAACTCGAAAGGCGACCACAGCCGGGGGTCCGGGGGCTTGCCCCCGGGCGGGGTCTGGGGGTTGCACCCCCAGAAGACACTGACCGCGTGAGATGGTCCGCGCTTTCCGCGGACACACCTCGCCCCGAACCAGCGGTCAGATCGCTCGCTTTTTCAGCTTCCGCCGCTCGCGTTCGGACAGACCGCCCCAGATGCCGAAGCGCTCGTCGTGCGCCAGGGCGTACTCCAGGCACTCGTCCTTGACCTCGCAGCCGAGGCAGATCCGCTTGGCTTCACGGGTCGAGCCGCCCTTCTCGGGGAAGAACGCCTCGGGGTCCGTCTGCGCGCACAAGGCGCGCTCCTGCCAATCCTGTTCCTCCTCGGTGGCATCGAAGAGGTCGGTCAGATCCCCCAGCTCCTGCTCAGGGTTCTCGCCCCAACCCACGACGTGCCCCCACTCCCTCTTTTCAGGCCTCGAGTCGGTCCTCGAGCCTTCCGCTTCCAACCGCACGTCCGCCTCCTCGCTCCTACGCACTCCCCAGGCTGGCGGTGGTGAAACGACATCCGCTGTCCCCTCTCGACAGCGAATGACATCACTGTGATTACACCCGTGTAGTGCGGTCAGGTCAAGCGGAGTAGCGAGTTCGGGGGATACCTCTCGCGCGTTGCGCAAGGGGACACGCCGAAGACTTCACACCGGGCATACGGAAGACTGGTGGAGTGCAGAGATCAGCAGTGCGGCCCAGCCCGGTCTTCATCGGCATCCTCGCGGTCGCCGTCCTCGGCGGAATCCTGGCCGCGTACGGTGATTCACTGAGTCTGACGGGTGACAAGGACCCGCTCTACGTCACCGGTGTCGTACTCCTCGTGGCCGGCGGATGGATCGCTTCGCTGACCCTGCACGAGTTCGGCCACGCCTTCGTGGCCTATCGCGGCGGCGACACCGGGGTCGCCCAGAAGGGCTACCTCACCCTGGACGTGCGGCGCTACACCGACCCCGTCCTGTCGATCCTGCTCCCACTGATCTTCCTCATCATCGGCGGCATCCCGTTGCCCGGCGGCGCGGTGTGGATCAACCGCGGCGCGCTGCGCAACCGCGCGACGTCGTCGTGGGTCTCGCTCGCCGGCCCGCTGTCGAACCTCGGGGTGGGCGCCGCGCTGTGTCTCGTGGCAGCGCTGGTGCCGATGTCGACCGGCCTGTTCTTCGGCCTGTCCTACCTGGCGCTGCTGCAGGTGATGACGTTCCTGATCAACATCCTGCCCATCCCCGGCCTCGACGGCTGGGGCGCGATCGAGCCGTACCTCTCGCCGCAGGCGCGGGCGTTCGGCGCACGCGTGCGGCCGTGGGCACCGCTGGTGCTCTTCGCACTGTTCTTCGCGTTCCGCCCGCTGTCCGACGCGCTCTGGTACGTCGCCGGCCTGATCTTCGAAGCGTTCGGCGGCAGCAACCTGGCCGCGCAGATCGGGCAGTCGGCGTTCCTCTTCTGGCGCTGACGGCCGCGGTCCGGCTCAGGGTTCAAGCGGTTGAGCTCAAGAGAAAGAAGCCCAGTGCGAGTTGGTCATCAGCCACCCGTGCGCGCGCTTCCAGATCTGCTTGAGCCCCCAGCGCTCGCCGAGGTAGTCGCCCGCCGCGCCGACCACCGGGATCAGCCCGAGGGCCCGGTGGTAGAAGCGGCCACGCGGGCGCTTCTCCAGCTCGTCGGTGATCCCCCACAGTGATCGGCCGAGCCGCCACAGTGTCCCGGCGACGGCCTTCACCGTCACCTTGCCGTGGGCGCGTTCGGATTCCGTCAGTTCTTCGGTGAGCTGCGCGGCCGCACTGTCCTCTGCGGACTCGTCGGCCGGCTTGCCCGCGGCGAGCACCGGGTCGAGGTCTCGCTCGAACAGCACCGACGCGATCAGCCGCACCCGGCTGCCGACGTCGGTCACGCCGTACTCCCCCGCGATCGCGCACAGCAGCAGCCCCTGCGACGCGGCGCCGAGCGTGTCCTGCACCGGCAGCCGGTCGGCGAGCGCGCCGCCGAGGCCCGGGATCGAGGTGAGCGCCGCCGTGAACCGGCCGACACGGTTGACCCACCAGCCGCAGCGCTCGTCGATGTCCATGCGGGCCCACGCGGCGGTGCCGGGGACCTTCACCGACGTGACCGCGCCGAGCACCTTCTCTTTGAAGCCGTCGTCGCCGAACTCCTCGGCCGCCTCGGTCTTGCGGGCCCGCGCCCGCAGGCCGAACGGGTCCGACTCGCGCAGCGCGTCGAGCATCGGCGCGCAGGCCCGGACGAACGGGCGCAGCACCGCCACGACCTGACGGTCCGAAATGGGCTCAGCCACGGAGCTTGCCCTTCGCCGAGGCCGCGCGGCCGAGCCCGCCGCCGAGCACGAGCGCCGCCGGCACGGCGCTTGCGCCGAGCAGCAGGATCGCCCGCCAGTCCTGAACGAGCACGAGATCGCCGCCGGGTCCGGCCAAGCCGATTACGAACACCACGACCACCCACACCACGAGCGGCACCCACGACAACCCCGGGCGCACGAGCTTCGCGGCCGTCAGCACCAGCCACGGCGTGGCGACCGCGCCGACGAGCACCGTCAGCGGCAGCGGCACCTCCCCGAGCGTGCCGACGCGCAGCGGCAGGAAGAACACTTCGAGCAACGCCAGCAGCAGCGCGTCCAGGCACAGCACCACCAGCATCAGGCGCTGATCGCGGCTCAACGGGGCCGGCACGTCACAGCCCTCCGAACAGGTCGGTGTCCGCGCCGGCCGCGTCGCCGTGGGCGAGCACGAAGTACTCGGCGGGCGGGATCGGCTGCGCGATGTCGTTGGTGAGGGCGAAGTGCACGATCTCTCCGTCGACGACCGTCAGCTGCGTCTCGTGGGCGCGCAGGGCCGCGATCTTCGCCGCGAGGTGGGCCGAGGTGTCGAGCACGGTCGTGACCTTCTCATCCGCGGTGCCGGGGAGCTCGTCGTCTTCGGGTACCCGGAAGGGTGAGCCGCCATTCGCGCGCAGCCGCGCGAGCCCCGCGTCGACCGCGGCCCGGGAGTGCACCACGTGGAAGACGCGCTCGACCGAGGTCGCGCGCGGTGCCGCCGCCATGGTGACGTCGTGGGCGCGGATGTGGTCGGGGTGGCCGTAGCCGCCGAAGGAGTCGTAGGTGACCACGACCTGGGGCGCCACCTCGTCGAGCAGCTCGGCCAGCTGGGCGGCCTGCTCGTCGAGGCTGCCGCCGGCGAACGTGCGTGGGTGCTCGGCCGCCGGCGTGCCCGCCATGCCCGAGTCACGCCAGCGGCCCATCCCGCCGAGGTACTCGTGGCGCGTCACGCCGAGGGCGGCGCAGGCGGCCGCGAGCTCGCCCGAGCGGTAGCCGCCGAGCTGGTCCGCGGCGTCCGAGGCCAGCAGCGCCAGCCGCGGCGGCACGATCTCGCCTTCCTCGCCGAGAGTGCACGTGACCACCGAGACCTCGGCGCCCTCGGCGGCGTACCGGGCGATGGCGCCGCCGGTCGTGATGGTCTCGTCGTCGGGGTGCGCGTGGACGAGCAGGAGCTTTCGGATCACGCCACCAGGTTAATGAACTCCGGCCGCGGGGCCGGGGCCCCGCCGTTCCCGATCCCGGAACGTTCCGCGGCAGGGGTTCCGCCCACCCCGCGGGACCGCCTCGGAAAGGGCGGGACACGCCCTCCGGCCCGCACTCCGGTAAACGGTCGCCACCGTTCACGAGATCAGGTTAATTCCTTGTCACTTCCGGTTTGTCACGGCTGTGCGACTAGTCCATTCGCGGGGTCCACAAAGAGGATGGCGTCGGTTATTGTCCCCCGAGCCGAATGACCCACCTAGCCGTGGCCGTCCCCGAACGAGGACTGCGATGATCGAAGATTAGCTACCGTGAGTAGTCGATCAACCGCAGAACCCGAGGTGGAGATAGGCAAGACGAGATTGCTGTTCCATCACGATCTCACTCAGAGTGTCCGGATCGATGGTTTTGACGGCTGTCCACTGCCTAGGTTGCACGACTACGGTGAGCTAACTCGATTACATCGAAGCTTGCGGTCAGGAAGAGGTCGCCTCGCAAACCCGCGACGGCGTCGAGCAAGGAGAATGAATGTTAGTGACGACAAGGTCGCGCGCCGCGAAGCTCGGTGCCTTCGTCGCGGGTGCGGCCCTTCTGCTCTCCGCGTGTGGCGGTGGCGGCGGCGGCAACAGCGCGGTGCAGACCGGGCAGGCATTCGCCGACTGCGACAAGAACCCGAACAGCTGCAACTCGGTCCAGGCTGACCAGCTGCAGCAGGGCGGCGACGTCACGTACGCCATCGAGAAGAACATCCCGAACTGGAACGTGACCTCGGCCGAGGGCAACGTTTTCGAAACGGGCATGGTCACCAAGGGCATCCTGCCCTACACCTTCTACGCGACGCCGGACCTCAAGCCGGTCCTGAACAAGGACTTCGTGGAGTCCGCGGACGTCACCAGCACCAACCCGCAGGTGGTCGTCTACAAGCTCAACCCGAAGGCGTCCTGGGACGACGGCACCCCGCTGTCTGCCGACGACTTCATCTACAACTGGAAGGTCCAGAACGGCAAGGACTGCCCCGACTGCGCCCCGGCCTCGACCTCCGGTTACGACCAGGTCTCCTCGGTCGTCGGCTCGGACAACGGCAAGACGGTGACCGCCACCTTCTCCAAGCCGTTCACCGACTGGCGCCAGCTGTGGAGCTCTTCGGGCGCGATGTACCCGGCGCACCTGGCAGCCCAGCACGGTGACACCGCCACCCCGGCCGGCCTCGCCTCGTCGTACAAGTGGTTCGGCGACACCGTCCCGACCTGGTCCGGCGGCCCGTTCAAGATCTCGAAGTTCGTGAACAACCAGTCGGTGACCGAGGTTCCGAACGACAAGTACTGGGGCACCAAGCCGCTGCTGTCGAGCGTGATCTTCCGCGTCATCACCGACGCCACGCAGGAGCCGACCGCTCTGCAGAACAACGAGGTCCAGGTCATCTACCCGCAGCCGCAGGTCGACCTCGTGAACCAGGTCAAGAACATGCCGAACATCTCCTCCTACATCGGCCTCGGCCTGACCTGGGAGCACTTCGACTTCAACCTGAAGTCGCCGGGTCTCGACAACAAGGCGCTGCGTCAGGCGATGTTCACGGCGATCAACCGCAAGGACATGATCGCGAAGACGGTCGGCCAGTTCACCAACAAGGTCGAGCCGCTGAACAACCACAACTTCATGCCGCAGCAGTCGGGCTTCAAGGACGTCGTGTCGTCGACCGGTCAGGGCACTGGTGACATCGACAAGGCCAAGAAGCTGCTCACGGACGCCGGTTACAAGCTCAACGGCACGCAGCTGCAGGACCCGTCGGGCAAGAACGTCGGCCCGTACCGCATCCGCTACACCGTCGGCAACCAGATCCGCCAGGACGAGTGCGAGCTGTTCGCCGCGGCTGCCAAGCAGCTGGGCATCACCGTGAACGTCTCGCCGACCGACGACCTCGGTGACACCACCACCAAGGGCGACTACGACATCATCGTGTTCGCCTGGGTGTCCTCGCCGTTCCCGTTCGCGGGCGCCGTCCAGAACTGGGTCACCGGTCAGGGCAGCAACTACGGCAAGTACTCCAACCCGCAGGTCGACAGCCTGATCGCCCAGGCCAACGCCGAGACCGACCAGGCCAAGGCCACGGACCTGCTGAACCAGGCCGATCAGATCATGTCCGACGACGCGTACGTGCTTCCGCTGTACCAGAAGCCGACCTTCATCGCGTCGTCCGACAAGATCGGGAACATCCGCAACAACTCGACGCTCGACGCCCCGGTCTACAACATGGCGGAGTGGGGCCTCCGCAAGTGATCACCACCCGGTAGATTCGCGGGTAGATTCGCGCAGGACCGGTGAGGGGCCGGCACATAGCCGGCCCCTCACCGCATGTCCGAACCGTCAAGTCCGCTTCATCCCGAACTCCAGATTTGCCTCTCTCGTCGCCCCGGCCCTGCCACCACAAGCGGCGGGTCCGCGGCAGAACCACCAGAGCAGGAAGACCTCCATGCTTGCCTTCGCACTGCGCCGGCTCTTCGTCTCGGTGCCGATCCTCATCGTGTCGACGTTCCTCGTCTTCGTGATGGTGTCGCTCTCGGCCAACCCGTTGAGCTATCTGATCCAGAGAAACCCGCCACCACCCCCGCAGACGATCGAGCTCGAGCGGATCCGCCTGCACCTCGACCAGCCGATCTTCGAGCGGTACTGGCACTGGATCACCGGTGTCTTCAGCGGCGACTTCGGCCCGTCGGTGCAGTCGAACCTGAACATCGGCCACGAGGTCTTCGTCCGCTTCGGCGTGACCCTGCGCCTGATCGTGCTGGCCATGATCGTGGCCCTGATCCTCGCCGTGGTCATCGGCGTGATCAGCGCGGCCCGCCAGTACTCGAAGTTCGACTACACCGCGACCTTCTTCGGCTTCCTGTTCCTGTCGATGCCGTCGTTCTGGTTCGCCATCGTGCTGAAGCAGATCGGCATCGGGATCAACACCTCGGTGGGCGACCAGATCTTCTACACGATCGGCTCCTCGTCGGTGATCACACCCGACGGGTTCGGGGCACAGCTCGGTGACGTCGCCGGCCACTTGATCCTGCCGACCATCTCGCTCGCGCTGACGAGCTACGCGGCCTGGAGCCGCTTCCAGCGCGCGTCGATGCTCGAAGTCCTCAACTCGGACTACGTGCGGCTGGCCCGTGCGAAGGGCCTGCCCCGCTGGACGGTGACCCGCCGCCACGCGCTGCGCAACGCGCTCATCCCGCTCACGACCGTGACGGCCCTGGACATCGGCGCGATCCTCGGCGGTGCCGTGGTGACCGAGACCGTGTTCCAATGGCAGGGCGCGGGTACGTTCCTGCTGACCGCGATCAAGCAGAGCGACGTCTACGCCGTGGAGGCGTGGCTCCTCATCGCCGCCACGTTCATCATCCTGCTCAACCTCATCGCCGACCTGCTCTACGGCCTGCTCGACCCGAGGATCCGCTATGCCTGACGAATCGACGACCGAAGAACTGCCCACCGGCGCGGACTCTCGCCTCGACGTCGCGACCCAGCGGGACACCGTTCCCGAGCGCGAGTTCACGGTCAAGGAACGCAGCCAGGCCCAGGTTGTCTTCAAGCGCTTCCTGCAGCACCGGCTGGCGATGATCAGCCTCGTCGTGTTCATCCTGATCGTCCTGTTCGCCTACATCGGCCCGCTCGTGTGGAAGTTCACCCCTGGTTACATCTCCGAGGACAACTCCGCGCCGCCGTCGGGCACGCACCCGTTCGGCACCGACGCCGTCGGCCACGACACGCTGGCCCAGGTGATGCGCGGGACGCAGATCTCGTTGCAGATCTCCGTGCTCATCGCGATCTTCGCGACGGTCGTCGGCACCATCTGGGGCTCGATCGCCGGGTACTACCGCGGCTGGATCGACACGGTCCTGATGCGCATCGCCGACCTGATTCTCACCCTGCCGCTGCTCGCGGTGGCCGCGGTGCTGGCCCACCAGGTGGGTGGCACGTGGTGGCTGATCGCGGTGGTCATCGCCGGCCTGTACTGGGCCTACGTGTCCCGCGTCGCCCGCGGTGTCGTGCTTTCCTTGCGCGAGAAGGAGTTCGTGGAGGCCTCGAAGGCCCTCGGCGCGAGTGACGCGCGGATCATCTTCCGGCACCTGGTGCCCAACGCCCTCGGCGCGATCATCGTGAACCTGACGATCCTGGTGTCGATCGGCATCCTGCTCGAGACCGCGCTGTCGTTCATCGGTTTCGGCGTGACCTCGCCCGACACGTCACTCGGCCTGCTCGTCAGCACCGCGCAGACCGCGGTCGACACCCGCCCGTGGCTGTTCTACTTCCCGGGCGTGTTCATCATCCTGATCGCGCTGACGATCAACTTCATCGGGGACGGCCTGCGCGACGCGTTCGACCCCCAGCAGACGAAGGTGCGCGCATGACCGAGTACAGCTCCAACGGTAGCGGCGGTGATCCCGTCCTCACGGTGGAGGACCTGACCGTCCAGTTCCCGACCGACGACGGCGTGGTCAACGCCGTGCGCGGCGTGAGCTACCACCTGCAGCGCGGCGAGGTGCTCGGGATCGTCGGCGAGTCCGGCTCCGGCAAGTCCGTGACGTCGATGGCCGTGATGGGTCTCCTGCCGCGCACCGCCAGGATCTCCGGCTCCATCCGCTTCGGCGGCGTCGAGCTGCTGAAGGCCAGCGAGAAGGAGCTCAACAAGGTCCGCGGCAAGGGCATCGCGATGGTCTTCCAGGACCCGATGACCTCGCTGAACCCCGTGTACACCGTGGGCGACCAGATCGCCGAGGCGATCACCGCGCACCACAACGTGCGCAAGGACGTGGCCAAGAAGCAGGCGATCGACCTGCTCGACCTGGTCCGCATCCCGAACCCGAAGCAGCGTGCGGACGAGTACCCGCACCAGCTGTCCGGTGGTATGCGCCAGCGCGTGGTGATCGCGATCGCCATGGCCAACAACCCGGACGTCATCATCGCCGACGAGCCCACCACGGCGCTCGACGTGACCGTGCAGGCCCAGATCCTCGAAGCGCTGCAAGCGGCGCAGAAGGAGACGGGCGCGGCGATGGTGCTCATCACCCACGACCTCGGCGTGATCGCCGGCCAGGCCGACCGCGTGCACGTGATGTACGCCGGCAAGGTGGTCGAGTCCGGCACCGTCGACGAGATCTTCTACACGCCGCGGATGCCGTACACGCTGGGCCTGCTGGGCAGCCTGCCCCGGCTCGACGTGAAGACCGAACGCCTCACGCCGATCACCGGCTCGCCGCCCGCGACCACGAACATGCCGCCGGGCTGCCCGTTCAGCCCGCGGTGCCCGATCTCGCAGGACATCTGCGACAAAGAGGAACCGCCCCTGGTGGCGGGCCCCGGCTCGCAGTTCGCGGCCTGCCACTTCACCGAGCAGGTCATCGGCCGCGACCCGGCCGAGCTGTTCAGCGCCACTTCGGCCGACACGGCAGCCGTCCCGGTCACCGTCGACGCCGCGACCGACACGGAGACGATCTGATGAGCGAGGTTACGGCGACCCGGACGCCCGTCCTCTCCGCGCAGAACCTGGTCAAACACTTCCCGATCCGCGGCGGCGGAGTCATCCGCCGCACGACGGGAGCGGTTCAGGCCGTGTCGGGCGTGTCGTTCGACATCTACCCGCACGAGACGCTCGCGCTCGTCGGCGAGTCGGGCTGCGGCAAGTCGACCACCGCACGCATCGCGCTGGCCCTGCAGCCGCTCACCGACGGCAAGGTCACCTACGAAGGCCGCGACCTGGCGAAGATGTCGAAGCGCGAGCTGCAGCGCCTGCGCCGCGATATGCAGATCGTGTTCCAGGACCCGTACGCGTCGGTGGACCCGCGGCTGCCGGTGAACGAGATCATCGCCGAACCGCTGCGCATCCACGGCCTCTACGACAACGGCGGCCGCCAGCAGGTCCGTGACCTGATGAAGACCGTGGGCCTGCGCCCGGAGCACGGCAACCGTTTCCCGCACGAGTTCTCTGGCGGCCAGCGCCAGCGCATCGGCATCGCCCGCGCGCTCGCGCTCAAGCCGAAGGTGCTGGTGCTCGACGAGCCGGTGTCGGCGCTCGACGTGTCGATCCAGGCCGGTGTTCTCAACCTGCTGAAGGACCTGCAGGCGGAACTCGGGCTGTCTTACCTGTTCGTGTCGCACGACTTGTCGGTCGTGCGCCACGTGTCCGACCGCATCGCGGTGATGTACCTCGGCAAGATCGTGGAGACCGCGGCCTCCGAGGACCTCTTCAACAGCCCGACGCACCCGTACACCCAGGCGCTGATTTCGGCGATCCCGGTGCCGGACCCGCGCAAGGAACGCACCCGCCAGCGCATCGTCATCACCGGCGACGTGCCCAGCCCCGCGAACCCGCCCTCGGGCTGCCGCTTCCGCACCCGCTGCCCGAAGTTCGCCAACGAGATCGACGACGCGGGCCGCAAGAAGTGCAGCACCGAAGAGCCGCTGCTGGTCGACCACGGCCAGGGCCACCCGACGGCTTGCCACTTCGCGGAGAGCCTGCAGTTGATCTGAGCCCGTCTTGACGAGAAACGCCCCGGTGCCGCTTGCGCGCGCCGGGGCGTTTTCGTTGTGAGGCAAAGGAGTAACTCGTGATCACGGACCCCACGCTCACCCGGATCGGCGAGGCCGTGCAGCTCGGTCACAGCGGCGACCGGGAGGGCGCACGCCGGGTGTTCGCCGAGATCTGGGCCGAAATCGGTGGTACGCAAGGGGATCCGCTGCACCGGTGCACGCTCGCGCACTCGATGGCCGACGTGCAGGACGACGTTCGGCAGGAACTGCTCTGGGACGAGCGCGCGCTGGCGGCCGCCGGGCAGCTGACCGACGCCCGCATGGCGGAGGCCGGACTGACGCTGTCTGCGGCCGGGTTGTCTCCGTCGTTGCACCTCAATCTGGCCGAGTGCCACCGCAAGCTCGGCGACCTCGACCGAGCCCGTGCGCACCTGCGCGAAGCGCAAGCGACGATCAGCGCGCTCGGCGACGACGAGTACGGGCAGCTGATCCGGCAAGGCCTCCAGCAGATCGCGGACCGGCTGCGCTGACCGGCGGCCACTCAGCTCGTGCCGCGCGTCCAGTTCACCGCGGAGCCGAAGGGCCCCAGCATCGGCGGCCCCGGCGTCAGGCCCGAGATGCCCTTGCCGACGGCCAGGGTCTCGGCTTCCTGGAAGAGCGGGATCACCACGTTGGCCGACCAGAGATCGGGTTCCAGTGTCTTCAGCGCGTCCGCCAGCGTCGTCGAGCCGGTGAGGGCCGCGTCGATCGAGGCCTGGCGGCTTTCGTCGCACAGGCCGGCCGAGTTGGCGGGCACGACGGCCTTGGTCGGGTCCGTCGTGGCCTGGTCGGGGGCGCAGCCGAAGGTGGACGCGAGCACCGTGGCCGGGTCTCCGCCGACGGGCTGCCCGACCACGGCGATGTCGACGCCGACGTTGCCGTTGGCGTCGGGGCCGGCCTGCTGCTGGCCGTTGAGCACGGGCATGGCGAGCAGCGTCGAGAACAGGTCACGCGGCTCGGGGTTGATGGTGTTGACCTGCACGCCGCCCGCGATGAGCTCGTCCGAGAGCTCCTTCGCGATCGACGCGTAGGGCTCCTCTTCGCCTGGCGACGCGATGACCAGCGACAACGTCTTGGTGCCCTTGCGCCACACGCCGGCTTCCTTGGTGTAGCCAGCGGCCTTGAAGTAGCCCTCGGCCTTCGCCAGGTCCGGTGTGGCGGGCGGCCCGGCCGGGATCGTAGGCGCGTAGCCGGCGCCGGTGGGCGGGATGACCTGCGCGTCGGCCTTCAGCGCGGCGGCGGGGCCGCCCATGGCGCCCGCCGTGATGAGCTTGCCGCGGTCGAGCAGGGCCGCGACGCCCTGGCGCACCTGCTTGTCCGACAGCACCGCGCTCACGGGCCGCAGCAGGACGGTGGCCTCCATGGGCCGCGGCAGCGTCGTGAGCTTCACGGCGGAGCCGAGGTCGTTGAGCAGCTGCAGGCCGTTGGCGTCGGTGCGGGTGAGGGAGAACTGGTCGTTGCCGCTGCGCAGCGCGGTCGCGATGCCCGACGGGTCGGAGCGGCGCAGGATCAGCGTGTCGACGGCCGCGGGCTTGTCCCAATAGCGGTCGTTGCGCTGCAGCGTCACCTCGCCGCGGGCGGTGTCGATGGTCTTGATCGCGAACGGTCCCGCTACGGCCGGGAAGCTCGTGGCCAGCGCGGCCTGCCAGCCGCCCGGTGAGTCCTTCAGCAGGTGCTGCGGGAGCAGGTTGTCGAACAGCGTCTGCCAGGCCGGGTACGGCTTGCTGAAGGTGACCTCGACGCCCTTGCCACCGTCGCGCGACTCGATGTCGCTGATGAGCCGGTAACCGGCGGGCTCGATCACGCCGGGCTGCGACTTCATGGCGTCGGCGAGGTAGGTGAAGTCCTCGGTGGCGATCGGCGCGCCGTCGGACCAGGAGGCCTCGGGGCGGATCTCGTACTTCACCGTGAACGGCATCTGCGACACGACCTCGGCCGAGGTCATCAGCGTCTTGTCGAGCGTGCGCTTGCCGTCGTCGGACTGGCGGAACACCGAGGGCAACAGCAGCTGCGACAGCGCCGAAGTGACCGTGGACGAGTCCGCGAGCGTGTGGGGGTTGTAGCCGCCCACCACGTCGTCGACGCCCACCACGATCTGCGACGCCGTGGGCTGCGCTGGGGTGCTCGACGTCGGCGCCGAGGTCACCACCGGAGGCGGTGGCGTGTTCGAGCACGCGGCGAGGAGCGCCCCCGCGAGCGCCAGCACCGGCGCCGCCTTGCGTCCCATCCGCACGCGTACCCTCCCGATTTCCCGCGGTCCGAGCCGACATGCTGCCACGCCGGAGGCTGCTCGGCACCGAGATTCCCACATCCGGCCGGACCGGCCGACACCGGAGTGGATACCGCCAACCGGTGGACGTGCGGGAACCCCACCTGGTTCCCGTTCGTGATCAGCGGCGCGGCATCGTGACCGGCGCGCGACCCGCCCGTGAACGCCGAAGGGCGCCCCGCCCCGGCGAGGGGAGAGGCGCCCTTCGAGAAAAACCGTCAGCCGTTTTCGCGGCTCTTGGCGCGCGAACGCTCCTTGGCGCGGGTGCCGATGTCCAGCGTGACCTTGCGGACGCGGACGACCTCCGGCGCGACCTCGACGCACTCGTCGACCGAGCAGAACTCCAGGGCCTCTTCCAGGCCCATCTTGCGCGGGCGGGCCAGCGTCTCCATCACGTCGGCGGAGGACTGACGCATGTTGGTCAGCTTCTTCTCCTTGGTGATGTTGATGTCGAGGTCCTCGAAGCGCGGGTTCTCGCCCACGACCATGCCCTCGTACACCTCGGCGCCCGGCTCGACGAAGAAGGTGCCGCGGTCGGCCAGCTGGATCATCGCGTACGCGGTGACGGGGCCGGTGCGGTCGGCGACCAACGAGCCGCTGTGACGGGTGCGGATCTCACCCGCCCACGGGAAGTAACCCTCGAACACGTGGTTCGCGATGCCGGTGCCGCGGGTCTCGGTCAGGAAGTCGGTGCGGAAGCCGATGAGGCCACGCGCCGGCAGCACGTACTCGAGCTTCAGGCGGCCGGAACCGTGCCCGCCCATGTGCTCCATGCGGCCCTTGCGCGAGGCCAGGAGCTGCGTGATCGCACCGAGGTGCTCTTCCGGCGAGTCGATCGACAGGCGCTCGAACGGCTCGTGCAGCTTGCCGTCGATGACGCGGGTGACCACCTGCGGCTTGCCGACGGTGAGCTCGAAGCCCTCGCGCCGCATCTGCTCGACGAGGATGGCCAGCGCCAGCTCGCCACGGCCCTGGACCTCCCAGGTGTCGGGGCGCTCGGTCGGCAGCACGCGGATCGAGACGTTACCGATCAGCTCCTGGTCGAGACGCGCCTTGACCAGGCGCGCGGTGACCTTGTCGCCGCCGTTGCGCCCCGCCAGCGGCGAGGTGTTCACGCCGATGGTCATCGAGATCGCGGGCTCGTCGACGGTGATCCGCGGCAGCGCCACCGGGGTCTCGGCGTCGGCCAGCGTGTCGCCGATCGTGATGTCGGGGATACCCGCGATGGCCACGAGCTCGCCGGCGCTGGCTTCGAGGGCGGGCACGCGGGTGAGCGCCTCGGTGACGAGCAGCTCGGAGATACGCACGTTCTGCACCGAGCCGTCCTCGCGCATCCAGGCCACGGTCTGGCCCTTGCGCAGCTTGCCGGCGTGGATGCGGATCAGCGCGATGCGGCCGAGGAAGTTGGACGCGTCGAGGTTGGTGACCAGCGCCTGCAGCGGCGCGTCGAGGTCGGCCGCGGGCGGCGGCACGTGCTGGAGCAGCGTGTCGAACAGCGGGTCGAGGTTCTCGCTGTCGGGGACCTCACCGTCGGCGGGCTGCTCGAGGCCGGCCTTGCCGGCGCGCGCGGAGGCATAGACGACGGGCAGGTCGAGGATCGCGTCGTGGTCGGCGTCCTCGATGTCGCTCGCGAGCTCGAGCAGCAGGTCGTGGGTCTCCTCGACGACCTCGGAGATGCGGGCGTCCGGGCGGTCGGTCTTGTTCACGACCAGGATCACCGGCAGGCCGGCCTCGAGGGTCTTGCGGAGCACGAAGCGGGTCTGCGGCAGCGGGCCCTCGCTCGCGTCGACGAGCAGCACCACGCCGTCGACCATCGCCAGGCCGCGCTCGACCTCGCCGCCGAAGTCGGCGTGGCCCGGGGTGTCGATCACGTTGATCGTGACCTGGCCGTCGGGCGTCTGGCGGTGGATGGAGGTGTTCTTCGCGAGGATGGTGATGCCCTTTTCGCGTTCGAGCTCACCGGAGTCCATGACGCGATCGACGAGCTCGGCGCGTTCGGCGAAGGCGCCGGACTGCCTGAGCATGGCGTCGACCAGGGTCGTCTTGCCGTGGTCGACGTGTGCGACGATGGCGACGTTGCGCAGGTCGGGCCGGGTCTTGCCGGACGCGCGGCCGGTTTCGACTGCGGTGGCGCTGGCTGCGGGCACGCGAAGACTCCTGAACTACGAAGGCGGGTGGGTGGCCGCGTCGCGGGCGGAGCGGTGACCTCTGCCAAAACGGCTTCGCCACCTCAACCGGCATCGTGACCGGCTTTGGCCACACGCGGACTTCATAAGGATACCTGTTGCCGAAGTGTGAGGACCGCCACGCCCCATGATCGGTTAGGCTCACCTAACCTGAACCTCAGGAAGTGCCGCCGAGGACGTGGGAGCCCACCGTGGGCAAAAAGGACAAGAAGCAGCCGGACACCCCTGCTGGGGTCGTCCGCAAGCTGATGAAGGCCGGCAAGGTGAAGAAGAAGTGCTGCCGGTCGTCCTCGAGGTGCAAGAAGTGTCCGGTGCTCGCGTTGAAGAAGGCGAAAACGGACCTCGCGAAAGCGGCTTGAGCGTTTGCTCCCAGCGGCAAGTGTTCCGAGAGGCTTCACCCGCCGTTCGCGGCCCGGCTTCTCCCCGCAACGGCCCGTTCGCCCCGATTCAGAGTGACCGAAATCTCCTGCCGCCGAACACCCTGATCAGTGCGCCACGGCCTCGTTGACCAGGCGCAACTCGGGTGCCGTCTTCGTCGGTGAGAACTCGATCACCTCGTAGTGCGCGAGGTGCTGCGTCGCGAAGGGGTCCGTGGCCAGGATGGCGTCGAGCTTCCCGCGAGCCATCGGGCGCGTGATGATGACGCCGCCCGTGCGCGGGTTCTGGCGGCCGGAGGCCAGGAAATGACCGTGGTCGTACTGCTTGCCGAGCCACTCGGCGTGGTCCGGCAGCGCCAGGTCGATCTCCTCGATGGGCGCGGTGTAGGTGAGCAAGACGACGAACATGTCTCGACGGTAAACCCGGTTCCGCGCCACGGCACCCGCAAGTGTTCTAAGGTGTTCACCATGTTCGCGCACAGCACCCAGTGGTGGCTGCCCTCCGGCGGCCCCGTTGCTCTGCGCTGAACTCCAGCGAAGGCCGCCCCGGTGGGCGGCCTTCTCGCTTGTCAGGCGGGTCTCCTCCCGGGGCACACACCCAGGAGAGGAACCCCAGTGGTCCAGTTATCCGGCATCACCCCGTCCGGCCATGTGCACCTCGGCAACCACCTAGGCGCGTTGCGCCGCTTCGCGTCCGACAGCGAGCCGGACGATCTGTTCTTCGTCTCGGACCTGCACGCGATGACCACCGCGCACAACCCCGCGAAGCTGCGCGCCCTGGCGACGGAGCAGCTGGCCGTGATGGTGGCGACCGGCGTGGACCCCGAGCGCGTGTTCGTGCAGTCCGACATCGCGAAGGAGCTGGGCGCGCTGACGTGGATCCTCGAGTGCACCTGCTCCTACGGCGAGGCCGCGCGGATGATCCAGTTCAAGGAGAAGGCGAAAGGCCAGGCCGGCGTCCGGCTGAGCCTGCTCACCTACCCCGTGCTGATGGCCGCGGACATCCTGCTGCAAGGCGCGTCCGACGTGCCGGTCGGCGAGGACCAGAGCCAGCACGTGGAGCTCGCCCGCGCACTGGCCAAGCGGTTCAACTCGACCTACGGCGAGGTGTTCACCGTGCCGCGGGCCGTGCTGCCGCCCACGGGCGCGCGCGTGAAGGACCTGGCCGAGCCGACGCGCAAGATGTCCAAGTCCGCGCACGACGCCGCGGGCGTGGTCTTCGTGCTCGACGAGCCGGACCAGGTGCGCCGCAAGATCCGTCGCGCGCGCACCGACGGCGGGTCCGTGCCCGCGTACGCGCCGGAAAGCCGGCCGGGCATCGCGAACCTGCTGGACATCCTCGCCGCCTGCACCGGCCGCGATCCGAACCGGCTGGCCGACGAGTACCCGTCCTACGGAGTGCTCAAGGACGCCGTCGCCGACGCCGTGATCGAAGAGCTGCGCCCGGTTCGTGAAGGCACGATGGCCCTGCTCGCCGACACGGCGGAGCTCGAACGCGTCCGCAAGGCCGGCGCCATCCGCGCCGCCGAACGCGGCGACCACCGGCTGTCCTCGGCGCTGCGCCTCATCGGCGCCGGCTGAAGAGCTCGGGCGGGTTTTCCTTGAACCCCAAGGGAAACCCGCCCCGGCCGTGGGTGAAAGTCAGCCGATCAGCAACGCGCGCAACGCCGGGATCAGCCCGCGATCCGCCGGCAGCCAGTCGACGTCGTCGAGCTCGTCCGGACCGACCCAGCGCAAGGCCGTGTGCTCGACCGCCCGCGGTTCGTCGCCCGGGGAGATCAGCCCGGCGGAGTACACGCGCAGCACCTTCCCGCCCGGCAACGGCACCTCGTCACCGACGCGCCCGCCCACAGTGACGGCGACGTCGAGCTCCTCCTGGCACTCGCGAGCCAGCGCGTACGAGTCGGTCTCGCCTTCTTCGACGCGCCCGCCCGGCAACTCCCACTGTCCCGCGTGGTGCGGCGGCCACGCCCGCTGCTGAGTGAGCAACTTCCCGTCACGCACCAGCGCCGCTCCGACGATGACCCCGTCCATCGGCCCAGTGTCCCGCACGGCGTTCACCCGGTTGCCGCGGCCCGATCCGCGCGCCACCTGACCTCGAAGCGCGCACCGCCGTCCGGTGACTCCCCCACGCGCACGCGCCCGCCCCGCCGGCGCACGGCTTCGGCGACCATCGCCAGGCCCAGGCCGGTTCCGCCGGACGAGCGGGCGCGATCGTCGGCCACGCGGTAGAAGCGGTCGAACACCTTGGCGCGGTGCTCGGGCGCGATGCCGGGCCCGTCGTCGTCCACCACCACGCGCACATCCGACCGCGAGGCGAGCACGGACACCACGATCTGGCCGGTGGCGTAGCGGCAGGCGTTGCGCAGGAGGTTGTCGAGCACCAGCTCCACCTCCGAGTGCGTCGCCAGCGCCCACGCCTGCGCGACGGCGGCGCTCACCCGCGTCTGGGGCGCGCCGGCCGGCAGCCGGTGCACGGCCGCCCGCACCTCCGTGACCAGCTCCACCGGCTCGGCGGGTGGCACCTCGCCGGCGTCGGAACGGGCCAGTGACAGCAGGCCGCCGAGCAGGGCCGACAGGCGTTCGGCCTCGGCGAGGATGTCCGTGAGCGTCTCCTGTGCCAGCTCCGGATCCGGGTTCGTCACGGCCACCTCGGCCTGCACGCGGATCGACGCGACGGGCGAACGCAGCTCGTGCGCCGCGTCGCCGGTGAAGCGGCGAAGCCGGCTGCTCACTTCTTCTTGTCGGGCGAGCAATGCGTTGAACTCCTCGGCGAGCGCGCGCAGCTCGTCGTGCGAAGTCGGCAGCGGCAACCGCGAACCCGGCGGCAACGAGCGCACCAGGCCACGCATCCGGGCCACCGGCCGCAGCGCGAAGCGCACCAGCAGCCAGGTCGCGAGCCCCGCCACCACGGCGCCGACCAGCGCGACGATCACCAGCCACAACCCACCGGAGTGCACGGCCGCGGCGAACCCGACAAGGCCCGCGCCCGCGACGACCAGCCGCTGGCTGCCGTCCGGTCCGCTCACGACCTGGCCTCGCCAGCGGTCGCCGTCGGTCTGCACGGGCACGCCCGCCTTGAGCTGCCCGATCGCGTCGCCGCTCAACGGTGGCCGCGGCTGACCGTCGACCGGCGCGCCCGAGATGTCCAGCACCCGCACCGAAACCGGGTCCGCGCCCGCCGGCGGCCGGCCCGCCGCGACCGAGGCCGACGCGGGTCCGAGCGCGGCCGTGAGCTCGTGGTCCACGGAGTCGACGAGCAGCGGTTCGAGCCGGCTGGCGGCGAGCGTGGCGAGTCCGAGCAGGCAGGCCAGCGTGATCGTGGTGGCCAGCACCGTGATCCGGACCTGCAGCGAACGGCCCCGCCACCAGGACGGTGTGCCGATCACATGACCTCGTCCAGCTGCGCGTCGGACGCGAGGTAGCCGTGGCCGCGCACGGTCCGCAGCAGCGCGCCGGCGCCGACCGCATCGAGCTTGCGCCGCACGTAACCGACGTAGACCTCGACGAGGTTGCGCGTCACGGCCTGCTCCTCGCCCCAGACCGCGCGCAGCAGCTCGTCCTTCGTGACGACCGTGCCGGCGCGGCTCACGAGCACCTCCAGCAGCCCGAACTCCCGCGGTGACAGCGGTACCTCGGTGCCGTCCCAGCGCACCTGCCGCAACGCTCGGTCCACCTCAAGCGAGCCGAGCCGCAGCGTGCCGCGCGAAGCTTCGGGCCCGGCGCGCCGCAGCACCGCGCGCACCTGTGCGACCAGCACGACGAACGAGAACGGCTTCACGAGGTAACCGTCGGCACCGAGGTCGAGCCCGTCGGCCTGGTCGATCTCGCCGTCCTTGGCGGACACGAGCAGGACCGGCGTCGTCACGTTCTCCGCGCGCAGCTGCTGCAGCACGCGGTAGCCGGACAGACCGGGCAGCATGATGTCGAGCAGCACCACGTCGAACGCGCCGGTGCGCGCCAGCCGCAGCCCGGACGGCCCGTCGGCCGCCGTGACCACGTCCATGTCCTCCGCGCGCAGGCCGCGTTGCAGCGCCTTGAGCACGCCCGGCTCGTCGTCGACCACCAGCACCCGAGGTTTCACGAGTTTCATCATGGCCGGTTTGCGCAGGTCGTGCGCGAGCTCTCAGCGCGATCTCAGCCGCGGAGGCCGAGCATTCAGGGGTATCTCAGCCTCGAGAGGGAAGCGTCGGTTCCGGGAGCCGAGCACACTGGGGCTCGGAAACACAGGGAGAGACGACATGGATCCGAAGAAGAAGGCCATCACCGCGGCCGTCGTCGGCACCGCTCTGGGGGTCGGGGGGCTCGTGGTGGTCGCGATGCCGGCTTCGGCCGGAGACGCGCCCAAGCTGCCGGCGATCAGCGCCGAAGACCTCGTGCAGTCGGTCATGACGGCCAACCCCGGTCCGTTCGACGGCACCGTCAGCGTGAGCAACGACCTCGGCCTGCCGGCCATGGGCGCGGTCGGCGGCGCGGTCCCGGGCATGAGCGCGCTGAACGTCGACTCCGCGCACGTGTTCAGCGACGGCACCGGCAAGGCCAAGATCTCGCTGACCAACGGTGCATCGCAGGAGACGATCGTCCGCGACGGCACCACCGTGTGGGACTACCACTCCAGCACCAACTCGGCCACGAAGACGACCATCCCGGCCGACGTCGCCACCCAGCACGACATGGGCGCGGGCGAGCTGGCCGACCCGGCCACGGCGACCAAGGAACTGCTGGCCAAGGTGCGTGAGAACAGCACCGTCTCCGTAGACGGCACGGCGAACGTCGCCGACCGCCCGGCCTACGAGCTGGTCTTCACCCCGAAGCCGACCGAACGCACGTTGCTGCGCGAAATCCGCGTGGCCGTGGACTCGCAGACGCGCATGCCGCTGCGGCTTTCCGTGCTGAGCAACGGAACCACGGCGCCGGCGCTGCAGGTGGCGTTCGACGACGTGAAGTTCGCGCCGCAGTCGGCCGACCTGTTCACCTTCACCCCGCCGCAGGGCGCCAAGGTCACGGAGAAGACCGCGAAGGTCGACGACCAGACCAAGGCGAAGGCCGACGAGGCCATGCAGGACACCAAGCTCGTCGGTGACGGCTGGGACACCGTCATCACGGGCAAGGTGCCGGCCGACGCGCTGTCCGGCAAGAAGCCGGCCGGTGCCTCCGGGGCCGAGGGGCGCAACGTCGACCCGCAGCAGCTGCTCAGCCGCTTCGCCAAGCGCGTGAACGGCACCTGGGGCAGCGGCTACCTGTTCACCACCAAGGTCGGCGGCGCGGTGCTGACCGACGACGGGCGGTTCGCCGCCGGTGCGGTGCCGGAGCAGGTGCTGTACGAGGCGCTGGGCCAGAAGTGACCGACACGACCAGTGCGCTGGTAGCCGGGGCGGGCATCTCCCAGGAGGTGTCCGCCCCGGCGGTCCCGCTCGCCGCGCGCACGCGCGGGCTGCGCAAGGTCTACCGCGGCACGGTCGCGGTGGACCACGTCGACCTCGACGTGCCCGAAGGGGCCGTGCTCGGGATGCTCGGGCCCAACGGCTCGGGCAAGACGACCACGATCCGCATGCTGCTGGGCCTCGTGCGGCCCACCGAGGGCGAGGTCGAGCTGCTCGGCCGGCCGATGCCCGACGGCGCGCCGCACGCGCTGCCCGACGTCGGCGCGCTCGTGGAGGGCCCGGGCTTCCACCCGTTCCTGTCCGGGCGCGACAACCTGCTGCGCTTCGCGGCCGCCGAGCCGCGGCTGGCGTCGGGGGCGATCCCCGCCGCCGTGGACGGGGCGCTGGAACGCGTGGGCCTCACGGTCGCCGCGCGCCGCCGCTACAAGGGCTATTCGCTCGGCATGAAGCAACGGCTGGGGCTGGCCGCGGCGCTGCTCGTGCCGCGCCGGATGGTGATCCTCGACGAGCCGACCAACGGCCTCGACCCCGCCGGCACGCGCGAGATCCGCCGCATCATCAGCGAGCTGCACGCCGACGGCTGCACCGTGCTCGTGTCTTCGCACCTGCTCGCCGAGGTGGAGGCGACGTGCACCCACGTCGCCGTGCTGCAGTCGGGCACGGTCGTGGCTCAGGGCGAGCTGGCCGAGCTGTTGGAGTCGGGCAACGCGGCGCTGCTCGTGCGCACGCCCGACGCGGAGCACGCCGTGGAAGTGTTGCGGGAGAACCGGATCGGGGCGCGGCTCACGCCCGACGGCGTCCGCGCGGACCTCACCGCCACGCCCGCGCCGCGGGTGCTGCAGGTGCTCGTGGGCGCCGGCGTCGAGGTGCATGAGGCGACTCGCGCGCGAACCGGGCTGGAGGACCTGTTCGCGCGGCTCACCGAAGGCTCTGACGGGTCGGTCGGCTCCGAATCCGAGGGGGAAGCATGACCACCGCCGACGTACTCACTTCCGCGGAGGCGGCATGACTACCGCGACGCTCACGGCACCCGTGAGCCGCACGGGCCACGACACGGTGCCGCTGCCGCGGCTCGTCGCGGCCGAGCTGCGCTGGATCTTCCGGCGCCCGCGCACGCTGGCCGTGCTCGGGCTGCTGGCCGTGGTGCCGATCGTGATCGGCATCGGCCTCACGCTCGTCGGCGACAGCGGGCCCGACGGCGGCCCGGCCGACGGCGACGCGGCGCTGCTCGCGTCGGCCGTGAACAACGCGTTGGTGCTGCCCATCGCCGCGCTGACGATGACGCTGGCCCTGCTGCTGCCGCTGGCCTCGGCCATGGCCGGCGCCGACGCGCTCGCCGGCGAAGCCGCCCACGGCACGTTGCGTGCGTGGCTCGTCGCGCCTGTCAGCCGCGGCCGGCTGCTGGTGGTGAAGGCCATCGGCGTGGCGGTCGTGTGCGTGGTCGCGGTACTGGCCATGTGCGTCACGGGCGTGGTGACCGGGCTGATCATCAACGGCACCGGATCGCTGTTCACGCTGTCGGGCACGACGTTGTCGCTCGGCGCGGCGCTGGGCCGGATCCTGCTCGTGGCGGGCTGGATCGTGCTGCAGCTGTGGGCCGTCGGCGCGGTCGCGCTGGCCGTGTCGAGCTGGACGGAACACCCGATGCTCGTGGTGGCGTCGGTGCTGGCCGGCGACATCGTGTTCACGATCCTCGGGTTCCTGACCTCGCTCGACTGGCTGCACCCGTTCCTGCTCACGCGCAACTGGAGTGAGGCCCCGACCGAAGTGTTGGCCGACCCGATCTCGGGCTCGATGCTCACCGAAGGTGCGTTGCGGGCCGCTTGTTACATCATCGTGGGGCTGTCGCTGGCTTACGGCCGGCTCGCCACTCGAGACGGCTGAGTTCGAGGGGTCTCAGCCGACGATCGCGATCCCGTCCGGGTCCAGTGCGAGCCGGACGGGATCGCCCGCACGCAAGTCGGCCGTGACGGGGGCGACGGCATCCACGGTGTCCTTTTCGGACAGTCGCACGACCAGCCTGAGGTGCTCCCGCCGGTGCACCGCGGCCGTCACCTCGCCGGTCACGCCGGTTTCGGCCACCCGCAACGCGTGTGGCCGCAAACCGAGCCGCACCGGACCGTCTTCGGGCTCCGGGAGCACGACCTCACCGAGATCGGTGTGCACGACCCCTCCCGCGGCCACCCCGTCGACGAACGACGTGGCGCCGAGGAACTTCGCGACGTCGTCGTCGGCCGGGTTGCGCCACACCGACCGCACGGCGCCCTCTTGCCGGATCTCACCGGCGTCGAGCACGGCCACGCGGTCGGCGAGCGTGAACGCCTCTTCTTGATCATGGGTGACCAGCAGCGCGGTGATCTTGCTGCGCCGCAACAGGTCCGCGAGGTCGATGGCCAGCTGCTCACGCAGCCCCGCGTCGAGGCCGGAGAGCGGTTCGTCGAGCAGCAGCAGCCGCGGTTCGGGCGCGAGAGCGCGGGCCAGCGCCACACGCTGGGCCTGGCCGCCCGACAGCTCGGTGACGCGCCGGCGTTCGAACCCCTTGAGCCCCACCAGTTCCAGCAGCTCTTCGACGCGTGCCCGGTGTTTCGCTTTGGGGATCCCGTGCATGCGCAGGCCGAACGCGATGTTCGCGGCGACGTCGCGGTGCGGGAAGAGCTGGCCGTCCTGGAACACCAGCCCGAACCCGCGCCGGTGCACGGGCACGGCGGCGAGGTCGGTGCCGTCCCAGCTCACGGAACCGGACGTCATGGGCTCGAGGCCGGTGATGGCGCGCAGCAGCGTCGACTTGCCGGAGCCGGACGGGCCGAGCAGGGCCAGCACTTCGCCGTCGGTGATGTCGAGGCGCGCGTCGCGCACCGCGGCGAACGAGCCGTAGTGGACCGTGAGGTCCCGCACTGTGAGCGCCATCTAGAACTCCCCCACCGTGCCGTGCCCGCGAACCGAGCCGAACCGGTCGATCAGCGCGACGGCCGCCACCGTCACGATCATGAGCAGCGCGCACGCGGCATACGCCATCTGGTTGTTGAGCTCGCCTGGGCGCGAGATGAGCGTCGCGACGGCCACGGGCAACGTCGGCGCGTCGGGCCGGGCGAGGAAGCTCGTGGCGCCGAACTCGCCGAGCGCCACCACGTAGCCGAACCCGGCGGCCGCGACGAGCGAACGCGCGGTGAGCGGCAGGTCGATCTCGCGCCACACGCGCGCCGGGCTCGCCCCGAGCGTCGACGCGGCCTGGCGCAGCCGCGAGTCGACGGCGCGCAGCACCGGCAGGATCATCCGCACGACCAACGGGATGATCACCAGCGCCTGCGCGAGCGGCACGAGCAGCGGTGACGTGCGCAGGTCGCCGGGCAGCGCGTCGAGCGTCACGAGGTAACCGAAGCCGACCGTCACGGCGGAGACGCCGAGCGGCAGCATGAGGGCGGCGTCCATCGTCTCGCCCATGCCGCGGGCGAGGCGGCCAGGTGCGCGGCGCAGGGCGACGAGCACCACGCTGGCCAGCACGCCGACGGTCATCGCGAACAGCGTCGCGTCGGTGGCCGCGGCGAGCGAGTTCTTGGCGGCGACCCAGCCGCTGACCTGCAGCGCGTCGTCCGTGCCGGTGCCGGCGAGCGCGTGGAACCCGGCGAGGCTCCACCCGTCCGGTGTGGACACCGACTCCACCAGCAGCGCGACGATCGGCGTCATCAGCAGCGCGATCACGACCGTGGCGGCACCGACCGTCCACCATTCGCCTTTTCTCGGCCGGCGAGGAGTGGACTGCTTGAGCTTCACGGAGTTCTCGCGGCGCTTTCGGGCGATCGCGCCGAGTGCGAGCGCGGCGAGGACGGCGGCGAACTGGATGAGCGACAGCGCGGCCGCTCCGGAGAGGTCCAGCAGGTCGACCGTGCGCAGGTAGATCTCGGTCTCGAGCGTGCGGTAGCGGCCGCCGCCGAGGATGAGCACCACGCCGAAACTCGTGGCGCAGAACAGGAACACGACCGCCGCGGCCGACGCGACGGCCGGGCCGAGCGCGGGCAACGTCACCGTGCGGAAGGCCCGCCACGGCGAGGCACCCAACGCGCGGGCGGCCTCCGTCGCCCGCGGGTCGAGGTGGCTCCACAGCCCGGCCACGGTCCGGGCGACCACGGCGACGTTGAAAAACGCGTTCGCCAGGACCAGCGGCAACACGCCGCCGTCGGGCCACAACGCGCGGAACGCGAGCCCGACGACCACCGTCGGCAGCACGAACGGCACCAGCACCAGCGTGCGCGCCAGCCCGACGCCGGGCAGCTTCACGCGCGCGAGCACGTATGCCACCGGCAGCCCCGCGACCACGGCGACGACCGTCGAAGCGGCGGCGCTGACCAGCGTGAACGCGGCGAGCTGCCACGTCTGCGCGTCGGCCAGGACCGTGTCCACACCACCCGCCGAGAAGCCACGGCCGAGGATCGCGACGACCGGCCAAGCGAAGAACACGACCAGGAACGCGACGGGCAGCAGGCCGAGCAGCGCCAGGCCCGCCGTGCGCGCGGTCTGCGCCTGCGTTACGCGCCCATGAGCGAGCGCCATTCACCGATCCACTTCTCACGGCCGGCCTGGATCTGGTCGGCGGGCAGAGTCGCGGGGTCCTGCGGCAGCGGCGCGGCCGCGGCCCAGCCGGCGGGCAGGTCGACGCCCTCACGGGCCGGGTAGACGTACATGTTGGCCGCGACCGTCGACTGGAACTGCTGCGAGAGCAGGAAGTCGACCACCTTCTGGGCCTGCGGGACCTGCTTGGTGTTCGCGAGGACGCCGGCGTACTCGATCTGACGGAAGCACGTGTCGAGCAGCGCCTTGGTGCGCGGCTTGCCGTCGTCGCCGATCTCGGCGGCCGGCGAGGACGCGTACGAGACCACGATCGGGCGCGGGCCCTTGCCCGAGGAGCCGGAGAAGTCCTTCGTGTAGGCCTCTTCCCAGCCGCTGTCGACCTTGACGCCGTTGGCCTTGAGCTTGGCCCAGTAGTCGTGCCAGCCCTGCTCGCCGTACTTCGCCACGGTGCCCAGCAGGAACGCCAGCCCGGGCGACGCCGTGGCGGGGCTCTCGGCGACGGTGAGGTCCTTGTACTTCGGGTCGGCGAGGTCGTCGTACGTCTTGGGTTCCGGCAGGTGCTTGCTCGCGAAGTACGCGGGGTCGATGTTGACGCAGACATCGCCGACATCGACGGCACTCAGGCGGTGCTGTGGGTCCACCGAGTACCGCTGCGGCCCGCGGTCGGCCTCGGGGCTCGTGTACGCCTGGAAGACGCCTTCGTTCAGCGCTCGCGAGGCGAACGTGTTGTCCACGCCGAACGCGACGTCGCCGATCGGGTTGGCCTTGGTGAGCACCAGCTTGTTGGTGAGCTCCCCCGCGTCGCCCGACTTGAGGATCTTGAGCTTGATCCCGGACTGGCGCTGGAACGCGTCGAGCACGTCCTGCGGCGCGACGAACGAGTCGTGGGTGACGAGTGTGACCGTCGGGGTCTGCTGGGCGTCGCCGCCCGAGCTGCCGCCGGACAGCGAGCACGCGCTCGCCAGCACCGTGACCGTGGCCAGGCCCAGCACCGTGCGTGCGGTCCGCGGAATCATCTGCCCTCCTGCACTTCGCCGTGAGCAAGGAGAGCAGGCCTCCCTGCGCCGGCATGATCCGGATTCAGGTGCGAACGGTCGCGGGTCTCGGGCACCCGCCTCTCAGCCCGGCGTACCGGACTCCCGTGGCAACCGTGCAGCGTAGCCCAAACGGGTTCACCATTGGACACATGGCGCAACTACTGAGCGACTCCGAGATTTCATCCGCCCTGACCACCGTCCCCGACTGGCAGCGCGACGGCGCCACGATCACCCGTTCGGTGACCCTGTCTTCCTTCCCGAACGCCGTGGCCTACGTCGTCCGCGTCGCCGAACTCGCCGAGGCCGCCGACCACCACCCGGACATCGACATCCGCTGGCGCACGGTGACCTTCCGCCTCTCCACCCATTCCGAAGGCGGCCTCACCTCGAAGGACTTCGCGCTCGCCGGCCAGATCGACGCCGCGCTCACCGTGTGACGCGCCCGACTGTCACGACACCTTCCGCGGTCTGACACGTCCCCCCTTCGTACGTTCCACGAGGAGGGACCCCTTTCCATGACCCAGGCAATCGTCGTCGGCACCATCGCGTTCACCCTGATGGTCGCCTCCGCCGGCGCGGTCCTGTGGCGCACTTTCCGCGCCCACCGTGATCTCGACCACAGGCCGTAACACCACCCTTGATCAGCGCGCTATCCCAGCGGAATCCGCCCGCCCCGCCCCCCGCTAGGACACGCGATGAACAACTCGCCCACCACCCTCTCGGCCACCCAGCGCGCCTGGATCACGATGTTCGCGACGGCGTTCACGCTGGCCGCTTTGGTGGTGCTCGGCCTGCTCGGCTGAGCCCCTTCTTTTTCACTTTTGGGAACACCGGACGGTTCGGTGCCGACGACTCGGCATGAACCGTTCGTCCGTCGCGTGCGCGGCAGCCGTGGTGCTCCTGGCTGCCGCGTCGTGCGCGGCGCCCGCCGCCCCACAGCCGGCGCCGGTGTCGACCTCGGCGTCGCCTCCCACCGCCCCGCAGCGGGCGCTGGTGTCGCCTCCCGCGGCTCCGCTTTCGGCGACCTCGCCGCCACCTTCACCGACGCGGGCCTCCGCACCACCCCAGTCGACCTCGACGCCACGGACCACCCGGACATCGCCCAAACCCAAGATCCGCGACACCCGCCCCGGCTGCGGCCAACGAGCCGTCAATGCCCGCAAGTTCAACCCGAGCTGCAAGGAATACCAGGGCTACCTCGACCCCGGCGGCCCCGGCCGCGGCAAAACCTCCGGCGAAACCCAGCGCGAGTGGCTGTGCGAACAGGGCCAGCTTCCGAAGAACGAATGCTGACCTCCGGTCAACTGGCGTTGGTCTGTACCAGCTCCTCCATGCGCTGGAACGCCAGTTCGGCGATCCGCAGGAGCTGCGCGTAGTACGGCCGCCCGGCTTCGGGGAACTCGGCGAGCGAGTCCTGCAGTCTCGCCTCGCATTCCGCGAGCCAGTTCCACCGGCCATCCGCCAGCAATTCTCCGCGAGACACCCGCTCCGACAGCGCGTAGATGTCGGCGTCGATCATCACGGCGCACACCGAGCCGTCGTCCCGGCCCCGCACGACCTCGGGAGCTGGGAACGGCGCCGCGCGGTGCTCGGCGAGGGCGGTCTCCAGTTCGCGGATCACCGGGTCAGTTTAGAGTTTTCGTGCCGGAACAAGGACCGGATTTACGGAGAGCAGGCTCAGACGTTGAACCTGAACGTTGACGCACCCGGCGTCGACGTGGGGAATCACCCGGAAACCGGCTCTGATCTGCGGATCTCAGCGTTTGCTAGTGACGGCCGTAGTTGGCCGAAAACGAAGCTTTTGCGGACTCGTTGCGGACTGGTCCGGCGGACCGTGGTGGCGCACGGCGTTTTCGTGGCTGCGCGAAAAAGGCCGGCGACCGCCCTCGCCTTCGTCGCCGTTGCTCTGCTCGCCCTGGTGTCCGGATGCACCGGCGAGCCAGTTCCTTCGACGAGCCCAACGGTGTCGCGGCCGGCGTGGTGCTCGTACCCGGCGCCGGGTGGCGTGGCCGCGCTCGAGGCCGCCGTCGAAGAGCACACCGCGGCGATCGCGCGGTACTCGCCCGGCCAACCGGTCGACCGGTTCACGCTGCAGCTGGACCTGATGACGCAGTGCGCACACGACCGCGCCGACACGCAGCTCGTATCCCGGTAGGCTGGTTCTGCACCTCTTCGCGGAGGGAACGGCCCCGGGTAGCTCCCGGGGCCACGCGAAGAGGTCGACTCCGCGAATGAGGTTCTGGGGTGGCCGAAACCTTTGGTGACGCGTTGATCCGCCTGCGCAAGGCGGCACGCTTGTCGCAGACCGCGCTTGCGCAGCGCGTGCACGTGTCGCAGTCCAGCCTGTCCCGGTACGAATCCGGGCTGCAGGAGATCGACGAGCAGACCGTCGCGCGGCTCGATGAGGTCCTGGACGCCGGCGGCGAGCTCCTCGAGCTGTGGTCACCGCTGGACACCGGTCCGCTGAACAGCGACCAGCGCGACGCCATCGCCTACAGCGTGAAGCACCCCGAGCGCATCGACGCCGAGGCAGTGCGGGCGCTCGCGGACAGCCTCGCCGCACAGCGGCGGCTCGACGACGTGATCGGGCCCGAACCGATGATCCCCGCCACCCTCGCGCAGGCCGACATGGTGACCGGTCTTCTCCGCGCCACCGGCGGCCCGATCCGGCGAGAGCTGGCCGCGGTCGCGTCCGAGCACGTCCAGTTCGCCGGCTGGCTGCGCGCGGAAGCGCGCCAAGACAGCGAGGCCGTGCGGCTGCTCACCGAAGCCGAGGACCTTGCCGATGAAGCCGACGACGGCACGCTGGCCGCGCAGGCCGCGAACTTCAAGGGCTACCTCGCCCGCCAGCAGGGCCGGCCGCGCGCGATGGTGCGGTGGTTCCTCGCCGCGTACGGCACGCCAGGCGCGCACCCGAGCCAGCGGATTGGCGACGCCATCCAGGCCGCGCAGGGGTACGCGCGGCTCGGCGAGCGGGACACCGCGCTGCGACTGCTCGACGACGCGGACGACATGGTTGACGCCGCCGGCGACCCGCCGGAAACGGCGTACTGGCTCACGCCGACGTTCCACCGCCTGAACAGCGGGCTCGCCCACCTCGCGCTCGGCGATTACGCGGTCGCCGTCGACCACCTGGAGACCGGGCTCGGGAACCTGCCCGATGACCAGCAGGGTGCCGAGTGGACGAACGAGTACCGCGCCGGCCTTGAACAGGCGAAGGCCGCGCGCTGACTGGTCTATGCGCATAGTGACGCATCGGCCAGCCTCTTCACCCTGCGTAGTGCTGGCGCGATGCTCGGTGCATGACCACGCGCATCACGGGAGAGCTGACGGCCGTCCAGGTCGACGCCGCGTTGTACGCCGTGCACTTCTGGGCAGGCGACACCCGCAACCACCGGTACCTGCGCGCTCAGCTCGAGGACGGCGAGCGCGACACCTTCTATCCGGACTGCACACTTGCCGCGTTCGTGATCCCCGGCCGATGGGCCTTCCGCTCCGAGCTCTCCGAGGAACTCGGAGAGAACCGCGACCGCGCGCGTGACTGCCGCCCGTGCTTCCGGGCAAGGCGATAACCGTGGGCCCGCGGACCCTCGTGAAGTTCGTGTGGATGCCTACGGACGACGGCAAGCGCCACGTCATCTACTCGAAGCTCACGACCGCCAACGGGACGATCGTGAAGTCGATGTGCGGGCTCTGGCACACCCCGGCCGCGGCGGCGCACGGCGAGGACTGCCCGGCGTGCGCGCCCCACGCGCTCCCGGCCGACATCGGGCGGTGACGATGGGCTGGCACTGGAACTACGCGGGCGAGGTCTACGACGATGACGGCAAGATCATCGAGGTCGACGGCGACGACGTGCCGATGACCATCTGCGAGCAGCGCGCCGCTGAGCACTGGCACCGCGAGGAAGTGCCAGCGCGCCTCGCCCGCGCGCTTGAGCAGGCCCCTCTGCGATGAGATCGTTCAGACCTTCGGGACGTTCTTCGGACCGGCCACCACGGCGGCGACCGCGCACACACCCGTGATCAGCGCCTGGAGCCACGGCGGCACGGCGTGGACGCCGACCGAGTCGAGCCACGCGAACACGGTCACCGGCGGCACGCTCCCGGCGAGCGCGAGCAGGCCTTTCGCGTAACGCGCCCACCAGGGCACCGGAGCGGTCCGCGGCTCAGGGGCGGTCATTGGTCCACGCCTTCACCTTCGCGCCGGCCGGGGCCTTTACCCGGGCGACGATGTGCGAGTAGTTCGCGAACGCCTTGTCGGCGCCGACGAGGTTCCAGGGGCCAGGCCGGTCGGCGTCGACCTCGCCGCCGAGCTGGACGCTGACGCCGTGGGTGCCCTTCCCGCCCGGGGTGTCGTCGACCATCGAGATGCCCTGGACGATCACGTCCTGCTGGTACGTGCTGGCGATCCGCAGGTACTGGTGGCCGTTGACCGGGACCACGAGGTCCTGCCACGGCTGGTCCGGACCGGTGCCGGTGCCGGTGCCGATGATCACGTCGCTGCTCACGTCTTCGTCCTCCTGGTCGTGGACGGTGCCGCCGCCCGCGGTTCCTCCACCAGCCGGCGGCGCCGCCGCCAGCCGAGCCAGCACCGCGGCGCACGCGGCCTCGCTGGCGACGATCTCGAAGTGCATCGGGTCCTTGCGGCCGACGTAGTCGCCGCCCCACCGCACACAGCCGCTGGTCTGCGCGACGATCGCGTGGATGGTGGCGATCTGCGCCGAGGTGTAGTTCGCCGACGGGCTCGTGCCGAGCGGGTGCTTGGGCGCGTTCAGGTCGAGCGCGGTGCCGCTGGCGTGGTTCGACAGGTCGGTGGCGCCGCGCACGTCGCGGTAGGCGTAGCCCCAGCAGCCCGGCCAGATGAGCGGCTCGACGCGGGCGTGGAACTGCCGGCCGACCCACGCGAGCAGGTCCCCAGTTGCGCCAGCGCGCAGCGGCACCGAGCCACCGGGCAGGGCGCGGCCCACGGGCGTGATCGGGGCGGTGTAGCCGTTCTGGGACGTGGGCATGGGTCAGCCTCCGGTGATCGCGGCGACGATGGCAGCGCCACCCCAGGAGATGACCGCGGTAATCCCGGTCATCGTCCAGCGCCACTGCTCGAGCGAACGGATACGGGCTTCGTGGTCGGTGTCGCGCTTCTCGACCACGTCGATCTTGTCGACCAACTTCGCGGTGAGGTCCTTGGTGGCCAGCACCTGGTCGTAGATCTCGCGGTTGGTGATCGTGACTCCAGCTCGGCGATCTTCCTCCGCGGTCATCCCAGCGCCCTTCCCCAGATGCTGAACTTCGCCGGCCGCGTCGACTGCGCGACCGTGGTGGAGGTGCCGGCGTTGTAGAACCACGCGGTGATGGTGGTGTTCGGGGGCACGTAGATGCTGCCTGAGACGCCCTTGTCGCCCCAGCCGCCGCTGGACTGTGCCGTGGCGAACGGTGCGATGAGCGCGTTGGCGTCGCTGTAGGCGGTGCCGGACATGATCGCGACGCCGCCGACGACGTTCCCGGTGTTGCGGAGCTGGCACAGAATGTCGACGACCAGGCCGAGGGCTCCCGTGGTCCAGGTATCGGTGCCGTTGAACGTGATGTCGCCGGTGAACGGGACCACGATGTTCGGGAACTGCAGCTTGGTCGCGGCCGCGTTCAGGGTCTGGCCGACGCCGGCGGTCCCTGTTGACCAGCACTCGCCGCCGCGTGCGGTGAGCGCGTTGAGCTGCGACGCCCGGACCTTCTGGCCTGCGGTGAATCCCACGGTTTCCTCCTCTCACAGCCCGAGCACGGGCGGGTCCCACACCTCGACCGCGGTGCCGGCGGGTTTACCGACCGGGAGCGCGTCGATGGTGAACGTCTGCTGCGTGCCGGTCGCGGCGCTGCACGCGGTCGCACGAACCTTCAGCCCGCCGACGGACAGGTACAGCGGGAAGTCGTCGGCGGCTGTCGTCCACAACGGACCAGACGGCGTCTCGACCTTCAGTGAGGTCGTGCCGACGGTGCCAGGAACGGCGTCGAACACCACGATGGCGCCGCGGGAGATCGCTGCAGCGCCGCCGTTTACCGGGAACACGGCGGGCAGCACCGACCCGCCTTGCCCGGGGCCGGCCACGATGTAGTCCCACACGATCCCGGCATCGTCGCCCGCGGTGCCGACGGGCTCGCCGATCTCGGTGGCGACAGGGTCGACGGTGGTCCAGTCGTCGGCTTTCCACCCGAGCGCCATCACCAGCGCCGGGGAGTCGTAGTGCGCGACGCCGGGCCAGGCGATGTTCTGGGCCGAGGCGTTGAGCTGCTCGCTGTAGAGCTGGGGTGCGCCGACGTTGCGGAAGATCGCGGCCTGCGCCACGGTCGTCGCGTTCGTGGCGCCGCCGGTGAAGCTCACGGTCGGGTTCGACTCGGTGCCGGTGTGGACCTTGTAGAACAGCCGCATGTTCGCAGGCGTGCTGGGACCCTGGACGAGGGTGTATCCGGTCGGGGTGTTCGGTGTGCCGGTGCCGCTGTTGCGGATCGACGCGAGCACCAGGATCAGGTCACCGGCTCGGCCGCCGGCGGGCAAGGTCGGGGTGAGCGAGGCGTTGTTCGCCGAGGTGCCAGGGCCGGCGCCGACGAGCGAGGGAAGCGGGATCCGCGCTCCGTCGGTCTGCAGCCGCATGAGGTCGTCGTCGGTGTCGCCGGTCTCGTCGGCGATGGTGGCGATGGTCCAGGGCGCCGCGGGACTGCACTTCGCGGTGAAGATCCATTCGCGCGGGGACAGGCTGTGTTCCATGCCCTCGACGAGCAGGTCCACCGTGTCGTCGGGGAGTCCGGCGATCACGTCGCTGACGTTCGAGACAGACACGTGGGTGCTGGGTCGGACCTGGAGCACCTCGAACGCGCGCGCTGGCGCAGCGCGCAGGTTCACGGCCAGCGTCGGGTAGCGGTAGCCCTCGACGGTGCCGAGGTGAACGGCCCACGACGCGTAGTTGACCACGTCGTCGAGCACGAACAGGTTGACCTCGGAAGACGAGTCGTAGACGCCGATGGCGTCGGTGCCGAGCGGCCCGTCGGTGTCCTCGAACGTGGTTTTCGAGCTGGCGCCGGTGACGGACGCGGTGACGCGGTTGCGGTTGCGCTGGTCGTCGTCGGTGGGCTGGAACGGCGGGTACAGCTCGGTTGCGTCCAGCGCGAGGTCTACGGCGGCGTTCTCGCGTTCGCCGCGGGTGATGTAGGTGAGGCCGGCGTCCAGGCCATCGAGCAGCACGCCTTGGTCCACCGCCTCGCACTCGCGCAGCAGATCCACGACGGACACCGGACGTTGGGGACCCATCTGCACGCCGACGGTGCCGACGACGTTGACGTTGAACCCCTGCTCGATGCCGAGGCGCAGCAGGCGCAGGGCAGCGTTCTCGCCGGAGTAGGCCACGATGGCCTCGGCGTAGTCGCCGTTCCACACGATCGGCGAGTTCCAGAACGCGACGTGGCCAAGGGTCACCGGGTCCTCGGCGTTGCCCGGGTCCGGCAGTGAGTCGAACCGGATCTGTGAGGGCACGCCGCGCGGCAGCACCGCGCTGATCTTGAGGGCCACAAGCTGGCCGTCGCGCAGAAGGTTCCACTGCGTGTTCGTAACGGACTGGTCTACCGTGAGCGTCCACGAGTGCCACACGTCGTCCCAGCCGGTGAAGTCGCCCTGCGTGTAGCTCATCTGCAAGGTGTCGCCGGCGGGCTGCGAGCTGTACACCTCGACGGTGCCGTCGGTGTAGAAGATCGCGTATATCGTGAGGGCGTTCTGCCCCTGCGTGGTCAGGAAGAACTTGGCGCCCGAGATGGACGTGTACCGCATGATCCACGACACGGCCCAGTACGTCTGCGTGCCATCGGGAAACAGCGAGGTCCGGACCGGGCAGTACATCGACGCGCCGGCCGACACCTGGACGGCGCGCTCGGTGGCGACGTTGTCGGTGTCGCCGCCCCACTTCACCTTGCCGTAGTTGACTCCACCGATGTCGCCAGGCTTCACCAACGCAGGCAGACCGCCGGTGTCGGAGATCCCAGCGGATGCGGTCTTGTCCTCCTCCAGCGGCCAGTACTCCACCGGCTTGGTGAAGCTGCCGACGGTGTGGAACCGGTAGAGCGCTGAGCGCAACGGGTCGCTGCCCTGCAGCAGACGGCGCAGCAGTCCGGACGCGGACAGCCCAGCCAAGGGGATCCGGCCGACATCATCGCGCCACTCCGGGCTGAACCCGTCGGCGTAGCCCTGCGCCACGACGCGGAACCCGTTGAGGTCGTTGAGGTCCACCGAGACGCGCACGGGGACGTTGCGGCGCACGTTCGGGTAGTTCGGCGAGATGCCGCCGAGCGAGTACGCGTTCGTCGAGTTGTCCAGCTTCAGGCTGATAGTGGTCGGCCCGCTGGTGCTCGCCTCGTCGTTGCGGCCCAACGTGACGCTGATCTTCTCGTCGAACAGCACGTCCGTGGTCACGTCGGCCCATACCCAAGAGAACCCGTTGTAGTCCGTCATGTCCGCGCCCCACGCGATCTCCACGCGGATCTGGGAGCCTGGGATTTCGGGGAGGAAGGGAACGGCCATCATGCACGCACCTGGATCGCACCCGTGCGCACGAGCTTCATGAAGGCCGTCGCGAACGCGCCGTCCACGTTGCCGCCGAACGTGACCGCGGCCGCGCCGCCGCCGCCCTGCGGTCCGGTCGCCGGGATGACGCGCTCGCCGGCCTGGAGGATGGTGAGCATCTCGGACCCGGCCACACCGGGCACCACGCCACCGGTGTGCAGGCGCGGGATGTACGGGATGTCGGGGATGCCCGGGATGCCGACCACGCCGGTGATCGTGTTCACGCCGTGGATCAGCTTGTTGATCGCGTAGATGCCGCCGTTGAGCAGGTCGATCGCGCCGTTGATCGCCCACTTCGCTCCGGCCTGGATGCCGTCCCACATGTGGGAGAAGAAGCCACCGATCTTGCTCGCGATCCCGGAGATCCAGTTGGTGAAGTCGTTCCACTTCACGAGCATCCAGCCGATCACCTCGGTGACCTTCTGCTTCACTGCGTCCCAGTGCGTCACCATCAGCACGATCGCCGCGATCAAGGCGACGATGCCGATCACCACCCACGTGATCGGGTTGGCGAGCAGCGCCGTCGTGAAGGACCAGACCGCGGGCACGACGGTCGAGAACAGCGTCGAGCCCAGCGACGCGATCGTTGGGATCACGAAGTCCGTGAGGCCGCCTGCGAGGTCGGCGAGGCCGAGCGCCATGTCGGTGACGCTGCCGTCCTTGAAGCCCTGGATGGTGTCGCCGACACCGGTGATGGTATCCGAGAAGCCCTGGAATCTGGTCTCGGAGGTGTCCGTCGCCTCGCCCGCCTTCTCGCCGATCCCGTTGAAGCTGTCGCCGATCCGGCGTGCGCTGCCGTCGACCCGGCCGGCCATCCGCTCCGACGAGTCGCCCACACCGGAGATGGTCTTGTCCAGCTGCGCCGCGTCACCGGCGAACGTGAGCTTGACGGTGGGGCCCTGCGATCCCGCCATCACTCCACCTCCAGACCGGCCTGGCGCGCCACATTGGACAGCCCGTCGGCGAGCTGCTGCACGACGCGGTCCTGGTTGTCCGCGAAGGACGCCCAGATGTAGCGGCCCTTCTTGAAGAACGGCCGCTTGGTCTTCTTGCCGGGGCCGACGCCGCCGCCGAAGTCGAGCCACGGGTAGTACGGGTAGCGCTTGCCGCCGCCCTGCACACGCGCCGCGGTGCGGGTGGATGCCGCTTTGAGACTGGAGACGGCGTGGCCGCCCTTGCCGGGGCCGATCGGTACCTTCGGCTTGGCGTCGGCGACGACGAGCTCGGCGGCGTCGTTCGCGGCCAGGCGCAGCGCCTTCGGCAGCTCGGGTGAGATGTTCTTCAGGGAGCGCTGGAACTCGCGCAGTCCCTCGATGCGAATCGCGTCCGCCACCGTGTCACCCCTTCCCGTGTGCCGCCATCTTCTGTTCCATCTCGGCCCGTTGTGCCTTGCGGCCGTGGTAGACCGTCCAGGCCATGTACTCGGCGTTGCTCATGCTCGCGAGCAGCTCGTCGCGCGTGCGCCCGAGCCGGTCCGCCAGGTAATAGGAGAACTCCTGGTCCGGGTCACTTTCGAACGCCAGGTACGCCGCTTTTGGCGGCCTCCTTCTTCATGCCCGAGATCTCGGCGATCCGGTCGGTGAGCGGGGTGAACAGGCCGGCGGGAAGCTGCTTCTGGAGCTGCTCCACGTCCTTCTCGGACAGGACCGGCTCGGCGACGGCGTGGGCGATGATCCACTGCTCGGCCTTCGCCACCGGAAGTTCCTTGTCCTTCACCGTCAGCGCTTCCGCGCGGGTGAGGGGACGGATCTTGAACACGCCGAGCTGCGGCACGTCGAACTCCTCGACGCCGAAGGTCTTGGCGAGCAGGTCCTCTTTGGACACAACCATGTCGATGCCTCTCAGGCCTGGGTGCTGTTGACGACCGCGCCGGTGAGCTGGAGCGTCGCGGACCAGGTGATCATGTCCGCGACCGGAGTGGTCTCCTCGTAGGCCGTGACGAGGACGTTCACGGTGTCCTCAGGCTTGCCGGTGCCAGTGCCCTCCGGCCGGTACACGAGCTCGACGACGGTGCCGAGCAGCGGCTCGACGACCTTCTTCGGGCCGGACGCGCCGGACTCGTAGATGCCCGTGAGGGTGTTGGTGCCGTCGAGCAGACCGCCGGCGTACTTGTGCGCGGTCGAGCCGAACGTGGTCACGTCGTGGCTGTCGGCCGACCGCTTCGGCGCGATGTTGTTGCAGAACGCCGACAGATCCTTGTCGTCGAGCGATACGTAGGCGTTCTTGCCGTGAACCTGGGCCATGATCAGGCACCTCCTGGGCCGATGATGTCGAGTTGAAACTGGGCCGCGAGGTAGTCGACGCCGTTGATCCGGGGCTCGCCGATGGTGGCCTGGGTGACCCGCACCGAGTCGCACGCGGTGTAGGCGTAGGACTCCAGCGCCTGCTTGACCGACGCATCCCCCGCGCCGTTGACGAAGCGCGCGAGCCGATCGCGCGCGTTCTTCGCGTCCATGCGGGACACGACGAGGTAGACCGGCAGCGTGATCCGGTCCCCGCCGCGGGCCATGGCGGTGTCGTAGTCGATGGTGTCCGGCCAGACCACGATCGCTGCCGGCGGCGTGATCCGGTCGGTGGTGAAGGGGAAGACGTTCACCTTGTCGAGCGTTTCGAGCGCGGTCCCGAGCTGGTCCATGACGGTCGCGAGGTTCACGAGCTCACCCGACCCGCAGGGCACGGCGCCGATACTCGGCCACCATCACCTGCACGTCCGGGTCCAGCTTGGCCAGTAGCCGCAGCTCGGATCCGGTGTCCGGCGAGCCGGCCACGCCGAACGGGGAGTCTCGGCGGGCGAACAGCCGCGACGCCTGCATCAGCGTCGCCTGCTTGACCGTGGCCGGCACCTCGGCCCACCCGAACAGCGCGGTGACCCGGACCCCGTCGACCGCGATCGCGGCGATCGTGCCCGGCAGCTGCACCTCGGTCCACGGCCGATCCTCGGCGGCCGCGTTGCGGGGCAGCATCACCGGGGAAGGCTCCACGGTCCAGGCGCCATCACCGGGGTCGGTGGCCACCTCGGTCGGCGCCACCATCACGTCGTCGATGAGCGCGAGCCACGCGCACCGGCGCCCCGACCAGTACGGGGTGTAGAACCGCGGCTCAGCCGCGGCTGTCTGCCCGAACTGCCGGCGCGTGAACCGGTCGATGGCGCGGGAAGCGGCGGAGATGGCCAGGGCCAGCTGCTCTTCGTCGGTGACATCGTCGGCGTGCACGTAGTCCGCGAGCTCCGTCGTCGTGACGTAGTCCGGTTGCCAGGCCATCTCCGCTCACCTCCTCACGGGTTTCGTCGCTGGAACTCGTGCTCGGGCACGAGTCCTTCCTCAGTCGGCACCATCCACACCGGACGCGTCGGGGGCACGTCGGGTGTGGATGGTGCGCCCTCGGCGTCCGGGGCGGGGTCCGGAGTTTCCGGGGCGGGGTCCGGCGCCGGTTCCTGGGCTTTACGCGCGGGCATGATCGATCACGCCGCGTTGTCGTAGGTGATCTTGCGAACGCCGTCGGTGCGAGTGCAGGCCAGCGCCTTGTAGCCCCACACCGCCACGTCCACGAACGCGACGCGGTACTGGAACTCCAGCCGCTGCGGGTTCGACGCCCAGCCGTGCACGTCCTCGCGGTTGTAGAGGTAGCTGTCGTTCGCGGCGCCGTCGGTGAACGGCAGCGCCCACGCCGGCATCCCCGCGAGCCCGGCGATCGAGATCCCGCCGAAGAACGGGCCCATCGTGCCGTCGGCGTTGGTGGCGCCCAGCACCGGGAAGATCGGCCGGCCGTCGGCGTCCTTCGCCGCGGCCAGCGCGGTGTAGAGGCCCTGCTCCAGCTTGAAGTCGCGGAACCGGAACCCGCCGCGCACGAACTGCAGCGCGGCCAGCGCCTTCTTGACCTCCTGCGCCAGCGCACCGTCGACACCGCCCGCGGTGAGCGTGATCGCGGTGACCGTGAGGCCGTCGATCATGGTGGCCGCGGACTGCTCCAGTGCCTCGTTGTAGGCGCGGACCATCTGCCGCCACAGGATCGTCGACAGCTGCGGGTTGCCGCCCTGGTCCCACGCCTCGCGGGTGACCTCGACCCGGCCGGACACGGCCGAGGGAGTGATGGTCTGCGAAGTGGTGGTGAAGGTGCCGGCACTCGGGTCGGTGCCCTCGGTGTGGTCGCCGACGAGGCTGCCCGCGCTGGCGAACTTCGGCAGCGTGAACGGCGTCGAGTCGGCCAGGGTGCCCTTGACGATCGAGTCCCAGATCGGGGTCGCGTACTCGAGCTGGTCGACGTAGAGGTCCGGGCGCTGCTTGTTCGGGTTGAGGGTGGCGACGTTGGCCTTGGTGACGAACTCCACGTCCGGCTGCTGGTAGCTGAAGTTCTCGGCGACGAACGCCTCGACGCGGGCGAGCGCTTCCTTGTCGCCCTTCGCGCCGGCGATCATGTCGCTGGAGAAGTCCTGCTTGCCGCGCAGGCCGTCGAACCGGTACTGCGGCTCCTCGTTCACCGAGAACGCGGCTTTGCGGCGCGTCGGGTCGATGATCTCCGGGCCGGCCTGGCTCTGCTGCACCTCGACGAGCGAGTTGATCGCCTCGACCAGGTTGCTGGAGCGGTCGTTCTGCTTGGTGAATGCCTCCACCGCGGCGGTGAACGCGGCGGTGAGATCCGGCCCGGCGGCCGGGGTCTCCTGGTTGCCCTTCGGCTCATCAGGCATCGGATTGTCCTTCCTGCTGGCTGCGACGCTCGTGACTCGGGCGTCGTCGAATGCGGGGGCCGCGGTGATCGCGGTACCGACCAGGCGCGCGCTCGACACGAGCCGCACCATGTCGTCATCGGGGTCGCGCGCCCATCCGCCGTCGGTGAAGTCGGCTTCGATGGAGAAGCCGTCGAGGACCTTGTCTTCGGCCAGCGACAGCACCTCGTCGCCGGCGGCTCCGCGCGCGATCTTGAACGTGCCCTCGAGGCCGGCGTCGGTCGACTCGAGCTTGGTGGCGTAGCCGACGGCCTGGGCGCGGTCGTGCTCGCGGTTGAGCTTCACCCGCGAGGGGTCCGCCCACGACAGGCTGTCCTTGCTGAAGGACCACTTCGCGTAGTTCGACCACGCGGTCTTGCCCCACGGCACCAGCAGCCCGGACACGGTGCGCTTCTCGGCGTCCACTGTGAACCGCGCGTCGGCGGCAGGGATGTCGAACGCGATCCGCGTAGTGCCCCCGTCCTCGGCGAACCGGACGTGGCTGGTGCGGGACATACCGGTCTCCTCGGTCTGCGGGTCGGTCTGCTGGGCGGCCGCCGGGTCTGTCTGCTGTGGACGCACGGGAGCCTCGACCGGCACGGCCGGCAGGCCTTCCATCTCGCGCACCTCGGGCACGGACAGCACGCGGTTGGACAGGCCGGTCTGGTACGTGCCCCACCGCTCGGTCGGGTTGGACTTCAGGTAGTCGTCCAGGTCGAACTCGACGTACTGGCCGCGCTTGGTCACGTCGTTCATGCCCAGGCGGTCGGTGATCGCGCGCATGAAGGGCGACAGCACGTCGTTGATGCGGTCACGGCGCCGGTCGATCACGTTGGCGTACGACCGGCTGGTGGTCGAGACCTGCAGGTCCTCGGAGTCGAGGCCGAAGGCGTTGGCGATCTCCACTGTCACCTGCTTCTGCAGCTCGACGAGCTGGAGGTCTGCGGGAGTCGGGGCCTGGACGACGGCGTACTTCAGCGCGGCCGGCACGTAGGCGGTGGTACGGGCGCGACGGGCCTGCTGCCACTCGTCGAGGATGTCCTCGACCTCGTCGTCCTCGATCGGGTCGGCGCCCTCAGTCGGGGTGAAGTAGTCCGAGGGGCGCGGGTCGTTGGCGTACATCGTGGCGGACTGCTCCAGCACCATCGCGCGGCGGATCGCGCGCGCCGCGGCCACGAGGAACGGCGGGTTGGGCGAGTCGAAGCGGATCATGTCCTGGCCGAGCACCGGTTCGCCGTTGACCCACACCACGCCGCCCGGCAGCTGCTGTCCAGAGGGGAGCGTGCGCAGCTGCGGCGCGCCGGCCGGGGGCAGCAGGGACACGGTGCCGGCGTCGAGGTGCACCGCCGAGCGCGGAAACCCGTCGGCCATTCGGTCGGTGACCTGCCACCACGAGATCGCGTCGAACACGAGGTCTTCCACGGTCTGCGCCAGCGTGACCACGTTCGCGGTAAACGGGTCGATCTGCTCCAGCAGCGGCGAGCGCACCAGCATCCGGTCTTTGTCCCGCGTCACGAGCGGGAGCGTGCCGATCGAGCACAGCAGGTTCCGCCCGCGCAGCACCGCCGGCACCGACAGCGCCCGTTCCCGGCTCACCGGCGTGGACGACAACTCCGTGCGGCCCGAGGAGAGCAGCGAGTCAATCGGCCTGACGGGGTCGATGGGCACAGAGAAGCGCACCGCGGTCTCGTTGCGCTCCGCGGTAGGCGCTTGGTCCCACTGAAACAGCGTTCGCCACCAGCCCACACCGGCCACGATACATGTACACCCTGACATATGAACAGACGTGCAACTGTCAGGTGTGTCGAGTCCCCTTCGCCACCACCAGCCGCGGCTTGCCGACCGGCGGCGGTAGCGTGCGGGCCAGGTGCACAGCGCCGGCCGCTGCGTAGACCGCGTTCACGTGGCCGGCGCCGCGGCGGACGAACACCCACGCGTCACCGCGGGCCTTCGGCTCGGCCGCCTCGGTCTGGGCGTCCAGCAGCGCGTCGCCCGAGTGCGCGATCTGGCGTGACGCGACCTGCTCGGCGTAGCCCATGCACACCTCGGCCACCTCGCCCCGGATGGGCACGAGCTCAACTCCCGGCGGCGGCCAGCCCTTGCGCTGCACGAGCTCGGCGGCCACGGCCGCGGACGGGCCATGCGCGAACCATCCGAGCTTGCGCGGCTTGATCTTGCGCACCCAGCCCGGCAGCTCCCGCCGGAACGCTGCCGTGTCCGTCCACGCCGCGATCGGCTCGACCCGGACCCGACCATCCGCCATCCGCGCGGCCGCGACGAGCGCGACGTGTTTCTGGTCCATCGACACGTCGAACGTCAGCACCACGTTCGACTTCACCAAGTCGCCCGGGTCGAGGCAGCCCGCCGGGTACTCCGCCGACCACGCCTCCATGTCGATCGCGGGATCGAGCAGCGGCACCCGCAAGCACAAGATCTCCGTGAGGTACTGCGCCAGCTCGTCGCCGCCGTTGCGCTTCGCCCGGCGCGCGTCGGACAGCAGCGAGGCCAGGTCAATCCCCCGCCGGTTCAGGTTGGGGTTGCTCGAAGCCAGCGCCTCTGGGTCGTCGGGCTCCGAGCCGGGAGGTGCGGACCACTCGAACACGCCGAGCTGCGCGTCGCCGTCGGCGCGGATCCGCTCGACACCGTTCACCCGCTCGACCCCGTCCGATCGCAGCGAGTCGAGCACCACGGCGCTCGCGTCGCCCATGTTCGAGATCGCGAACGCCTGCGCGTCCGAGACTGCGTTCATCGCGTTGTAGGCCGCGTTCCACGCGTCCCAGCTGTCATGCTCGCGCAGCTCGTCGAGGATCAACCGGTGGATCGTCAACGACCGGCCACCGCGCCGGTTCGCCGCCGCGATCCGGTAGCGCGACCGCTCGACCGTCACGAGCGCTTCCTCACCAGCCGCCTTGCGCACCGTCGCGACCAGCGGCGCGAGCTCGTCGAGGCGCTCGGCCAGATCCACGGCCTTCTGCCACGACTCCTTCGCGTAGCCGAGGTTCGTGCTCGTGCCCAGCACCAGCGGCACGCACTCGACGAACAGCCAGAACAACGCCAGCACCACGAGCACGTGCGTCTTGCCGTTCTGCCGCGCGACGATCACCAGCACCTTGCGGAACCGGGGCCGGCCATCGGGCAGCAGCTCGCCGGCGTGCACGACGAGCCACTCTTCCCACGGATCGAGGGGCATGCCGAGCACCTCGGCAGCGAAATCGATCACGTCGAAGCCATAGGAGGTGGCCGGCGTCAGCTCACGTAGCGGCGGCGTCCACAACCGCGGCTCAGTCCGCCCCAGCACGGCGGGCGTCACGTCGCTCGCGGAGCTCGTCGAGCGCGCTACGCCGCTGCTTGCCTTCACCACGGTCGCCTCCCTTCCCCAGCACCGCCGCGCGGCCCTTGGCCGTCATCCCCATCGACTCCAGGCACGCCAGCAACAGCGGACCCACCTTCGCCAAGGCTTCCGGGTTGCCGTCCAGCTCCGCCGCATACGCGCGTGCCAGCTGAGCCGCCGCCTGATCCTCCGGCCGTAGCTCCACGGCGCCCAGCGACGCGCTCAGCGCCTCGGAAACGCTCATCTGCCCACTCCTCCCCCACCAGCATGACCAAACCGGCGCCGATCCCGACGTACCCCAGCGTCACCGACCAACCCAGCCCCGACCCGCCCGAAACCGGCCAGAACTCCACGCAAAAAAAGAACACTACGGCGGGTGTCCTGGGGCGCCCCGTGACCAGGAAAAAACGGGTCGCCGTCGGCGTGCGCGGTCGATTTGTGCTGGTCGACGGTTCGTGTTGCGTCCATTGTGGTCACCATTTCGTGCGTGGAGTCGGGGCGGGGTCGGGGGTGTCCCTGCCTGGCTCCCCCTCGGCGAGGTTGCACTCGGCGTGCGCGGCCACCAGGTGGCGGGGGTCGTCGCCGTGGCGTTTGCCGAGGGTGTGGTGGACGTGCAGTGAGCGTGGGTGTGGGTGCTTGAGCCGTGGGTCGATGGGCTGGTGGCAGAGGCCGCACACCCAGCGGTCGCGTGCTGCGATGTCGAGCCGCAGCTTGCGCCACCGGGTGGTGCTGCCACCAGCCCATGACCTGGACATCAGCGCGGCGCCGGTTCCAGCAGCGAGGCGACGTGCTGCATCCACGCCCGCTCGGTGGGACAGTCCTGGCCGCAGCCGCATCGGCCCATGCCGTTCACTCTGCTCGGCTGGTAGTTGTGGTTGGCGCGGCCGGGTGTTTGATGGGCGAACGTCTCGTGCTCGCAGGCGTCACCGGTTGGCGGGTTCGGGTTGACGTAGGTGAGCTGTACGTGTGGTGCGTGACAGCAGGGCATGGTGTGTCTCCGTTCTGTGGCTGGCCGTTGTGGACGGTTGGGGGCGGGCATCAGGCGGCCTTGTCCATGAGCCGGGTCACGGCGCGGTAGACGGCGATGGCGTGTTCGGGGCAGATGCCGGCGGGCAGGCCGATCTGGCCGGGTTTGCCGCAGGGCTGGCCGTCGCGGTCGAGCGAGGTACACGGCACGGTGGCTGCCAGTACCTGGCTTCGGGTCGGTGTGGTCATGCTGCCCTCCTGCGGTCGTGTCCCTTGAGGACGACGGTGGTGCACATCTCGGTGAGGCGGGACGCGACGCGGTCGCCGAGGATGGCGCCGAGCTCGGTGGGCGGGACGTTGCTGGTGATCAGGGTCGGGAGGTTGTTGTTGTACCGGGCGTTGATCAGCCGGTAGTTGATCTCCTCAACCCACTCGGACGACTTCGCGGCGCCGAGGTCATCGACGAACAGCAGGTTCGCGCGGGCGTGCTGCTCGAACAGTTCCTCGGAGTCGCGGCCGGGCCGGGGCCGCAGCTGCGCGTAGAGGTCGGCCGCAGTGACGACGGTGGGCCGACAGTGGCCGCCGGCGTCGATGTAGCGGCTGAGCGCGCCGTATGCGGCGTGGGTCTTGCCCACGCCAGTCCGGCCGACCAGCAGGATGCTCGGGCCGCGCAGGTAGCCGCGGTCCAGGACTGCACCCGCCAGCGTCGCAGACCAGGTCAGCAGTTCCGCCTGGTCGGTGCTGGCGCCGAGGTAGCGGTGAGGCACCTGTCGCTCGAATTGGGTGCGGACGCGGCGTGACGCGGCGGCACGCTCTTCAGCGGCGATGCGGGCCTCGGCTTCAGCGGCTTCCTTCGCGCGCTGCTCCTGCTTCCACGCGTCGAAGGTGAGCGCGGTGCCGGCCTTCTCCCACTCGGCGCGCTGCTCGGCCTCCCACTCGGCGAGGGTGTCGGCAAGTCGTCGTGGCTGGTTGGTCGTCATGGGTCACCCCAGGGGTTGGTCGTAGGCCGACTGGTCGGCCGGGTTGCGGAAGGTCTGATGTCCGCCTGCGGCGACAGCGCGCGGCGGTGGTGGGTCGTCGTTCCAGCGTTGGCCGTTGAGCCACGTGGTCGGGTGCGGGACGTACTGCTCGGACGTTCCGGCTTTCCGCCACAGGTCGGCCCATCGGATTGCTTCCTTGGCGAGGAGGTCGGGTGCGAGGTGCTTGCACGCCTTCGGCCACGCTTTGCGGGCGTCGGCCTTCTTGACCTTGCGGGGGTATTCGGCCCAGAAGCGCTCGAACGCGGCGGCGGAGCCGCCGTAGTTTGTAGAGGTAGAAGAAGTAGAGGTAGTAGTAGTGGTAGTAGGGGGCTCTTCTCCCGATGCCTCACCAATAGGCAACGGCAATGGCTCGTCCGATGCCTTGTCGAATGGCATTGCGGGTGCCTCTGAGGGGTCCATTTCGGACGGATCGACCGAAGGGTCTTGGAGTACCGCCAGGAGGCGTTTCGAGCTCCAGCCGAAAAGGCTCGGCTCGTCGCGACGCAGCCGCAGGAGCTCGTGGACGATCACGCCCCGGATGCGCGCAGACGCCACGCCCTCGTAGGCCTTGGCGGCTGCGGTCGCCATGAACTCGCGGGCCATCAGGCCGTCATGGCGCAGGAAGCTGCGCACGAGGACTTCGTCGGTGGCCTCGTCGACGATGAGGAACCGCGACGCCTGCAGCTCGGCCGCAGCCGTCTCGACGGCGCCCGCGACCCAGCCGGACGCGAGTGCAGCGATCCGCTTCGGCCGCCAGTCGGCCACGCCGGCGTAGCTGAGCGACGGCGAGGTCAGGATGAGGAGGTAGAGGTGCTGCGCCTCGACGCTGAGCGCGCGGAAGTCCGGATCCGTCCAGATGGACAGCCGAACGTTGGCCTGTTCACGTGCCACGGGTGGCGCCTTTCGCAGTCCCGGGCGGGGCTGGGCCGAAACCCAGCCCCGCAGGGCGGTTCGGTTCAGCTGCGGTCGTTGAGGATCCGGGCGACCCGGTCCTCGGCGTACCGGTCGATCTCGGCCAGCACGGCCGCGTCGTGGCGGCGCAGCGCCTCACGGCTCGGCGAGCGGCGTCCGATTGCGACGCCGACCCAGGTGGCCGCGATCGGCGCCACGGCGGCGTAGATGACAAGTGCGTTCACTTGGTCACCTCGCGGGCGTGCTCCGATGCAATCACCATGTACAGCGCGGGCAGCGCGTAGCCGAGCGCTTGAGCGAACAACGCCTTCATCCGCTCCGGTTCCGGGTTCATTGCCCAGACCTCCTCGGCCACGGACGCGGCGTGCTCGGCGCGCCGCTCGGCGGTCATCTCGGCGAACGTGTCCGGCGACATGACGCACCCGGCCCACGGGTACTCGGCGTGGATGACGGAGTGAGCGAGGTTCGGTGCGGGCGGCGGGCACTGCCGGACCATCTCGTCCCGGAGCTGGTCAACGAACGCGACCGCCCCGGCGATGTCGAGCATGGTGCGCGGCGGAAGCCCGATCCGCTCGAGCGCGATCCGCGCGATCTGGCGGTCGTCGAGGCCGCCGGCCGACGGCTCGTGGATGGACTCCGAGCTGTTGAACTCGGCGAGGACGGCGTCGTAGGCGGCCAGCAGCGGGTATGACGCGTGGTAGTGCTCGAGCACCCGCTCGGGGGTGCGCTCGGCGAACGGGACGCGGTCGAGGTAGCTCACGAGGGATCCTCCAAGTCGGCGATGGGGCCACGCATCGCGCGGCGGGCAGCTTCTTCTTCGGTGATGCCGGCGCGGTCCTCTGCGAACGCGTCGGCCAGCGACTCGCCGGTCTCGACCATTTCGCCGTCGCTGTGGCGCAGCGTCTGCACGTCCGCGAACAGATCCGCGAGCCCTGACTGTTCGAAGGCGTGCGACAGCAACGGTTTCGCGTTGGTCATGAACTCGCGTGCCCACGGCGAGTGGGTCATCAGCATCAGGATCCGGTCGGTGTCGATCAGGTAGAGGTCCTGCCAGTTCTTCAGGATCGGGCCGCGCATCATGCCGTCCGGGCCGTAGTGCTCGTCCGAGCTGCCCGGTCCGTGCCAGACGCTGACGCCCATCGGCGTGAACTTCGGTGTCCACTTCGGATCGTGGGCACCGTTCTTCCGGTCGATCTCCCACTGCTCGGAGGTTTCCCACAGGTACTCGCGGCGGCACAGCTCGGCCAGATCCGCGGGGTTCCAGCCGAGCGCGTCGGCCAGATCGCACGACCAGATCAGGCCGTCACGGTCGAGCGCGTTCGTGGCCGCGTCGTAGCGGGTCAGGACCTGCGTGATCTTGCCGAACCCGAAGAGGTTCAGCTCCTGCGTGATGGACAGGTAGTACTGCTGCCTCACCAGCGGGAACACGGTGTCGGTGATCCGCTGGACGAACTCCTCTTCGGTGTCGTCGCTGATCCCGCGCGGGCCGAACCGATCCAGCTGTTCCTGAGCGAGACGGCCAGCGATACGACGCGCAGCGTCATCGGCCTCGGCGGAAAGCCACTCGAACTCGTTCACGCGGCACCGCCCATCCGGCGCGAGTACCAGGACAGCCCTTCGGCGGTTGGCAGCCAGATCGACCACTCGGTCCCGCGGTGCCGTCGGGTCTTGCCGGAGTCGATCACGTAGCCGCCCGCGACAAGTTCGTTCCGTCGCGGTCTCACTGCATTTCCCAGCAGGCCAAGATCACGCTCGGCCTCGAAGTCGGTGACGCCGGCGGGGGCGGTGACGATGTAGTCGAGCAGCCGCGCCCGCTGTGTGCCGCTGCGCGGCACGACGAGCTGGGCCGCACGGGCAGAGGTGGCGGCCGGGTCAGCGGACACGATGCCTTCGCGGTTGCCGGTGACCTCGGCATCGCGCAGCGCGGCGGCGGCCACCTGCTGCTCGGCCAGCGACGTGAACGCGGCCGTGATGCGCTGCTCGGCCTCGTCGAGGGTGAGCGCGCCCGCCCGGACCTGCGCGAGGTAGGCCGTGACGAGCTGCTCCAGCCGGGTCACGGTGTAGGTAGGCGTGGTCACCGGCCCACCTCCTCGGCGGCGTGGCGCTCGTCGAGGAATTCGCGCAGCTGGGCACAGCCATCGCGGTGCAGGTCCTCGGGCGTGCGCCCGGTCCGCTCCGCTTCGGCCAGCAGCGTCACGCGGTACGACTGATCGGCGAGCTCGGCAGCTTCGGCCCACTGCTCCTCGGCCATCAGGGTGTGGATCAACGACCACGCGGCGTCGACCTCAGCCTCGGTCGGCGGGTTCGGCCTCGGCGGCACACTGCTGAACACCTCGCCGATCTGCGAAACCGTCTCGCTGATCGACAGGTGCCCGGACTCGCACTGGCGGATCAGCTCGGCGCCCTGGTCAATGGCAGCTGCGCGGAGTGCAGGTCGGTCGACGCATCTCGCGGTGGTCGGGACGGGTTGCGCGGCTGCGGTAGCCTCGCTGGTGATGGACATGCGGGTGTTCTCCTGCTGGTTCGTCTCGACGGGCCGCCCGGCCTGAGCCGCCAAGTTCGCGGCCGGGTGGTCCATCTTCTGGGCGTTGGTCATGGTGATCACGCGGTCTCGCTCGTGGCAGCAAGTTCCGCCTCGAACTTCTCGACCTCGACGAGCGCGTACAACACGCGCCGACCGACCTTCACGCCCTTGGGGCCGTAGCCGACCATCCGCCAGTACCTGATCGTGGAGTCGGCGGTCCGAAAGCGAGTCGCCAACTCTTCCGTCACCAGGTATCTCTGCTGGTCAGAGGCGTCCTGCTGGTTCATACTTCTGTCCTGTCTGGTCCCTGTTGGAACTGAAGATCCAACGTTGGGAGTCACCGTACACGTTGACGACTTCAAGTCAAGCAGGTACCTTCGTGTCGTGAAGGACCAACGTGAACCAACGCCAGCGGAGCGCGCAGAGGTGATGTTCGCCCGGCGGCTCCGCGAACTACGCGCCGAGCGCGGGCTATCTCAGGCTGCCCTCGCCGAGAAGGTGACCTCACTGGGCACGAAAATGGACGATCTTGCAATTCTGCGGATCGAAAAGAATGCAGAAGACGTGGACAGAGCACGACGAATAAGACTCGGCGAGGCGGTAATAATCTCGAAGGCCCTGAGCGTTCGACTGGAGGAGATGCTTAGGGCGACTCATAAATCAGACAACCACCTGCAGGCCGCCGAAGCTGATCTAGCTGCCGCACTTGCCGAAAGGGATAGGGCATTACGGGCACGGGATGAAATGACCGCGCGCGCAACCCAAATAGAACATCTCGTTCACACACTTACCGAAAGGGTGTCGCACCTTCGGAGAGTAGTCGAAAGCGAGAAATCCGACGAGCCTGAATGAAGGTTTGAGCAGTGGCTAATGTCAGTCGAAGACCGAACGGGAAGTGGCGCGCTCGCTACCGCGACGAGGCCGGTAACGAACACGCGCGTCACTTCGACCGGAAGATCGACGGGCAACGGTGGCTGGACGAGGTCACGGCGAGCGTGGTCACCGGCCAGTACGTCGACCCGGGCGCCGGGCGGATCACGCTCGCGCAGTACTTCGCGCAGTGGAGCGCGCAGCAGGTGTGGGTGGACGGGACGGAGAAGGCCATGAGCCTCGCCGTCAGGTCGTCCACGTTCAAGAACCTCGAGCTGCGGAAGATCCGTCCGACGCACGTCGAGCGGTGGGTGAAGATCATGCGCGACGGTGACCCGGCGAAGGAGAACTCCCGCAAGCTCGCGCCCGGCACGATCCACACGCGCGTGAGCAACGTCCGCGCCGTGCTGCGGGCCGCGGTCCGGGACAAGCTGATCTCCTCCGACCCGGCGGAGAACGTCGCCCTGCCGCGGCTACGGAAGGCCGAGGCGGCGATGACGCTGCCGAGCTCGGAGGAGGTCGGCGCACTCATCGCGGCAGCGAACGACACGTTCGGCGTGTTCGTCGCGCTGTGCGCGTTCGCCGGCTTGCGCCTCGGGGAGGCGGCCGCGGTCCAGGTGCGCGACATCGACTTTCTGCGGAAGCAGCTCACGGTGGCGCGCCAGGTCCAGCGCGCCGGCGGCAAGAAGGTCGACATCCGGCTTCCGAAGTACGGCTCCGAGCGCGTCGTGTTCCTGCCCCAGGCGCTGCTGGACACGCTCTCGGCGCACATCGCGAAGCTCGACGGCGCCGGCCGCGAGCGGTGGCTGTTCCTCGGCGAGGAAGGCAACCCGCCGCACCAGAACACCGTCACCTACTGGTGGGGCAAGACGCGGAAGGCCGCCGATGTGTCGGGTGTGAAGCTGCACGACCTGCGGCACTACTTCGCGTCCGGCCTGATCGCCTCCGGATGCGACGTGGTGACCGTTCAGCGCGCGCTCGGGCACTCCAAGGCCACCACGACGTTGAACACGTACGCGCACCTGTGGCCCTCGGCTGAGGACCGCACCCGGCAGGCTGCTGCCGACCTGATGACCCAGGCACTGAGCGCTGCGGACTCAGTGCGGACCAAGGAGGCGAAGTAGATGGATCGACGCTGGTCAGCGGCCCTTCCCGGCCGTACTCAGACGTTGAACCTGAACTCCACCACATCACCGTCCGCCATCAGATAATCCTTGCCCTCCATCCGCACCTTCCCCGCGGCGCGCGCGGCGGCCATCGAGCCCGCCTCCATCAAGTCGGCGTACGACACGATCTCCGCCTTGATGAAGCCGCGCTCGAAGTCCGTGTGGATGACGCCCGCGGCTTGGGGGGCGGTGGCGCCCTGGAGGATCGTCCAGGCGCGGGATTCCTTGGGGCCGGCGGTGAGGTAGGTCTGCAGGCCGAGGGTGTGGAAGCCGGCGCGGGCGAGGGCGTTGAGGCCCGGCTCGGCTTGGCCCACGGACTCCAGCAGCTCGCGCACGGACTCCTCGTCGTCGAGCTCGAGCAGTTCGGATTCGACCTTCGCGTCGAGGAAGACGGCGTCGGCGGGGGCGACAAGCTTCTCCAGCTCGTCGCGGCGACCGGAATCCGTCAGCACGCCCTCGTCGGCGTTGAAGACGTACAGGAACGGCTTCGTCGTCAACAGGCTCAGCTCACGCAGCGCCTCGAAGTCAACTTCCTTCTGCGCCTGGAACAGCGTGCGGCCCGCGTCGAGGATTTCCTTGGCGCGCTGCGCGTTCTCGAGTGCCGGGCGTGCTTCCTTCTTGGTGCGCGCCTCCTTCTCGAGGCGTGGCAGGGCCTTGTCGAGCGTCTGCAGGTCGGCGAGGATCAGCTCGGTGTTGATGGTCTCGATGTCGCTCGACGGGTCGATGCGGCCGTCGACGTGGACCACGTCCGGGTCGTCGAACACGCGGATGACCTGGCAGATCGCGTTGGCCTCGCGGATGTTCGCGAGGAACTTGTTGCCCAGCCCGGCACCCTCGGACGCGCCCTTCACGATGCCCGCGATGTCCACAAAGGACACGACAGCCGGCACGATCTTGTCCGAGCTGTACATCTCCGCCAGCTTGTCGAGCCGCGGGTCCGGCAGCGGGACGACGCCGACGTTGGGCTCGATCGTCGCGAACGGGTAGTTCGCGGCGAGCACGTCGTTGCGCGTCAGCGCGTTGAACAGGGTGGACTTGCCGACGTTGGGCAGGCCGACGATACCGAGGGTGAGACTCACGACAGTCGAGTCTACGTGCCCGGCAAACGCCCCGGCCGACCCGGTAACGCCGTGTCGGATTCCCGCCAGCCAAGCCCCCGACCTGCTGGCACCATCGACCACATGGCCACCCAGACCGCCCCGCTCTGGCGCGACACCGAGCGCTGCTACCGGGCCGTCACCGCCCGCGACCAGCGGTTCGACGGCCAGTTCATCATGGCCGTGCGCACCACCGGCATCTACTGCCGCCCGTCGTGCCCGGCGATCACGCCGAAGGCCCGGAACGTGCGGTTCTTCCCCACGTCGGCCGCCGCCCAGGCGAGCGGCTTCCGCGCGTGCCGGCGCTGCCTGCCCGACGCCGTGCCGGGTTCACCCGACTGGAACGTCCGCGCCGACCTGGCAGCTCGCGCGATGCGCCTGATCTCCGACGGCTTCGTCGAGCGCGAAGGCGTGCCCGGCCTGGCGCGGCGGCTCGGCTACTCGGACCGCCAGCTCGGCCGCGTCCTCACCGCCGAACTGGGCGCCGGCCCGCTCGCGCTCGCCCGCGCCCACCGCGCCCACTCCGCGCGGCTGCTCATCGAACTCTCGGCGCTGCCGCTGACCGACGTTGCGTTCGCCGCCGGGTTCTCCAGCATCCGGCAGTTCAACGAGACGATCCGCGAGGTCTTCGCGACGACGCCTTCGCAGCTTCGCGCGGCTTCACTGCGTCGCGGCCGCCGCGCCGAGCCCACCGGCTCGACGCGACTGAGCCTGCGCCTGCCGTTCCGCGCGCCGTTCGACGCGCAGGGTGTGCTGCGCTACCACGCGTCGCGTGCGTTGCCGGGCGTCGAGGCCGTCGAGGAGAGCGCCGACGGCATCACCGGCTACGGCCGCACGCTGCGCCTTTCCCACGGCCCCGGCCTGGTCTGGCTGAGCCCGCAACCCGACCACGTCCGCTGCGACCTGGCGCTGACCGACCTGCGCGACCTCGGCAGTGCGGTCTCCCGCGTCCGGCGGCTGCTCGACCTCGACGCGGATCCGGAGGCCGTCGCACGCGTTCTCGGCGCGGATCCGGTGCTCGCGCCGCTGGTCACGAAGGCGCCGGGCCTGCGCGTGCCCGGTGCGGTCGACGGGCCGGAGCTGGTCCTGCGCGCCGCGCTCGGCTCCGTCGCCGCGCTCGGCCCCCGGGTGCCGCCCGGTGAGCCGCCGATGGACACCCTGACGACGCTGTTCCCGACGCCCGAGATCGTGGCCGCCGCCGACGTGAAACCGCACGTCAAGACGGTCGCCGCGGCATTGGCGGACGGCAGCCTCGACCCGCACGTCGGCCGGGATCCGGTTGAGCTGCGGGCGGAGCTGCTCTCGTTCGGCATCGACGCCGACTACGTCCTGATGCGCGTGCTCGGCGCTCCCGACGTCCTGCTCACCACCGACCCCGCCGTGCGCCGCTCCGCCGCCGCCCTCTGCCTCGACCTGCCCGGCGCGGCCCGCGGCTGGCGGCCGTGGAGCTCGTACGCCACCCGTTACCTGCAGGTCTTCGACCCCGAGGAGAACCTCTCGTGAGCACCACCTTCTGGTCCACTGTGGACACCAGGATCGGCCCCTTCACCGCCGTGGTGGCAGGCGACGGCGCCGTCCTCGCCTCCGGCTGGACCGCCGACGTCGCCGAGCTGACCACGCTCATCTCCCCGTCCCTGGCCCCGGCCACGCTCACCCAGCGCCGCGACCTCGGCCCCGTCACCACGGCCGTGCGCCGCTACCACACGGGCGAACTGGACGCCGTCGACGACATCGAGGTCCGCCAACGCTCCGGCGCCTTCCGCCAGCACGCGTGGGACATGCTGCGCAAGGTCCCACCGGGCCGCCCGGTGAGCTACGCCGAGTACGCCACCCTCTCGGGCAGCCCCACCGCCGTCCGCGCCGCCGCGTCGGCCTGCGCCCGCAACGCCGCCGCCCTCTTCGTGCCCTGCCACCGCGTCGTCCGCACCGGCGGCGCGGTGGGCGACTTCCGCTGGGGCACGGACGCGAAGCGCTGGCTGCTCACGCACGAGGCCGCTTGACCTGCGCCGGCGACCCACCGGCCATCCGCGACCACGGCAGCTGCCTGGGCTCGAAATGCGGCCGTTCGCTTGACCGGCTGGTACATCAGCACCTTCCGCCGGGTCCCAGACGCCAGGCGTCGCCTGCTCACGGGCGAGGCTGTCTGAGCAGGCACGCCGAACTTCGTTGTCCGCAGCCCCACGGCCCTCCGCGCCGCGGCGCGGAGGGCAACTCTCGCCCTGAGTTACGCCGTGCGGAGCTCGATCCGTGAGCCGGTGCGGGACTTGTGCACGCGCAGGCGGGTCGGGATGCGTTGGCGGAGTTCTTCGACGTGCGAGACGAGGCCGACGACCCGGCCGCCCGCGCGGAGCTCGTCGAGGATGTTCATCACGACGTCGAGGGTTTCGGCATCGAGGGTGCCGAAACCCTCGTCGACGAACAGGGTGTCGAGCAGCGCACCGCCGGTTTCACCGGCGACGACGTCGGCCAGGCCGAGCGCCAGCGAGAGCGAAGCGAGGAACGATTCGCCGCCCGACAGGGTTTTCGCGGGGCGGACGGCGCCGGAGTAGTCGTCGAGCACGTCGAGGCCGAGGCCGCCGCGAGTGCCGCGTGCGCCGGCCGCGTCGGAGTGCACGAAGGAGTAGCGGCCCTGGCTCATGGTGCGCAGGCGGGCGGTGGCCGCGAGCGCGACTTCCTCCAGCCGGGCGGCGAGCACGTACGACCGCAGTGACATCTTGCGCGAGTTCTGGCCGCGGCCGTTGACCACTTCGGACAGTGCGCGCAGCTCGTCGTATTCCTTCTGGACGGGCTCGAACTCCGCGAGCGCCTTGCCCATCCGCGCGGCCAGCTTCTTCAGCTCGCCGTGCTGTGCCGCCACGGATTTCAGTGCCGCGAACGCCGTGTCCGCCCGTTCGCGCGCGGCCTTCGCCACTTCACCCAGTGGCGCGACCTCGACGACGTCGTCGGGCGAGATGCCGAACAGCTCGGGCTGCGCCAGCAGCTCGCGCGCCCCCGCGGCCGTCGCCTCGGCTTCGGACAGACCTTGTTCGAGCTTCGTGACCTGCTCGTCGGAGCGGACCGTGCCGCGCATCTCTTCCGACGTGGCGAAACCCTTGGCATGCAAGGAGATCTCGACCAGGCCGTGCTGCTCGGCGAGCCGGGACTCCGCACCGCCCACTTCCGTGCGCGCCTCCGCGACGGAATCCAACGCACCCGCCAATGTGAGGAGATGCCGCCGGCGCGCGGTGACGTCGGAGAACTCGCCCCGCCCTTCGAGCAGCCGCTTCGAGCGTTCGGCCAGCCGTTCCTCCAGCGCGCGGACCTCGGCCTGCGTCTCCGTGACGGCCTGGTCGGCCCGCCGCCGGTGCTCCGCCAGCTGGTCGGCTTCCTGCTCCAGCTTGACGACCTGTCGCGCGAGCTGGTCCTTCCGGGCGGCCTGGTCGGAGAGCGCCCCCACGCCCGCCCGAGCCTCGGTCAGCTCCGCGGCCACGGACTCGGCCGTCCGCTCGCCCAGCCGCTCACGCAACGCGTCCAGCCGCGCCTTCGCCTCCTCCAGCGCGGACACCACGCGCTGCCGCAGGGCGCCGGCCTTCTGCTCCGACTCCTCCGCGGCCCGTTCCTCGGCGGGGTCCACCAGCTCAGCCCCGTGCCGTGCCGGCGCCGGGTGCTCCGCCGACCCGCACACCGGGCACGGCGCGCCGTCCGCCAGGCTCGCGGCCAGCTCGGCGGCCATGCCTTCCAGCCGACGTTCCCGCAGGTCAAGCCGATGCTGACGAGCCGACTGGTGCGCGTCCACGACCTCACGCAGCTTGGCCTCACCGCGCCCGACCTTCGCGACGGCTTCGGGCAGCTCCACGGCCGCGCGCGAAACGACAGTCAGCTCCTCAACCCGCGCCTTCGCACCGTCCAGCTTCGCCGCTGCTTCGGCCGCCGACGCGGCTTCGCCCCGCACAGCCGTGAGCCGCTCCGGCAGCTCCGCCAGCCGCGTCTGCAGCTCGGTGACCCGCTCGGCCGCCGCACCGGCCGCGGCCTTCCGCTCGTCTCGCCGCTCGGTGTCGACGCGTTGCTGCTCGGCCTCCGCGACCAGCTCGGCGAGCGCACCCGCCTCCTCGCGCAACGATCCGGCGCGCTCACGCAGGTCCGCCGACGCGAGGCCGACGGAGTCGAAGCCCAGCTCCCCCAAGGCCCGCGTGTGATCGGCCTCGGCGAGCTGCGCGTCGCCCAGCTCCGAACTCCGCCGTTCCAGCAGCTCGACCTCGGGCACCACGGCCGACGCCCGCCGCGCCGCCGCGATCTCCTCGGTCCACTCCGCGCGCTCGGCCGCCGTCTCGGCGATCTGCGCGAGGCGCGTGTGCGCGGTGCGGACGCGGCGGATGCGGTCGGCGTCCTCCTCGGCTTCCCGCAGCGTGGTCTCCGCCTTGGTCGCGGCCGAACGTGCTTGTGCCCCTTCGGTTTCCGCCGCTTCGGCGCGTGCGGCGACCTCCGCGAGCACGGCGTCGACCCACTCCGCCTGGTCTTTTTCCGGCGGCTCCTGCTGCGCTTCCTGGGCGTAGCGCGCGACGAGCTCCCGCAGCTCCTGCTGCCGCTTTTCCACCGCCCGCCCACGTTCGGCGCGCAGGTCGGCGAACCAGCGCTCGACGTCGGAGAAACGTTCGGTGCCGAAGAGTCGCTCCAGCAGCTTCTCGCGCTCGGTGGTGTCGGAGCGCAGGAACTTCGCGAACTCCCCCTGCGGCAACAGCACGACCTGGAAGAACTGCGCGGCCGTCATCCCCAGCAGCCGTTCGACGGTGCGCGCGACCTCGTCGATCCGGATGACCCCGTCGGGAGGCAGCCCGGCCGGCGGCTCGCCGACCCAGGTCAGCGACACCTTCGCCTGCTGCGTGGTGAACCCGTCGCCGCGTTTCTTGGCGCGCTGGTACTCCGGGCTGCGCACGATCCGCAGCCGCTGGCGCTGCACCGTCAGCTCCAGCACGACCTCGGTGAGCTGCTCGGGCGCGGCGACGTCGCACCGCAGCCGCTTCACGTCGCCGCGCGCGCCCGGCACCACGCCGAACAGCGCGAAGGCGATGGCGTCCAGCAGCGTGGTCTTGCCGGCGCCAGTGTCGCCGTGCAGCAGGAAGAGGCCGTCTGCGCCGAGCGCGTCGAAATCGACCACCTCGCGGCCCGCGTACGGACCGAACGCCTCGACCTCCAGCAGATGCAGCCTCACAGCTTCGCCACCGCCGCCCGGTTGGCCGCCTCGAGCGCGAGGAACACCAGCCGTTCCTCGGTTTCCGTGGGGGACGCGCCGCGGCAGTCGTCGAGGAAACTGCGGGCGATCTCGATGTCGGTGCGCCCGCGGACGGCGTCGGCGTACTTCAGCTGCGCGCCGGCGAGCCCGCCTTCGGGCTCCCAGTCGAGGTGCACGGCGTACGGAAAACGTTCGCGCAGGCGGCGCATCGCGTCGACCGGGCGCACGCGGTCGGTGACCGTGACGGAGAGGAAGTGGTCGCGCCATTCCTCGTGTTCCGGCGCGTCCAGCAGATCCTGCAGCTCGCCGCGCAACGTCGCGAGCGGGCGCGGCACGGGCAGTTCGTGGCGCCGGACCTCGGCGAGCCCGGCCGCGTCGAGGTCGACGAGCCAGACCGATTTCCGTTGGCGCGCTTCGGAAAACGAGTAGGCCAGCGGGCTGCCGGAGTAGCGGAGGTGCTCGGCGACGGTCTGCGGGCCGTGGAGGTGGCCGAGTGCGACGTAGTCGACGCCGTCGAAGACGTCACCCGGAACCTGCTCGACGCCGCCCACGGCGATGGTGCGTTCGGATTCACTGCTCGCGCCGCCGGTGACGAAGGCGTGGGCCAGCACTACGGACCGCGTTTTCGGCCGCGTGGCAAGGTCTTCGCGTACCCGGCGCATGGCTTCGGTGAGCACGCCGGTGTGGCCACGCGCTTCAGGCACGCCGAGGGCGTGGCGCGACGGCTCGGGTTCGAGGTACGGGATGCCGTAGATCGCGACGTCACCGTGTTCGTCGCTCAACAGCACGGGTTCGGCGAGCCCGGCGATGGTGGCGCGCAGGTGCAGACCGCCGGCCGCCGCGAAGTCCGCGAAGGCGCCCAGCCGCGCCGCGGAGTCGTGGTTGCCGGGCGTGATCACGAGCTGCGCGCCGGCCTGGCGGATGCGGCTCATGGCCTTGGTCGCGACTCGGACCGCTTCGGCCGAAGGGACCGCGCGGTCGTAGATGTCGCCTGCCACCACCACGACGTCGACGTGCTCGCTCGTGACGAGCTCGGCGAGGTGGGTGAGGACGGCCTCCTGCTCGGCGAGCAGGTCGGCGCCATGGAACGTGCGGCCGACGTGCCAGTCGGAGGTGTGAAGGAGTCTCACGGCAACCACGGTAAGAGGCGATCACGACGAAACCGCGGAGACTCGCCGGAGAGCCACTCGAACGTGTGTACGAACCCTATCAGGGCCCTGGTGGACACGCCGACCACCGAACCGGTGAACGCGCTGGTCAGCTACGCAGCGCGACCGAGCGCGCCGGTTTTTGTCGGTGCGGTCCGCCATGATGTCCGCGTCGATCGGCACCGGCCGTTCCGACCGGTCCGGGTGATGTGGCAGGGAAAGGAGACTCGGGTGGAGACGGTGATCACGACCGCGGCCGTCGTGCTCGCGCTGCTCCTGTGCGTCGCGGTCGCGCTGCTGTGGCGGCTCTACGGCGACGGCATGCGCCGGGCCGACGCGGCGGCGCGGCTCGTGGCGGCCGAGCGCGCGAAGAACGACCAGCAGCAGCTGGCGTTGCGGCGGTACGAGGTGGCGTTCGCGTCGATCAGCGGACGCGGCGAGCTCGGCGAGCAGGTGCTGGTCGAGACCGCGCGCGCGTTGGGGCTTCGCGAAGAACTGCACTTCACGCTGCAGACCGACCTGGCGGGCGGCGGCAGCGCGAAGCCGGACATGGTGCTGCGCGTGGGTGGCGGCCGCACCGTGCCCGTCGACGCGAAGGCCAGCATGGCGATCTGGGCCGAGGCCGTGGAGACCGACGATCCCGAGGAACGGCTCGACGCGTTGCGCGCCCACGTGCGCCAGATCCGTTCCCGCGCGGCCGACCTCGCCGGCAAGGGTTACCAGCGCTGGGCCGACGCGATCTACGGCACGATCATGTTCGTCCCGTCCGACGCGGCCGTGGTCGCCGCGCTCGACACCGACCCGGAGCTGCTGCGCTGGCTGATCGACCGCCGGGTGTTCCTGTGTGGACCGACGGGGTTCGGGGTGCTGGCGTCGGCCGCCCTGTTCGCGGCGAGCGACCGGGCGCTGGTGGAGGACGTCGAGCAGGTCCGCGCAGGAGCGGCGGCCGCGCACCGTTCGGCGGGGAACGCGGTCGAGGCGCTGAACCTGACGAGCACGCACCTGCAGCGGTTCCTCTCCGCGCGACGGCGGGAGCTGGAGGCGCTGGAGAGCTTCCGCGCGACAGTGGCGCCCCTGACGGACGCGTCGGGGAGCCCGTCGCCGGTGCCGGAGGTACGGAAGGGGGACGAGTTGGCGGCTAGCTGAGGTCGGTTCCTGCGCAGCCCTTCGCCGCGCAGCCCCTGCCGGACGATGGCCGATGGTCTGCGGCTCTGCAGGCCGCGCCCGCACGACCTGCAGAGCCCCGACGGACGCGTCCGGCAGCTCATCGCCGGGCCGTCAGTCGTAGCTGCTGGGCCACGGCAACTGGCGGCTGAGCCGGCGGTAAGGCGAGGCAAGCTCCTGCTCGGTGCTTGCCGGACAGCGCCTGGTGCGCGGGGCTGGTTGTCTGGCGGCCGGGCTCGCACGACCCGCGGCAGGCACCTACCAAGACGCGCCCGGCAACGCGCCGGACGTACCAAGGGAGCCGAGCCGGCAGCAAGCCGAGACAGCGGCAGCCTGGCCGGCGTGGTTCATGGCCGCGGCAGCGGGGGCCGCACGACTCGTCACGGTGCGTGCCGGTCGTGGCCGGCTCGGGGTCGATGGGGCATTTGCGCTGCCCCGGGTTTGGTTCCGTCGCTGTGAGGCTTCCGGGGAGCGGGAACGTTCCGCGTCGACGACCGCCGCGGCGGGTGCGCGACGGGGCGGCTGTCGTCGAAGCGCCGACGGGACGGTGAGTCGGACCAGACCAGTGGGCTGTATCCGCAGGTCAGGTCACCAGACCATGGACCGGGTGCGGTCCGCATCGCGAGGGCCCGCCCGACACCACGTGTTCCGGCGGCCGGCAACTCACGTCACGCTGCCGGGTGGCTGGTCAGGGCGGTCTTCGGCAGTGGCAGCAAGATCGTGACAAGTAACGGCTACGGTGTTGCCTCGTGACCGCGATACGCGATCGCCAGAGCGATCCTGATGCCGAAGACGCCACCGTGCCCTGGGACGAGCGTCTCGTCGTCGGCGAGAGGCGCGGCCTGCCTTGGTGGGCGGCTGTCCTAGTGGGCTTCGGCCTGGCCGTGCTGGGCGCCATCATCGATGAGAAGACCAAGGGCAGCCTCGACTTTATTTTCAAGGCGGGCTACTTCGTGGGGGCCGTGCTCGCGGTGGGCGCGGTGCAAAGACGCGCTCTGTTCGGACCGATGGTGCAGCCGCCGCTGGTGCTGGCCGTCACGGTGCCCGGTGTGGTGCTTCTGACCGGCGGGTCCAGCTCGGGCAGCGACACCCTGTCGAAGCTGCTCAACATCGGCACGCCGCTGATCAACGGCTTCCCGACGATGGCGATCACCACCGGTGTCACGCTGCTGTTCGGGTTCTTCCGCATCTTCCGCGAACGCGACCCCGACTCCGCCGTGAAGCTCAAGGACGGCAAGCCGCCCCGCAGCCGCGAAGACGGCGACGAGCCGCCCGCCCGCCCGCGCACGCGCCCGCCGGGCTCGGGTCGTCCCGCAGGCGCCGGCCAGGCTCCGCCGCCCGCCGGTGCGCGCCGCCCGCCTCGCGACCGCGACCTCGACGGCCCGCCTCCGCGCCGCCCCCGGCCGCCCGCGGACCCCGGCGCCCGCCCGCGCCGCGAACCCGGCGACCCAGCCGCCCCCCGCGGCGCGCGCAAGCCCCCGCCGGACGGCCGCCGCCCGCGTCCACCCGAAGGAGACCCCCGCCGCCGCGACCCCCGCGGCGACGCACCCCCGCCCCGCCGCCGCCCTCGCGCCGACGAACCCCCGCCCGGCCGGCCGCGTCCCCCGCGCCGCGAACCGCCGCGCCGCCAGCGCCCCTGGGACGACGAGTCCTGACTCGACAACGTCGCCAGCTGGGCCTCAACACCCGGACCACGCCGAAGGCCGCCGATCCACCCCGGATCGGCGGCCTTCGTGCATCCCGGCTTCTTCAAGCCGGCCACACGAAAAAGCCGCGGCGCCCGCCCGAAAATCCGGCGACCACCGCGGCCTCAAAGCAAAAACCCTGTCAGGACTCCGACTTCGCAGCCTTCCGAAGCTCCTTCGGCAACGCGAAGGCGATCTTCTCGTTCGCCGTCGTCACCTCGTCAACCTGCCCATAACCGCGCTCGGCCAGCCAGGTCAGCAGGTCCATCACCAGCACATCCGGCACCGAGGCGCCCGAGGTGACCCCCACCGTCGACACCCCCGAAAGCCAGGCCTCGTCGACCTCCGAAGCGAAGTCGATCAGGTACGACGACCGCGCGCCCGCTTTCAGGGCGACCTCGACGAGGCGCTTGGAGTTCGAGGAGTTCGTCGAGCCCACCACCAGCACCAGGTCGCACTCGGGCGCCATGGCCTTCACCGCCACCTGGCGGTTGGTGGTGGCGTAGCAAATGTCGTCGCTGGGCGGGTCGGCCAGGCCCGGGAAGCGTTCGCGGAGCTGGTCGACGCGTTCCATCGTCTCGTCGACCGAAAGGGTGGTCTGGGAGAGCCAGATCACCTTGGACGCGTCGCGCACGTCGACCTTGTCGACGTCCTCGGCCTTGTCCACGAGCTGCACCTTGTCGGGTGCCTCGCCCGCGGTGCCCTCGACCTCTTCGTGGCCTTCGTGGCCGATCAGCAGGATGTCGTAGTCGTCCTTGGCGAAGCGGTTGACCTCTTTGTGCACCTTCGTCACGAGCGGGCAGGTCGCGTCGATGGTGCGGAGGTTGCGGTCGGCCGCCTCGGTGTGCACCGCCGGCGAAACACCGTGGGCCGAGAACACGACGAGCGCGCCCTCGGGCACCTCCGACGTCTCGTCCACGAAGATCGCGCCGCGTTCGCGCAGGGTCTCGACGACGTGGCGGTTGTGGACGATCTCCTTGCGCACGTAGACGGGCGCGCCGTAGAGCTCCAGCGCCTTCTCCACGGCGATCACCGCGCGGTCCACGCCGGCGCAGTACCCGCGCGGCTTCGCGAGCAACACGCGTTTGGCGGCGCCGGACTGGGAGATCGTCGGGGTACCGGCGGGCTCGGTTCCGGGACTCGCAGAAGTCATGCCCCCAGGGTACGGGCTGTGCCGTACCGGCTTCGAAGTCCTCTTTCGGATGACGTCGGCGGCCATCCGGGCTGTGCCGGGAGTCACGTCCTGTGCCCCAACCCACCCGTTCGGTTGGGCAGGATGGCCCACATACGGCACGCTAGACGGCATGAAGCCACTCCCGCTCCCCCTCCGGGTCGCCGCGGGCCTCGCCGTCACCACCGCCGAGCGGGTTCGTGAGCTCCCGAAGCAGATCACCGGCCTGCCGGTGACCGTCGTCAGCCAGGTCCTCCAGCTGTCCATGCGTGTCCAGCAACACGTCACCGAGCTGGCGATCAAGGGCGACGACGCGCTGTCCGGCCTGCGCCCGGTCGAGGACACGCCCAGCTGGGCGACGTTCGACGAGGACGTCGAGCCCGACCTGCCGACGCGTCCCACGCTGGTGCCCGTCGAGGACCTGCCCGAGCCGCGGGCCAACGGCCACCGCCCGAACCTGCCCGGGCTCACGGACGAACCCGAAGACCCGTGGACGCAGGAAGAGCGCGCGCTCGCCGAGGACCACGCCGACGGCGAGAACGACAGCGCCGGCGGCCCCGCGGGCCTGGCCGGCTACGACGACCTCACCCTGCCCCAGCTGCGCGCCCGCCTGCGCCGCCTGACCGTGCCGCAGCTCGAGGAGATCCTCGACTACGAGAAGGCCAACGCCGACCGCGCGTCGTTCACCGGCATGCTCGCGCGGCGCATCGGCAACGCGCGCAAGGCGGAAGAAGAGGCGAGCCAGCAGGGCGACGACGCGGAAGGCCAGTGAGCAGCGACCCCTCGACCAGCGCCGAGAACCCCTGGCCCGTCCGCACCGTCGCGCGCAAGATCGGCGACTGGATCCACCGCCTCGGCGCCGTGTGGGTGGAGGGCCAGGTCACGCAGATCAACGCGCGCCCCGGCACGCAGACGGCGTTCCTGACGCTGCGCGACCCGTCGGCCGACGTCTCGATGTCCGTGACCGCGCCGATGTGGCTGGTGCGCGAGCTCGCGACGCCGCTGCGCGAAGGCGACCGCGTGGTGGTGCACGCGAAGCCGTCGTTCTTCTTCGGGCGCGGCACGCTCAGCCTGCGCGCCGACGAGATCCGCGCCGTCGGCATCGGCGAGCTGCTCGCGCGCATCGAACGGCTGCGCAAGCTGCTCGCGGCCGAAGGCCTGTTCTCCCCCGAGCGCAAACGGCCGATTCCCTTTCTGCCCCAAGGCATCGGCCTCATCACGGGCCGCGCGTCGGCGGCGGAGCGAGACGTGCTCGTCAACGCGCAGGCCCGCTGGCCGCACGTGCTGTTCAAGGTCGTGAACACCGCCGTGCAGGGCCCGCAGGCCGTGCCGCAGATCCTCCGCGCTCTGTCCACATTGGACAAGGACCCGGAAGTGGACGTGATCGTGATCGCCCGCGGCGGCGGCAGTGTGGAGGACCTGCTGCCGTTCTCCGACGAGGCGCTGTGCCGGGCCGTCGCGTCCGCGGGCACGCCGGTGGTGAGCGCCATCGGGCACGAGCCGGACACGCCGTTGCTCGACCACGTCGCCGACCTTCGCTGCTCCACGCCGACGGACGCGAGCAAGCGCATCGTGCCCGACGTGCGCGAGGAGACCGCCCGCGTCCGCCAGATGCGCGACCGCGGCCGCCGCGCGCTGCACGGCTGGGTCGACACGCAGACGCGCCTGCTCACCCAGCTGCGCAGCCGCCCGTCGCTCGCCGACCCGCTCGGGCCGATCCAGCGCCGCCTCGACGACGTCGAGATCCACCGCGAACGCGGCCGGCGCGCCATGCTCGGCCTGCTCGCGAAGGACCAGGCCGAAATCGCCGGCGCGCGCGGCCGGCTGACGGCCCTCGGCCCGGCCGCGACGATGGCCCGCGGCTACGCCGTCGTGCAATTCACCGACGACGCAGGCAACCTCCAGGTGCTGCGCTCCGTCTCCCAAGTCGAGGACGGCGCGCGCCTGCGCGTGCGGATCGCCGACGGGGCGATCCACGCCGTCACCGAGTCCACCGCGTCGAGCCAGGAAGGAGACGGACCGTGACCACCAGGGCACCGGCGTTCCTCCCGCTCACCGTCGACGCCGCCGCCCGCCTCGACGCCCGCGCCCTGCTCCACCAGGCGCGCGTCACCGACAGCGCCGCCAGCGAATGCTGGACCGCCCTGCTCGCCGGCTGCGGCACCGCCGCGCGCCGCCAGCTCGGCCCCCAGCTGCGCCGCCTGTCCGAGGCCACGTCCGTCCACGTCGGCACTCGCTGGTGGTTCGCCGAGGGCGCCGACCACCGCCGCCGCGTCGCGGGCGCCCAGGAAACCCTCGAGGACGCGATCGCGGACGGTGACGGCCAGGAGTTCGCCCTCGCCTTCGTCGGCTACGACAACGCGATGGCGAGCGCCCTCGTCTGCCGCGAACAGACCCGCAACCCCCCGCCGACCCCACCACCCCCGCGAACGGGCGGACGGCACCGGGTCGATCACCGGTCGTGACAGCGCCGGGCGACACCAGCGCGGTACTGTGCCCGGACAGCCCCGTGCATCGGAACATCGGAGAACGTCGAGCGTGAGCGAAGCAGGCAGCGAAACCGCCGGACTCGGTTACGAGCAGGCGCGCGACCGGCTGGTCGAGGTCGTCAGGGAGCTCGAAGCCGGCGGCCTCAGCCTGGAGCAGTCACTGGCGTTGTGGGAAAAAGGCGAGGAGCTCGCCAAGGTCTGCGAACGCCACCTGGAGGGCGCGCGCGAGCGGATCGAGGCCGCGTTGGCGTCCGTCGAGAACACTGAGAATTCCGACGACGCACAGTGATGTGCACCATGCGCAACTGAATCGTTCAGGTGACGCGATCATCTGAGACACTGTCCTCCCGCCGAATTCCGCGATCCGGGAGGCCCGCATGAGCACCGCCAGTGACCCACGTCGCGAAGCACCCGACCGCAACCTCGCCATGGAGTTGGTCCGCGTGACCGAAGCCGCGGCGATGGCCGCCGGCCGTTGGGTCGGCCGCGGCGACAAGATCGGGGGCGACGGAGCCGCCGTCGACGCGATGCGCCAGCTCGTCTCCACCGTCTCGATGCGCGGTGTGGTCGTGATCGGCGAGGGCGAGAAGGACGAAGCCCCCATGCTGTTCAACGGCGAGGAGGTGGGCAACGGCGACGGCCCCGACTGCGACGTCGCGGTCGACCCCGTCGACGGCACCACCCTGATGGCCAAGGGCATGCCCAACGCGCTGGCCGTGCTGGCCGTGGCCGAGCGCGGGGCGATGTTCGACCCGTCGGCCGTGTTCTACATGGAGAAGCTGGCCGTCGGGCCGGACGCCGCGGGCAAGGTGGACCTGGCCGCGCCGATCGCCGAGAACATCCGCCGCGTGGCGAAGGCGAAGAACTCCAGCGTCGGCGACGTGACCGTGTGCGTGCTCGACCGGCCGCGCCACGAGCAGATCATCAAGGAGATCCGCGAGGCCGGCGCGCGCATCCGGTTCATCTCCGACGGCGACGTCGCCGGTGCCATCGCCGCGGCCCGCCCGACGACCGGTGTCGACATGTTGATCGGCATCGGCGGCACGCCGGAAGGCATCATCGCCGCGTGTGCGATGAAGTGCCTCGGCGGTGAGCTGCAGGGCCGGTTGTGGCCCAAGGACGACCTGGAGCGCGAGAAGGCCCTGGCCGCGGGCCACGACCTCGACCGCGTGCTCACGAACGACGACCTCGTGCGCGGCGACAACATCTTCTTCTGCGCCACCGGCGTGACCGACGGAGACCTGCTGCGCGGCGTGCACTACCGCGCCGGCGGCGCCACCACGCAGTCGATCGTGATGCGGTCCAAGTCCGGCACCGTCAGAATGATCGACGGTTACCACCGGCTGGAGAAGCTGCGGGCCTACTCGTCCGTGAACTTCGACGGCAACCTCGACATGCGCGAGGACGAAGACGTCGTCCCGCCTCTGCCCTGACCCAAGGAGTCGCCAGGTGCCCAAGCGGTTGTTCGCGCTGCTGCTCACGTTCGTAGCCGCAGTGACCGCAACGGCGCTCGCCGCCGGCAGCGCGCACGCCGGGCCGGCGCTCGTCGGCGGGACCGGCGCCGACGAGCCCTACCCGTTCGCGGTGTCGATGCACACCGAATCGGGCACGCTCTTCTGCGCCGGCTCGCTGATCACACCCACGTGGGTGGTCACCGCCGCCCACTGCATGTCCGGAAAGGACCCGGCGACGCTCACGTTCCGCTTGGGCACCAACGAAAGCGACTCCGGCGGCGAGACGGCCCAGCCGGCGGAGATCGTGCTCAACCCCCACTTCAACGCCTCGACGCAGACGGGTGATATCGCGCTCGTCCGCCTCGCCGCGCCCGCGAAGACGGCGCCGATCACCGTCGGAGGCGCCGCCGCGCCGGGCACCCCGACCCGGGTGCTGGGCTGGGGCCAAACCTGCGCCACGCCCGGCTGCGGCGGGACCGTGCCGACGTTGCAGCAGCTCGACACGCACCTCGTCGAGGGCGCCAAGTGCACGTCGTCCTTCGACGGCACGGCCGAGCTCTGCACCGACAACCCGTCCGGCAAGGCCGGCTCCTGCTACGGCGACTCCGGCGGCCCCGAGCTCACCCGCGACGGCGACCGCTGGTCCCTCATCGGTGTGACCAGCCGCCCCGGCAACGGCTCCCCGACGTGCGCGACGGCCCCGTCGATCTACACCTCGGTGCCCGCGTACGCGCCGTGGATCGCGTCGAAGACCGGCTGAGTCACTCGGCGTTGCTGGAGTGGCCCGGGAACAGATGCGCGTCCGGGTCGAGCGCCACCGCGATGTTGTTCACCGCCGTCGCCGCTTCGCCGAAGCCGGTGGCGATGAGCTTCACCTTGCCCGGGTAGTGGGCCACGTCCCCGGCCGCGTAAACGCGCGAGCGGGCCGTCGCCATCGTCGAGTCGACCGTGATGGCGCGGTGGTCGATCTCCAGGCCCCAGCTCTCGATCGGCCCCAGATCGGCCGTGAATCCCAGCGCGGCGACCACGGCGTTGGCCGGCAGCGCGAGGTCCTCGCCGCCCTTCACCGACACCTCGACGCCCTCCAGCGCACCCGAAGACGACTCGACGAACCGCGTCACCTCGGCGTCGGTGACCAGCGGCACGCCCAGCTCCCGCACCTGCCGCACGATCGACTCGGCCGCGCGGAACTTCCCGCGCCGGTGCACGAGCGTCACGCTCGCCGCCACCGGGTGCAGCGCCAGGCACCAGTCGAACGCCGAGTCCCCACCGCCGACGACGACCACGTGTTGCCCGGCGTGGACCTGCAGCGACGGCACGAAATGAACCATTCCGCGCCCCAGCCAGCCGTTGCCCGCGGGCAACGGGCGGGGCGTGAACTCGCCGATCCCGGCCGTGATCAGCACTGCGCCGGCGCTCAGCACGTCGCCGCCGTCGAGGGTCAGCTCGACGCGGTCTCCCACCGTTTCCAGCTTCTCGGCCTTGCGGCCCAGCAGGTACGTCGGGTTCCACGGCGCGGCCTGGTCGACGAGGCCTTGCACCAGGTCGCGGCCGCGGACCGCCGCGAAGCCGCCCACGTCGTAGATCATCTTCTCGGGGTACATCGCGGTGATCTGCCCGCCCGGCTCCGGCAGGGAATCGACCACGGCCATGGAAAGGCCGCGGAATCCCGCGTAGTAGGCGGCGAACAGCCCGGTGGGCCCGGCGCCGATGATCACGAGGTCGTAGTCCATTTAGCTCGCTCCAGCCAGTGGTGGTTGGCAGTGATCGAGAACACACCCATCCTAGTGCTATCCGGCGGGTGAATTACCGGATCCAGGTGGGCGACGCCACGACGCCGGATGCGCGAAACAGGGCCAGAATCGGGGGTATGGCAGAACAGGAATACCGGATCGAACACGACACGATGGGTGAGGTCCGCGTCCCGGTCGACGCGCTCTACCGCGCGCAGACGCAGCGTGCCGTGGAGAACTTCCCCGTCTCCGGCCGCGGTCTCGAGCGCGCTCAGATCCGTGCGCTGGGCCTGTTGAAGGCCGCCGCCGCGCGCGTGAACCAGAAGCTGGGCGTGCTGGACGCCGACGTCGCCGAGGCCATCGCCGCGGCCGCCGACGGCGTCGCCGAGGGCAAGTACGACGACCAGTTCCCGATCGACGTGTTCCAGACCGGCTCGGGCACGTCGTCGAACATGAACGCCAACGAGGTCATCGCGACGCTCGCCACCCGCGCCCTCGGCCGTGACGTGCACCCCAACGACCACGTCAACGCCTCGCAGTCGTCCAACGACACGTTCCCGACGACCATCCACGTGGCCGCCACGGAAGCCGTGCTCACCGACGTCATCCCGGCCCTGGAGCACCTCGCCGGCGCGATCGAGACGCGCGCGCAGGAGTGGGCCGGCGTCGTGAAGTCCGGCCGCACGCACCTGATGGACGCCGTGCCGATCACGCTGGGCCAGGAAGCCGGCGCGTGGGCCGCGCAGATCCGCTTCGGCATCGAGCGCCTGCAGTCCGGCATCGGGCGTCTCGGCGAGCTGCCCATCGGCGGCACCGCCGTCGGCTCCGGCCTCAACGCCCCCGACGGCTTCGGCGCGGCCGTTTCCGCGGAGCTGGCCGCGCTCACAGGCCTGCCGCTCACGGAGGCCCGCAACCACTTCGAGGCGCAGGCGACGCAGGACAGCGTGGTCGAGACGTCCGGCCACCTGCGCACCATCGCCGTGTCCCTCAACAAGATCGCGAACGACCTGCGCTGGCTCGGGTCCGGCCCGCGCACCGGCCTCGCCGAGCTGGCCCTGCCGGACCTCCAGCCGGGCTCCTCGATCATGCCGGGCAAGGTCAACCCGGTCATCCCGGAGGCGACGCTGCAGGTCGTGGCCCAGGTCGTCGGCAACGACGCAGCCGTCGCCTTCGCCGGCGCGGCGGGCAACTTCCAGCTCAACGTGAACCTGCCCGTCATCGCCCGCAACGTCCTCGAGTCGGCCCGCCTGCTGGCCGCCGTCTCGCGCCTGCTGGCGGACAAGGTCTTCAACGGTGTCACCGCCAACGTCGAGCGCACCCGGCAATACGCCGAGGGCTCGCCGTCCATCGTGACGCCGCTGAACTCCTACATCGGCTACGAAGCCGCGGCGGCTGTGGCGAAGCAGGCCCTCAAGGAGCTCAAGACCATTCGCGAGGTCGTGATCGAACGCGGCTTCGTCAAGGACGGCAAGCTGACGGAAGAGCAGCTCGACGAAGCTCTCGACGTCCTGCGCATGGCGCGCGGCGGCAAGTAGGGATTTCCGCCTTACGGCCCGCTTCCCGGCTCTTCCGGGAAGCGGGCCGTTCGTCGTTTCACCGCGCTGTGCGGCCGACGAACCCGTCACCGCAAGTGGACAAGGCGTATCTCTACGCACAAATTCATTCCGGCGTATCGCTTCATTGTGCCTGAAACACAGGGCTGGTAACGTCGCTCACCGCTCTGATTTCCTTTTCCGCAGCGCAGTTTGATCACAGCGCGGTTTGATCAATTCCGCCGCGAAGAGAGAGCAAGCAGTTGGGAGGCTGCGATGGCGACGTACCAATATCGATGCGCCCGGGACGGTGTCTTCGAGGTGCGCCTGCCGATGGGGACGGCCTCACCGAGCTCACCGTGTCCGGTCTGCGGTGGCGAAGCGGCCCGGAACTACTGCGCGCCGATGCTTTCACTGGCGCCGCGTGAGCTGGTCACGGCCATCGACCGGACCGAGAAAACTCGCGACGAGCCGGCCGTGGTGTCCGCGGTACCTCCCGATCGCGGCCGGTCGCGCGGGCCGGCACCGACATCGAACCCCGCGCTGCGACGTCTGCCGAGACCGTAGGCGAACGCGGCCCAGCCTGCGCCCTGCCGGGCAATGGCCCGCTCGCTGGGCCCGCGAAGAACAATTTGCGGCTGATGCCCGGAGTGCTCTGCGGAGCCGCGACGCTCCGCGTTGCGGAGGCGCGCAGCACGCACATTGCCGGGTCGGTCACCCACCAAGCTGTCGGGAGATACCATGCCGCAAGTTGTTTTCTCACTCGATTCCACAAAGAAGTTCACTGAACAAGCAATTGTCGGCCACAACCGGTGGCACGGGGATATTCCCGCTCAGGTTCAGGTCAAGCCGGGAGACTCGTTCCGCGTCCACTGCCGCGAATGGTTCGACGGCGCGATCCACAACGACGATTCGGCCGAAGACGTGCTGAACGCACCACTGCCCAGCGTGCACGTGCTCAGCGGGCCGATCGCGGTCGAGGGCGCACAGCCCGGAGACCTGCTCATCGTCGACATCCTCGACGTCGGCCCGATCCCGCAGGAGGACTCGGGACCGCTCTCCGGCCAGGGCTGGGGCTACACCGGTGTCTTCGCCACCAAGAACGGCGGCGGCTTCCTCACGGAGTGGTTCCCCGACGCGTACAAGGTGATCTGGGACTTCATGGGCGGGGTCGCCACCTCGCGGCACATCCCCGGGGTCTCCTACACCGGCATCGTGCACCCCGGGCTGATGGGCACGGCTCCGTCCGCGGCGCTGCTCGCCAAGTGGAACGCGCGCGAACAGGCGCTGATCGACACCGACCCGGACCGGGTGCCACCACTGGCACTGCCCCCGCTGCCGGATTCCGCGATCCTCGGCAGCCTCACCGGCGCCGAGTTCGACCGGGTCGCGGCCGAAGCCGCGCGCACCGCGCCGCCGCGGGAGAACGGCGGGAACCAGGACATCAAGAACTTCACCAAGGGAACCCGGGTCTTCTACCCCGTCTTCGTCGACGGCGCGAAACTCTCGATGGGCGACCTGCACTTCTCGCAGGGCGATGGCGAGATCACGTTCTGCGGCGCCATCGAGATGGGTGGGTTCATGGACCTGCACGTCGACCTGATCAAGGGCGGGATGGAGACCTACGGCGTCTCCGAGAACGCGATCTTCATGCCCGGCAACGTCGAGCCGCAGTACAGCCAGTGGCTCGCGTTCTCCGGCACCTCGGTCACGCTCGACGGGGTCCAGCACTACCTCGACTCGCACCTGTCGTACCAGCGGGCCTGCCTGCACGCGATCGACTACCTGCAGAAGTTCGGCTACAGCGCGATCCAGGCGTACATGATCCTGGGCTCGGCGCCGATCGAGGGCAGGCTCTCGGGCGTGGTCGACATCCCGAACTCGTGCTCCACCGTGTATCTGCCCACCGCGATCTTCGACATCGACGTGCGTCCTTCGGCCTCCGGCCCGGCGCAGGTCGAACAGGGAATGAGCGTGCCGACGGCGAGTTTCTGACGCCTGCACCGGCTCGGTGACCGGGCGGGAGGCGGCCTGTCTCCCGCCCGGTCCGGCACGTCGAGAAAGCACCCCACCCGCCGGAGGAGGCGGTCATGACCACTGCACCACCTGAACGCGGCCATCACGGGCCGTGGCGATGGATCAACGGCACCATGCCCGAGGTCGACGAACGGGCGCTGAAGGTGCCTGTCGTCGGGTTCGTCGAGTACTGCCTGCGCGGGATCGGGCAGGTGGTGTTCATGAACAGCCCGATCACGGGCGCGTTCATCCTGCTGGCCGCCTGGCTGCAGCAGCCGTGGCTCGGGTTCGGCGCCACGGTGGGGGTGGTGGCCTCGACGCTGGCCGCGCTGGCGCTGGGGTTCGACCGCGACGCGATCCACGCGGGCCTCTACGGGTTCAACGGCGTGCTCACCGGCCTCGGCCTCGCACTGTTCCTCGCACCCGAGTGGGACGGGATCGTGATCCTGTGGATCATCCTGCTGAGCGCGGTGTCGTCGATCCTGATGGCCGCGCTCGCGGCGGCGTTCGGCGGTTCGTGGGGTGTGCCGCCCTTCACGCTGGCCTTCAACATCACCACTCTGCTGTTCCTGATCACCGCGCTGCACATCACCCGCGGGCGGCTCAGCGACGCGATCGCCCCGGCGGCACCCGAGGTGAACGGGCCCGCTGTGCGGACGTCACTGCGGGCGAGCGCCGACGCGGTCGGCAACACCGACGTGGTGGCCGTGATCAACGCGATCTTCCGCGGCATCGGCCAGCTGTTCTTCTGCAACAGCCTCCTCGCCGGTGTGCTGATCATCGTCGGCATCGCGTTCTGCTCCCGGATCGCCGCGATCTTCGCGCTGGTCGGCTCGGCCGTCGGGATGCTGACCGGCATGGCCCTCGGCGCCAACGGCGTGCTGATCTACAACGGGCTGTGGGGTTTCAACTCGTTCGACGCCGCGTTGGCGATCGCCGGCGTGTTCTACGTGTTGACCTGGCGCTCGGCAGTGCTCGGCGTGCTGTGTGCGATCTTCACAGCCTTGCTCTTCGGGGCCATCGGGTCGATCTTCGTGCCGTGGGGCCTGCCCGCGCTCACCCTGCCGTTCTGCTTCGGCACGCTCACGTTCGTGTTGCTGAAGAACACGTCGAAGTACTTCGAGTGGGTGCCACCCGCGGAGGTCGTCACCCCTGAGGAACACCTGCGGCGCGCGCACCGCGAACACGCGATGGCGTCCTCCGGCAACCCGCAGCGGGAAAAGACCGACACTGCGTGAGGTCTCGGGTCGCGCAAACCGAAGGGACCACAAGTGGCGAAAGTGCTCTGCGTGCTCTACGACGACCCGGTCGACGGCTACCCGAGCTCGTACGCGCGGGACGGCGTTCCCCGCGTCGACCGCTACCCGGACGGCCAGACCACCCCGAGTCCGAGCGCGCTCGACTTCACCCCGGGAGAGCTGCTCGGGAGTGTGTCCGGGGCGCTCGGGCTGCGCCGTTTCCTGGAGGCCGCCGGCCACGAGCTGGTGGTGACCTCCGACAAGGAGGGGCCCGACTCGGTGTTCGAGCGGGAGCTCCCAGACGCGGAAGTGGTGATCTCGCAACCGTTCTGGCCGGCGTACCTGTCCGCTGAACGCATCGCGAAGGCGCCGAAGCTGAAGCTCGCGATCACGGCGGGGATCGGCTCGGACCACGTCGACCTCGCCGCCGCGATCGACCACGGGATCACGGTCGCGGAGGTCACCTACTCCAACAGCATCAGCGTGTCCGAACACGTCGTGATGATGATCCTTTCCCTGGTGCGCAACTACCTCCCGTCACACCAGTGGGTGCTCGACGGCGGGTGGAACATCGCGGACTGCGTCGCCCGCTCCTACGATCTCGAGGCGATGAACGTCGGCACCGTTGCCGCGGGCCGGATCGGGACCGCGGTGCTGCGCCGGCTGAAGCCGTTCGACGTCCGGTTGCATTACACCGACCGGCACCGGCTCCCGGCGGAGGTCGAGGCGGAGTTGGACGCCACGTTCCACCCGGACGCCCAGTCGCTGGTGCGGGTGTGCGACGTCGTCACGATCAACGCCCCGTTGCACCCCGAAACCGAGAACATGTTCGACGACGCCCTGATCGGCCAGATGAAACGGGGCGCCTACCTGGTCAACACGGCGCGCGGAAAGATCTGCGACCGGGACGCGGTCGTGCGGGCCCTGGAATCGGGTCAGCTGGCCGGCTATGCCGGCGACGTGTGGTTCCCGCAGCCCGCGCCACAGGACCACCCGTGGCGGACGATGCCGCACCACGGCATGACCCCGCACACCTCCGGCACCTCGCTGTCGGCGCAGGCCAGGTACGCCGCCGGGACGCGGGAGATCCTCGAGTGCTACTTCGCGGGCCACCCGATCCGCGACGAGTACCTGATCGTCGAAGGAGGCAGCCTGGCCGGGACCGGCAAGCATTCCTACAGCTCGAAGTGACAGCCTTCCTGCCTGGATGTTTCAGGAGATGACCCGGAGCCGCTCCGGTGACCGGAGGCGGAGTCCGGCGACGACCCGAGCCGTTTCTTCGTCGTCCGGCAGGAAGACGACCAGCTGCTGCGCGTCCTCCGCGAGTTCCAGCGTCTCCCTGTTCAGCCGCAAGGAACGTCCGTTCGGGTGGTTCAGCCGCAGAACTCCCCGTGGCGGCACGACGGTCGAGTTCAGCCGGCTGGTGAACTCCGGACCGGCGACGGGCGCGAGTTCCGCCGTGAGCCACTCCGAGTTCTCGACCGCGGGGCCCAGCCACAGGTCGAACGCCCGCTCGTCCGCGATCTCGGCCCAGTCGGCGAAGAACGCGCGGGCACGGGGATCGGTGAAGACGTAGCGGGTGAGGTTCGGGGCCTCGGCGTCGAGCAGTCCCGTTCCGCTCGTCACCGCGGCGAAGCCGCTGGTGTGGGCGAGGATGTCGCCCAGCCGGTTGGTCACCGCGGCGATGCCGGGTTCGAGCAGCCGGAGCGCCTGGAGGACCGAGGCACGCACGTCCCGCCGTGCGGGTGCGGGCCGGACGTGGGCCGTGCACTCCCCGCCGGTGATCTTCGTGAGGTAGCGCAGGTGGGTGCGCTCGGCGGCTGCCAGGCTGAGCGCGTCGGCGAGGGCGTTCACCACCGATACGGACGGGTTGCGGTCGCGGCCCTGCTCGATTCGCGTGAGGTATTCGACGCTGATGCCGGCCCGCGCGGCGAGGTCGGACCGCCGCAGGCCGGGCGAGCGGCGACGGCCGTGCGAAGGCAGGCCCAGCGTGTCCGGCTGGGTGCTGTCGCGCTTGGCCCGGATGAAGTCCCCCAGCGGCGTCCCCATGTCACCGAGCATAAGCCGATTCGGGCGTGCTCAGCGTGGCCGTGAGGGGGCCAGCCTGAGCGCGGTCTGGTTGCCGGCCCGGCTGAACCCCACGGTGGTGATCATGGCGAACAAACTAGTGATCATCGTCGGCAGTGTCCGCGACGGCCGGTTCGGCCCCACCGTCGCCTCATGGGTGGCCGAGCAAGCCCGTCAACACGGCGGGTTCGAGGTCGAGGTCGTCGACCTGGCGGACGTCGAGATCCCGCTGTCGCTGCCCGAGGCATCCCCCAAGTACGCCGGCGACAGCTACCCGCGCCCCGTCGGGATGGCGACGCTGACGGCGGCACTGGAGAGCGCGGCCGCGTTCATCGTGGTCACCCCGGAGTACAACCACAGCTATCCGGCGTCGCTCAAGGCGGCCATCGACTGGCACTTCTCGCAGTGGACGGCCAAGCCCGTCGCGTTCGTGAGCTACGGCGGCGCGGCCGGCGGGCGGCACGCCGTGCTCCACCTGGAGAACGTGCTGACCGAGCTGCACGCGGTGACGATTCGTGACGGCCTCACTTTCCCGAACTACTTCACCGCTTGGGAGGCCGGTCGGCCGCTCGACCCGCAGGCCCCTGCATACGCGAAGACGGTGCTCGACCAGCTGGCCTGGTGGGCGGGCGCGCTGCGGACGGCGCGCGAGGCCGAGCCGTACCCCGCGTGAGGGTGTTTTCCCAGTTCAGGAGCATTTCACCGGGAAACTGTCGGTGCCTCGGGTCATGATGGTCGGGTGCTGCTCACCCAGATCGTCACCGCGTCCGCCGAGCTGGCGGCCACCCGGTCGAGGAAGGCGAAGATCGCCACCCTCGCCGCGGTGCTGCGCGCCGCCGAGACGACCGAGCTGCCGGCCGTGATCGCGTACCTCACGGGGCAGACGGCGCAGGACCGGCTGGGCGCGGGGTGGCGCACGCTCGCGGAGCTGGCCGTCGAGCCGGCCCCGGAGCCGAGCGTCGAAGTGCGGGAGGTCGACGAGGCGCTCACGGAGGTCGCGGCGGCTTCAGGGGCAGGGTCGGTGAAGCGGCGCGCGGAGGTGCTCACGGCGTTGTTCACGCGGCTCACTCGAGGCGAGCAGGAGTTTCTCTTCCGGCTGGTCACCGGAGAGCTGCGGCAGGGGGCGCTGGAGGGCGTGATGGTCGACGCCGTCGCGGCGGCGGCCGAGGTCGACGCCGCGGACGTGCGGCGGGCGTTCATGTTGTCCGGCAAGCTTTCCGTTACCGGATATGCGGCGATGACGGGCGGCGCGGCGCAGCTGGCCGAGTTCCGGCTCACGCTGGGGCGCCCGATCAAGCCGATGCTCGCGTCGCCCGCGGAATCGCTCGACGAGGCGGTGGCGGAACACAAGCACGCGATCGTCGAGTACAAAATGGACGGTGCGCGCATCCAGGTGCACCGCGCCGGCGAGGAAGTGCACGTCTACACGCGCACGTTGCGGGAGATCACGTCCAGCGTCTCCGAGCTGGTGGACCTCGTGCGGGCGCTGCCGTGCGAGTCGGTGGTACTCGACGGCGAGACGCTCGCGCTCACCGACGACGGCCGGCCGAGGCCGTTCCAGGAGACGATGAGCCGCTTCGGCAGCACGCGGGAGGAACAGGTGCGGGCGCTGCTGCTGCGGCCGTACTTCTTCGACTGCCTGCACCTCGACGGCGTGGACCTGCTCGACGCGCCGCTGTCGGAACGCAACGCGGCGCTGCGGAAGGTCGCGGGCGAGCACGTGATCCCCGGCGAAGTGGCGCCGGCCGATGCCGCGGCGGTGCTCGACGCGGCGATGGCGGGCGGCCACGAGGGCGTGATGGTGAAGGACCTGGCGTCGCCGTACGCGGCGGGGCGCCGGGGCCGGGCGTGGCTGAAGGTGAAGCCGGTGCACACCATCGACCTGGTCGTGCTCGCGGTGGAGTGGGGGCACGGGCGGCGCACGGGCACGCTGTCCAACCTGCACCTCGGCGCGCGCGACCCGGACGGCGGGCCGCCGATCATGGTGGGCAAGACGTTCAAGGGCATGACCGACGAGCTGCTGGCGTGGCAGACGAAGCGGTTCCAGGAGATCGAGACCCACCGCGACAGCTACACCGTGTACGTGCGGCCCGAGGTGGTCGTGGAGATCGAGCTCGACGGAGCGCAGATCAGCACGCGCTACCCCGGCGGGCTGGCGCTGCGGTTCGCGCGCGTGGTGCGGTACCGGCCGGACAAGGAAGCTGCCGACGCCGACACGATCGACACCGTGCGCGGCCTGCTGCGGGGTGATCGGACGGAGTGACATCCGGACACCACCGGCCAATTCGCCCGGGCGAGGCCGAAAGGCCAGACGAAAGTCGATGTTGTGCCCTCCGGCGATGCATGAGAGTGGGCTGTACCGCATCGCTCACCACTGGGGAGACGACATGACTTTTCGGGTTCGGTCCGCCGTCCGGCCGATGACCCTGCTCGCGGGTGTCGCGCTGGCCGTCACGGCCGTGGCGGCTCCGGCCGGCGCGGCCACGAACGCGCCGGCTCCCGCGCTGCACCACTTCTCGGCGGCGGCGAAGTCGTTCATCGGCGCGCGCACGGTGGCCGACCGCGTCGCGAAGCTCGACGCCGCGATGTCCTCGCTGCCCAGGGAAAGCGTCGCGTACAACGCCACGAAGCTGTGGAACCAGGGCATCACGGGAGCGGGCGCCACCGTCACCACGCTGGTGTCGTTCGGCGACGACCAGGTGAAGCAGGTGCTCGACGAGTACTCCCAGCGCCACGGGCTGCCGCCGGCCAACGTCGAGGTGCTCCAGCCGTCGGGCTCGGTCCCGGCGTGCACCGACCCGGGCGTCGACACGGCGACTTGCGAGTCCTGGGGCGGCGAGACCGACCTCGACGTCACGATGATGCACGCGATGGCGCCCAACGCGAAGATCATCGTCGCCGCGACGCCGGTCGCCGAGACGCAGGGCTTCACCGGGCTGCCCGAGATGATGAACGCCGTCGACTACCTCACAAAGCACAAGCTCACCGACGTGATCTCGATGAGCTTCGGCACCACGGAGGAGAACTTCCCGTCGTTCCAGTCCATCAAGACGCTCGACCCGGCGCTGGAACGCGCGAGCAAGGCGGGCATCACGATGGTCGCCTCCTCGGGTGACGACGGCCCGACCGGCGGCTTCCTGCAGGGCCCGGGCAACTACCCGTACCGCGTGGCGAGCTGGCCGGCCAGCGACCCGCGCGTGACAACTCTCGGCGGCACGCAGCTGCACCTCGACTCCACCGGCACCCGCACGAAGCCGGACGATCTGGTGAACGTGGCCGACAACGGCTTCGGCGAAGGCGCGGGCCTGTCGAAGGCCTACGCGCGCCCGGCGTGGCAGGACAGCGTCAAGAAGATCACCGGCAGCAAGATGCGCTCGTTCCCGGACATCAGCATGGAAGGCGTGCAGGGCACTTCGCAGTCGGCACCGCTGTTCGCCGGCGTGCTCGCCCTGGCGGTGCAGGCCAACCACGGCAAGCTCGGCCAGATCAACCCCGCCCTCTACGAAAAGCTCGGCCCGAAGGGCGCCAAGGCCGGCATTGTCGACGTCACCACCGGCGACAACAGCCAGGACGGCGTCGAGGGCTTCACCGCCACCCCGGGCTTCGACATCGCCAGCGGCTGGGGCACGGTCGACGCCTCGGTCTTCGTCCCCGCCTTGGTGAAGGCGCTTCGCTGACGCGGCTCTGAACAAGCACGACGAAGGGCGCGACCTACGGGCCGCGCCTTTCGCAGTGCTTGTCGAGGCAAGTCAGCAGCTCGCGACCAGCCGCTCGAACACCTCCGCCTCCGCCCGATCCCCAGCCACCACGGACAACTCCGCCAGCATCAGCCGAAGCTCCGCTACGCCAATGCCAACCGCGCCCGCAACCCGCCCTGGGTCGACCTCCGCGGTCAGCCCCATCGTCGCCGCGAACTCGGCTACCGCCTGCTCGGCCGGCACCCCGGGTCGCAGCTCCGCCAGCGCCGCGCGCGCCCCGGCGGCGGCCTCGCCGTACGCCCGCAGCACGAGTGGAAGAAACAGCGCGTGCAAGCGGCCGTACCCGAGCCCGTGTCGCGTGGACACCAGGTCGCACACCCGGTGCACCACACCGGGCCGGCCCAGTTCGTGCAGTGCGTGGCCCGCCAGGGCGGCGCCGGCCAACGCGTCTTGGCACGTCGCGAGATCCCCGGCCGCGAGCGGGGCGAGGCTGCTCCACAGCAGAAGCAGGCCTTCGCGAGCCGACGCCAGCGCTTCCTCGCTCGCGGGATGGCACAGCACCTCCAGGCAGTGCGCGGCGGCAGTGATGCCGCTGCTCGCCACCACCTCGCGGGGCAGCCCCGCGACGAGGTCGGGGTCGTAGAGCACCGCGCGGGGCAGTGCGTGGCCGGACGTCCCCGTTTCCTTGCCGCGGGCGGTGGTGACGAAGTAGCGCGATGTGCGCTCCGCGCCGGAGAAGGTGGTCGGGACCGCGATCAGCGGCAGCCGCAGCGCGAGCGAAACGATCTTGCCCAGCCCGATCGCCGAGCCGCCGCCGATGGCCAGGACCGCGTCGGCGTGCGTTTCCTGCGCCGAGCCGACGGCGAGGTTGGCCTGGTGGGCCGGCACGTGCGCGGGCACGTCCGACCACCGGCCGAGGTAGCGCCCGCCGAGCAGACCCGGCAGCCGGGCGACGACCGGGTCCGCCGACCGGGAGGCCACCGCGAGCACGCGGCGGCAACCCAGGGCGTCGGCGACCTCCGGGAGTTCCCCCAGGGATCCGCTGCCCCACACCAGGTTCTGCTCGGACGCGGCGCCCCGGGACCGGCGGACGGGTTCAGCGGTCCGCGCCACCGTGGCCGTCCGGCGTGTACTGCAGCAGGTGCTGTCCGTAGACGTCCGGGCCGATCGCGGCCAGCGCCGCCGGCACCGGCTCGGGGTCCTGCAGGAAGGGCTGCGCGACGTCGCACGGGTGCTGCCACGTGGCGAACTCCAGGGCGATCTTGTTCACCGGGTCCTCGAAGTAGATCGAGTGGCAGAACCCGTGGTCGAGTTCGCTGTTGACCTTGATCCCGTTCTCCTCCAGCACCGATTTCGCGTGCTGCAGTTCACCCTCGGAAGGCACCGTGATCGCGAGGTGGTTTCCCGCCCCGAGCAACGAGTTGTCCGCGGCGATCTCGACGTCCTTGAACTCGAAGAACGCGATCGTGTCCTGCTCGCTGATGCGGAAGAAGTAATGCCTGCTGCCGGCGAGGTTCCCCGGCACCGCACCGGGGAACGGGTCCGGGTCCGGCAATTGGAGCGTCACGACAATGGGAAACCCGAGCACCCCATTGTAGAACTTCACGGTTTCTTCCATGTCGTTGGTCACGAAAGCCATGTGGTGACACCCGGTCGTCCGAATCCCCATGACGATTCCTTTCACTGTTCCCGGCAATGTGAGAATGACAGTACGCGCTATCTTGTTTCCGCGTCAACAAGATTTCCGCAAAGGACCCTGCCGGCCCAACGCGCGCACGCTCCGTTACGGTGAGGACGTGACCGCGACGCACGGGGAACGCCCGGTGCCCCACCTTTCGGAGGACGAGCTGCTCGCCTGGCGCGGACTGCTCGAACTGGAAGCACGCGTGCTCGGCGTACTCGACGCCGAACTGCGCGCGGACCACGACCTGTCGGTCGCCGAGTTCGACACGCTCTACCAGCTGTGGCTCCAGCCCGGCGGCCGGTGCCGCATGAAGGACCTCGCGGAGAAACTGCTGGTCAGCCGCGGCGGGGTGACCAAGCTGATCACCCGGCTCCGCAGCCGCGGGCTCGTGGCCCGCGTGTCTCAGCCCGGTCAGCAAGCCGTCGACGCGCAGCTGACCGAGACCGGCGAGGCACTGCTCGCCACGGCGATGGACACCCACTTCGACGGCGTCCGCCGGCTCGTGACCTCCCGGCTGTCCGCCGCGGAGCTGCACACCCTCCGCGCGGTCACGGAACGCCTGCGCGAGCCTCCCGCCTGAGCACCCCGACGGGGTGACACCGGGCCGTTTCGGCTGGGTCCGAGCAGGCCGGAACCGTAATCTCACCGCATGCCACCGACGCGACTGACCCGGATCTGGTTCGGGGTGACGGCCCTCGTCGTGCTGATCGGCCTCGTCACACAGGGCTTCGTGAGCGCCGGAACGCCAGGCCGCTACGCCTCGGCGGGCGCGCGCGTCGCCAACATGTTCGCGTACTTCACCATCGAATCGAACGTGCTGGTGCTGCTGGCTTCCGTCGCGTTCGTGGCCGGCGCGCGAGCCAACGGGCTGCTGCGCGTGCTGTGGCTCGACGCGCTGGTCGGCATCGCGGTGACCGGCGTCGTCTACCACGTCGCGCTGTCGGGGCTGCTCGATCTGAGCGGCGCGGCCCTGTTCGCCGACGTCATGCTGCACACCGTGTCGCCGATCATCGCGGTGCTCGGGTTCCTCGTCGCGTCGCCGCGCATCCTGCGGTGGCGAACGGTCGCGTGGTCAGCGTGCTGGCCCCTGGCGTGGCTGGCGTTCACGCTGATCCGTGGCGCGCAGGGCGGCTTCTACCCGTACCCGTTCGTCAACGCCGCCGAGCTCGGTTACGGCCGTGTGGCCGTGAACTGCGTGCTCATCGCCGTGCTGTTCGTCGCGCTGGCGAGCGTCGCGAAGGTCCTCGACGGCTGGCTCACGCACGCACCCGCCGAAACGCGTTCAGCGGATCGTTGATCCCCGTGTGCACCAGCGCGCGCCACGCGCCGCGGCTGCGATCCGCCGGTTTGCCCGCGGCCAAGCGGTGCAGCTGCTGCGTGTGCCACTGGACTTCGAGCAGGCTGTCGGCCAGGCGGATCCCGGTGTGCGGGCACAGCCGTTCCGCGCGCGCGTCGTCGCCGGCGAGCAACCGCGCCGGCAGATCCGGGTCGACGGTCAGCGGCCGGCCCAGCCCGATCACGTCCAAGGCCCGTGACTGCAACGCTTCGGCCATCCCGGCGGCCGTGGTGAAGCCCCCGGTGACCATCAGCGCGACGTCGCTCACCTGCCGCGCTTTCGCCGCGTAGTCGAGGAAGTACGCCTCGCGCCGCGTGGTGCTCGCGCGACCGGAGCCCATCATCACGGCTTTTTCGTAGGTACCGCCCGAAATCTCGAGCAGGTCGATGCCCGCGTCGCTCAGCGCGCGGACCACACGCAGCGACTCGTCCTCGTCGAAGCCGCCACGCTGGAAGTCGGCGCTGTTGAGCTTCACCGACACGGGCACGCCGTCGCCGACCGCCGCGCGCACACGGCGCACGAGCTCCAGCAGGAAGCGGCTGCGGTCGCGGCCCCACTCGTCGTCGCGAAGGTTCGTGAGCGGGGAGAGGAACTGCGAGATCAGGTAACCGTGGGCGCCGTGCAGTTGCACGCCGGTGAACCCTGCGTCGACGAAAGTCCGCGCAGCCAGCGCGAAGCGGTCCACGATCGTCTCGATCTCGTCGCCGGTCAGGGCCCGCGGCGCCGCGAACGCCGTCCGGACGCCGCGGTTGCCGAACGGCACCGCGGACGGCGCAACCGGTTGGCGTGAAAGGAATCGCGGGCTCTGCCGGCCGGGGTGGTTGAGCTGCACCCACAGCTGTGCATCGGTGCCGGCCACGCTGCGCGCCCACGGCTCGTACGCGGCGGGATCGGGGACGGCGGGCAGCGCGACGTTGCGGGGTTCGCCGAGGGCTGCGGGGTCGACCATCACGTTGCCGGTCACGAGCAGGCCCGCTCCGCCGTGCGCCCACGTGCGGTACAGCTCGGCAAGCTCGCGCGTCGGGGCGTTGCGCCGGTCGCCGAGCTGCTCACTCAGCGCCGATTTCCCCAGGCGGTGCGGCAGCACGGCGCCGCAGCGCAGTTTGAGGGGTTCGGCCAGCAGATCCCGAGCGGCGGTCATGGGCTCTCCCGTCTTCGCGGCTAACTTACCGGCGGTAAGTCTACTTGAAAGTAGATACCGGCGGTATGTCAGCTGGACGGGCGCGTGGGCACTAGGGTCTGCAGACCATGACGGCGATAGTGCAGAACCTGGTCACGTCGGGCGTGTTCGAGCTCGACGGCGGCAGCTGGGACGTGGACAACAACGTGTGGATCGTGGGCGACGACTCGGAGGTGATCGTGATCGACGCGGCGCACAACGCCGACGCCATCGCCGACGTGGTCGGGGACCGCGCGCTGCGCGCCATCGTCTGCACCCACGCCCACAACGACCACGTCAACGCCGCGCCCGCCCTCGCCGAGCGCACCGGCGCGCCGATCCTGCTGCACCCGGCCGACCGCGTCGTCTGGAACCTGACGCACCCGGACCGCGCCCCGGACGGCGACCTCGCCGACGGCCAGACCATCACCGTCGCCGGCACCGACCTCAAGGTGATCCACACGCCGGGCCACGCCCCCGGCGCCGTCTGCCTCCACGCCCCGGAGCTGTCCGTCCTCTTCACGGGCGACACCCTGTTCCACGGCGGCCCCGGCGCCACCGGACGGTCCTATTCGGACTACCCCACCATCGTCAAGTCCATCCGCGAACGCCTTTTCTCCCTCCCGGACGCCACTTCCGTCCGCACCGGCCACGGCGAGGGCACGACGATCGGCGAGGAGAAGGCGGCGTCGAAGGACTGGCCGGAAAGCTAAACCGCGCGCGCAGGCCCGGCGCGCTGGGTGCGCCTCAACGACCACTCGGTGGCGGGCCGGCCGGAAACCAACGCCAACCGCGAGGGCGCCGAGCCGAACGGACCGCCCGGCTCGGCGTAGCAGTCGGCGCCGCCAACTCCTGGCCCAGCAACAACTCACGGCCACCGGCCCAAAGCTAAGCCAGCCGGGCCAACGCGTGGGCAGAAGGGCTGCCCGGTTCGGCGTGGTAGATCAGCACATCCCACTCCCCGCCCGGCACCGTCAGCACCTGCCGCCCCAACGACAACTCGCCCACCACCGGGTGGCGGAAAACCTTGCGCGGCGCGGCGTTCGTGCGCACGTCGTGGCGGGGCCACAAGCGGGCGAAGTCCGGGCTGGCGGCCAGCAGCTCGGCAACGAGGGCGTCCAGCGCCGGATCGCGCAACGCCGTCCGGGCGCGGAGCATCGCAGTCACGTTGAGGGCCATCGTGGCCCAATCCGGATGCAGCGAACGCACCGAGGGGTCGAGGAAAAACGCGCGAGCGAGATTCGTGCCCAGCCGGTACATCGGCGCCAGCGCGACGGCGAGCGGGCTGGCGGCGAGCACGTCCATCCGCCGTCCCCACGCGAGCGCCGGCGCGCCACCGAGCTCGACCAGCTCACGCACGCCCGCCGGCAGCTCCCCGCCGGTGATCCGGGGTGGCGAAGCGAGCCGGTGCAGGTGCGCGGCGCCGTCGTCGCCCAGGTGGAGCGCGCGGGCCAGCGCGTCGAGCACCTGGGGCGACGGGTGCCGGTCGCGGCCCTGCTCGAGGCGCACGTAGTAGTCCACGCTCACGCCGGCCACCGCGGCCAGCTCCTCGCGCCGCAGCCCCGGCACGCGCCTCGGGCCGTCGTCGGGCAGGCCGACGTCGGCGGGGCTGACCAGCGCCCGCCGGGCGCGCAGGAACTCGCCGATGGCGTTCATCTGCCCAGGTTAACCGTGGGTGGCCCTGTCGCGGCCTGGTGACGGTCGAGCCCTGCGACGACGCTGGCGGCCATGATCACAGCCCTCGTGAGCGGCGCCAACAAGGGTCTGGGCCGCGAAATCGCCCGCGGTCTGGCCCGCCGGGGCGCCACCGTCCTGCTCGGCAGCCGCGACCTCGCCCTCGGCGAGAAGACCGCCGCCGAACTCCACGCCGAAGGCCTGGCCGTGACGCCGGTCCAGCTCGACGTGACGTCCGCAGCGGACATCGACGACGTCGCCCGCCACCTCGAAACCCGCCACGGCAAGCTCGACGTCCTCGTCAACAACGCCGGCGCCCGCTTCTCCGTCGAACCCGCCGAGCTGACCGCGGACCACCTTCGCCGCGCCTACGAAACGAACCTCTTCAGCGTCGCCGCCGTCACGCACCGGATGCTGGGCCTCCTGCGAGCCGCGGAAGCTCCGCACGTGGTCAACGTCGCCAGCACCTCCGCGTCGCTCGCCCTCACCACCGCCGAGGGCTCGCAGTTCGCGGCCGCGACGGACACCATCGCCTACTCGTCGTCGAAAACCGCGCTCGTCATGCTCACCATCCGCTACGCGACCACCTTCCGCGCCGACCCCGCGTACGCGCACTTCCACGTCAACGCCGTCACCCCCGGCTTCATCGCCTCCGACCTCAACGGCCACACCGGCCCCCGCACCGCCGAACAGGGCGCGCGCGTGGTCCTCGACCTGGTCGCGCAGGGCGCCGCGGCGCCGACCGGGATGTTCCTCAACGAGGATGGCCCCGTGCCCTGGTGACCTCAGGACGTGTGCCGCCGAGCGACCGCCGCGAAGGCCTCGATCGCGTGGTCGAGGTCGCTGGCCGCGGCGGCGACCGGCGGAGGCAGCACCGGCCGGTTGAACGCACCGCCGGCGTCGAGCTCGAAGCGGGTGTGGTGCAGCAGCATGTCCTTGTGCCGCAGCTCGCGGGCCTGGGCAACGAGGTCGTCAGGACCGCTCATCACGAGCAGGCCGTAGAAAGCCCGCATCCGCGCCCGCGCCGTGTAGTACGCGTCCTCGTACTCGGCTTCGCGCGCGACGTCGCTTTCATCGGCCTCGCCCAGCTTCTGCCTCCGGTGGATCACGTTGAGGTCGACCACGTGCTGGCGCGCCCGCGTCGCGGCCTCGATCAACCCCGCACAACGGTCGGCGCGGTCCTGCAGCAACCGCGCGCGCCGGGCCGCGCGCAGCTTCACCGGCTCCACGAAAGCCCCCAGCGTCACGCCCGCCAGCGACGCGACGGCCGCGATGATCGCGACACCCACAGCGGTCAGCACGGCAGCAGTGTGCCAGCCGGCACCGGCAGGAGTCAGCCGATCAGCCGTGGCGCCACCGGATCGGCCCGCACGCGCGTGGTCCTCGACCTGGTCGCGCAGGGCGCCGCGGCGCCGACCGGGACGTTCCTCAACGAGGACGGCCCCGTGCCCTGGTGACCTCGGGAAGTGTGCCGCCGGGCTCGCAAACCCACCCCGTTTCAGGCCGCGCCGTGGCTCTCTGGCGCTTCGGAAATTCCGTGTCGTGGAGTCGCCCGTTTATGCTGCCGAGGTGTCGCAGTACCGGATCTCCGAGGCAGCGAGGCTGCTCGGCGTCAGCGATGACACCATCCGGCGCCACATCGACGCCGGAACGCTCACCGCGACCAAGGACAAGGTCAACCGGTGCGTGATCGACGGTGCGGAACTAGCCGAGTTCGCTCGCCTCCAGGGCGAGCCCGCGCCTGACCCGACCTCGGTGGGGAGCTCGGCGCGTAACCGCTTGGTCGGGCTGGTCACGTCGATCGTCGCCGACAAGGTCATGGCCCAGGTCGAGATCCAGTGCGGCCGCGACCGCGTGGTCTCCCTGATGAGCACGGAGGCGGTCAAGGAACTCGGCCTCGAACCCGGGTCGCCGGCCGTCGCGGTGATCAAAGCGACCACCGTTGTGGTCGAAACACCGAACGCCTGATCAGCGGCGCACCCTCACCCGTCGGATCAGGCGAGCGTGGCTTCGATGACGTAGAGCACGCCGATGCTCATGGCGAGGATGCCGAGCAGGAGGCGGAGCCCGGTTTCGGGTAACCGGGGCTGCAGGCGGGTGCCGAGGTAGCCGCCGAGCAACCCGCCGAGCCCGCAGGCCAAGCCGACGAGCCAGTCGGGTGCGATGTCGCCGGTCGAGGTCGTCGCGAGCACGGCGAACGAGGCGGCGCCGACGAGCGAGGTGACGAAGGTCGATGCGAGTGCGGCCGGGGCGGCGGTGGTGACGGGGACTCCGCGGCTGACCAGGATCGGGCTGAGCAGCGAGCCGCCACCGATGCCGTAGATCCCGCCCACGATGCCGACCACGAGCGCCAGAGCGACGGTCGCGCGCGGCGACGGTGGCGTGTCGGAGCGGTGCGGGCGAGGGTGCAGCGTGCTGACGCAGATCCACAGGCCGAGGGGCAGGAGGAAGGCCGCGGCCAGGAGGCGGAACACCTGCGGACCAGGCACCACGAACACGCGGATGACGGCTCCGATCACAACCCCGGGCACGGTGCCGGCCAGCAGCAAACGCGTCAGCCTGCCGCGGAGGTGCACGCTCCGGCGGTGCCGGACGAGGGCTCCGGGGCCGGCGACGACGTTGAACAGCAGGTTCGTCGGGGTGACGGCCGGGTTGGGGACGCCGAGAATGCTGACCTGCACGGGAAGGAGGAATACCGCGCCGGACACGCCGGCGGGAGTGGTCACCGTCGAGATGACCAGGCCCGCCAGGAACGCGAGCACCTCCGTTGACCAGCTCACTGCTGCCCTTCCTGTCGTCGCGCGACCGCAAGAGGCAGTCCACCACGCTCCTTGTGGGATGGCCGCCGAGTGTGGCCGTCGCGGGTGTCCTGATTGTGGCGGGTGAGCTGTTCGGCGCTGTCGTCCATACCTCACAGTCGGTAGCCTTGCCTACTCTGCGACGCGGCAGGAGGTAGCACGATGCGACGGGGCTTCGGGCTCAGAGTGCTGGCAATCGGTGCGGTGGCGGCAGTGGTCGCCGCGTGTGGATCGTCGCCTCCGGCGAGCGGGTCCGCTGTTCCGGTCACCGGCACGTTGATCGTGAACGGGGCGGGCACGTTGGCCAAGCCGTTCGCGGCGATGATCGCGGCGTTCAAGGCGCAGAACCCGGGCGTGACGGTGCAGTCGCGCTTCGCCGGGAGCGTCGAGGTGGTGCGGGGCATCACCGAGCTGCACAACCCCGTCGACGTGCTGGGCGTGGCGGACTACTCGCTGATCCCGTCGAAGATGTACGGCACGAACGGTGGCACGCAGTTCGCGAACTGGTACGTCGGGTTCGCCGCGAACCGCATCACCTTCGCCTACACCGACCAGAGCAAAGGGGCGGCCGGTCTCACGGCGGACAACTGGTACCAGGTGCTCGCGCAGCCGGGGGTAAAAGTCGGCCGGTCCAATCCGGACACGGACCCGTCGGGCTACCAGACGTTGCAGATGCTCGCGCTGGCGCAGACCTCCTACCACCAGCCGAACCTGTCGGCCGGGGTGCTGGCGAACTCTCCGCCGGAGACCATGGTCGGCACCGAGACGCAGCTGCTGCCGGCGGTGTCCTCCGGGCAGATCGACTACCTCGGGATCTACCGCTCCGACGCCTTGCAGCACCACCTGAAATTCCTGGACCTGCCCGCACAGATCGCCCTGTCCGACCCGGCGCTGGCCGCGACGTACGCGACGGTCAGCGTGCCGACGTCGTCCGGGCCGCGGACGGGCAAGCCGATCGTTTACGCGCTGACCGTGCCGACCAACGCGCCGAACTCCGCGGCGGGGCTGAGGTTCGTCGAGTTCGTGCTGTCCCCCGCGGGGCAGAAGATCATGAGCGACAACGGGTTCACCGTGGTCAACCCAGCGGTCGCGGGAGTCGCGAACGGCGCGCAGCTGCCCGCGTCGATGCAGCCACAGACAGTTCCGGCGAAGCTGCCCGGGGGCTGAATGAGCGACACGGCTTACCGCGCGGCACCCCGGCGGGTGCACGGGCTGTTCCCGGCACTGCTGTGGGTCGCCGGCGGGCTGCTGCTCGGGTTCATCCTGCTGCCCGTGCTCGGCCTGGTCACCGCCACCTCGCCCGGCGGCCTCCGAGACGCCGCGGCCAACGACGAGATCCGCGACGCCCTGTTGCTGAGTGTCCAGGACGCCGCGATCACCGCGGTGATCGCCACGGTGCTCGGGGTCCCGCTGGCCTACCTGCTCGCGAAGCGGCGATTCCCCGGGCACGCGCTCGTCCAGGCGATCGTGGACCTGCCGCTGGCCGTCCCGCACACCGTCGCCGGGATCTCCCTGCTGTTCGTGTTCGGTCGCACGGGCTGGCTCGGCGCGCCGCTGCAGGCCACGGGCTTGTCCTTCTACGGCACGCAGGCCGGGATCATCGTGGCGATGCTGTTCGTCAGCGCGCCATTCGCCGTCAACAGCGCACGCGTCGCGTTCGAAGCCCTGGACCCGAACGTGGAACGCGCCGCGCGGAGCCTGGGCGCCTCGGCCGGGCAGACGTTCCGGCGAGTCAGCCTCCCGCTGGCCTGGCGCGGAGTCCTGACCGGCGCGGTGCTCGTGTACGCCCGCTCGATCAGCGAGTTCGGCGCCGTCGTCATCCTCGCCTACTACCCGGCCACCGCCCCCGTGACGATCTACAACCTGTTCCTCTCCTCGGGCCTCGCCGAATCCGCTTCGGCCGCGGTGCTGCTCCTGCTCGTTGCCCTGGCCACGTTCCTCGTGCTGCGCACCCTCGCCTCGGGCTGGCTCGTCGCGGGGAACTCCCGCGCGCGGCGGTGACACGTGCTCATCGTGTCCGACCTGCGCACCGAGGCGGGATCATTCCGGCTCGGCCCCGTGGACCTCACCGTGTCCCCGGGCCGCGTCCTGGTCGTGCTCGGCCCCTCCGGTGCGGGCAAGAGCATGCTGCTCGACACCATCGCCGGATTCCGCACCCCCGGACGCGGCCGCGTGCTCCTTGACGGCCAGGACATCACCGGCCGGCCCGCCGACCAGCGCCGGATCGGCGTGGTGTTCCAAGACGCGGCCCTGTTCCCGCACCTGTCGGTTCGCGCCAACGTCGGCTTCGCGCCCGCCTTACGCGGCCACCGGCACAGCCCGGAAGTCGACGAGCTGCTCGACCGGTTCGGCATCACGCACCTCTCCCACCGAGCGCCACGCTCGCTCAGCGGCGGCGAACGGCAACGAGTCGCACTGGCCCGCGCCCTCGCCGCCCGACCGGCCGCCCTGCTCCTGGACGAACCCCTCTCGGCACTCGACCAACCCGTCCGAGAAGAGCTGCGCGAAGTGCTCCGGGCGACACTGCGGGACCTGGCCGTGCCCGCCATCCACGTCACCCACGACCGCGACGAAGCACTCCGCCTCGCCGACGACCTGGCCATCCTCGACGCCGGCACCCTCCGCCAGACCGGCCCCACCGACGAGCTCACCCGCCACCCCACCGACACGGTCACCGCCCGCCTGCTCGGCTGGGCGGAACTCGGCCCCGCAGTCCGCGGCCCCGACGGCCTGCGCGTCGGCGACCTGCCGATCGACCCCGCGGTCCGCTGCGACGCCGCGACGCCGGGAACGGTGTTCTACCGACCGGAGGAAGTCCTCGTCGGTGGTCCGGACCAGACCTCGTCCCCCGCGCTGCGGGTGCGAACCCAGGTCGTCGAGGTCGTACGCACGCTCCCGCTCGCCCGGGTCCTGCTCGCCACCACACCGCCCCTGACCGCACTCGTGTTGCACCGTGACCTCGAGGGGCTCGACGGGCAGGTGGAGGTCACCGTGCCCCAGCACGCGCTGCGCGTCATCGAGCCCGGAACACCGCTCCTCCTGCCTGGGTGAGCGCACTTCTCTCGCGCGGCAGGATCACTGCTCCGCCGCGACGGCCGCGATGATCGCGGCACCCACGGCGGTCAGCACGGTTTGCCAGCCGGCACCGACAGGAATCAGCCGATCAGCCGCGGCGCCGCCGGTTCGGCCCGCACGCACGTCTTCGCCTCGCCGGCCAGCTCGCGAGCCCACTCCTGCAAGCCGGGAACGTCGATCCCGTGCGGCGGAGCGGCCGCGAACGGCTCGAGGTTCGCCGCAGCGCGCTCCAGCAACGCGACGGCGCCCGTGCCGTTGCCGCGCAGGGCGTGGGTCATGCCGACGGCCAGCTGCGCCAGGCCGCGCCAGAGCTCGCCTTCGGGGCCGTCCGTGGCCTTCCACGCGTCCTCGAAGACCTCGTGGGCGTGGAACGGACGGCCCTCGTCGAGGAGCTGCTGGGCTTCGGCGAGCGTCTCGCCCGGGGTGCGGACCACGCCTTCCGGCTGGCGGGCGACGCCGTCGGCGCCGTATGGCAGGGGCCGGCCGAGGCCGTCGCGCGGGCGGGCATTGCGCGCTCGGCCCGATTCGTCGCGGTCACGGCCGTTCATAACGGCATTGTTCCACGGGTCACGCCGGGTTCGCGTCGGCGGCGTCAGGCACGTAGTCTGGGGACTCGTGCGCTTTCTCGACGGGCACGTGCCCCCTCACGACCTGACCTACGACGACGTGTTCCTGCTGCCGAACCGCTCGGACGTGGAGTCCCGCTTCGACGTCGACCTGTCCACTGTGGACGGCACCGGTGCGACGATCCCCGTGGTGGTGGCCAACATGACGGCCGTCGCCGGGCGGCGGATGGCCGAGACGGTGGCCCGCCGCGGCGGCTTGGTGGTGCTGCCGCAGGACGTGGACACGGAGGCGGTCGCCGAGATCGTCACGTGGGTGAAGAGCCGCCACACCGTGTGGGACACCCCGCTCGTGCTCACGGGCGGTGACGCCGTGGCCGACGCCCTCAACCTGGTCCACAAACGCGCCCACGGCGCCGTCGTGATCGTGGACGGCGAAGGCCGCCCCGTCGGCGTTGTCGACGAAGCCGCGTGCGCAGGCGTTGACCGCTTCGCGCGTCTGGCCGAGATCGCGGAGCCCGCGACCGTCGCCGTGCCGCTGGACACGCCGCCGCGCGAGGTCTTCGACCTGCTCCACACCCACGGCGGGCGACTCGCGCTCGGCCTCGACGCCGAAGGCCGCCTCGCCGGCGTGCTGACCAGCGTCAGCGCACTGCGTGCGGGCGTCTACACCCCCGCCACCGACGCCGGCGGCAAGCTGCGCGTGGCCGCCGCCATCGGCGTGAACGGCGACGTGGCCGCGAAGGCCGAGGCCGTGCTCGCCGCGGGCATCGACACGCTGGTCGTCGACACAGCCCACGGGCACCAGGAGAAGATGATCGCCGCGCTGAAGGCCGTGCGCGCGATTTCGCCGAGCGTCCCGGTGGTGGCGGGCAACGTCGTCACCGCCGAGGGCACCCGCGACCTCATCCACGCGGGCGCGGACGTCGTGAAGGTCGGCGTCGGCCCGGGCGCGATGTGCACCACGCGCATGATGACCGGCGTCGGCCGGCCGCAGTTCTCCGCCGTCGCCGAGTGCGCCGCCGCCGCGCGCGAGCTGGGCAAGCACGTCTGGGCCGACGGCGGCGTGCGCCACCCGCGCGACGTCGCCCTGGCCCTCGCCGCGGGCGCCTCGGCCGCCATGGTGGGTTCCTGGTTCGCCGGCACCCACGAATCCCCGGGCGACCTGCGCTACGACGAGCAGGGCCGCCCGTACAAGGAGTCGTTCGGCATGGCGTCCAAGCGCGCCGTCGGCGCCCGCACCCGCACGGACAACGTCTTCGAGCGCGCCCGCAAGGCGTTGTTCGAAGAGGGCATCTCCACGTCGCGCATGGCCCTGGACCCCAACCGCCCCGGCGTGGAGGACCTGCTGGATTCCATCTGCTCGGGCGTCCGCTCCTCCTGCACCTACGCCGGCGCGCGCACGATGGAGGAATTCCACGAGCGCGCGTTGCTCGGAGTGCAGTCTGCTGCGGGGTTCGCGGAGGGTCGGCCGCTTCCTTCAGGCTGGTGACCCGTGGGTGTTGCGCCCGGTGACAACCGGACGCAACACCCACGGAGCAGATCAGCCGTGATCCTCCAGCATCTCCGTGACCAGCGCCGCGATCGGCGACCGCTCCGAGCGCGTCAGCGTGACGTGTGCGAACAACGGATGCCCCTTCAGCTTCTCGATCACCGCCGAGACGCCGTCGTGGCGGCCGACGCGGAGGTTGTCGCGCTGGGCGACGTCGTGGGTGAGGACCACGCGTGACGCGGTACCGAGGCGGGAGAGCACCGTGAGGAGCACGTTGCGTTCCAGTGACTGCGCCTCGTCGACGATCACGAAGGAGTCGTGCAGCGAGCGGCCGCGGATGTGGGTCAGCGGGAGCACCTCGAGCATGCCGCGGTCGAAGACCTCGTCGAGCACGTCCTGGCTGACCAGCGCGCCGAGGGTGTCGAACACGGCCTGCGCCCAGGGCTGCATCTTCTCGCTCTCGGACCCGGGCAGGTAGCCGAGGTCCTGGCCGCCGACGGCGTAGACCGGGCGGAACACCACGACCTTGCGGTGCTGGCGGCGTTCCATCACCGACTCGAGGCCGGCGCACAGCGCGAGCGCCGACTTGCCGGTGCCCGCGCGGCCGCCGAGGGAGACGATGCCGACGTCCGAATCGAGCAGCAGGTCGAGTGCCACGCGCTGCTCGGCGGAGCGGCCGTGCAGGCCGAACGCCTCGCGGTCGCCGCGCACCAGCCGCACGCGCTTGTCCGCCGTGACGCGGCCGAGGGCGCTGGAGCTGCCCGCGAGCAGCCGCAGGCCGGTGTGGCACGGGAACTCACCCACCTCGGGCAGGCCGTAGTCGACCGGGTCGACGGTGCCGCCCGAGAAGAGGCTGTCGATCAGCTCCTGAGGGGCGTCCACGTCGGCCATGCCCGTCCAGCCCGACGGCGTGACCTCGCCCGCGCGGTACTCGTCGGCGGCCAGACCCACGGCCCCCGCCTTGACCCGCAGCGGGATGTCCTTCGTCACCAGCGTGACCGACGGCCGTTCCACCGCGAGGTTGAGCGCGCACGCGAGGATGCGGTGGTCGTTCGAGTCGGTCCGGAAGCCCACGGGCAGCACCGACGGATCGGTGTGGTTGAGCTCCACCTGCAGGGTGCCGCCCTCTTCGCCGATCGGGATCGGCGCGTCGAGCCGGCCGTGCTTGAGCCGCAGGTCGTCGAGCAACCTGAGCGACTCGCGGGCGAACCAGCCGAGCTCGGGGTGGTGGCGCTTCGCCTCCAGTTCACTGATGACGACCAGGGGCAGCACGACCGCGTGTTCGGCGAACCGCGTCACCGCCCACGGGTCGGAGAGCAGCACAGACGTGTCGAGCACGTAAGTGGACTGCCCGGATTCGGGCGAGATCGAGGCTTTCTCCGGGCCAGAGGCACCGGTCGAAGAACGGCCAGAGGCCTTGCGGGGTGAACGCTGCGCAGTCACGACGGCATCTCCCTCGAGGGCGTGTTGCACCCCACGCCCGCACTCGCTGGGCCGGGCACCTCCCTGGCTGGGTCCGCACTCCCTGACGTTGGCTACGTCAGCGCGCGCGGCCACGAGGGCCGGGTGCCGGCCCCCTCGTGCATCGTGTGGGCGGCTGTGCCGCCCCCTCGATCAACGCCACGACCAGGGCCTCCCGTGAGGACCCGCACGGAACGCGTGCCCTCACTTCCGGAAGGTACCGACGGATCGCGGTTCGTGCAGGCAGCCACACAGGTGATTCGCTCATTCGTCACCTCACCGTAGGTCGTCCGACATCAACACCCCGTCACTGTCACGCTGCGTCACAAGGCCAGCAATCGAGTGATCACGCGGTGGCGTGATCATGGAAAAAAGATCACCGAACGCGTTCGAAAGATCGGCGCAAAGGCTTGTACCACGGGGTGGACGAGAATGCATTTCGCGTCCTGAAGACAGGACCGGACCGGGTGAACCACGCGATTTCGGCCTCACACAATGGGCGTACCCGGCACTCATTTCGGACTCGACGAGGGTAATTTTCTCACTGCGGGACACACCACCGGAAACTTCGGTGCCCCGGATCCCAGATATCTCTACCTAGGAGTGTGCGAAGTGCTGAAGAAGGCTGGAATCGTCGCCGGTGCCGCCGCAGGCCTGCTGATGATCGGCGGCACGGCGTTCGCCTCGCCGGCAGACCACGGCTACACCCCGGACCCGACGTTCGGCGACGCCTACGCGACCTTCATCGAGGGCGGCGGGGCCCTGGGCTTCGGCGCGGCCTCGCTGGTCGCCGGTGCTTACACGGGCATCGCCACCACCCCGGCGCTGGTCCTCCACTCGCTGGAGCACCACGGCTGATAGCCGACCTCGGCTACGGAAGGGCCCGGAGTTCCGACTCCGGGCCCTTCTGCTGTGCTCTGTTCTTGTCCGGCCGGGCTCGGGCGCCTCAGGTTCCGAAGCGGCGGTGGCGCCACGCGTAATCGCGAAGCGCGCGAAGGAAGTCGACCCGCCGGAATGCGGGCCAGTACGCCTCCGTGAACCAGAATTCCGAATGCGCCGACTGCCAAAGCAGGAATCCGGAAAGCCGCTGCTCTCCTGACGTTCGGATAATAAGGTCGGGATCCGGCTGGCCGGACGTGTAGAGGTGTTCCGAGATGTGGTCCACGTCGAGGATTTTCGCCAGCTCGCGGATCGACGTGCCCTCGTCGGCGTGCTGCAGCAGCAGCTTGCGCACGGCGTCGGCGATCTCCTGCCGCCCGCCGTAACCGACGGCGATGTTCACCTCCATGCCCGTCCGGTCCTCCGTGCGGGCCGCGGCGGCGGTGAGCTTCTTCGCGACGTCCAGCGGCAACAGGTCCAGCGCCCCCATGATCCGCAGCCGCCACGGCACGGCCGGACCCGCGAGCTCGTCGGTGACGTCGGTGATGATCTTCAGCAGCGGCTCGAGCTCGTCAGGGTCGCGGTTGAGGTTGTCGGTCGAGAGCAGCCACATGGTGACGACCTCGACGTCGGCCTCGCGGCACCAGCTGAGGAAATCGGCGATCTTCTTGGCACCCGCGCGGTGCCCGTCGGCCACGTCGGCGAACCCCGCTTCCCGCGCCCACCTGCGATTTCCGTCGAGCATGATCGCAATGTGCCGCGGATGGCGGCCCCGCGCCTGCTGGATCAGGCGGCGGCCGTAGACGCTGTAGACGACGTCGGACAGGAAGGACCGGAGGCTCACGTCGGCTGAGCGTACGCACCCTCGCGTCACACGTGTGACGCGCCACGGGGGGTGGCGAAAAACCTACGCTCCCGTAGCGTGGGGTCGGTGAGCGTGACGACCGAACCCACACCGTCCGGCCCTGCGCCAGTGGACACCCGCCCGCGCCTGCGCGGCCACATCCACTTCTGGTCCTTCTTCGGTGCCCTCGTGGGCGCCGCCGCCCTGGTGAGCCTCGCCGCGTCGACCGTCTCACCCCTGGCCGCCCTCGCGACGTCCGTCTACGGCCTGACCGTGCTCGGCGTCTTCGGCGTGAGCGCGCTGTACCACCGCCGCCTGTGGAGCCCGCGCGCGTACAAGTGGATGAAGCGCGCCGACCACTCCATGATCTTCCTGTTCATCGCCGGCACCTACACCCCGTTCACCCTGCTGGCCATGTCGAAGCCCACGGGCTACATCATCCTGGCCATCGTCTGGGGCGGCGCCATCCTGGGCGTCGCGATGAAGATGCTGTGGCCGAACGCGCCCCGCTGGCTGGGGGTGCCGATCTACATCGCCCTGGGCTGGGTGGCGGTCTTCGTCATGCCGGAGCTCGCCCAGCACGCCGGCGTCGCCGCCCTGGTGCTGATCTGCGTGGGCGGCCTGTTCTACACGATGGGCGCGGTGTTCTACGCGGTGAAGTGGCCGAACCACTGGCCGGAGACGTTCGGGTATCACGAGTACTTCCATGCGTGCACGGTGTTGGCGGCGGTGTCGCATTACGTCGCGATTTGGTTGGCTTTGTACGCTTAACCGAGGGTTTCGGCGGCGGGCCCGGTCAGTCGCCTATGAACCACTGGTACTGGTGGGGACCTGCCAACGCCTGCTCACCCAGCCGTCGTACCTCGGGCACCCAGTCACCGTCACACTCGGCAGGCACGTGGTCCAGTTCCTCGAGCAAGGAACGAATCTGCCAGCCGTTGAAGATCGTGTCGGTGAAGGGACAGACATGCCCCAGCATCGGAAACTGTGATCGCTCGATTCGACTGTCCCATTCATAGCCGCAGGTGCCCCTGGCGATCACAGCCCCGTTCTCGGCACGTACCTGCAATCCGATCACGCAAGGACGGTAGCGCGTAGCTACCGCAACAGCAGGAGCACCGCCGCTCCGATCGTGCCGCGCGTGATGAGCAGCAGGAGGGCGTAGCGGAGCGTTGTGGCCCAACCGGCTTTGGCGGCCGTGAGCAGGGTCGTGTGAGTGGTCCCCCGTGTGGCTGTCAAGGCCAGGACCTCCGGTGGGTGCGGATTGCGGACCCCCCGGCGAGAAGATGTCGCCAGGCGCAAGGATAGCGGCAGGCGGCCGAGCCGGGCGAGCGGCCGATCAGGTGGCGTCCGCGCGCCGAAGCGGTGTCACGAGCGCAGCATCGGCGCCGCCAGGAACTGTGCCGGGATCGCGAAGGCGTCCACGAGGGTGCCCGCGTGGGGACGCAGCGAAGCGCACAACTCGTTCACCGCGGCGGTCACGGCCTTCGACCGCGAAGTCGTGAGGCGGCCGTGTTCGAGGAACCAAGCCCGGTCCTCCTCGATCGCCGACAGGGCGTACAGATCGCACACCCGCGAGAGCAAAGCCGCGGCCTCCGGATCCACGCAAGCGTCGACCGCGCGAGCAAATGCCGACAGCACAAGGTGATCCACGTGCACCCGGCCGGCGCGCAGCACGTGGTCCTGCGCGGCGTTGAACACTCCGAACGGGTCGTCGGCGGCTTTGCGCAGGCGGTTGGCGACGCCGTCCAACACATGCTCCTCGCGGTCCTCGAAGAGGCGCAGCTGCCATTCGCGGTCGAAGAGCACCTCGGCGTCGTCGGATTCCGTCAGGCGTTCGACGAACTTGCGGGCGGAGGTGCGTTCCAGGACCGCGCCCACAAGCTGCTCGGCGACGAAGCGCGCGGTCGCAAGTGGACTGAGGTCCGCGAAGTGTTCTTTGTATTGCGTGAGAAGGCCTTTGGCCACGAGCTGGAGCAGCACCGTGTTGTCGCCCTCGAAGGTGGTGAAAACGTCGGTGTCGGCTTTGAGGCCGGCCAGCAGGTTTTCCGACAGGTAGCCCGCTCCGCCGCAGGCTTCGCGGGCGGCCTGGATCGTGGCGGTGGCGTGCCAGGTGTTGGCGGCTTTCAGGCCGGCCGCGCGGGATTGCAGTTCGCGTTGTTCCTCTTCGGGCGCGTCGGGCGCGATGTCGTTCAGCTTCGCGACGAGCTCTTCCTGCGCGAAGTGCAGCGCGTACGTCTTCGCGAGCGCCGGCAGGAGCTTGCGCTGGTGGCCGAGGTAGTCGAGGATCACGACCTCCTCGCCGTCGGGGCTCTTGAACTGCCGGCGCTGCTCGCCGTAGCGGATGGCCAGCGTCAGCGCGCGTTTCGTGGCGCTGCCGGCACTGCCGCCGACGCTCACGCGACCGCGGATGAGCGTGCCGAGCATCGTGAAGAAGCGGCGGCCGTCGCTTTCGATGGGGCTGGAGTAGGTGCCGTCCTCGGCGACGTCGCCGAAGCGGTTCAGCAACGCTTCGCGCGGGACGCGGACGTGGTCGAAGGCCAGGCGGCCGTTGTCGACGCCGTTGAGGCCCGCCTTGCGACCGCAGTCCTCGATCGTCACGCCCGGCATCGGCGCGCCGGAGTCGTCGCGGATGGGAACGAAAAACGCGTGCACGCCACGGGAATCGCCGCCCGTCACGAGCTGCGCGAAGACCACTGCGGCGTGGCCGTCGCGCGCCGCGTTGCCGATGTATTCCTTGGTGGCGCCGGGATCCGGGCTGTGGACCACGAACTCCTGCGACGCCGGGTCGTACGTCGCCGTGGTGTGCAGGTGCTGCACGTCGGAGCCGTGGCCGTGCTCGGTCATCGCGAAGCAGCCGAGCAGGTCGAGGTCCATGATGCGCCGCAGGTACTTCTCGTGGTGGCGCTGCGTACCGAGCAGTTGCAGGGCGCCGCCGAACAGCCCCCACTGCACGCCGGCCTTCACCATCAGCGACAGGTCGCCGAGACCGAGCATCTCGAACGACACCACCGAACCGCCGATGTCGCTCTGCCCGCCGTACGCGCGGTCGAACCCGAGCGCGGGCCGGTCCGTCGCGGCGAGTTCGCGCAGCTGGTCGAGCACCTGCGCGCGGTGCGCCTCGACGTCGAGGTCCACGGGGTCGCGGAACTCCTCGCCCGACATCTGCGCGCGCACGCCGCCGCGTAGCTCGGCCCAGCGGCCGTCGAGGACGGCGGTGAGCGCGTCCGGATCCACCTTCGCGGGAACGGCAGGGATGTCCACGGCTCCTCCGATGCAGCTGGCGGCTACTCACTGGTAAGCCTGCCCCCGCCGCCGCGTCGTCGCAGGTCGAGGTGACGAAGACGACTCGATCGTTTGGTGGTTGTCCCGGTGGGGAAAGCCCGCGGCGATGAGTTCGTCAGCCACCGCCACGGGAGTCTCGGCGACGGATCGGCGGACTTTGCGACGACAGTGACGTTTCCGCGCCTGACGGGGACATTCGGGCGACCGGCCTCGGCGACGATCAGTAGCCGACCGTGCGCGCGGGGGACCTTCGCGCCGCGCCGAGAAGCTGTGTTCCGCGGCTTCGCCACCAACACAAACGAGCGACGGCAACGAATGGTGGTCAGCTCACGCACGGCGGGGACTTTCGCGCCGCAGGCCCAACTCCACACCGACCGCGCTGAGGAAGCACTCACGCGGGCCGGGCGCGTTCGTCGGCCCCCCGACACGCGAAAGGGACTCTCGCGCCGAAGCACGAGAGTCCCCGCCGGTACCCGGCCGTCAGCTCAGGTCCGGGCCCTTCGAGCGCAGGTCGTCGACCTTGGTCATGGCGTCGCGCAGCTCGGCGAGCCACGTGTCGGCGTGTTCGCCCACGAGCCTGACGGCCCAGGCCAGCGCCTCGGAGCGCGAACGGGCGACGCCGGCCGCGACGAGCGTGTCGAGGACCAGCCGTTCGGGCTGGCGCAGGCGCGTCATCACGGGCGCGGACAGCGTCGTGAACAGCACCTGTGTGCCGCCCAGCTTGGCGCCCCACGCGACCTTGCGCTGGTAGCGGTGCTCGGCCTGCCGCGCGATCTCGATGCGCTCGTCGCGCGTGTCCTCGCGGAACCGGCTGATGCGGCCGTCCTCGGCGGCCGCGCGGGCCGCGTCGTCGGCGAACTCGCCGGTCAGCGCGGGCAGCTCGCCCACGATGATGATCTCCTCGCGGTCGACCGTGATCTCCGGGTCGCCCGTGAACCAGCCGTCCGGGAGGCGCCCGCCGAACCAGGCGGCCGCGTCTTCGGCCGATGGCACTTCGGCCTGCTGCCAGCCGCCGCGGCCCTTCCAACCTCGTCCCATGTGTCCCACCACCTCGAAGTGTGCGTACATGTTCGCCTCCGCGATTACATGATTACCTCGCTACTCAAGCTACGCCGAACACACGTCAGGCAGGGCGCTGTTCACCAGGGGCAGAACTTCAGAGCTGCGCGAGCAGGTCCTCCGCCGAGGTCACCGGGCGATCGCAGACGTAGCCACGGCAGACGTACGCCGCCGCAGCGCCGTCCACCAGCGGACGGTCCGCCAGCAGCGGCACACCGGGCGCATCCGGAGCGCCACCCAGCACCACGCCGCCGCCGTGGATCTGCCGCGCGGCCGCCGCGACCAACTCCGCCCGGTCCTCCCCGACGACGGCTACCTGCACCGGCCCCGACTGCGCCGCTTCAGCCACCGAAAGCCAGTGCCCGGCGAAGCGCGGCGCCCGACCCACCAGCAGGCCGGCGCGCTGCAGGGCCGCATCGGCCGCGTCGCGATACCGCGCGGCCTGCTCGAACCCGGCCAGCGCGGAAGCCGTCAGCAACGCGCCCGCCAATGCCGAAGCCCCCGAAGGGCTCGCGTTGTCCGTGGGGTCGGAAGGGCGCTGTACCAACGTTTCCGCGTCGTCCGCAGTGTCGTGGTATGCGCCCACGGCGTCCGAAGCGAAGTGCGTCAACGCCAGGTCCAGCAGCCGCGAAGCTTCCTCCAGCCATCGCGGCTCGCCCGTGGCCTGGTGCAGCGCGAGCAGCCCGTCGGCCAGGCACGCGTAGTCGTCGAGGACGCCCGCCGGCACGCCGACCACGCCGTCGCGCGAGCTGCGCCGCAGGCGGCCGTCCACGAGGTGCGTGGAAAGCAGCAGCGACGCCGCCCCGCGCGCCAGCTCGATCCACTGTGGACGCTCCAGCGCGACACCCGCCTCGGCGAGCGCGGTGATGGCGAGGCCGTTCCACGCGGCCACCACCTTGTCGTCGCGCGCCGGCTGCGGCCGCGAAGCCCGCGCGGCCAGCAACGCCTGGCGAACGCGCTCGACCCGGTCGGCAGACTCCGGCTCACCCGGCAACTGCAACGTCGACGAGCCTTTTTCGAACGTCCCGGACTCCGTCACCGAAAACACCGAAGCCGCCCAGACGCCGTCCTCGTCCCCGAGCACTTCGCGCAGCTCGGCGGGCGTCCAGACGTACGTGAGTCCCTCGACGCCGTCGGTGTCCGCGTCGAGCGAAGCCGCGAAGCCGCCCTCCGCGGTCAGCAGATCCGCCTCCAGGAACCGGACGATCCCCTCGGCGACGCCCAGAGCGAACGAAGACCCCCGCCGCGCCAAATGGGCGTAAACGCGGAGCAGCAATGCGTTGTCGTACAACATCTTCTCGAAGTGCGGCAGGATCCACTCGGCGTCCACGGAGTATCGCGCGAAGCCGCCGGCGAGCTGGTCGTGGATGCCGCCGCGGGCCATGGCCTCCGCGGTCGACGAAGCGAGCGACAACGCTTCGGCCGAGCCCGTGCGCTCGTGGTGGCGCAACAGGAACTCCAGCACCATCGACGGCGGGAACTTCGGCGCGCCGCCGAACCCGCCGTGGACAGGGTCCACCTCGGCCGCGAGCTTCTCGACGGCGCCGGCCAGCACGCCGGCGTCCACCGCCGAAGCCTGCAACGGCCCGCTCTGCTCGGTGAGGTGGCCGATCAGCCGCTGCGCGCCCTCGCGCAGGTCTTCGGGACGCTCGGCCCACGCCTCCGAGACGGCCACGAGCAGCTGCCCGAACGACGGGATGCCCGGCCGCGGCGTCGGCGGGTAGTAGGTGCCGCAGTGGAACGGCTCGCTCTCGGGCGTGAGGAAACAGGTCATCGGCCAGCCGCCCTGGCCGGTCATGGCCTGGGTGGCGGCCATGTAGACCGCGTCGATGTCCGGCCGCTCCTCGCGGTCGACCTTGATGTTCACGAAGTGCGCGTTCATCAGCGTCGCGGTGCCCTCGTCCTCGAAGGACTCGTGGGCCATCACGTGACACCAGTGGCACGCCGCGTAGCCGACCGACAGCAGGATCGGCACGTTGCGTTGCCGCGCCTCCGCCAGCGCTTCGGGCCCCCACTCGCGCCAGTCGACGGGGTTGCCCGCGTGCTGCAGGAGGTACGGGCTGGTCGCGTGCGCCAGTCGATTCGCCATGCCACCAGGGTGGCATGGCGCTGGTCGGGGCCAGTCAGGAGCGTCGGCGAACCCGCCCGGCGGGCGAGGTCAGTCGGACTTGGCCCGCGCCGGGTCGGCCGACTCGGCGGCCTTCACCTCGATCTGTTCGCCCGCGTCGTCCGACGCCAGTGTTTCGCCCGAAACCTCCGAGGCAGGTTCCTCCTTGTCGAAGCTCGCCGGCACCTTCTTCAGGTGCTTGCTCATCGACCGGATGAGGAACGCGACCGCGATCAGGAACAGGATCAGCACCAGGAAGCCGACGGGCGAGGACTTGCCGAAGTCCTCACCCTGACCGCCGTTGTCACCGCTGTCGGGCTGCTGGGCCAGGAACAGGGCCGAGGCCGTCAGCGGGGCGACCGCGACGGCCGGCACACCGAAACTCATGGACTCACCTTCTCCTTGATGCCGGCGAACAGATCATCCTCCGGCAGCGTGCTGTCCACCAGGGAGCGGTTCAGTTCGTACTCCTCGGTCGGCCACGTCTCGCGCTGCATCTCGAGCGGGACCGCGAACCAGCGGCTGGTCGGGTCGATCTGCGTGGCGTGCGCCTTCAGCGCCTCGTCGCGCACCTCGAAGTATTCACCGCACTCGATCCGGGTGGTCACCCGCTCCATGATGTCGGCTCGATCCGGGTCCCAGTTCTTGAGCCACTCCTCGTACGGCGAGGGCAGGCCGGCCTTCTTGAGCGCCTCGTCGAACAGCAGCATCCGGGCCTTGGAGAAGCCGTGCACGTAGTAGAGCTTGAGCGGCTGCCACGGGTCTCCGGCGTCCGGGAAGCGGTTCGGGTCGCCCGCCGCGTCGAACGCCGCCATCGACACCTCGTGGGTGCGGATGTGGTCCGGGTGCGGGTACCCGCCGTTCTCGTCGTAGGTGATCAGCACGTGGGGGCGAAACTCCCGCACCACGCTCACCAGCGCCTCGGTGGACTCCTCCAGCGGCACCACGGCGAACGAGCCCTCGGGCAGCGGCGGCAGCGGGTCGCCCTCGGGCAGCCCCGAGTCGACGAAGCCGAGCCAGCGGTGCTGCACCCCCAGGATCTTCGCCGCGCGCGCCATCTCGTCGCGGCGGATCTCGGCCATGTTGGCCAGCACCTCGGGCCGGTCCATGGCGGGGTTGAGGATGCTGCCCGCCTCACCGCCCGTGCACGTCACGACCATGACCTCATGGCCCTCGGCGACGTACTTCGCCATCGTGGCGGCACCCTTGCTGGACTCGTCGTCCGGGTGCGCGTGCACCGCCATGAGACGCAAGTTTGAGGCGCGGTCGCTCGTCATCAGCTCGTCAGCTCGCACCATGTTCCGAACGACCCTTTCGTGTCCCGTTATTCCGTCGTACCCTGCCCCGGCTCCCAGCCACCGGAGCGGCTCGCGGATACTCGACGACAGGTGGTGCCCCCAGTCGGGCTCCACCCATTGTCCCCACGGGTACGACAAGAACGACCGGAGGCCCGGACTTGCAGACCGGAGAGACCGCAACCGCCGAGGGAGGCGCCCGCCCGGCGCCGCCCGCGGACCGGTACGGCTCGCCCGCCAAGACCGGGTCGAAGCGCTGGAAGCGCTGGGTTTTCGGCGCGGTCGCCGTGGTCGCGAGCTTCGGCGTGGCGTGGATCGCCTACGTCAACCTCGGCCAGACGTCGATCGACGCCGAGCGGGTGGCGTTCGAACCCCGCCCGGGCAACGCGATGGAGATCACCATCAACGTCACGCGTGACGACCCCGACAAGGCCGGGGTGTGCGTTGTGCAAGTGCAGGACAGGTCCGGCTCCGAGAGCGGCCGGAGAGAGGTGCTGGTTCCCGCCGGGGCCGGCCACAGTCGAGTGAGCACGGTCGTGAAGAGCATCGGGGAACCGGTGACGGCCGACGTGTACGGCTGCTCGTACTCCATACCACGTTACATGTCAACCCCATAGCGGCCAACGGGGTGAAATGCGCGGCGAGTGTCCGCGCGACGTGGAATGGACCGGCGTCGCTGCATCCTGCCGTGATAAGCTGACACACCAGCACGGCCCGAGGCGGGCCGTGTTTTTCCTTTATCCCAGCCGTGCGGGCGCAGTGAGCCCGTGCGGAGGCCGGCTTGAACACCCAAGCCTGGCAGGCCCGACGAGGAGATGGTGACCGTGAGCGACAAGGTGACCTGGCTGACCCAGGATGCCTACGACAGGCTCAAGCACGAGCTCGACGAAATGATCGAGAATCGTCCGGTCATCGCTGCGCGCATCAACGACAGCCGTGAAGAGGGAGACCTCAAGGAAAACGGCGGCTATCACGCGGCGCGCGAAGAGCAGGGCCAGGCCGAGGCGCGCATCCGCCACCTGCAGGAACTCCTGCGTTCGGCGAAGGTCGGCGAGGCCCCCGCGGACGACGGCACCGCCGGTCCCGGCAAGGTCCTCACCGTGAAGTACGCGGGCGACGACGACGAGGAGAAGTTCCTCCTCGCCACCCGCGAAGAGGGCGCCGAGGGCGCGCTCGACGTGTACTCCCCGGAGTCGCCGCTGGGCAAGGCCCTGCTCGGCGCCAAGGAAGGCGAGTCGCGCGAGTACGAGCTGCCCAACGGCCGTACGCAGCAGGTCACGCTGGTCAAGGCAGTGCCTTACAGCGAGGCCTGACCCACCGCGGTCTTCGCGTACCCGGCTCGCTTGAGCCGGGTACGCGACTAGCGTGGCCCCTGAACACCACTGGGAGGCCACGATGAGCACAGAACCGCTGTGCCGCACGTGCGGCATGCAGTACCCCGAGCCCCGTGACGACTGCCCGATCTGCGAGGACGAACGCCAGTACGTGCCGCTCACCGGCCAGGCGTGGACCGACCTCGCGACGCTGCGGTCGAGTGGCGAGTACCGCCCGCGCATCGAAGAGCAGGGGCCGGGCGTGATCGGCATCGGTTCCGAACCCGGTTTCGCGATCGGCCAGCGGGCGCTGCTCGTGCGGGCCGAGTCCGGCAACTTCCTCTGGGACTGCGCCGCTTATCTCGACGACGCGCTGGTGCGGCAGGTCACCGACCTCGGCGGCATCACGGGCATCGCGATCAGCCATCCGCACTACTACACGACCATGGTCGAGTGGGCCCACTCCTTCGACGTGCCGATCTACCTTCACGAAGCCGACCAGGAGTGGATCGGGCGCCCCGACCCGTCGATCCGGTTGTGGTCGGGCACCACCCTCGACGTGGCCGACGACCTGCGGCTGATCAACCTCGGCGTGCACTTCACCGGCGGCACCGTGCTCCATTGGCCGGCCGGTGAAGACGGCCGCGGGGCGCTGCTGTCGGGCGACATCGTGCAGGTCATCCCCGACCGCACCCACGTCGCTTTCATGTACAGCTACCCGAACCTGATCCCGGAACGGCCGAGCGTGGTGCGGCGCGCGGCCGAGCTGCTGGAGCCGTACGCGTTCGATGCGATCTACGGCGCGTGGTGGGACCGGATCGTGCGCAGCGACGGGCACGAGGTCGTGCAGCGTTCGGCGAAGCGGTACCTGGCCCACGCGCTCGACGCGTTCTAACCGCGCGCGGTGCGTTCCAGCAGCGGGCGCACGCGCGGCGGCACCGGCGTGGACAGCGCGATCGAGGTCGACGTGCGCAGCACCCCGTCCACGCCGACGACCTCGTCGATCACGCGTTGCAGGTCGTCGTTGTCGCGCGCGACCAGGCGGACGAACAGGTCGCCCTGCCCGGTGGTGGCGTGCACCTCGCACACCTCTTCGATGGCGGCGAGCGCCTCGGCGACGCCGCCGCGCCGGCCCTGCGCGATCTCGAGCACAGCGAACGCGGTGAGCCCGTAGCCCATCGCGGCGAGATCGAGCTCGGGTGGGAAGCCGCCGAGGATGCCGCGTTCGGTGAGCCGGTCCAGGCGCGCCTGCACGGTGCCGCGCGCGACGCCGAGGCGGCGCGCGCACTCCAGCACGCCCAGCCGGGGCGAGTCGGTGAGCAGCAGCAACAGCCGGGCGTCGAGCGAGTCGAGCACGGTTTCCTCCCTGCGCAGGTTGTCCACGTTGACCGCAGCTTACGGCTTGCCGCTGGGCACATTGTCCAGCGAATTCGGTGACCGTTGCTCATCTTGCCGTGGCGCAACCATGCTTCAGGGCATGACCCACACCATGGATCCGCAGGGCGCACTCGACGACGTCAGCTTCGACCAGCTCCGTCAGCTCGTGGGGCTCGTCGAGCACGACGCCAGCAAAGACCCGTTCCCGGTCAAGGCACTCGACGCGGTGGTCTTCGTCGCCGGCAACGCGACGCAGACCGCGTGGTTCTACCAGGTCGCGTTCGGCATGCAGCTCGTCGCGTACTCCGGGCCGGAGACGGGCCGCTTCGACCGCAAGGCGTTCGTGCTGAAGTCGGGCTCGGCGCGGTTCGTGATCACCGGCGGCGTGCGGCCGGATGCACCGCTGCTCGACCACCACCGCCGCCACGGCGACGGGGTGAGCGACCTCGCGCTGGAGACGACCGATGTGGACAAGTGCGTGGCGCACGCCCGCGCGCAGGGCGCGACGATCCTCGAGGAGCCGCACGACGTCTCCGACGAACACGGCACCGTGCGGATGGCCGCGATCGCGACGTACGGCGAAACCCGCCACTCGCTGATCGATCGCTCGCGCTACGACGGCGTGTACCTGCCCGGGTTCGAGGCGCGCGAGAGCACGGTGACGCGGCCGGCAGGTGCGCCAAAGCGACTGTTCCAGGCGGTCGACCACTGCGTGGGCAACGTCGAGCTCGGCAAGATGGACTACTGGGTCGACTGGTACCACCGCGTGATGGGCTTCGTGAACATGGCGGAGTTCGTCGGCGACGACATCGCCACCGACTACTCGGCACTGATGAGCAAGGTCGTGTCCAACGGCAACCACCGCGTGAAGTTCCCGCTCAACGAACCCGCTGTGGCGAAGAAGAAGTCGCAGATCGACGAGTACCTCGAGTTCTACGAGGGCGCCGGCTGCCAGCACATCGCGTTGGCCACCAACGACATCATCGCGACGATCACCGCGATGCGGGCCGCGGGCGTCGAATTCCTCGACACGCCTGACTCCTACTACGAGGACCCGGAGCTGCGCGCGCGGATCGGCGAGGTGCGCGTGTCGATCGAAACGTTGCAGGAGCACAAGGTTCTGGTCGACCGCGACGAGGACGGCTACCTGCTGCAGATCTTCACGAAACCGATCGGCGACCGGCCCACGGTGTTCTACGAGCTCATCGAGCGGCACGGTTCGCTGGGCTTCGGGAAGGGGAACTTCAAGGCGCTGTTCGAGGCGATCGAGCGGGAGCAGGAGCGCCGGGGCAATCTCTGACGCCCTTGCGGCGCCATAGGAAACCCTCGATCGGCTTGGTTGTCAAGGATTGAGTGGTGCGAGCGGCCCGTTCGCGACAAAAAGTCGCGGGCGGGCCGCTTGCCACGTTTTGTGTCGGTGCGGGCACGTACAGTCGATTCAGGTGCCGGAGAGACCGGTTGACCCGGATGGCAAACTGGGCCGATCGGATCAATTCGGACGGCACCGGAACCTGGGGCGGGCCGGATCCGTCACTGTGGGGATATCACTGTGGGGAAGTCGGCTCGAGAGGAACGGGGGCCCGATGTCGGACGGCGTCGACGCCAGTCAGCGAATGGTGGACGGCTGGACGCGGCAGCTGCAGGAGACGGCTGCGCGCTACCAGGCGATGGCCGACCGCATGCAGGGCCAGACCGTGACCGAGCGGGCGAAGGACGGTTCGGTCGAGGTGACCGTGGATGCCAAGGGGCTGCTGAAGAACCTGGTGATCTCCGAGTCCGCGGGCGGCAAGCGGATGGCCGAGGTGTCGGCACAGGTGATGCAGCTCGTGCAGAAGGCGCAGGCGCGGATTCCCGAGCTGCTGCAACAGGTTGCGAGCGAGACGCTGGGCACCGACGCCACCGGTGACAAGCTCGTGGAAGACGCGAAGAGCACGTTCCCCGCGCCGCCCCCGGAAGAGCCACCTCCGCCGCCGGCACCCGTGCACCGGTTCGGACCAGAGGATTCCGACCCGCCTCCCCCGCCGCCGGCCGCACCGCCGCGGCAGCAGGCACCGCCTCCGCCACCACCGCGTCGTCGCCGGGCCGAGTCGTCCGACGATGACGACGACTTCGGCGGCTCGATCCTCTCTTGATCCACGCAGTCTGATTCCGGTTTTTACACAGCCATCCTGGGGGATGAACACCATGGCACCTAAGGGATACGAGGTCGGCAGCGACCTCGAGGCGCACGCTGGCCAGCTCGACGGGATCAGCGACGGGCTGCGGCAGGCCGTCGACGCCGCGAACCAGGTCAGCATGCCCACCGACGCGTACGGCATCCTCTGCCAGCCGTTCCGGGCCATGCTCGACCCGGTGGAGGAGTTCGGCATCAACGCGTTGCAGAACACCGTGACGGCGATGGACGCGCAGGCGCAGAAGGTCCGCAACGCCGCGCAGGCGTACCAGACCTACGAAACCGGCACGACCGACGCCATCGCTTCCACGAAGGTCCCCGACTGATGGCCGACGGCAACCCGCTCGTCGTCCAGGCGAAGCAGGACGGCGACGGCCCCGGGCCGCTCACCGCGGGCAACGGCGACTACGGCTACGCCACGGGCATCGGCGTGGCCGAGTCGGCGATGGACGCGTTCAACGGCATCAAGGACGGCGACTGGGTTTCCGGCGGCCTCGGGGTGCTGAGCCTCGCGGGCGAGATCGCGGGCGCGGCGATCGACCCGTTCGGCTACCTGATGTCGTCGGTGGCGTCGTTCCTCATGGAGCACGTGCAGCCGCTGAAGGACATGCTCGACTCGGTGGCGGGCAACCCGCCCGTGATCCAGTCCTATGCGGACACCTGGGGCAACGTCGCAAAAGCGTTGCAGGACAGGCAGGCCGACTACACCAACGCGGTCAAGACCGGCACCGCGGAGTGGACGGGTGACGCGGCCGACGCGTACCGCAAGGGCGCGGCTGAGTGCGCGGAGGCCCTCGGCGGGGCCGCCACGGTGGCGAGCGCGATCGGCACCGTCACGATGATCATGGGCCAGGTCGTGTCGTTCGTGCGGGAGACCGTGCGGCAGCTGATCGCCGACCTGGTGGGCAAGCTGATCTCGTGGGTGATGGAGGAGGTCTTCTCCCTCGGCTTCGGCACGCCGCTGGTCGTCGCGCAGGCCGTCACGGCGATCTCCAAGTGGGGCGAGAAGATCAGCGGCCTGCTGACCAAGCTGTGCGACACGATGCGCCGGGTGTCGCCGCTGCTGGGCAAGCTGGCCGACGTCTTCACGAAGATCATCAAGATCCTGGGCAAGCTGGCGGGCAAGGTCACGGGCCTCGACGTGATCAGCACGAAGAACATCAAGGCCGGCGGGTTCGCGCACCACACGGGCGGTGGCGGCTCAGGCGGTGGTTCGCACCACAGCGGTTCCGACGGTGACGGGGACTCGCCCGGTGGCGAGGGTTCGGGCAGTCCGGATGGCTCGGACGGTTCGCATTCGGGTGACTCGGACGCCGACAGCTCCCACTCCGGTGATCCGGACTCCGGCAGCTCGCGATCCGGCGACTCGGATTCCGGTAGCTCGCACTCCGGCGACTCGGACGCCGACGGCTCGCACTCCGGTGACGGTGACTCCGCGTCATCGAGCCCGGACGGCGGTGGTCCCTCCACAAGGGACGGTTCTTCCGGTGACTCGTCGCGCCGCAGCACGGGCAACGGCACCCACGACGGCGACACAGGCGGGGCCGGCGGTGACAATTCGGCGTCGACGGTCAGCGGCGATTCCCCTTCCCACAGCAGCTCCGCGCCGCACAGCACCAGCGGTCCGTCCGGTGGTGGGTCGCCGAGCCACGCCGGTTCTTCCTCGAGCTCGCCGAGCCACGCGGGCAGCTCTTCGCCGTCAGGTGGCGGCAGTTCCGCGCCCTCGCACACGGGCGACGCCCCGAGCGCCCACACCGGCGACGCGCCGAGCTCGTCGCACGCCGGCAGCTCGCCGTCCGGCGGCTCCGCGCCCCACAGCACCGGCGGGTCCGGCGGAGGTGCGCCGGCCCACTCCGGCGGCTCGTCCGGGAGCAGCTCGCCGTCCGCGCATCAAAGCTCGGGAGACAGCTCGACCTCGGCGTCGGGCTACGCGCCGCCGAAGGTCGACGAGCCCGCGCCCAGCGCACCCGCTCCGCGCACCGGAGATGGCGGCAGCCCGTCGGGGTCCGCCACGCCGAACCAGCCCGTCGCCGGTGGGATGCCGCCGCAGGGTGGTGGCGCTCCGGCGGGTTCGCCGTCGGGCGGCGGTCCCGGTGGCACGCCGGCAGGTCGGCCCGGCAGCGGCGGCGGCTGGACGGGCACGCCGGGCAGCCCGGGCGCGCGCACTCCGGAGCCCTCAGGTCCTCGCACCGGCCCCGATCGCGGGCCCTCGTCACGGCGGCCCGGTGACGGTCCTGAGCCCTCGTCACGACGACCCGACTCGGGTTCACCGCGCCGCCCGAGCGACCCGAACACTCGCTCGCCCCAGGGCCCCGACGGCCCGCGCCGCCCGGGCGACCCGGCTGCGGGCGGGCCGCGGCGGCCGAGTGACGCGCCGGAGCCCGTCGCGCGTGGTGGCTCGCCGACGGCGACCCGCCCGGAGGCCGACAGTCCACATCAGACTCCCGATGGCAAGCCCGGCGACCGGACCCCGCGCCACGGCGAGCCGGACGACCGCGCTCCCCATCACAACGAGCCGGACGACACGGCACCTCACCACGACACCGACGGCTCACCCGACCACCACGACAACGCCGGCCATCACGACAATCCCGATCACCACGAGCCGTCCGATCACCACGACACGCCCGACCACGACGGCGGGCCGCACCACCACGACGACGAACCCCTGACGCCGGACGAGGTCAACCAGCACCACTCCGAAAGCACGCCGGCGGGCAGCTCGTACCACCGCGGTGACACGGACCTGGGCGACCTCCCCCACCGCGTGCAGCCGGATCCGGACGGGCGCTACACCGTCGACGTGCACGTGACGGCCGACGGGCACGCGCGCATCGGCGACCGGCACTACACGCCGGAGGAGTTCGCCGACGTCCTGCGCCACAACGCGGACTACGACGGCCGTCCCATCCGCCTGATCGGCTGCGACGCCGGCTCCAACGACTTCGCCAACCGGCTCTCGCGCGAGCTCGACACCGACGTCATGGCGCCGACCAAACCGGCCTGGACCGACTCGAACGGCCGGGTCTTCTCGTCCGACTACGAGATCGGCCCGGACGGCCGGATGCGGCCGCGGATCCCGCCGGACGGCGAGTGGTCCGTGCACCACCCGGACGGCACGTCGCACCACGCCGGCCAGGACGGATTCGCGCCCGAGTCGCACCACCACGACCCGCACGACGTCGACGCCGACAGCGCCCACGCCCGGGGAGACGACGACGCCGCGGACATCCCCGAGGAGGAGTTCGACCTTCCTCCGGCGACCCGCACGTACAACCCGGACTCGCCGGAGTTCGACCGGCGGTTCGTGGACTGGGACCGGCCCGACGACTCCGAGTTCGCCGGCCCGCGCCACCGCGACGGCCACCCGGACATCGACTCGCCGCGCGACATCGACGACGTACCCGCGCGGACGAGCAACACCGACCCGGACCCGGACGGCGTGCCGCAGACGCTGCACGGCGAGCGTCCGCTGGCGGGCAACGCCGAGTACCACGTGTCCTACGAAAACGGTGCCAGCACACGGTTCTACACCGACGCCGACGGCCACGTCACGCACGTCGAGGCGACGTCCGGCACGTCGTCGCCCAACCACAACCCCGACCTGCGCTACCCGCTGATCCCGGGCGCGCAGTACCGCGTGCCGAACTTCCACGACTCGGCGAAGTCGTGGACCTTCCACATCGGCGAGAACGGCAAGCCCGACGCGATGACGGGCGACCCGATCTTCGACGGCCGCAACGACACCTTCCGCGACACCAACTCGCAGAACCGCTCCGGTGGTGAGGGCAAGGAGGCGTTCGCCGACCACCCCGAGTACGGCGACAAGTACGAGAAGGTGCGCTGGGCGGGCGGCCACCTCGCGGCCAACGAGATGGGCGGCCCGGGTGAGTACGTCAACATGCACCCACAGATGGCGGCATCCAACAGCGGCAACTACCGCGACGGCTGGATCCACGAAGCCTCGTGGCGCAACCAGGAGACCGAGCTCGGCAAGTTCGCGAACACCGAAGGCCAGGACATCCAGAACTACCAGGTCGCCATGCACGGCGAGAGCAACGGAGTGCCGGAGAGCGTCACCATGCGCTGGCAGGAAGTGGTTTACAAGACCGACGCCAACGGGCACGTCGTCGTGGAGAACGGGAAACCCGTCGAGATCTCGCGCGTGACCAAGGAGCGCGAGTTCCCGAACAACCCCGCGGACATCAACTTCGGAAAGAACAGGCAGTACAGTGACCGATCCCGTTCCCGCTGAAATCGCGACGGCACTGGGGAACGCGGCGCCGCCCGGGTGGGCGGAGATCGTGCTCACGGTGTCGGCGACCGTGGTGGCCAACGACTTCGCGCTGCAGGTGCGGATGCGCGACGGCTCCCCCGGCTCGATGGAGCTGCCCGCCCCGGTGAAGGCCGCGTTCCGCGCGCTGCGCGACGAGATGTACGAACCCGGCCGTGGCACGTGGTTCTCCGCGAAGGTCGTGCTGCGCCCGGATTCGTCGCCGGAGTTCACCTACGACCTCGACGGCGACCCGAACTGGTGGCCGCCGTTGCACCCCAGTGCGTTCACGCGTGATCTGGAGGCCTACCCGCGCGACGACGAGCACGTGCCGGCGTGGCTGCGGAAGCTGCTCGACGAGGGCGGCGAGCAGGACCGCCTGCGGGCCCAGGAGTGACCGCGGGGCCCGTGCCATGATGGGCCTGCCCGAAAAGTCCGAACGATCAGGAGGACACGACCGATGCCGTTCAAGTGGCCGGAGCTGGACCCGATCCAGCAGAACGAGCTGCTGGGTGAGATCACCACGGCTGTGGTCGAAGCCCTGCCGCCGGGCTGGCAGCAGGTGATGATCGACTACCGCATGGTCGGCCGCAATGTCGACGTCGCTGTCGGGGTGAAGGACCCCAGTGGCACGTTCCGCCCGTGGGACCCGCCGGTCGACGTGTGGAAGATGTTCCAGCGCCTGCGCGGCGGGATGTACACCGAGGGCGAGGGGACGTGGTTCTCCGCGCGCTTCGGCATCGAGCCGCCGAGCCGGTTCACGATCCAGTACAACTGGCGCAACGAGCCGGACTTCGACCCGTACCCGGCCGCGCAGCAGTTCGCGATCGAGCAGGAGCGGTTCCCCCGCACCGAGGAGTTCATGCCCGACTGGTTCCGCGAGCGGCTCGCCGCCGCCGGCAACTGACACCACCGCGGGAGACGCATTGAGCCAACCGCCGGTACCGCTGAGCCCGGCCCAGCAGCAGGACCTCGTCCTGCGGATCGGGCAGGCCTGCGCCTCGGCCGTGCCGCCCGGGTGGCGGCAGCTGCGGGTCGAGTACCGGGCCGTGGGGCGGCACGTCGAGGCCGACGTGTTCACCACGGCCCCGGACGGGCGTGACTACCCGGCCCGCCCGCACCCCGAGGCCGTCCGCCTCCTCGCCGTCCTCCGCGGCGGCATGTACCGCCGCGGCCGCGGCACCTGGCTCAGCGCGACGCTCCTGTTCACCCCTCAGCAGCCACCCCGCCTCGACTTCCGCCCGGACGTCGAGCCGATCTGGCGCCGGCCGCCCCCGCAACTCGGCTTCCAGGACGAGCTGCGGTTCTTCCCGCGCTCGGAGGCCTTCATCCCGCCTTGGCTGCGGACGCGCGCGGGGCTGCCGCCACTCCCGGCACCGTGGACGCCTGACACACCACCTCCGCCGCCCGACCGCGCGGTGGCTCCGCAAGGCGGCCCGGCTGCGGCACCTCCGCCCGTTGCGCCGGCACCTCACGCCGACGCGCCCGCCGCGCCGCAGGTCAACGCCACCGCAGCGCCGGCGAGCGGTGTCGCAAACGACACCACTCCAGTGCCGGCGGCCGAGCGTACGACAGCTGCGCAAGAAGGCACCGCAGCACCGCAGAGCGCAGCGCCACCGCCCGTTGTGCCGGCATCTCACACCGAAGCACCTGCCGCGCCGAGACAGGATGCCGCCGCTTCGGCGCCGACGGACGGAAACGCAGCCCCCGCCTCGCCTCAGGAGAACACCGCCGCGGCACCGGCGAGCAGTGGCACCCCCACGGCTCCGCAGCGAGACACAGCCGGCGGGGCAGCCGCCATACCGACAGAGGGCGGCACTGAACCGGCGCCGGACGCGGGCGCAACGCCCGCAACTCAGCAGCAGGCCTCGACCGCGCCCGAGACAGCAACCGTCGCGCCGCTAGAGGACATTGCCGCGTCGGCACCGGAAGGTGGCGCTGCCCCCGCGGCACCCGCGGAGGAAGCGGCCGGCCCCGCTGCACCGCCGGAGGAAGCGGCCGGCCCCGTCACGCCGGTTGAGCCCGGCGTCGCGGATCCGCCGGCGACGACGGCAGCCGAGATGCGGACGCCGCGGGTCTACGACGGCCTCGACGAGGCCGGGCGGCCCGTGGTGGAGCGGGAGGCGCTGCCCGCGGCGGAGCGCGAGCGGGTGCTGGCCTACCTCGAATCCGCGCCCGCCGTGTTGGCGTCGCGGAGTTTCGACGTCGACGCGTTCGATCCGGGGCGCGTAGACGCTGTGCCGTTGACGTTCCGGACCGATGGCAGCTGGGTATGGCCCGGTGCCGTCGCGTATTACCTGCGGGAGCACGCCGTGGCGCCGGACCCCGAGCTGCTGAGCCACATCCGCGGGCGGCGGTTCGAGGTGCCCGAGGTCGGTGAGCCGGCGCGGGAGCTGGCGTTGGCGGCGGTCACCGGGGAACAACCAGTCCACTGAGGACGGTCACGGGACGATGGTGAACCCGGCGTCGGCGAGGGCGGCCTCAACCGCCTTGCAGTGTTCGGGGCCACGGGTTTCGAGGGCGAGCGCCACGTCGACCTCACCGAGGGCGAGGCTGCCGGAGATGCGGGAGTGCTCGACGTCGAGGACGTTGGCGCCGAGCTCCTTCACACACGTCAGCACGGAGACGAGCGAGCCGGGCCGGTCGGGCACGCGCAGGTGGAGCTTGAGGTAGCGGCCGCCGGCCGTCATGCCGTGCTGGATGATCTGCTGGAGCAGCACGGGGTCGACGTTGCCGCCCGACAGGATCGCCACCACAGGCGGCTCGAAGGCGCCCGGGTGCTGCATCAGCGCGGCAACCGTCGCGGCGCCGGCGGGCTCGACCACGAGCTTGCGCCGCTCGAGGCACAGCAGCACCGCGCGGGACAGCGACTCCTCGGTGACCGTGACGACGTCGTCGACCAGCGAAGACACGTGCGCGTAGCTCACCGGACCCGGTTCACCGACGGCGATCCCGTCGGCCATCGTGTGCAGCTCGCGCAGGCGCACGGGCGAGCCGGCGGCCAGCGAAGGCGGGTACGCGGCGGCGTCCTCGGCCTGCACGCCGACCACGCGGATGTCGGGTCGCAGGCCCTTCACCGCCGCCGCGACGCCGCCGACCAGGCCGCCACCGCCCGTGGCCACGAGCACGGTTTTCACGCCGGGCACCTGCTCCAGGATCTCCAGGCCGACGGTGCCCTGCCCGGCGATCACGTCGACGTGGTCGAACGGGTGGATGAACACCGCCCCGGTGCGCTCGGAGAACGCGATGGCCTCCGCGAGCGTCTCTTCGAGGACGGCGCCGTGGAGGTGCACGTCGGCGCCGTAGCCGCGGGTGGCCGCGAGCTTCGGCAGGGGCGCGCGCAGCGGCATGAAGACCGTCGACGAGATCCCCAGCAGCGACGAGGCAAGCGCCACGCCCTGCGCGTGGTTGCCGGCGCTGGCCGCGACGACGCCGCGGGCGCGTTCCTCCTGGGTGAGGCCGTGGATGCGGGTGTAGGCGCCGCGGATCTTGAACGAGCCGGTGCGCTGCAGGTTTTCACACTTGAGGTAGACCGGGCCGCCGTGTAAGCGCCGCAGGTCACGGGCGTGTTCCATGGGGGTCACCCTGGTGATGCCCTCGAGGAGCTTGCGCGCCTCCTCGATCCGCTCGATGCTGACCAGTTCCATAGGTCGCGATGATGCCACCGACGGATGGCCGAGGTGCCACCGCCGCGAGACCGGTACTCTGATAACGGCAACCTCACGTGATCAGGGAGTGCGACCATGGCCCGCGCTAAAAACGCGACGACCGCTCGCGGGACGAGCGCGACCCGTTCGGCCGGAGTCCTGCCCCTCGTGCTGGGCGTCGCCTCCGCCGTCGCCCTCACCGGCGCCGCCTACTTCACCGTCGACGCGGCCGGCTGCGGCGCCCACCCCCAGTACATCCGCCATGACAACCACGTCGAGCTCGTCGGCGGCTGCATCGACGGCTCCGAGCTCCCGGCCGCGCCCGCCGAGCAGCAGGAGGCGGTCCACCACTCCCTGCACACGGCGGGTCCGCAGCCGAGCAGCTATCGGCCCTGACCGGTCCAGACCTGCCCCATCCCGAACCCCGTGGCCGACGATCGGCGCGGGGTTTTCGCGTATGCCCGGTTCGATCGGGCACCGAGGAAGCCTGATCGTCAGCACATTTTTTGACGAACCGCCGCGCAAAGCGCTCGGACCGGCCCCGCCAGTCGCACGGCGAGCCGGCCTCGCACAACGGGCAGGTTCGCCATGCCGGTGACCGCACGCAGGCCGCCGGCCTCGAACTGCCTGCTCACAGCAGAAAACCCCGCGCCGACCGGCACGGGGGTTCCCTGAAAAACAGGCTCAGCCCAGCGCCGCCGTGAGGTCGGCGACCAGGTCGGTGCCGTCCTCGATGCCGACGGAGAGGCGGAGCAGGTCGGCCGGGACCTGGAGCGTGGAGCCCGCCGTGGAGGCGTGGGTCATGCGGCCCGGGTGCTCGATGAGGGACTCGATGCCGCCCAGGGACTCGGCCAGGATGAAGAGCTCGGTGCGCGACGCGACGTCCAGCGCGGCCTGCTCGCCGTCGGCGTGGCGGAAGGACACCATGCCGCCGAAGCGGCGCATCTGCTTGGCCGCGACCTCGTGGCCGGGGTGCTCGGGCAGGCCCGGGTAGTAGACCTTCGAGACCTTCGGGTGCTTGGCGAGCGTCTGCACGATCAGCTCGGCGTTGTCGCTGTGCCGCTCCATGCGCAGGGCCAGCGTCTTCAGGCCGCGCAGGGTGAGCCACGCGTCGAAGGGGCCGGGGACGGCGCCGGCGGCGTTGCGGAGGTAGAACAGCTGCTCGCGGACCTCGTCCTCGTTGGTCAGCACGGCGCCGCCGACGACGTCGGAGTGGCCGCCGAGGTACTTGGTCGTGGAGTGGACCACGATGTCGGCGCCGAGGGCCAGCGGCGTCTGCAGGTAGGGCGTCGCGAAGGTGTTGTCGACGACCAGGCGCGCGCCCGCGTCGTGGGCCACGCCGGCCAGGGCCGCGATGTCGGCGATGCCGAGCAGCGGGTTGGTGGGCGTCTCGCACCAGATCAGCTTGGTCTCCGGCCGCAGGGCGGCGCGGACCTCGTCGACGTTCGCGAGGTTGGCGACGGTGTGCTCGATGCCCCAGAGGCTCAGCACCTTGTCGATCAGGCGGAACGTGCCGCCGTACGCGTCGTTGCCCAGCACCAGGTGGTCGCCCGGGCGCAGGGTCGTGCGGAGCACCGCGTCGGACGCCGCCATGCCGGACGCGAACGCCAGCGCGTGCCGAGCGCCCTCCAGCGAGGCCAGGGCCTGCTCCAGCGCGGTGCGCGTGGGGTTCGCCGTGCGCGAGTACTCGTAGTCACCCTCACGGGTGCCGCCGACGCCGTCCTGCGCGTAGGTCGACGTCTGGTAAATAGGCACGATGACGGCGCCCGTCCGCGGATCGGGCTGTTGCCCGGCGTGGATGGCGCGTGTTTCGAAGCCCAGCACGGAGTAGTCGTCGACCATGGTTCCAGGGTACGGCCCGGTACCGACAATCCCGCCAGGTGGGATGGAATTCACGCCTGCCGCCACCTGTCATCGCAGGTCCCGCCGGTGCGGTCCCACCCGGCGGCGATTGCGCCTGGCGGGACCGGTCCGTCACCAGCCTTGTTGCGGAGGGTAGGTGCCCGGGTACTGCGGCTGTGCCGGCGTGCCGAGCCCGACCCAGAGCTGAGTGGGCTTCACGATCGCCAGGACCAGCGTGGCCACCGGCGGGATGAGCGCGACGATGCCGCTCGCGACGCCGTAGCCCAGGAACTCGGCCGACGAACCGAGAGCGGTGGCGCCGGTCGCGGTCAGGATCAACGAGATCACGGAGAACGCGATCGAGACGCCGCAGCCGATGATCACGCACATCCGGCCCGCCGGCTTGTGCATGATCAGCGCGATGGCGCCGTAGAGCAGCAGACCGGCGAGCGCGAGATCGACGACCAGCGAGACGATGAAGAGCACCTCGGCACCGTGCAGCGCCGACAGCCCGATGATCGAGCCGATCACCCCGATCAGCGCGACGACGCCACCCAGGATCGCCAGCACGGCCGCGGTGATCGCGGTTCCGCCGCTCGGCTTCTGCTGCAGCACGCCCGGACCGCCCGGGTACGCGGGGAACGGCTGGCTCGGCTGGCCGTACTGCTGGGGGTACTGGCCGGGCACGGGCTGCTGGCCCGGGTACGGCTGCCCCGGCATCGGCTGCGGACCTGAGTAGGGCGCCGGCTGCTGGCCCGGGTACGGCTGACCGTAGGGCTGCTGGCCGGGGACGGGCTGTGGGCCGGAGGGCTGCTGACCGTACGGCTGCTGCGGATTCTGCCCCTGGCCGGGGTTCTGGGGATAGCTCACGGAAGTCCTCGGGAATCCGGCCCCCACCGGCTGCGGGGAGATGTCCTCGTATCGTGCCAGGCTGGAGATGTTTTCGGGGCGAAAATCACCACTGTCCGGGCACGTACGCCCGGTACCTGAGATACGAGAACGTCGGGCGCAGCGCCGCCAGCACCAGCACCAGCGGCGCCAGCACCACCAGCACCGCCCGGTCGACGGCCGCGAAGCCGTTCAGCGCGAACACGACCTCGAAGTAGGCCGCGTAGCCGCCGTTGCCGAGCGTCGGCTCCAGCAGGATCGCGCCGATGGCGATCACCGCGCCGAGGATCAGCAGCACGGCGCCGGCGGTGGCGCGGAAGATCGTGGCGAGCCCGCCGACGAGCAGGAAGAGACCGGCACCCAGGTAGCCGCCGAGGTCCACGAGTGTCCACACGGGAAGGTCGCCGAGGCTGAACCCCGAAGGGATGTCGATGAACAACGTCGCCGGCAAGTAGCCCGCCGCCCCGGCCGCCACGAGCCCCAGCAGCGCCGCGACCAACGCCGTCGCCCCGGACGGACGGCCGCGCCGCGCAGGCGGTTCCCCGTGCGCGGGACCTGACCGCTGCTGCGCTGGAGATCCGTACGGGCCGCTCAACTCTGCTCCCCCTCGGGCCGAAGGCGAAAACGAACGGCTCACCCTAGCCCGGAAATCGCGATCATGGACGGGAAATGGTGAAGCGATGAAGAACCAGTGCCCGTTTCGCCCAGGTCGGGTAATGGGTCAAGATCAGAAGGGTGAAGCGTTACTGAAAAACCGCATTTCTCAATTTTTCGCAAAGATCGGCTGTACGGGTGACCGGACGCTGTGTTGCGGCTCCACGCTGCCGGAGCGCAACGGGAGAAATGCCGACAGTGGGGAAATGGGCCGCGGAGTCTGGGGGCGGGCCTGCTTCGGCCGGTGCAGTTCGCGATACCGAGCGGTATTCGGCGGGCCGCCCATACTTCCGGTCAGGAAAGGTCGACGGCTGGCGGCAACGCCCGGCAGTTCATCAAGGCGAGTGGGGTGCCAGCGCCCGCGGCCGAGGTCGCAAACGCGAACCGCGCCGGGAATCCGCCAAGGGGTGAAGGCCGCGGAGACGACTGCAGGCAGCAACGCTTCGCGGCTCGCTCCTTCTGATGGGGTTCATCGCCGATCCGAACCCGACGAGAGAGACCTGGCCGCGTCCTCCACGCCGCGAAGTGAATCGCGGCCGGCGAAACTCCGCGGCTCACCGCTGCTCCGCGCTGCACCGGAAGCCAAGCCCCACGCGGTCCAGCCTGGTCTCCGCCCTGCGGAGTCGATCGCGCCAACCAAGCGCGGCGGTCCGCCACCGCGCGGCGCGGGCGGCGCGGAACGGCGTGCGACCTGCGAGCGGACCGGCCTCGGCGATTGCCCGGCGGCAGCGCGAAAGCGAGCGCGGGTCGAGCCAGTTACAGAGCCGAAGAGCCGCCGGACAGCAAAAAGCCCCCTCGATGCCATGCACCGAAGGGGCCCTTCACGTCAAGCTCAGCTGGTCACCACTGCTGTTGCTGCGGCGGCTGGCCGTAGCCCGGGGGCTGCTGCCCGGGCGGGGGGCCGTAACCCGGGGGCGGCTGCTGACCCGGCTGGGGCTGGCCGTAGCCGGGGGGCGGGCCGTAGCCCGGAGGGGGCTGCTGGCCGTAACCGGGCTGGGGCTGGCCGGGCTGAGGCTGGCCCGGCTGCGGGAAACCGCCGCTGCCGGGCTGTTCGCCGGGCTGGCCGTAGCCGGGCTGCGGGGGCTGGCCGTAGCCGCCGGGCTGTGGGAAGCCGCCGCTGCTCGGGTTGGGCTGCTGGCCGAAGCCGGGCTGGCCGAACGGGGGCTGCTCGCCGGGCTGGCCGAAGCCAGGCTGACCCGGCTGACCGGGCTGACCCGGCTGGCCGAAGGGGCCGGGCTGGCCGAAGCCCTGCTGCGGCTGGCCGAAGGGACCCGGCTGGCCGAAGCCACCAGCGCCACCCGCGGGGCCACCGAAGCCACCCGCGCCGCCCGGGGTGCCGCCGCCGAGGCCGACGAACTGGGCGGTGGGCGGGATCAGGCCGAGGAGCCCGACGATGAAGATCAGGATGCCGAAGATGAGCGTCGGCATGCCGATGCTGTCGGCGGCGTTGCCGCCGGCCTGGTCGAGGAGCTCCTGGTTCGGCATGGAGCCGGCGATGAGCAGGACGCCGAAGACGCCCAGCAGCACGCCGCCCACGGCGACCACGATCGGCACGATCTTCTTGATCCCGCCGAGGCGGCCGGCCAGGATGAGCCCGGCGCCGCCCGCGATGGAGACGACCGCGCCGACCAGGACCATGATCACGTAGAACCAGATGGCGCCCGGCGAAGCGAGGCCGGACTGACCCAGCAGCTCGTCGACCTTCGCGTCACCGGCCGACTGGCGGGCCTGGTCGAGGCTGGACGAGTAGTCGCTCGCGTCGCCCATGTAGAGGAACGACCAGACCAGCGACAGCACACCCAGCAGCGCCACGACGCCACCGGCGATGAAGCCGTACATGCTGTTGCCGCCACCGGACGCGACAGGCGGGGCACCGAAGGCCGGCGGCGCTCCGAAACCGCCCGGCTGACCCGGCTGCCCGGGCTGACCCGGCTGACCGAAACCGCCCTGCGGCGGGGCACCGAAGGCACCCTGGCCCTGGTCGTACCCGCCCGGGGCGCCGAAGCCCTGCGGCTGGCCCGGCTGACCGAAGCCACCAGGAGCACCCGGAGCACCGGGCTGCCCCCCGAAGCCCTGCTGGCCGAACCCGCCGCCCATGGCAGCGGGGTTGTCGGCCGCGCTCGGCGGCGGGGAGTACGGGATGGCCGGCGGCTGCGAGCCGGGCGGGACGAGCTGCGTCGACTCGGCGCCGAAGTGGCTTTCGCCGGCGTTCGCGTCACCGGGCCGCACGACCTGCGTGGGCTCGGGGGCTTCGCCGAACAGTCCGCCATCGCCCGAAGGCGGGGCCGACGGGTACGGCTGGCCCGGCTGGACCACCTGGGTCGGCTCCGACGCGCCGAAAGGACTGTCCTGCTGAGGTGTGGGACCACTCGGTGGGCCCTGCGGCGGCTGCTCGCCGCCGTCCCCGGGCTGGTTCGGTGGCTGCGGAGCACTCATGTGGGTCTTGAACCCCCTTGACGAGGACGCGAAAAAGTTCTATCGCGCCCACGCTATCGGATAGCGGGGCAGGGCGCTCGGAACGCCCCGGCCCGCTTTGCCGTTTTACCGATCCGACCGGAAGTAGGCGGGAAGTTAACCGGACGCTGCCGGGTCTGGCAACACTCCTGCCGTGGCTGTGATCGGATCGGTGACCAACAGCGCAGTGTCGTCAGCTAGCGCCCCGCCAGGAACCCGAGCAGATCGTGCCTGGTGACGACCCCTGCGGGCTTGCCGTCGATCAAGACCAACGCGCCGTCCGCGCCCTCGAGCGCCTTCATCGCGGAGCTGACCTGTTCGCCGGCACCGATCGTCGGCAGCGGCGGCGACATGTGCGTCTCGAGCTTGTCCGCGAGCTGGGCCTTACCGGTGAACAGCGCGTCGAGCAGGTCACGCTCGTTGACAGCGCCCACCACTTCGGCGGCCATGACCGGCGGCTCCGCGCTGACCACGGGCATCTGGCTCACGCCGAACTCCGACAGGATCGCGACGGCCTCCGCCACGGTCTCGTTCGGGTGCGTGTGCACGAGGCTGGGCAGGGAGCCACTCTTCTTGGTGAGCACGTCGCCCACCGTCGCGCCCGAGGAGTCGGGCGGGAGGAAGCCGTAGGACGACATCCAGTCGTCGTTGAAAACCTTGGTGAGGTAGCCGCGGCCGCCGTCGGGCAGGAGGACCACCACGACGTCGTCCTCGGTCAGGCCCTCGGCGAGCTTCAGCGCGGCGGCGACGGCCATGCCGCACGAGCCGCCGACCAGCAGGCCCTCTTCCACCGCCAGGCGGCGGGTGATGTCGAACGAGTGCGCGTCGGAGATCGGGATGATCCGGTCGGCGATGCCGCGGTCGTAGGTCTCGGGCCAGAAGTCCTCGCCCACGCCCTCGACCAGGTACGGGCGCCCGCTGCCGCCGGAGTAGACGGAGCCCTCGGGGTCGGCGCCGACGACCTGCACGCGGCCGTCGCTGGCCTCCTTGAGGAAGCGGCCGGTGCCGGAGATCGTGCCGCCGGTGCCGACGCCGGCGACGAAGTGCGTCACCTTGCCCTCGGTCTGGCGCCAGATCTCGGGGCCGGTGGAGAGGTAGTGGCTCTCGGGGTTGGCCGGGTTCGCGTACTGATTGGGCTTCCAGGCGCCGTCGATCTCGCGGACGAGGCGGTCGGAGACGTTGTAGTAGGAGTCGGGGTGCTCGGGCGCGACGGCTGTCGGGCACACGACGACGCGGGCGCCGTACGCGCGCAGGACGTTGCGCTTGTCCTCGCTCACCTTGTCGGGGCAGACGAACACGCACTTGTAACCCTTGCGCTGCGCGACCATCGCCAGGCCTACACCGGTGTTGCCCGACGTCGGCTCCACGATCGTGCCGCCGGGCTTGAGGGCGCCCGACGCCTCGGCGGCCTCGATCATCCGCAGCGCGATGCGGTCCTTCACGCTGCCGCCCGGGTTCACGTACTCGACCTTCGCGAGCACCAGCGGCTTGAGCCCCTTGGTGAGGGAGTTCAGCTTGACCAGCGGGGTGTTCCCCACGAGGTCGACGATGTGCTCGGCGTACTCCACGACTGCGCTCCTGCCCTTCCGCGCCGGATCTCGGCGGCGAGCCCAGCCTAAACGCTGGACCTGCGGCACTGTCCACTCAGGCGGAGCGGCTCGACTCCAAGGTGGCAGTCCCGCCCGGGATGGGCGTTCCGGGCGGGAGCTCGATCCCTCGACACCGGGCGGCTCGGCGAACGTCGCCCGGGTGAAATCCACCTTGGTCGCGAAGCTGGTGTAGCGGAACGTCGTGGTCCCGACAAAGGCCACGTCTGCGAACACCGCCGAGCGGACCCGGCAGTACTTCAGCGACAGGTCGACGAGCTTCGCGCCGGCGAGGTCCAGGTCGACGTTCGGCCAGAACCAGCTGTCGCCGTCTCGGCGGGGCGGAGGTGCAGGGTCAGGATCCGCTGCGCGGCCTTGCGGACCTGCAACTCGTCCGGCCCGCCGTCGAACGGCATCCGCAGGTAGGCGCAGCGCAGGTTGACGTCGGCCATTGCGGAGATCCTGCCGGCGCCCGATAGTGGTCCGCGTCGCGTTGGGCTTTGCGGGAGACGGGACAGGCGGCACTATGGTGAGCAACCGCTTAGCGCCCGCCGTTGTCACCGACCCGAGGAAGTGTCACGCCATGCCCGAAGCCGTCATCGTCTCCACCGCCCGCTCCCCGATCGGCCGTGCCGCCAAGGGCTCGCTGGTCAGCATGCGCCCCGACGACCTCGCCGTGCAGATGATCCGGGCGGCGCTCGACAAGGTGCCGCAGCTGGACCCCGCCGACATCGACGACCTGATGCTCGGCTGTGGTCTGCCCGGCGGCGAGTCCGGCTTCAACATGGGCCGCGCGGTGGCTGTCGAGCTCGGCTACGACCACCTGCCCGGCTGCACGATCACCCGGTACTGCTCCTCCAGCCTCCAGACCACCCGCATGGCGATGCACGCGATCAAGGCCGGCGAGGGCGACGTCTTCATCTCCGCGGGCGTCGAGGCCGTGTCGCGCTTCGCGAAGGGCAGCTCGGACTCCTGGCCCGACACGCACAACCCGCTCTTCGCCGACGCCGAGGCCCGCACCGTGGCGACCGCTTCGTCGGGCACGGACACCTGGGCCGACCCGCGCGGTGAGGGCACTGTGCCCGACGTCTACATCGCGATGGGCCAGACCGCCGAGAACCTGGCGCGGCTCAAGGGCATCACGCGCGAGGACATGGACGAGTTCGGCGTGCGCTCGCAGAACCTCGCGGAGAAGGCGATCGCCGACGGCTTCTGGGCCAAGGACATCACGCCGGTCACGCTGCCCGACGGCACCGTCGTGTCCAAGGACGACGGCCCGCGCGCCGGCGTGACCATCGAAGGCGTGTCCGGCCTGAAGCCCGTGTTCCGCCCCGACGGCCGCATCACCGCCGGCAACTGCTGCCCGCTCAACGACGGCGCCGCCGCCGTGATCGTCATGTCCGACACCAAGGCGCGCGAGCTCGGCCTCACGCCGCTGGCCCGCATCGTGTCGACGGGCGTCACGGGCCTGTCGCCGGAGATCATGGGCTACGGCCCGGTCGAGGCCTCGAAGCAGGCGCTGTCTCGCGCGGGTCTGTCCATTTCGGACATCGACCTCGTCGAGATCAACGAGGCGTTCGCCGCGCAGGTCATCCCGTCCTACCGCGACCTCGGCATCGACCTCGACCGCCTCAACGTCAACGGCGGCGCCATCGCGGTCGGCCACCCGTTCGGCATGACGGGGGCGCGCATCACGTCGACGTTGATCAACTCGCTGCAGCACCACGACAAGCAGTTCGGGCTGGAGACGATGTGCGTTGGTGGCGGGCAGGGGATGGCGATGGTGCTGGAGCGCCTCTCCTGAAGTAGACCGCTTTCTTGAGGTAGGTACGGAAGAAGGGCCGCTCGCGACTTTGGTTGCGGGCGGCCCTCTCCCGTGAAGCAAACCCCGTCAGTGCAACGGCGCCGCCGGGACCGGGGCCGCCGCGTCGTCCGAGCCCGACGAAGGGGCTGTCGGGATGAAGCGCTTGTTTGGCAGGAAGGCGGCGGGCACCAGGCAGAGCGCGAGGATCACCGTGGCGATCAGGAAGGGCGTCGCGAAGGCGCCGGCGGCGAGGGCGGACGCGGCGGTGTGCGTGGCGGGGTTCAGGGTGGCCACCGTAGCCGCCAGCTGGCCCTGGCTCGTCGGGACGCCGAAGCGGGAGCCGAGCAGGGCGGCCAGCACGATGGACATGATCGCGGAGCCGATGGCGCCCGACGTCTGCTGCAAGATGCTCGTGGTGGTCGAGGCCTTCGCCATGTCCTCGGAGCGCAGCGTCTGCAGGGCGGCTGACGTGATCGGCATCATCGTGCAGCCCATGCCGAGGCCCATGACGAACGCGGCCGACAGCAGCAGCGCGTACGGCGTGGTCGACGTGACCTGCGTGAACGGCACCATGCCCACCACGATCAGCGCCAGGCCCGGCAGCACGATGCGGCGGGCCGCGAGCTTGTCGAACAAACGGCCCGCGATCGGCATCGCGATCATCGCGCCGAAGCCCTGCGGCGCGAGCAGCAGGCCGGCGTGCAGCGCGGATTCGCCGCGCACCAGGGTGAAGTACGTGGGCAGCAATAGCATCGCGCCGAAGAAGCCCATGCAGAACACCGAAAGCGTGATCATCGAGACCGAGAACGTCCGGTTGCGGAACAGGCTCAGGTCCATCAACGGGTCCGCCACCCGCAGCGCGCGCAGCACGAAGCTCACCAGGAGCACGATGCCCGCGACCGCCGGCAGCCACACCTCGATCGCGGTGACCGTGCCGGTGGACGGGATGCGCGAGACGCCGAAGATCAGGGCCGCCAGGCCCGGCGACACCATCAGCAGCCCTGCGAAGTCGAAGCGGCCCGACTTCGTCGCCTTGTCCTTCGGCAGCAGGCGCAGCGCGAGCACGAACGCGATGACGCCGATCGGCACGTTGATGTAGAAGATCCAGCGCCAGCTCACGGCGTCGACGAGCCAGCCGCCGAGGATCGGGCCGCAGATCGGGCCCAGCAGCATCGGCACGCCGAGCACGGACATCACGCGGCCGATGCGCTGCGGACCCGCCGTGCGCGTCAGGATCGTCATGCCCGCGGGCATCAGCATGCCGCCGCCGAGCCCCTGCACGACTCGGAAGATGATCAGCGACTCGACGTTCCACGCGAGCCCCGCGAGCATCGAACCGACGAGGAACGTACCGATCGCCAGCAGGTACAAGCGTTTCGTGCCGAAGCGGTCCGAGGCCCAGCCCGTGACCGGGATGACCGTGGCCAGCGCGAGCATGTAGCCCGTGGCGACCCACTGGATCGTGTCGAACGACGTGGAGAACTGGATCGTGAGCTTCTGCAGCGCCACGTTGACGACCGTGGTGTCGAGGATCGCCATGATGGCGCCGAGCACCACGACGGAGGCGATCTTCAGCACGCCGCGGTCGAGTTTGTCGTCGAGCCCGGCGGCGCCCGGCGCGGCCGGGCTCGGTTGTTCGGACATGCGGTGGACCATCCCCATCGATCGAGAGCAAAAGGTCACGCAAGCCCCAGGTTGGGTCCCCCTTGCGTGACGTCGTCGAGGCTAGAGGACGCCACCGACAAAAAGCCATCGATTTCGCCCGAAGCACGACGTAGACGACTTTTCGCGTTCTCCACGCGGCCCCGGAAAGTCATCCACCTGCACCGACGCGCCCAGGAATTGGCCCCGCACAAGCACTCTGCGTACGCGCTCCGTCGCGCGAAGAGCAATTTCCCCGCCCACAGAACGCGTACACAGAAAAGGCGCCCCGTAGTAAACGGAGCGCCTTCTCGGGAGTCCTACGCGAGCACTAGTCGCGCAGGTAGGACAACAGCCGCAGGATCTCGAGGTACAGCCACACGAGCGTGGTCATGAGGCCGAAGGCCGCGAACCACGCCCACTTGGCCGGCATCCCCGACCGGATCATGCGGTCGGCCTGGTCGAAGTCGAGCAGGAAGCTGAACGCGGCGATGCCGATGACCACCAGGCTGAAGATGATCGCGATCGGGCCGCCGTCGCGCAGCGGGTTGAAGCCGAAGACCAGCGCGGTGAGCAGGTTGACCAGCATCAGGACCACGACGCCGCCCACGGCGCCGACGATCCACTTGGTCAGCTTCGGCGTGACCTTCACGGCGCCGGTCTTGTAGACCACCAGCATCGCGATGAACACACCCGCCGTGCCGATCAGCGCCTGCAGCGCGATCCCCGGGTAGAGCAGCTCGAACAGCCCGCTGAGCGCACCGAGGAAAATACCCTCGGCGGCCGAGTAGGCCAGCGTGAGCGGACCGCTCGCCTTCTGCCCGAAGATGATCACGAGCGAGAGGACCAGACCCACGATCAGGCCGCCGAACAGAGCGCCGAGCAGCGCCCCGCTCATCCCGGTGACGCGGCCGAGCGAGTCGGTGACGAGCTGGTTCTGGGCCCAGATCGCCGTGAGGACGCCGAACACCAGCGCGGTGCCCAGCGAAAGACCGGTCTTGACGACGACGTCGTCGACCGTCATCGGACGGTCGGCGGAACCGGCGGCCATCTGCCCGGGACCGTAGCCGGGAACACCGCCCTGGCCCTGCGGAGTGCCGTAGGGCCGCTGGTCGAAGCCCACGTTCGGCCCGTACTGCCCTGAAGCGGTCGAACCGCGGGACAGGTTGCGGAACGCCGGGTTGCTACTGGAACGCACCTGATCCTCCTGGATCTGCTGGCACCTTGCATGGGGTTCAACGACCGCTCGGGCCTGCTGGTTCCCGTCGAGACCGTCGAGTAAAGGAGACTTTACCCTTTTGTCCGATCAGGGGACCGGACCCGCGCCGGGCTACACCGTATGCGACTGAGATCACGACCCGTTCACCGCAGGTCACCCGATGGCCCCTAGACAATCCGGGTGATCAGCCGCGAACCTTCACTTCGCGTGTTCGGAATGTGACCGAAGGCGTGTCGGGGAGTTGTTCGATCGTGTGACCTGCGTCGACGCAGAGGCGTCACGACAGAGCCTGTTGAAGGAGTCAACACACCATGGGGTGGTCTTCACGCCCGCGCGCTCGCCTGCGCGCGGCCGCCGGTCTGGTCGCCACGGCCGTGCTCGGCGCACTCTCCCTCACCGCAATCGGCCCGACCGCCGCCGACGCCGCGACCCAGCAGGGCATCGGGGTCGAGGTCCCGGCCCAGCGGTTCGACAACAAGGACCACAGCGGCAACTGGCTCGGGTCCTACCTCGTCGCCGGCAAGCAGGTGTTCTGCGTCAGCTTCCAGCTGAAGGCACCGGACTCGAACGAGACTTACAAGCCCGGCGACAAGCTCCTCACCAAGTGGGGCGACGAGATCCCCGCCGACAAGGCGGCCAACATCTCGTACCTGCTGCTGCGCTACGGCGACACCAAGGACGCGAACGTCGCCGCGGCGCTCGCGCACCTGTTGCACTCGTGGACCTCCGCGCCGCGGCCCGGGCACGACGACCTCAACGAGGCGCTGCCCGCGGACAAGATCGGCTACGACATCGACATGCACCTGCAGGGGCTGAAGGACAAGGCCCCCACGGCGTACGACGACGTCGCCAAGCTGACCACCGACGCCGAGGCCAACCGCGGCCCGTGGACCGCCTCGGTCACGCCACCGAAGGAAGACCAGCACCTCGGCACCGCGGCGACCTGGACGGTCACCGTGAAGAACGCCAAGGGCACCGGTGTCCCGGACGTCGCGGTCAAGCTCGACGCCACCGACGCGACGCTGACCACCGGCATCGACTCCGACTCGCAGGGCGACGCCCAGGCCACCGACACGGCCGGCGGCAGCGCCACCGTTCAGGGCGCGCAGACGGAGACCACGCTCAAGACGGGCGCCGACGGCACGATCTCGGTGAAGCTCACGCCGACCGGTGACCAGCCGAAGCTCGCGACGTCGCTCTCGGCCCCGGCCGACCGGCCGTACGTGCAGAAACCGGTGAACACCGGCATCCAGAACGTGGTGTCCACCGGCGGCGAGAAGACGCTGACCGCGGAAGGCGTCGTCGCCGTCGCGAAGCCGGGCAAGGTCCAGGTGACCAAGACCGACGCGAAGACCGGCAAGGGCATCGGCGGCGCGACGCTGCGGATCACCGGCAAGGACAAGACGACCGCCGCCACCGGGCAGGACGGCAAGCCGCTCGACGGCCCCGACGGCAAGCCCGTGGTCGTCACGACCGCCGGCGACACCGGTGCGGTGACCGTGGACAACCTGCTGGCGCCCCAGGACATCTGCGCCGTCGAGGTCAACGCACCGCCGGGCTACGAGAACGCGTTCGACCCGAAGAACCCGCCCTCGGTGTGCGGCTCGCTGAAGCCTGGCGACACACTGGCGCTCACCGTCGCCAACACGCCGAACGAGGTCCCCCACGCGATCCCCGCGGGCGACCAGCCGGTGGCGATGGCGAAGGGTGCCGTCGAGACGAGCTTCTCCGCGCCGGGGCTCATCGGCCTCGCGGTGCTCGCGCTCGTCGGTTCGGGTCTGGTCGGGTTCGCCGCGCGGCGCGCGTCCCGGAGGTAGTGAGAGCGGAACGGGTATGGCACGCAAGAGCCGGTTGATCACCGGTTTCGTCCTCGGCGCGGCGAGCGTTCTCGTGGTGGAGCTCGCCACCGTCGTGATCAGCGCACCCCCGATGGCGGTGGTGGCCGGCAGTGCTCAGCCGGCCGCCGCCGCCCTCGCGGGTTTGCGGCCGGCTGCGCCTTCGGAGGCGCCTTCTTCGGCGCCACCTTCACCACCGTCGTCCACCGCGCCGGCCGAGCCGCCGCCCGCCGCGCCGGTGGAGCACAAGCAGCCCCCGCTCGCGCCGCAGAAGCCGGGCACGCTCCGGCTGCCCGGCGGCGGGACGGCGGCGATGGTGCGCCAGGGCCTCGGGCCGGGCAACACGCTGCCGGTGCCCTCGGACATCGGGCAGGCGGCCTGGTGGGGCGCCGCGCTCGACGCGGTGAGCGGCGCCAGCGTCTTCGCGGGGCACGTCAACTGGAAGGGCGCGACGGGACCGTTCGCCGAGCTGTGGAACGAGCGCATCGGCGGCGAAGTGACCATTGTGGACAGTTCGGGGAAGACCTCGAAATACCGGATCTCGCAGCTGGTCACCGTGCACAAGGACGATCTGCCGACCCGCGCCGACGATCTCTTCGGGCAGGCGGGGCCGCACCGGGTGGTGCTCGTGACCTGTGGCGGCCGGTGGGTCGGCGGGACCGACGGGTACGAGGAGAACCGGGTCGTCATCGCGGATCCGGCCTGATCCTTTTCACCGAGTTTTTCACCGAGTTTTTCACCGCGTTTTTCGACCGTGCTATTCGACGAGGGTGCCCCGGCGGGATTTCGCCGGGGCACCGGTTTTTCTGCCTTTTTCTCCTGTGCGGCAAGCAACGGCGTGCAGTTCACGTGGTGCGAGGGGACCGTTCGCACCGCGCGGCGGGTGTCGCGAACGGTCACTTCGTGCCGCTCATCGGGACACCGTCGCCGGAAAAAGGTGCCTCCGACCTGCGGGACCCGAGTTTCGCGACAAGTTACTAGCGAGTAACATCAGTCGGGCGCGCTGTGGTCAGCGCGGCTTCCATGCAGCAGAATGCGGCAAGGGTCCAGCGTTGTACGGCGGAGGGTGATGGAGATGGCGACGTTCTTGGTGACGGGTGCGACCGGGTTGATCGGCCGCCAGTTCACCCGGCTGCTGCTCATGCGGCCGGACGCGGAACGCGTCGCCCTCGTGGTGCGCGCGTCGTCGAGGGAGAAGCTGGCGAAGCTGGTCGACGGGTGGCCGCACGCGGATCGCGTGACGCTCGTGACCGGCGACCTCGCCGAACCGATGCTGGGCGTGTCCGAGGAGGACCGCGCCGACCTGCGCGGTGTCGACCACGTGGTGCACCTGGCCGCGCTCTACGACATCACCGCCGACGACGAGACCAGCATCAAGGCCAATGTGGACGGTACGCAGCACGTCGTCGACCTCGCCGCGGACCTGCGCGCCGGCGGGCTGCACCACGTGTCTTCGGTGGCCGTGGCCGGTGATCACGAGGGCCTGTTCACCGAGGACATGTTCGACGTCGGGCAGCGGCTGATCACGCCGTACCACCGCACGAAGTTCGAGGCCGAGAAGCTGGTGCGCGAGCAGCACGAGGTGCCGTGGCGCGTGTACCGGCCCGCCGTGGTGGTCGGTGACTCGAAGACCGGCGAGATGGACAAGATCGACGGCCCGTACTACCTCTTCCCGGCCATCAGCAAGCTCGCCGGGCTGCCCGACGTGCCGATCGTCGGGCCGGACCTCGGCGACACCAACGTGGTGCCGGTCGACTACGTGGCCAAGGCGCTGCTGGAGCTGGTGACCACGCCGGGCCTCGACGGGCGCGCCTTCCACCTCGTGAACCCCGAGCCGCAGCCGGTGGTGTCGGTGTACAACGCGTTCGCGCGGTCCGCGGGCGCGCCGACGATCACGGCGCAGCTGGGCGAGGGCGTGTCGAAGGGGCTCGTCGGGCTGGTGAAGCTCGGCGAGCACATCCCCGGCTTCACGATCGCGCGCGACGCGGTGATGGAGCGCCTCGGCATCCCGCCGGTGCTGCTGGAGACGATGGCGTTCCCGTCGGTGTTCGCGTCGACCGAGACGCGCAAGGCGCTGGCGGGCACGGGCGTGGAGGTGCCGCGGCTCGAGGACTACGCAGCCACGCTGTGGCGCTACTGGCGCGAGCACCTCGACCCGTTCCGCGCCCGCAAGCACGGCCCGCGCGGTGAGCTGGACGGGCGGCGCGTGATCATCACCGGCGCGTCTTCGGGCATCGGGCGAGCGACGGCGCTGAAGGTCGCTGCGGCGGGCGGCGTGCCGCTGCTGGTGGCGCGGCGGCAGCACGAGCTGGAAGAGGTGCGCGACGAGATCATCGCGGCCGGCGGCACGGCGTCGGTGTACCCGGCGGACCTGACCGACGAGGAGTCGGTGCACAAGGCCGTGGACGCGATGCTGGCCGAGCACGGCCGGATCGACATGCTCGTGAACAACGCCGGGCGCTCGATCCGCCGGTCGATCAAGCTGTCGTACGACCGGATCCACGACTATGAGCGCGCGATGGCGATCAACTACTTCGGCGCGGTGCGGCTGATCCTCGCGGTGCTGCCGCACATGTCGGAGCGGAAGTTCGGGCACATCGTGAATGTTTCGTCGATCGGCGTGCAGGGCATCGCGCCGCGGTTCTCCGCGTACGCCGCGTCGAAGGCCGCGCTCGACTACTTCTCGCGAATCGCCGCGACCGAGACGCACGGTGACGGCATCACGTTCACCACGATCCACATGCCGCTGGTGCGCACGCCGATGATCCGGCCGACGAAGATCTACGACGCGTTCCCCACGAAGTCGCCGGAGCAGGCGGCCGACATGGTCATGAAGGCGCTGATCCAGCGACCCAAGCACATCGGCACGCCGGCGGGGCAGGCCATCGGGCTCACCTACACGCTGGCGCCGGGCCTCACCGACGCGATCGCGTACCAGGGTTTCCGCATCTTCCCCGACTCGACGGCGGCCGGCGGCTCGGGCCGGCTCAAGATCGGCCGTGGCGAGAAACACCTGTCGCGGGCGGCGATGGCGCTGGCCCGGCTGTCGCGCGGGTTCCACTGGTAGTCACAGTGCGTCTCGAGGGTGAGGCCATTCAGTGGACGATCACCAGGTAGGGCCCGACACGTGGCGGTGAATCACCAGTCCTGACGCCGACGACACAATGTGCGCGGGTACGGTCGGGCCTATGGTTCCCGAGCGAGACAACGGCCTCCTGCCCCTGCGGCGCGAGTACACCCAAGCCTGGCACGGCTTCGACCGCAACGAGGTGCGCCAGTACCTCGATCACATCGAGGCGCAGCTGCGCCGGCTGCTCAGTGATCGCGACGCGGCGGCGACGCAGGTCGCCACGCTGGCGCGCGAGCTCGAGGCCGCACGCGGCGAGGTGACCAAGCTGCAGGGCCGCGTCGAGGAGCTGATGAAGCCGCCCGAGCGGCTCGAGGACCTGGACGAGCGCATGCAGCGCACGGTGCAGCTCGCGCAGGCGCGCGCCGACGAGATCACCAAGCGCGCGCAGGTGGCGGCCGAGAAGCACTGGGCTTCGTCCACCGAGGCGTCGACGAAGCTGCGCGAGCGCTACACGCGTTTGGTCTCGGAGCTCGACACGCAGGCCGAGGCGCTGCACTCCGAGCACGAAGCGGCTTTGAAGGAGACGCGCGCCGAGGTGCAGCGGCTCACCGTCGAGGCGGCGCAACGCCGGGAACTCCTTGACAACGAAGCCGAGCGCAAGCGCCGCAAGATCGAGCGCGACTTCGACTCGAAGATCACCGCCGAGCGCACCGCGCACGAGAAGCTGATCGCAGACCAGCGCACGGCGAGCAAGAACCAGGCCGAGCGCCGCATCGCCGAGGCGACGGCCGAGGCCAAGCGCCGCGTCGACGACGCCACCACGGAAGCCAAGCGGCGCCTCGACGAAGCCACCACTCAGGCCGCCCAGCGCACCACCGCGGCGACCCGCAAGGTCGAACGCCTCGCCGAGATCCGCGAGCAGGCGCGCAAGAACCTGGCGATGGCGGACGAGGTGTTGAAGAGCAGCGAGACCCTGCTGGCGGCGCTTCCGGTGGAGTCGGTGATCCCGTCGGCGTCGAAGCTGGTGGGTGGGGATGATCCGGCAGCTTCTTCTGTGTCGGCCAAGTCTGCTGCTTCTGCCAAGCCCGCAGCTGCGCCTGCCCCGGCTGCTTCTGCGCCTGCTGCTGCTGCCAAGCGTGCACCTGCTCCGGCTGCTTCTGCCAAGCCCGCTGCCGCGCCTGCCGCCGCTGCTTCTGCCAAGCCCACTGTCGCGCCGGCACCCGCGCTGAAGCCCGTTCCGGTCCCGAAGCCGAAGCCCGAGGTCGTCTCGGTCGACTCCCCGACCACCCCGGCCCCGACGGTGAAACCCAAGCCCGCACCGGCAAAGGGCAACGCCGCCACCGCCGCGAAGCCCATCGAGAACGCCAACGGCTCCACGCCTCAGCCGGTCTCCCAGGCGGCGGGCAAGTCCAACTCCTGACCCGCACTTCACGACGAAGGCCGCTCCCCCTCGACCGGGGAAGCGGCCTTCGTCGTTTCTCGCAGAGGCCGCGCGAGCCTCTGTCAACCCCCTCCCCGCAGTTATCCACAGGCAGCCGCCTATCCACAGGAAATGCCGGATTTCCTTGCTACCAGCGGGTTTTGTCGGGGGTGGCCGATAGACTGGACGTGGGACGCCCCCCAGGGAGGGCGGGGGCATGTCACCACCGAGCCACGTCACCGGCGAGACCACGTCACCACCGAGCCACGTCACCTGCGGGGTCACGTAACCGGAGGGGCGGGGTCAGCGGCTGCGGGGCCAAGGGTTGGCCGCCTCGAGTTGAGCCGCGAGGCCCAGCAGCAGCGATTCGCCGCCGGGTGGGGCGATGAGCTGGACCGAGGTGGCGAGGTCGAGGGTCGGGTGGTGGCCGACGGGGACGGAGAGGGCGGGGAAGCCCGCGAGGTTCCAGAAGCCCGTGAAGTCGGCGACGCGGACGGCCGGCAGGGCGTTCGCGAGCCAGGAGCGGCGGTGCCATCGCTGGGCTTTCGGGGGCAGCGTGGCGAGCGTCGGCGTGATGAGGACGTCGTGGGACGCGAAGAACGCCTCGGCGCGGGAGATCCACGTCGTGCGGGAGCGGTCGCGCACGAGGGCTCGGGTGAGGTGGCCCAGGCGGACGTGGGTGCGGGTGCGGGGCTGGAGGTGGCGGAAGGTGAACTCCGCGTCGGCTTGGGAGGCGGGGCCGGCGAACCAGCGGGCGACGAGGGCGAGCATGGTGTCGAAGCCGTAGGCCGGGGTGGCTTCCGTCAGCGAATGACCAAAACCGGTCAGCAACGTCGAGGCTTGGGTGACGGCCTGGCCGAGCGGGCGCGGGAGCGGGGCGCGTGTGACGGGGACCTGGGTGGAGAAGGCGATGCGTTGCGGGCCGGGCACCGGAACTTCCGCCAGCGAAGGTTGCTCGCCCAGCACGGACATCAGCAGGGCCGCGTCGGCGGTGGTGGTGGCCAGCGGGCCGTGAGTGGACATGCCGTACCAGCCCTCGGTGGGCTCCCGGACGACGCCGCGGCCGGGCTTGAGGCCGACGAGGCCGCACATGGCGGCGGGCAGGCGCACGGAGCCGAGGCCGTCGGTGCCGTGGGCGATGGGGACGAGGCCGGCGGCGACGGCGGCCGCGCTGCCGCCCGAGGAGCCGCCGGCCGTGTACGCGGGTTCCCACGGGTTGCGGGAGACGCCGGTGGGGTCGTCGCTCATCGGGTACAGGCAGAGCTCGGGCACGCGGGTGAGGCCGACGATCACGGCGCCTGCCGCGCGCAGGCGGGCGGCGATCACCCCATCGGAAGAAAACGGCGTCTGCGGGCCGGCGACCGAGCCCCAGCCGGCGTATTCGCCGGCGACCTCCGTGACGTCCTTCACCGCCACCGGAACCCCCGCCAACGGCAACTCACGCAGGTCCGGGCGGGCGGCGACCTCCGCCGCCTCCGCGAGGGCCTCCGCCGCACGCACGCGCCGGAACGCGCCGACCACGCCGTCGGCCGCCGCGATGCGGGCGAGGGCTTCCTTGGTCACCTGGACGGGATCCAGCTCACCGGCGCGCACCGCGCGCGCGATCTCCACCGCAGTCTGCACCATGATTCGCACCCTAACCGTCCTCAGTGGACAGCGACAAGGCTCCGCGCGCAGTCGACGACGGTCGCGGCCGCGGGCCGGGGCTGCCAGCCGAGCAGCTTCTGCGCCTTGGCCGAGGTGTACACGTTCTTCCGGCCGAGGTCCGGCGCCACCTCGCGCACGCCGGCGTTGACGAGTGCGAAGCCGCGCAGCACGAAGTCGGGCAGACCGCGCGTGGGCACCTTGGCGCCGTCGGGGCCGAGCTTCGCGCGGATCTCGCGCGCCGCCTCGCGCAGCCACAGGAACTCGCCGACGGCGACGAACCGCTCGCCTGCGGCCTCGGGAGCGAGCATGGCTCGAAGGTGGAGATCGGCGAGGTCACGGACGTCGGTGACGCTGTAGCCGAGCCGCGGGACGCCGGGGAGGCGACCGTCGAGCAGGGCGCCGATCAGCTGCACGGAGCCGAGCGCCTGGCCTTCCAGCACCGGGCCGAGGATCGCGCCCGGCAGCACCGTCGCCAGCGAAGTGCCACCGCCGGCGGACTCGATGAAGTCCCACGCCGCGCGCTCGGCCACGGCCTTGGAGCGGCGGTACGGGTTGAGGCGGCGGTCGTCGGGGTCGGTCCACCGGGTCTCGTCGAACACCTCGGCGGTGCGCGTGCCGATCGGCGGCGCGGCGGCGGCCAGCGAGGACGTCATCACGACTCGCGACACCCCGGCCTCGGTCGCGGCCTTCAGCACTCGCAGCGCACCGTCGCGCGCGGGGCCGATGAACGCGTCGGGGTCGTGCGAACCGTCGCCGCCCAGCGGCGAAGCGACGTGCAGCACGTACGTGCAGCCGGCCACCGCCTCGGCCCAGCCGGCGTCGGACGTCAGGTCGGCGACCACGACCTCCAGCCGGTCACCGGGGTCGATCTCGCTGCCGACCGCGCGGCGCACCGCGGCTTCCTTGGCGGCAGAACGCACCGTCGTCCGCACGTCGTAGCCACGCCGCAGCAGCTCGGCGAGGCACCAGCCGGCGACGTAGCCGGTCCCGCCGGTCACCAGTACGCGCATGAGTCTCTCCTCGAAGTTCATTAGCCGTACGGCTAATGAAATCACTGTAGCCCATCCCCGCACCGAATGCCGTGGGTTAGCATCGCCGGGTGTCACCCTCCCGGGCCGAGCAAGCCGAGAAGACCAGGCGGGCCGTGCTCGCCACGGCGCGGGAGCTGTTCGCCGAGCACGGGTTCGACGCCACGTCGCTGCAGCTGATCGCCGACACGATGGGCGTCACGAAAGCCAACGTCTACTACTACTTCCGCTCGAAGGCCGACATCCTCGCGGCTCTCCTGCAAAGCAGCATCACGGCCTTCGACGAACTCCTCGAAGCGGCCGCGAAGGTCCAAACCGGACAGCAGCGGCGCGAGCTGCTCGTCGAGGGTTTCGTGGAGCAGGTCGTGGCCCACCGGTCCGTCTCGCCGCTCAACCGCACCGACCCGGGCGCGCGGCGGCACGAGAGCATCGGTCAGGCGCTCGACGACCAGGCCCGGCGCGGCCTTCGCCTGCTCTTCGGCGACCACCCGACGCCCGACCAGACCGCCGCCTACTGGACGACCACCGAGCTCGGCCCCGCGCTGCGAGGACTGGACCACCTCTCCGACGACGACCTGCGCGCCACCCTGCGCCGCCTCTGCCTCCGCGTCCTGGACGTCTGAACCACCACCACGCAAAAGGGCCTCCCCCCTGATAAAGGGAGAAGGCCCGAAACAAGGGCGGCGACACCGCGCTGGTCGCCGCCCGGCGAGAGTGGCTCAGATGGCGCCGGCCCGCAGGGCGTAGGCCACCGCGTGGGCGCGGTTGTTGAGGCCGCAGCGGGTCATCAGGCCGTAGAGGACGTTCTTCACGGTCCGCTCCGAGTAGCAGAGCTTCGTCGCGATCTCCTCCGTGCCGTAGCCCTCGGCGACGAGCCGCAGCACGTCGCACTCGCGGGCGGCGAGGCCGGACAGGGTGAGGCCGTTGGGCTCGAGCACGTCGCGGCGCATGCGCTGGACCTGGCCGAGCAGCGCGCCCTGCAGGCGCGGCGGCAGGCTGGCGGTGCCGTCGCCGGCGGCGAGCACGGCGGACACCAGTTCAGCGCCACCGGTCTCGCGGCGCGGCAGGATCGCGACGACGCCGCACTCGATGGCGGTCATCAGGTCGCTCTCCCGGAAGTGGTCGGCGACGATGACGAGGTCCGGTCCGGCCAGCTGCTCGGACTCGCGGCCCAGCTCCTTGACCCGCGACAGCACGCGATCGGTCACGTGCTCCTCCATCACGAGGACCACGTCGGCCTGCGCGGCCGAGTCCTCGGGGAGGACCTGCAGCTCGGCGCGGGTACCCAGCAGACTCGCGGCGCCGGCCTTGGTGATCGGGTCCGAGGCGAGAACAGCGACTTTGACGAGCTTCACGAGATCTCCTACCACCACTCCAGGTTGACGGTGATAAGTCTCGCGCGGACGACTTCACGTTTTCTTACCAAGATTCTTCACGCCCGCCGCGATCGTGAAGAATCTCCCTATAACCGCAGTTCAACGCCCTCTATGAGCAGCTTCACGAGGGTCTTGACGGCAGGGTTGAGCCGCCCGTCGGCCCGGGCTTCACGCCGACCTTCACGCCGGCCTTCACACCTCCGCGCACACCCCGCACGCGCCCGGCCCCGCCGCGCCGGAGTTGCCGGCGATCTCCCGGAACGCCTCCCGCGCCCGCTCGACGCAGTCGGGCATGCGGCCGACTGCCTCGGTCCAGGCCTGCTTGGCCGCCCAGTAGCGCGCCTGCGCCTCCGGCGTCCAGCTCGCCATATCCCGTTCCACAGTGGACTCCAGCTCCGCCAGCACGGCCCGGATCCCGCCGGTCGTCCTGCCCATCCGGTCGAGGATCTCGTCGGCGTCGGTGAAGTCGAAACGCCCTGGACTCATATCCCGCTCAGGCCACCCGTCCACGGCGTCGCCCGCTCGTCGGCGGCCGGGCGCGCGTCCGCCGCGCCGCCGGTGACCGCGAGCAGGTCGGCGAGCCGGCCCAGGATGAGGTCGTACTGCTGTTCCCAGTCGTTCATCGCCTGGCCGAAGCGCACCGAAGCGTCGCCCCGCCACGACGCCTGCAGCGCCGCCATCTCGCTGTTGACCCGCCTCAAATGGCCGTTGGCCGAGTCTATGGCGCGGGCGAACTCACCCGCCGCACCTCGCATACCGTCCGGCACCACCGTCGGAGGAATCGATTTCACGACGCTCTCCTCACCACACGTCCCCAGTACCCGCGCCCGTGCCGCGCGGGCAGCTCATGCGAGCGTGACCCACCGACGGGGGGTGGCGAAACCGGGGACCAGGTGGTATGCCCGATTTTCGGATATCCTTGCCTGCCGTTCCACCGGGGTCTCGGCAGCGGAGTTTCCCCCGTGTTCGCCGTCACGCCCAGTGGTCGTTACACCCCGCCCCGAGACTGACGGTCAGGGCGGCCGGTGAGACCCGGCCCCGGCCCGCTCCACCACCCGTTCGGGCGTAAGATCACGAGTGGCATCCGGCGTGTGACGATCCGTCAACGCGTGAAGGGAGACCGATGTCGGCAGCGGACGGCGCGGCAGGCGGTATCACCGCGCCGAAGATCCGGCTGCTCGGCCCGGTCCGCGCCTGGCGCGGCGGCACAGAACTCGACAGCACCGAACCGAACAGCGCCGAACCGAACGGCACTGAACTCGATCTCGGCTCCGCCCACCGCCGCACGGTTCTCGCGGTGCTGGCGATGTCGCCCAACCGCACCGTTTCCCGCGAAGAGCTGATCGACGCCGTGTGGGGCGACGCGCCCCCGGCCAGCGCGCAGGGCAGCATCTACACCTACATCTCCGGCCTGCGCCGCGCGCTCGAGCCCGGCCGTGTGAAGGGCACCGGGCCACAGTTGCTCGCGTCCATCGGGTCGGGTTACTCGCTGTGTGTGGCGCCCGGAACCGTCGACGTGCACCACTTCGAGGCCCTGCGCGACAAGGCTCAGCGCCACCTGTCGGCCGGCGAACGCGGCCCGGCGCTGGCGAAGCTCGACGAAGCGCTCGCGCTGTGGCGCGGCGAGCCGCTGCAGAACCTGCCCGGCCCGTTCGCGGCGTCGCAGCGCACCCGGCTGGAGGAGCTGCGCCTCGCGACGATCGAGCGTCGCGCGGAGGTCGTGCTCGACAACGGCGGGCACCTGGAGCTCGTCGACGAGCTGCTCGAGTCGGCGCGTGAACACCCGTTCCGCGAACCGCTGCACGGGCTGCTCATGCGAGCGCTCGCGCTCGGCGACCGTCGCGCCGAAGCGCTGGCCGTGTACACGGACTTGCAGGACAAGCTGATCGAGGGCTTCGGCACCGAGCCGGGCCCGGCGCTGCGCGAGCTGTACGAACGCCTGCTGGGCGGCGGTTCCGTGGTGGAGACCCCGGCTCCGGCGCCCCGGCCGGCGCCGGCGCCCGCCCGCGTGCCGCGCTTCCCGTTGCCGGTGCTGCCGCCGCGCGCGGAGGTCTTCTTCGACCGCGCGAGCGAGACTTTGCTGCTGCGCGAAGCCGTCGCCGGTCTCGCCGGCGGCCTCGGCCGTTCGATGTGGGTCGAGGGCGAACCCGGCATCGGCAAGACGGCGCTGCTCGCCGAAACGCTGTCCATGGCCCAGGACGCGGGCGTCAAACCGCTGTTCGCCTCCGCCGACGCGCTCGACCAGCGCTTCGCCCTGCGGCCGCTGCTCGACGCACTGGGTGTGCACCCGCGCGCGTCGGATCTGCGACGCTCGGAGCTCGCCGTCGCGCTCGCCGAGAACCCCGGCGCCGACCCGGTGGAGGGCATCCTGGGGCTCGTGCGCGAGCTGTGCGCGGACGAACCGCTCGCGCTCGTGGTCGACGACCTGCAGTGGGCCGACGACACGACGTTGCGCCTGTGGCGCTACCTGAGCCGCGAGACGCGGCGGCTGCCGCTGCTGCTCATCGGCGCGTGCCGCCCGGTCCCCCGTCCCGCCGAGCTGGACGGCCTGCGCGCGGAGCTGGCAGCCGACGGCACGGAGCTGCTCACGCTCGGGCCGCTGCCCGAAAGCGCGATCCGCGACCTCGCGGGTGATCTCGCCGGCGCCCCGCCGGGCCAGGTGCTGCGCACGCTGATCTCGTTCGCGTCGGGAAACCCGCGCTACGCCAAGGAAATCGTGGAGACACTGCTCTCCAACGCGATGATCCTGCTCGACGGCGCGCAGGCGATCGTCGACGGCAACAGCTGCCGGACGATCCCCGCGCCGCTGGGTTCGCGCATCACGCTGTACCTGAGCTTCCTCTCCAGCGGCACGCGCGATGTCCTGCGCTGGGCGGCCTTGCTGGGCAAGGAGTTCTCGCTGTCGGACATCGCGATCGCCACGGAGCGGCAGGCGACCGCGCTCGTCGGCGCCGTCGAGGAGGCGCTCGCGGCCGGCGTGCTCACCGAGTCCGACGAGCTGCTCGCCTTCCGCCACCCGCTGCTGCGCCGCGTGCTGTACGAAAAGACGCCGGCCGCGATGCGCGTCGCGTTGCACCGCCAGCTCGCCGAGGCCTTCCAGGGCGCGGGCGCGTCGCCCGAGCGCGTGGCCGAGCAGCTGGCCGCCGCGCCGGTGCAGGTCGACCCGTGGGTCACGCGCTGGCTCACCGAGCACATCGGCACCGTCGCCACCGAGGCGCCGCGCATGGCCGTCGACCTGCTCAAGCACGTGGTCACCCAGGCCTCGCTGCCCGCAGACGCGCGCGAACCGCTCACGGCCACGCTCGCGCGGCTGCTGTTCTGGCTCGGCCGCGAGCCGGAAGCCGAGGCGCGCTCGGTCGTCGCGCGGACCGAGGACAGCAGGCAGGCCGCGGAGATGCGCTGGATCCTCGCCTACATCTACTACCGCCGCGGCGAGTTCGCCGAAGCGTCCGAAGAGGTCCGTCGTACGCTCTCCGACCCGAACGTGCCCGAGATGTGGCGCGGCCGGCACGAGACGTTGCGCGCGACGCTCGAACGCCTGGCCGTGGACGAAACGTCCGAACCGGACTTGTCGGAACTCGGTGTGCTCGACGGCCTCGACGACGCCGCCGAACCGCTGAGCACCGCGCGCCGGCTGGCCGCGACCCGCGCCGTGCCCGGCGAGATGCACCTCGCGGGCGCCGTGCACTACTACTGGCGCGGCCGCTGGCCAGAGGCGCTGGCCGAGCTCGACACGGTGATCAAGGGCGGTGCCGAGACGGCGTCGTACGTGTTGCGCAGCCCCGGTTCCGCGCTGCTCGTGCACGGCGTCGGCGCGTTGATCGCGAGCCACCGCGACGAGCCCGAAGAAGCGAGCGCGCACCTCGACGCCGCCTCGCACCAGCACTGGCCGCAGGGCCTCGAGCCCAACGGCGGCGACTACCTGCTGGCCGCCGAGGCGCAGCTGTCCGAATTGGAGGGCAATCCGGAGGCGGCGCTCGCCGCGCTGACCCCGTTGCTGGACCAGGGTTATCCGCCTTCGGCGCGCCAGCAGTGGCTGCCGGACCTGGTGCGCCTGGCGATGCAGCTGGGCGAGACGCACTACGCGTACCAGGCGTTGCGGCTGGTCGGCGACACCGACGGCTCCGACGTCCCACCCGCGCACACCGCCGCCGCGGCGCACTGCCGCGGCCTGGTCGCGGGTGATCCCGACGCGATCCTCGGCGCGGCCGCGCACTACGAGGCCGCCGGCCGCGTGCTGAAACACGCGCGCGCCACCGAGGACGCCGCGATCCTGCTGGCGGAACACGGCCGCCTCGACGAGGCCCGCTCGGCGTTCCGTGCGGCGCTCACCAGCTACACCGCGCTCGGCGCAGCTTGGGACGTGCGCCGGGCCGAAACCCGGATGCACCCGCACGGGATCCGCCGCGCGAACCCCGTGCGCAGCCGCGCGGCGGGGGAATGATCCCGCTTTGCCACCACGGCGCCCCGCTGAGCGGGACTGGCCATGGGGCCCGGATGGAACTGGCCACTCGTACGATGCCGGGTGATCACCGGCTCCCGGTAAGCTCGTCGAGTCAGACCGGTACGTCGAATGGAACGGCATGCCAGGGGATGCGCACAGCGGGTTGCGGGTGGACGTGCTCGGCCCGTTGCGGGCCTGGCGGGGTCCGGCCGAGATCAAGCTCGGGCCAGCGCGCCAGCGTGCCATCTTCGCGATGCTCGCGGTCAACGCCGGCCGCTCCGTGCCGCGCGCGGAGCTCATCGCGGGGGTGTGGGGCGACTCGCCGCCCGCCAGCGTCGAGGGCAGCGTGCACACCTACATCTCGGGGCTGCGGCGCGCGCTCGACCCCGAGCGTACGAAGTGGGCGGCCTCGGGCGTTCTCGTGTCCGACGCCGGAGGCTATTCACTCGCGCTGGAGCCCGGGGGCCTCGACGCGGCCGTGTTCGAACGTCACCGCGAGCAGGCGCAACAGCACGCCGCCGCCGGTGATCACGACAAGGCCGCCGCGGAGTACGACGCCGCGCTCGCCCTCTGGCACGGCGAAGCGCTGTCCGGCGTGCCCGGCGAGTTCGCCGAGCGCCACCGCGAGCACCTGGCCGAGCTGCGGCTCGACACGCTGGAGCGCCGCGCCGCTGCCGTGCTGGAGCTCGGCGGCCACCAAGATCTGATCGCGGAGCTGACAGTGCTCGTCGGCGAGCACCCGCTGCGGGAGGCGGTGCGCGAGCCGCTGATGCTCGCGCTCTACCGCAGCGGCCGGCACTCCGACGCGCTCGACGTCTTCCGCGACGCCCGCGCCACCCTGCGCGCGGAGCTGGGCGTGGAGCCCGGACCGCGGCTGCGGGAGCTGCACCAGCGCGTGCTGGAGCAGGATCCCGCGCTGGACCTGCCCAAGGCGAAGGCACCGGAGCCCGCGGCCGGGCCCGAGCCGATTTCCGTGCTGCCACCGCGTGTCAGCCGGGCGCTCGACGACGGGGACGACAGCCCGTTGTTCGGCCGCGAAGCCGAGTCGGCGCAGCTGAGCGAACTGCTGGCCGAGGTCCGCGACGGGCGGGGCCGGGCCGTGTGGATCGAGGGCGAGCCGGGCATCGGGAAGTCGGAGCTGCTCACCCGCGTGTTCAGCCACGCCACCGGCGGCGGGCTGCAGCTCGCGTGGGTCGCGGCGGACGAGCTGAGCACCCGGTTCCCGCTGCAGGTGATGCTGGAGTGCCTCGCGATCGACGCCGCCTCACCGGATCCGCGCCGTGCGCGCGTGGCCAAGGAGCTGATGGGCGAGGGGTCGACGCAACGCGCGTGGGGTTCGAGCGACCCGGTGCTCGGAGCGGTCGACCGGCTGTTGTCCCTGGTGGACGAGCTGTGCGCCGACGCCCCACTGGTGCTCGTGGTCGACGACCTGCAGTGGGCTGATGAGTCGAGCGTGCTCGTGTGGCACCGGCTGTGCGCGGCGACGCGGCAGCTGCCGTTGCTGCTCGTGGCCGCGACCCGGCCTGCGCCCGATCGCGCGGAGCTCGCCCAGCTGCGTCGCGGCGTCGAGTCGCGCGACGGCGTGGTGCTGGACCTCGAACCGCTGGTGTCCGACGACGTCGTGCGGCTGATCGAAGGGCTGCTCGGCGCGGATCCCGGCCCCGGCCTGCGCGAGCTTGCCGCTCGTGCCGCGGGAAACCCGTTGTACGTCAAGGAAATGGTCGACGTCCTCGTGCGCGCCGGTGCGGTGGAGGTGGACAGCGGCTACGCCGACGTCGACGACCCCACCGAGTTCGAGACGCCACGCTCGCTCGTGGCGGCCGTCGATCGGCGGCTCGATTTCCTGCCGGCCGAGACGCAGGACGTGCTGCGCTGGGGTGCGTTGCTGGGCATGGAGTTCGCGGTGGGCGACATCGCTGCGGTGCTCGGCATCCGGCCGTCGGACCTGCTGGGACCGCTGGAAGAAGCGGTGGCGGCCAACGTCCTCATCGACACGGGCACGCAGCTCGCGTTCCGGCACCCGTTGCTGCGCCAGGCGTTGTACAACCGGCTCTTGTCGGGTACGCGGGCGGCCCTGCACCGGCAGGCCGCGGAGGCGCTGGCGCGGATCGGCGCGCCCGTGAAGCGGGTGGCGGAGCAGCTCGTGGCGGCGCCGTCCACTGTGGACCCGTGGGTGCTGGACTGGCTCACGGAGAACCAGACGGCCGTGACCAACCGGGCGCCGCTGATCGCCGTGGAGCTGCTGGAGCGGGCGCTCACCGCGTGCTCGGCCTCCGACCCGCGGCGCGAGGCGCTGATCACCGCGTTGGCGAAGGTGCTCTTCCGGCTGGAGCGAAACCCGGAAACCCTTGCTGTGCAAGCGCTTGAGCTGTCGCAGGATCCGGAGAACGTCGCCGAGATGCGGCACCTGCTGGCCACGCTGCGGTTCCGGCGCGGGGCCGTCGCGCTCGCCGTGCAGACGCTCGAAGAAGCCGAGGACGATCCGGCGCTGCCCGAGATCTGGCACGTGCGGCGCCGGCACCTGCTGGCGAACTTCCGGCGCGGTGGGCTCGACGACCTCGACGTCGCGGAGGCCAGCGCGCACCAGGCCCGTGCGGAGGCCGACGGCGACCCGTACCTGTCGGCGCACGCGTTGCAGACGTTGTGGCTGGTGGATTCCGTGCGCCGCCAACACGAAAGCGCGCTGGCGCACATCGACGAGGCCGTCGAGGCCGTCGGCGACGAGCACGAGCTGGCCGACCTGCACCTGGACCTGCTGGACAACCGCGTGTTCACGCTGCAGAACCTCGACCGGCTCGGCGAGGCGGACCGCACGCTGCAGGCGGCGGGCGAGATCGCACAGCGGCATTCGATGCCGATCGGCTTGCAGGTGTCGGTGGCGGTGCACCGGTACTGGGAAGGGCGCTGGGACGAGGCGCTGGTCGAGCTCGACACCGTGACGGAAGACGGACCGGCGATCACCTTCTACGGCCTGCGGGAGCCCGGCGCGGCGGCGTTGCTGCTGCACGGCGTGGCGTCGCTGATCGCCGCCCGGCGCGGCGAGCGCGGGCAAGCCGCGGCGCACCTGGACGCGGCGGAGGAGTACGCACCGGCGACCGGTGCCGAGCGGGAGAGTTTCGACTTCCTGCTGGTGGCCAACTCGGTGGTCGCGTGGCAGCGCGGGGAGATCAAGGAAGCGCTGGCCGTCCTCGAGCCGATCCTCAACCCGACGTACGCCCAGATGATGTTGCGGCACCAGTGGCTGCCGATGTTCGTCGGGCTGGCGCTGGAGGCGGGCGACCAGGCGCTCGCGTCGCGTGGGCTGGCGGTGTGCGAGGAAGAGGCCGCCAAGGAACGAGAGCCGGCCCGGGCCCACGCGGCGATGGACTGGTGCCGCGGCCTGATCGACGGCGATCCGGCGCCGGTGCTGCGGACCGTGGAGCACTTCCGCTCGGTCGGCCGCCGCCCGGAACTGGCCGCGGCGCTGGAGGACGCGGCCGTGCTGCTCGCCCGGACCGAGGACCTGCCCGCGGCCCACGCGACGCTGGACGAGGCCGCGGAGCTGTACACGTCACTGTCGGCCCGCTGGGACTTGCAGCGCGCGGAGAAGCGCCTGCGCGAACTCGGCGTCCGCCGCGGCGGACGCCTCGCGGCCGCCGCCCGGCCGGGACGTGGGTGGGATTCGCTGTCGCCGCTGGAGGTCCGGATCGCGACGCTCGTGGCGGAGGGCCGGTCGAACCCGGACATCGCAACCGAGCTGGCTTTGCCGCGACGAACGGTGCAGGCGCATGTGGCGCGGTTGCTGGGCAAGTTGGAGTCGCCTTCGCGGTCCGGTGTCGCGAACGCTGTGGCGCGGCGGATCGGCTGATCAAGGCAATCGGTTGAGCTTCGCCACCTCGCCCAGGAAGCGGCCCGAGTCCTTGATCGTGCGGACCTGCGTGTCGAAGTCGACGTGGACGACGCCGAAGCGCTGGGTGTAGCCCATGCCCCATTCGAAGTTGTCCAGCAGGGACCACGCCAGGTAGCCGCGGACGTCGGCGCCCTGGGCCATGGCGTCGTGGACGGCGCGGATGTGGGTGTCGAGGTAGGCGAGGCGGGCGGGGTCGTGGACGCGGCCGTCGACGACGGTGTCCTCGAAGGAGGCGCCGTTTTCGGCGACGACCAGGGGCAGGCCGCCCGTGTGGGAGTTCAGCCACACCAGCAGATCGGTGAGCGACGACGGCGTCTGCTCCCAGCCGAACGACGTCAGCGGGCCGCGGGCGGGCAGGACGTCCATGCCGCGCAGGCCGGGCAGCGGGCAGTTGCTCGTGGCGAGCGGGTCGTCCAGCGGTGCGACGCGGGCGGGGGCGTAGTAGTTCACGCCGAGCCAGTCGATGGCGGCGGCGATGAGGTCGGTGTCACCGTCCTGAATGGACGCCGCGAACCGGCCGCCGTGGTGTTCGACGTCAGCCATTACGTCGGCCGGGTAGCCGCGGCCGAGGACGGGGTCGAGGAAGAAGCGGTTGTGGATGCCGTCGAACTTGCGCACGGCTTCGCGGTGGGCGTCCGTATCGCCGTCGGCCAGCGCGGGCGCGAAGTTCAACGCGAGCGAGAAGTCCTGCCCGGGACGGGCCTGTTCCGTCAACGTCCGCATCGCCAGGCCGTGGCCCAGCAGCAGGTGGTGCGCGGCGACCAACGCGGTGTCGTAGTCCTGGATGCCCGGCGCGTGGACGCCACTGCCGTAGCCGAGGAACGCGGCGCAGAACGGCTCGTTGATGGTCGTCCACTGGGGCACGCGGTCGCCGAGGGCGTCGTGGACCACGGCGGCGTAGTCGGCGAACCGGTAGGGCGTGTCCCGTGAAGGCCAGCCACCCGCGTCCTCGATCGCCTGCGGGAGGTCCCAGTGGTACAGCGTGAGCACCGGCAGGATGTCGCGGCTCAGCAGCTCGTCGACGAGCCGGTCGTAGAACGCGAGGCCCTCGGCGTTGCGGGTGCGGCCGTCGGGCATCACGCGCGGCCACGCCACCGAGAACCGGTAAACGGGCAGGCCCAGCTCGGACAACAACGCGGCGTCCGTGCCGTACCGGTGGTAGTGGTCGCACGCGACCGCGCCGGTGTCGCCGCCCAGGACCTTGCCCGGCGTCGCGCTGTAGGTGTCCCAGATGGACGGTCCGCGGCCGCCCTCGGTCACCCCGCCTTCGATCTGGTACGACGCGGTCGCCGCGCCCCACCAGAAGCCGGACGGGAACTCGAGCTCAGCCATGGACAGCACCTTTCAGGATTCCCCGCACGATGTAGCGCCCCAGAACCAGGAACAGCGCGATCACCGGCAGCACGCCGAGAGTCGCGCCCGTGAGCATCAGCGCGTAGTCGGTGTAGTAGCCGCTGGCCAGCTGCGAGAGCACCACCTGCACGGTCGGCGTCTCGTTGGGGTCGAGCACCACCAGCGGCCAGAAGTAGTCGTTCCACGTGGCCATGAACGTGAGCATCGCCAGGACCGCGGCCTGCGGCCGGATCGCGGGCAGGGCCACGTGCCAGAACGTGCGCACCACCGACGCACCGTCCACAGTGGCCGCATCGACGAGCTCGCTGGCCACCGCGCCCTCGCACGCCTGGCGCATCCAGAACACGCTGAACGCGCTCACCAGTGCCGGCACGATCACCGCCTCCAGCTTCCCGTACCAGCCGAAGTCGCCGACCACGAGGTACAGCGGGATCACTCCGAGCTGCGCCGGCACCATCGCCGAGCCGACCACGAACAGGAAAAGACTGTTGCGGCCAGGAAACCTCAGCCGCGCGAACGCGAAGCCGGCCAGGCTCGCGAGGACCACATTGGACACCATCACCGTCACGGCCACGATCAGCGAGTTGCCGATCGCCAGCCAGAAGTCGACGGTGTCGAACACGCGCCGGATGTTCTCGAACAGGTGACCGCCCGGCAGCAGCAGCGGTGAGGTCTCCCCGATCGCGGAGTTGTCGCGGGTGGAGATCACGAACGACCAGTACAGCGGGAACAGCGAAGCACCGACCACACCGACCAGCACCACGTACACCCACGCGCCCGCGCGCCGCTTCGGCATCACGGCGCGCTCACGAACCGGCGCACCAGCCGGTAGTTGAAGAACGCGAACAGCACGCAGAACACGAACATCACCCACGACAGCGCAGCCGCGTAGCCCGCGTCGAACTTGCCGAAACCCTTTTCGTACAGGTACATCGTGAGCGTCTGGAACTGCCGGTCGTTACCGCCCGTGCCACTGGAGCCCGTCGCGTCGAACAGCTGCGGCTCGGCGAACAGCTGCAGCCCGTTCACGGTGCCGGCCACGGCCGTGAACGCGATGGTCGGCCGGATGCCGGGCACCGTCACCGACCAGAACGACCGCCAGCGCGAAGCACCGTCGAGCGCCGCCGCCTCGTACAGGTCCTGCGGCACGGCCTGCATCGCCGCCAGGTAGATCAGCGAGTTGTAGCCGGTCCAGCGCCACATCACCATCGTCGCGATGGCCAGGTGCGAGGACCACTTGCGCGCCTGGAACGAGATCGGGTCGATCCCGAACCAGCCGAGCACCTCGTTGACCACGCCGTAGTCGCGGCTGTAGAGCTGTGCGAACACCAGCCCTACGGCCACGACCGACACCACGTTGGGCAGCAGCACGCCGGTGCGCCACCACGTGGCCGCGCGCAGCGGCCGGTTCAGCAGCGCCGCGATCCCGAGCGCCAGGAAGAACTCGGGGATCGCGGCGAGCAGGAAGATGCTCGTGGTGTTGAACAGCGCGTTGTAGAACCGGCCGTCGGTGAACAGCTCGGCGTAGTTCGCGAGCCCGAACCCGCCCTGGTCACCGGCGAGCAGATCCCAGTCGTGCAGCGAGACCCAGGCCGTGTATACGAGCGGGAACGCCCCGAACACCACGAACACCGCGAAGAACGGGGCGATGAAGAGGAACGGCGTGACCTTGCGGTCCCAACGCGCCGACAGGGGGCCGCGCATGCGGGGCTCTACTTGATGGCCTCGCGGCCGAGCTTCACGGCGTCCGCCCAGGCCGCGTCGACCTTTTCGGACCCGTCCTCGATCCGCCCGAGCGCCCGGCCGAACTCCGGCCGGACGTCGGCGTCATGCAGGCCGCGATAGTTGGGACGAAGGGTGTCGGCGGACGCGGCGTAGATCTGGCCGATCGGCGCGCCGGAGAAGTACGGGTCGGTGTGGGCCACGACCTGCGGGTCCTTGTAGACGCCCGGCTCGCTCGGCAGGATGCCGTCGGAGAGGAAGATCTTCTTCTCCTGCTCGGGCGCCGTGAGCCACTTCGCGAGGTCGTAGGCCTCCTTGGGGTGCTCACTCTGCTTCGGGATCGAGAGGAACGAACCGCCCTGGTTGCCGCTGGCGCCGGGGACGGTCGTGACGTCCCACTTGCCGGTGTTGCCCTCGCCGCCGGCTTCCTTGATCTGCGTGAGCATCCAGGCCGGGCACGCGATGGTGGCGAAACTTCCCTGCTTGATCGCGACGTTCCAGGCCTGTGTGTAGGTGGTCGCGCCGGCCGTCTGGCCCTTCTGCGCGAGGGTGCCGGCGAGCATGAAGGCGTTGCGCACGGCGGGGTTCTTGTCCGCGATGTAGGAATCGTCGCGCGAGGAGAAGTAGTTCTCCGGCGACTGGTTCAGCATCGCCGTGTAAACGGTTCCAGCCGAGTCGGCGAACTTCACCTTCGGCAGCTCGTCGGTGAAGCGCTGCGACAGCTGGGCGTACGCGTCCCACGTCGGCATGAGCGCGGCGACGGCCTTGCGGTCGGTCGGCAGGCCGGCCTGCTGGAAGAGGTCGCGGCGGTAGCACATGGCGAGGCTGCCCATGTCGGTGCCGAGGCCGAGTACGTCGCCGTCCTTGGTGCCCTGGGCCCACTTCCACGCCGCCCACTGGTTCTGCAGCTGATCGGCGCCGTAGTCCGCGAGGTTCACGAACTTGTCCTTCACCCCGAGGTACTTGGGGATCTGCTGTTCCTCGATGGCGACGATGTCGGCCGCGCCGTGGCCCGCCGCGAGCTGCGTGGCGAGGGTCTTGAAGTGCGTGTCGAAGTCGGTGACCCGGCTTTGGATCTCGATGTTCGGATGATCCTTCTCGTACTGGGCGAAGAGCGGGGCGTAACCGAACTCACCGAAGGTGGCCACGGTCAGCTTGATCTTCCCGCCTTCGGCGGCGGAGCCGCCGCTGCAAGCGGTCACCAGCAGGAGGAGCGCGGTCGTCAGGACGGCGACGGCCGGGCGCCGGGTCAGCTTTCGCACGGGGTGAGCTTCCCTCAGATAACACCTGCGCGCAGGGCGTAGGCGACGGCATGCGGTCGGTTGCGCAGCTTCAGCCTATTGGTCATCCCGTAGATGACGTTCTTCACGGTCCGTTCCGAGTAGCACAGCTTCCCGGCGATCTCCGCGGTGTCCCAGCCCTCGGCCATCAGCCGCAGCACGTCGACCTCGCGCGGCGACAGCGCGGCACCGCCCGCGGTGTGCTGCAGGCTCTCGGCCTGGCCCAGCAGATCGCGCAGCGAGGTCTCCCTGCCCGACGCGGCGGCAGTGATGCTGCGCACGAGCCGGTCGCCCGCGATGGCCTCGCGCGGCAGCACGGCCACGACGTGGCACGCGGCCAGCTCCGGCAGCTCGTCGGCGTCGACGTACCCGGCGACGAGGACGATCGCGGCCGGCGTCTCCGAGGCGGCCGCGCGCAGGGCGGCCTTCAGCTCCGGCGTCACGCGGCCGGCTGCGAACACGAGCACCGCCGCTTCCCCGCGCCGCGGGCCGGGCAGCACCTGCACCTCGGGCCGCGCCTGCAAGTGGTCGATGAGCCCCGCGAGCGCGATGGGATCCGAAGCCCACGCCGCCACCCTGACCTGATCCATCGCTGCTACCTCCCTGAAGAAACACTCATCCCGTGTCTGCCAGTCTGGAGACAGCGGCTTCACGAATTCTCTAGCCGCGATGAAGTCATTCTTCACGACGTGAAGTTGGGCTCCCACCAGGGGTTCCGCTAGCGTCGCGTCGACACCGGGAACAAACATGTAAGGAATTCATGAAGATGCCCGCACGGAAGCGGCTACCTGCGGCGATCGGCGGCGCCGTGCTGGTCGCCGGCACCCTCGCCGGATGTGCTTCCGCACACACGGTTTCCGGTACCGCACTGGCCGAACCGAGTGCTCAGCCGAGCACGAGCGCCGCGCCGACGGTGTCTTCGGAGCCGTCACAGCCGCCGTCTTCACGGCCGGCTTCACCGTCTTCATGCGACTCGCTGATCTCTTCACTCGACGTGCGCGCGCGGGTGGCGCAGCTGGTGGTCCCGGGTGTCGACGCCGCCGATCCGGCGGCGGTGACAAAACTTGTCCAGCAGCAGCAGATCGGCGGGTTCTTCGTGGGAGGCAATAAAACCACGCTGTTGCAGAACCACGCGCTCGACGCCGTGCAGAAGGTCGCGAAGATCCCCGTGTCCGTCTCCGTCGACGAAGAGGGCGGCCGCGTGCAGCGCATCGACGACCTCGACGGCTCGATGCCGAGCGCGCGCGAGCTCGCCGCCACGAAGACGCCCGCCGAAGTCCGCGCGCTGGGCGTGCAGCGGGGCAAGCAGCTGCACGCGCGCGGGATCACCGTCGACTACGCGCCCGACGCCGACGTGAGCGACGAACCGGACGACGCGGTGATCGGAGACCGTTCGTACAGCTCGGATCCCGCCAAGGTGCGCCAGTACGCGATCGCGTTCGCCGAGGGCCTGCGCCAGAGCGGCGTGACGCCGGTGCTCAAGCACTTCCCCGGCCACGGCCACGGATCCGGCGACTCGCACAAGGGCACGGTCACCACGCCGCCGCTCGACCAGCTGCGCAAGGTGGACCTCAAGCCGTACGAGAACATCGCCGACTACGGCGCCGTGGAAGTGATGGTGGGCCACCTCGACGTGCCGGGTCTCACCGACGGCGTGCCCGCGTCGATCTCCCCCGCTGCGTACAAGCTGCTGCGCGGCGACTACCACTTCACCGGCCCGATCATCACCGACGACCTCGGCGGCATGAAGGCGATCACCGACCAGTACCCGCTGCCCGACGCCGTGCTGAAGGCGCTTCAGGCGGGCGCCGACGAGGCGTTGTTCTCCTCAGGCAACGGCGACGTCGGCGCGGTGCTCGACCGGCTCGTGAAGGCGGTGTCGAGCGGCGAGCTGCCCGCGGATCGCGTGGCCGCGTCGGTGAAGCGGGTGCTGAAGTCGAAGCACGCGTGCACCTGATCGCAGTCCACTCCGGACTAGGCTGGCGGCCGGATCACCGTCTCGGGAGGAGCACCACATGACGACGGACGCCACGGCGGCCGGCACCCTGCAGCTCGGCGGCGAGCTGACCGTGACCCGGATGGGCTTCGGCGCGATGCGCCTGGCCGGTCCCGGGGTCTGGGGGCCGCCGCAGGATCTCGCCGAGGCGTCGGCGGTGCTGCGCGAGGCGCTGGCGCTGGGCATCACGCACATCGACACGTCGGACTACTACGGCCCGCACACGGTCAACGAGCTGATCCGGACCAATCTCGCGCCCTACCCGGACGAGCTGGTGCTGGTGACCAAGGTGGGCGCGCGCCGCAGCGCCGACCGCGGCTGGCCGCCCGCGCTCAAGCGCGACGAGCTGATCTCCGCCGTCCACGACAACCTGCGCAACCTGGCCGTCGAAGCGCTCGACGTGGTGAACCTGCGCCTGGGCGACGAAACGGGCGGCTACCCCGTGGACGTGTCGATCGTGGAACCGTTTTCAGTGCTGGCCGAGCTGCGGGACCAGGGCCTGATCCGCCACCTCGGCGTGAGCCACGTGACGGGTGCGCAGCTCGACGTCGCGCGCGAGATCGCGCCGGTGGTGTGCGTGCAGAACGCCTACAACCTCGCGCACCGCGAGAACGACGACCTCGTGGACAAGTGCGCCGCGCTCGGCATCGCGTTCGTCCCGTACTTCCCGTTGGGCGGGTTCAGCCCGCTGCAGTCCTCGGCGCTCGACGCGTGCGCCGCGCGGCTCGACGCGAAGCCGATGCAGGTCGCGTTGGCGTGGCTGCTGCAGCGGTCGCCCGCGATCGCCGTGATCCCGGGCACGTCGTCGATGGCGCACCTGCGGGAGAACGTCGCGGCCGCCGCGCTCGATCTGCCGGCCGACGTCGTCGCCGAGCTCGACGCGATCGGCGCCTGACTAAGCCGGGGTCACCTCCAGCGTCACCGTGCGGTTCGCGGCCGCGTCCGTGCCCTCGTGCACGGGCGTGGCCTGGTCGGCGCTGGTGATCGCGAACGTCGTGAGCGGCAGGCCGCTCGCCGTCGCCAGCACGCGCGCCGCCGAAGCCGCCCGGGCCAGCGCGGTCGACGAGCCACCGCTGGCCGGGCCACCGGGCACGGCGACGCCGTGGCCGATCACGGTGACCCGCACGTCCTGTCCCTTGAGGACGGCGCCCCACCGCTGCAGCGCGCGCCGGCCGTCGACGCTGGGGCTGATCGCGTTGGGGCCGAAGATGCCTTCGTCGAAGGTGATGGTGACAGCCGAGCCGCTCGTGACCTGCACGCCGTCGCCGCCGAGGTGCGACGCCAGCGCGGTGAGCTTCTGCTGACGGCTCTGCTCCGCCTCGGCCGCTTTCGACTGCGACGCGTGCAACCGGTCCAGCTCGGCCTGCACGGCGGGGCTGGTCGTCGCGGGCGGTGCGGCCGTCGGCGCCGGCTCCGGGGAAGACCACGGCAGCGTCGCCACGATCACCGCCACTCCGGCCACGACCACGACCACCGCGCCGGCGGCCGCGAGCCGACGGCCGATCGGGCGCTTGCGCAGCCGCCCCGAACGGATCTTCGTGATCAGCCGCCGTCCCGCCAGCGCCGGCCCGGACTCCGGCGCCAGCTCCAGCACCCGGGCCCACGCGGCGTCGGCCTGCTCCAGATCACCGGCCTGGGCGTGGACGCGGGCCAGCAGATCCAAGCGCGGCACATCGTCGGTGGCGGCGCGCTGCAACAACTCGGCGGCGGCCGCGTATTCGCCGAGGCGGGCCAGGTCGGCCGCCTCCGCGAGCGTCAGCTCCTCGGAAAGCCCGCTGAACACGGTCATCACGGACGCTCCTGACGCAGGATGCCGCCGTCGGCGTTGCCCTGGATGTCAGGCGGCAGCAGCGCTCGCAGCCGGCGGTTGACGTCCGTCAGTGCCGCCCAGTTGCTCGTGTTGACGGCGTGCTCGCCTTCGCGGATGAGCTCACGGGCACGCGCCGGCTCGGTCATCCGGTCCTGCGACGCGCGCAGGGCGTTGAAGATCTCCTCGTCGAGCGAGCCGTCACGCCGAAGCAGCACCACCTGGAGGTCCGTGGCGCGGTCGGACAGGCGTTCGGCGGCCGCGGCGTCGCGATTGTCGCGCACGGTCTCGTAGCGGCGTTCGATGTCCGCCAGCTCGGTGCGATCCTCGGCGGAGCCGACGCGCTCGACCAGCTCCCGGCAGTGCTCGATCTGGTCGCGCAGCCGGGCCATCACGTCGGGGATGCGCAGTTCCTCCTCGATGTCGTCGAGCTCCGCCTGGACCTCGCGCATCCGCTGTTCGGCCGCGACCGCCGCGCCCTCGTCGGTCGCGCTCGAGGTCACCTCCTGGCGCACGGCCGCGACCGTGCCCCGCTCGTCGAGCCGCATCAGCAGGCCGCGAGCGCGATCCGAGCGCGCCGTCTCGGCCTCGGACCGCAGCTGTTCGTGGCGTGCCTCCAGCTCGTTGAGCTGACGGCGCAGCGCCGGCGCCTCGGGGACCGCGGTCTTGTTGAGCTCGACGGCGGCCTCGAACTCGGCGTCGAGCAACGGCACGAAAGCGGTGACCGAGACCAGCCGCGACTCGTCCATCGCGAACGTCACCTGGATCTCGCTGCCGCGCGGCAGGTCGCGGCGCACGTCCTGGGCCTTGATCTCGATCAGCCCGACCTGCTTGTTGCGCTCGCCGCGCCGGAACTCTCCCTCGGCGATCGGGATGCGGATGACCGAGCCGGCCTCCGCGCGGTGCACGCTCGCGGTCGAGAAGAAAACCTGCGTGGTGTCCGCCGGCAGCGGCCGGTTCTTCATCAGCATCGGGGTGAACGTGCCGTCGGCCTCGGTCAGGCCGACGCTGTTGACCACGGTCTGGCCCTGCATCTCGTTCGCCCAGTGGGTGATCGTGAACCCCGGCGGGTTCACCGGCACCCGCGCGCCTGCCGGGTCGATCAGCTCGACCTCGAACCGGTTGGAGACCAGGTCCTTGAGCAGCACGTCGAGGGTGAACGTGCCTTCGGGAGACAGCGTGATCTCCGCGCTGCGGTACTGCGGCTGCCGCTGCGAATCGCTCAGGACCACGCGGAAGCGGCTCCAATCGGCGCCACCCGGCGTCTCGAACCGGCCCGAGACCGGAACGGACAGCAGGCTCGTGGTCTTCGGGTAGGACAGCGTCGCGGAGAACTCACCACGCTTCGGCACGACCTCGGCGCGCGGCAACGCCACCGTGCCGGCGTAGATCGCCGCGCCGCGCGCGACGACTGTGCTCGGGTCCTGGCTGTGGTCGAGCTCGATGCCGAGACCGTCGGCCGGATCCGCGAGCAGCTCGCGCAGCCCGGGCGCCAGCGTCGGGCCGCCGACGAGCAGCAGCCGGTCGATGTCCGACGGCCGCAGGTTCGCCTTCGCCAGCGCTTCGCGGCACAGGTGCACAGCGCGCAGGTAGAACGGCGACGCGAGCCGGTCGACGTCCTCGCGCCGCAGGGTGTACTCGAACAGCTCGAGCACGCCGTCGCCCAGGTCCAGCTCCGCCATGATCTGCGCCTGATCGGTCGACGAAAGCGCGATCTTGGCCGACTCCGCGGCTGCGCGAAGGAACGCGAAGTTGCGGATCCAGCGCGGGTTCTCGACGGTGAACTCCTTCAACCCGAACGCCTTCGCGGCGGCGGGCGCGAGCAGGCTGCTCACGATGGCCGCATCGATGTTCTTGCCGCCGAGGCCGAGGTCGCCCGCGTGGTGGAGCACCGACAGCTCGCCGTCGACCGTGCTGACCACCGCCGAGTCGAACGTGCCGCCGCCGAAGTCGAACACCATCCAGTAGGCGCCGCGGCTCTCGTTCTGGAAGCCGTAGGCGAACGCGGCCGCCGTCGGCTCCTGCACCAGCGGGCATGGCGCCGTGAAGCCGGCGAGCTTCGCCGCCTCGCTCGTCGCCTCCGTCTGGTTGAGCGCGAACGCGGCGGGCACGGTGATCACCGCCGCCGCGGGCGGTTCGCCGAACCGGCGGGCGGCGTCGCCGCGCAGCGACTTGAGCACCTCGGCCGACAGCTCGACCGGCGTCATCGACACCCCGGCTCGGGCGAAGGTGCGCCGGGCGTCGGCGAAGCCCATGGCCTGCTTGAACTCGATCTGGACGTTGTCCGAGTCGCGTTCCCGGCGGCTTTTCGCCGCGGCACCGACCTGGATCAGGCCGGGCTTGGGCATCCAGACGGCCGAGGGCGTGTAGTCGCCCTGCACGTTGTTCTTGACCACCGAGACCTGGCCGCCGTCCAGCACGGCGAGCGCGCTGTTCGTCGTGCCGAGGTCGATGCCGAAATCAATGGTGTCACGGGTGTCCCGCATCAGCTTCCTCCGCCGTAGTGCCGGGGGCGACCGGGCACCCCACGATGACCTGCCCCATCTGGATCCGCCGCCCCGCCAGGTAGACCGAAGGCCGCACCGTCTCCACCACCCGCTCCGACGTGAGGCCTGGTTCGTCCTGGAACACCAGCGGTTCCAGCGCGAGCCCCGAGTCGAACGGGTCCCCGTCGTGGTCCTGGATCAGCACGCCCGCCGCGTCGAGCGCCTCCTGGCTCGCCGACAGGTACCGGCCGGCCTGCTTCGCCACGCGGTCCTGCACGCCGGTGAGCTTCTTGCGCGCCCGCCACAACGCCGTCGCCGCCACAGCCAGGTCCGATTCGGACAACCGGGGCCCCGCCGGTTTCGCGGCAGAACCCTTCGTGGCCGCGAGCAAGGCCGAGACCTGGTCGGCGAGCTCCCGCAGCCGCGCCCGCTCTTCCGCTCCCCACAAGGGTTCCTCGATGCGGAACTCCCTGTGGTGCCGGCGCTGGCGCCGGTCTTCGGTGTTCGTCACGCCCTTGTCCTCTCCGTGCGCACGCGTACGGTCCCCACCACGAGCAACAGCACCGCGGTCACCACCGTGATCCACGCGGGGATCGGCGTGCCGGTCGAATCCACCAGCCACAGCCCGAGCCCCGCCACGGCATCGGTCACGAGCAGGCCCGGCAGCCGCCCGCGGCCGACCGACGCGTCCGTGGCCAGCCCGAGCGCCCCGACCAGGCCGGGCACGCCGATGAGGAACACCGGCAGCAACGGCGAGGTCAGCAGCGTCGCGAGCAGGGTGACGCCGAAGGCCACGTGCAGCAGTGCCAGGAACACCCGTGACGCGGAGACGTAGCGCCGTGGCGGTCCGCCGTCCTGCAGCTGTCGCATTTGGACGATCATCCGGCGAGCCTGTTCGCGGTCCTCGGAGCGCGGTGCGATCTCGATGATCGTGTTCAGCACGAGGCTCGCGTCGCTGTAGCGGCCGCGCTTGATGTAGCCGGTCACGGTGTTCCACAGGTGCCCGACGTCGACGGGGGCGTTGACCCGGCCGGCGCCGAGCGCGCCCTGCTGGTTGCGCTTGACGGTGGCGAGCGTGTCGGGGTCTCTGCTGTATCGGGTCGCGAGGGTGAAGACGTCCTTCGTCAGCGCGTGGTGCGCGCCGGCGGAATCGGCGAGCGCGACGCCGATGTTGTTCAGCGAGACCGCCGCCATTTCGGTGACGCTCGCCGTGCGCCGGAAGTCCGTGCGCGGCACCAGATCTTCGAGCCGGTCGAGCGGCACAGGGAGCTCCGCGAGCGCGCGCTCGGCCGCCGTGCGCGCCTTGCCCTGGTCCAGCAGCGTCCGCAGCTCCTTCAGCAGGCTCTCCACGCGCAGGTAGGTGGGTTCGGCGGCTTCGCTGCGGGCGTCGGCCACGGTGTGCTTGTCGCCGCCGAAGAGCGGCAGGTACCGCACGAGCCGGTGGGGTTCGCTCGACTCGGCCGTGAGCGCCACGAGCGGGGCGACGAGCGCGTCCGGCAGAGCGCCGCGAATACCGTCCACAGTAGACTCGTCGAGCCGCCGGTCGCCGAGGCTCTCCACGCGGTGGGCGAGGTGCCCCCAGAAGGCCTCGCTGCTGAGCGTGACGACCCAGCTACGCGCGGCCTCGTCCCACAGCGGCGCCGGGTGGTCCTCGGTGTGCTCGGTTTCGGCCTCGAGCGCGGCCGCGTGCGCCGCGACGGCGAGGTCGTGCTTGTCGTGCAGCTGCGGCGGGCACCCGCAGTCCTCGGGAGTACCCCAGGTCCAGAACAGCTCGTCGACGAACCGGTGCTCGGTGTTGCCGAGCGCGTCGAACGCGGCGCGGATCTCCTCGGGCGTCGGGTCTGCCGGCACCCCGGGCGGCCGCGCGCCGCCGACGTCGAGCACGCCGAGCACCCGCAGCCGCTGCTCGCGCACGGTCCGCCGCGACGCCGTCGCGTTGAGCCCCGTGATCCGGAACGGGTTGCGCCGGTACAGCTGCGGCGTCGCCATCGCCCGCAACCGCCCGGCCGCGGCTCGCCCGCGGCTCTCGTTCGCACCCATGGCGCAGAAGTTAGGCCGAGGTCGCCGGGAGGGGTCCCGATCGTCCTCTTGCTGCCACCGCCCGCACGTGACCCAGGTCACCGGAAAGCGGTGGAACCTCGCGGCGCCCAACGCGTAATACCCCGCATGAGCACCAGAAAGAGCCGGGCCGGTCGCCGCTGGGGGTGGCCACTGGTCCTGGCGGTGGTCGTCGTTGCCGGAGTCGCGGAGACTCCGGCGACAGCGTCCCCCGAACCGACTCCCCTCGCGAAGTACCGCGAGCTCTCGCGCCAGGCCGAGAAGCTCAGCCAGGACCTGCTGGGCGCGCAGGCCGACCTCGACCGGAAGCGGACGCAGCAGTGGAACAGTCCGCGGGTACCTACGCCGAGCTCGTGATCCTGCGCGGTGCCGCTCGCGCCAACGGCCTGCCCGCCGACCTTTCGCGTGCCCTGCGACGCACGGCCGCCCTCCTCGCGCCCGCGTCGCCGGCTCACAACCTCGACGGTGTGCCCGGCACCGCGTACACGCTGAAAGGCACGAACGGCGTCCAGCTCGTCGTGCTCTTCGACACGGACGGCACCTACCTCGGCAGCCCCACGGAGTCGTTCACCCGCGGCGCCGCGGTGGAACTCGGTGGACCTCCGGTGAAACTCTTCCCCTGACGGATTTCAACTCGACTCGCGGACGGTGAGCGACACCGGCAGGATCTGCTGCCGCGGCTGGGGTTCCTTCCCGTCGAGCAGGTTCATCAGCGTCTCCACCATCGCGTGCACCTGCTCGCGCGGGTCCTGGTGCACGGAGGTCAGCGGCGGGGTCATCTCGGGCGCCAGCGTGGCGTTGTCGTCGAAGCTGACTACGGCGACTTCGTCCGGAATGGACCTTCCAGCCGACGAAAGCGTGCGCAGGGCACCGACGGCCATCATGTCGCTGGCCACGAACACGGCGTCGAGGTCGGGCACGCGATCGAGCAACGAAGCCATGGCGCGGGCGCCGCCGGCGAGGGTGAAATCGGCTTCCTCCGCGAGGTCCGCCGGGTCGAGGCCGGCGTCGACGAGGGTTTTGCGCCAGCCCGCGAGGCGGTCGATCGGCGCGCCCTGGTCTTGGGGCCCGGCGATGGTCGCGATGCGGCGGCGGCCGGCCGACACGAGGTGCTGCACGGCGAGCCGCGCGCCGCCCTCGTTGTCGAAGTCGACCACGTGCACGCCGCGGCGCAGGTCGGCCGCCTGACCACCGAAGACGACGGGCACGCGCAACAGCCGCAACGCCCGGGGCAGCGGATCGGCGCGGTGCGGCGCGAAGACGAGCACCCCGTCGACGTGCCCGCCTTCGAGGAAGCGCACCGTCCGCGTGAGGTCTTCGCGAGTGTCGCTGAAGATCAGCACCATCTGGCAGCCGACGTCGGCCAGCTCGCGGTAGCCGGCGCGCATCACGGCCGTGCGGTACGGGTCGTCGAGCAATCGCGCCTCGGGTTCGGACAGCACCAGGGCGATCGCGCCCGTCCGCCGCGTGACCAGCGACCGCGCGGCCTGGTTCGGCGAGTAGCCGAGATCGCGCGCCGCCGCGAGCACCTTTTCGCGTGACCGCGCGCTGACGTAGGTGTCGTCGTTCAACGCCCGCGAAGCGGTGGAGCGCGACACACCGGCGAACGCCGCGACGTCTTCCAGCGTCGGGCGCTCGTCCTCGGACCGAGGCGCCACTGCACCACCCCTCCACTCGTGATCGTCGGACAGCTTAGCCGCACGATTCAGGGAGCGCTCCCGGAAGGGCACGCTCCGATAACCACCCTTGACATGGAACTCCAACGGACCCAGACTCGTCAACCGTCTGGGAGCGCTCCCAGAAACTGAACCTTCAAGGGGTTGACGACGGTGACAACGTTCCGGAAGGGCCTGGCTCTCACGCTGGGCATCACGATGACGGCGCTAGCCGTGGCGGCGTGCGGTGGCGGCGGTGGCAGCAGCAGCAGCAGCGACATCCCGGCGGCGGCCGGGCCGAACGAGCACGTGGAGCTCACGCTGGCCACGTTCACGGAGTTCGGCTACGAAGCGCTGATCCCGGAGTACGAGCGGCTGCACCCGAACATCAAGATCACCCACCGCAAGACGGGCCAGGGTGGCCCGTACGCGCAGGACATGATGACCAAGCTCGCGGCGGGCGCCGGCCTCGCCGACGTGCAGGCCGTGGAGGAGGGCCATCTCTCCGACATCCTCAGCAAATCGTCGAAGTTCTACGACCTCACGCAGATCGGCCCGGCCGACGCGAGCCCGGACCGCTGGCTGTCGTGGAAGTACGACGCCGGCAAGGACAAGAACGGCAAGCTCATCGGCTACGGCACGGACATCGGGCCCGACGCGATGTGCTACCGCAAGGACCTGCTCCAGCAGGCCGGCCTGCCGACGGACGAGGCGTCCGTGAAGGCCATGTTCGCCACCTGGGACAGCTACTTCGCCGCGGGTGCGCAGTACGCACAGAAGACCGGCAAGGCGTGGTTCGACTCGGCCGCCCAGAACTTCAACGCGATGGTCAACCAGCTGCCCGTCGGTTACCTCGACAAGGACGACAAGCTCACCGTCGAGTCCAACCAGGGCATCAAGGACGCGTGGGCGAAGGTGACCGACGCCGTCGGGAAGGGCGAGTCGGCGAAGCTCACCGCGTTCAGCAACGAGTGGAACTCCGGTTTCCGGCAAAGCGCGTTCGCCACGAAGGTCTGTCCCGCGTGGATGCTCGGCGTGGTCAAGGAGCAGGCCGGGCCGGAGAACGCGGGCAAATGGGCAGTCACCGACGCGTTCCCCGGCGGGGGCGGCAACTGGGGCGGCTCGTACCTGACCGTGCCGACGCAGAGCAAGCACCCGCGTGAGGCCGCCGCGCTGGCCGCCTGGTTGACGGCGCCGGAGCAGCAGCTCAAGGCGTTCGCGGCGAAGGGCACGTTCCCGAGCCAGGTCAAGGCATTGGAGAGCCCCGAGCTGCTGAACCAGACCGACGCGTACTTCGGCGGCGCGAAGATCGGCGAGCTGTTCGTGGCACAGGCCAAGAAGGTCGCGAAGCCGCAGTACAAGGGCCCGAACGACGGTCAGATCCAGGAGAACGTGACGGCTCCCGCGTTGCAGGCCGTGGAGCAGGGCAAGTCGCCGGCCGACGGCTGGCAGCAGCTCGTGGACGGCGCGAAGAAGCTCGCACGGTGACGAGCACCGTCACGCGCGAAGGCACGCAGGCCGGGGTGCGGCGTCCCGCACCCCGGCCGGGGCTGCGCGACCGGCTGTCCAGGTGGGACGTGAAGGCGTCGCCTTACCTTTACGTGGCGCCGTTCTTCATCGTCTTCGGCATCGTGGGGCTGTTCCCGCTGCTCTACACCGCGTACGTGTCGCTGTTCCACTGGGACGCCGGCGACGACAACCCCGACTTCATCGGCCTCGACAACTTCAAGGAGCTCTTCGCCGACGCGCAGTTCTGGCACTCGCTGGAGAACACCGTGAGCATCTTCCTGCTCTCCAGCGTGCCGCAGCTGATCATCGCCGTGCTACTGGCCGCGTTGCTCTCCACGCGGCTGCGCGGCGCGACCGGCTGGCGCGTCGGGATCCTGCTGCCGTACGCGGCGAGCCTGGTGGCGCTCGGGATCATCTTCGCGAACCTGTTCGGCCCCAAATACGGCCTCGTGAACGGTCTCCTGCAGACCATCGGACTGTCCCCCGTGGACTGGCAGGCCAACCGGTTCGCGAGCCACGTGGCCATCGCCATCATGGTCAACTGGCGCTGGACCGGCTACAACGCGCTGATCGTGCTGGCCGCGATGCAGGCCATCCCGAAGGAGCTGCACGAGGCGGCGCTGATCGACGGCGCGGGCACCGTGCGGCGGTTCCGGCACGTCACGCTGCCGCTGCTGAAGCCGACGCTGATCTTCGTCACCATCACCTCGACGATCGGCGGGCTGCAGATCTTCACCGAGCCCAAGCTGTTCGACGCCATGCCCGGCTCGAACAACGGCGGCTCCACCCACCAGTTCCAGACGGTGACGCTGTACCTGTACCAGACGGCGTTCGAGAACTTCGACCTCGGCTACGCGTCGGCGATCGCCTGGGTGCTGTTCCTGATCATCGTGCTCATCGCGGGCCTGAACTACCTGCTCACCGGGCGGATCGCCCGAACCCCGAAGCGGAGGGGCGCATGACGACGCTGACCACGCGGGTGAGCCGGCTGGGCAAACCGCGCAAGGCCACCTACTGGGTGCTGGCCGTGTTCGTGCTCGGCTCGCTGTTCCCGTTCTACTGGTCGTTCCTCGTCGCCAGCCGCGACAACGGGATGCTGACCGAACGCGTGCCGCCGCTTCTGCCGGGCGGGAACTTCTTCGCCAACGCGGCGCGGGTGTTCGACACCGTGCCGTTCTGGAAGGCGCTGGCCAACAGCGTGATCGTGTCCGGCACGGTCACGCTCACCACTGTGCTGTTCTCCTCGCTCGCCGGGTTCGCCTTCGCCAAGCTGCGCTTCCGCGGCCGCAACGGACTGTTCGTGTTCATCGTGGTGACGCTCGCGGTGCCCACGCAGCTGGGCATCATCCCGCTGTTCATCGCGATGTCGAAGCTCGGCTGGGCCGGCGGGCTGCAGGCGGTGATCGTGCCGAACCTGGTGACCGCGTTCGGCGTCTTCTGGATGCGCCAGTACACAGTGGACGCCGTGCCGTACGAGCTCATCGAGGCGGCGCGTGTGGATGGCTGCAGCATGATCCGGATCTTCTGGAACGTGTGCCTCCCGGCCGTACGCCCGGCGGCGGCGATCCTCGCGATGTTCACGTTCATGATGTCCTGGAACGACTTCCTGTGGCCACTGGTCGTGCTCGACGTCGGCAACCCGACCGTGCAGGTGGCGCTGGAGAAGCTGCAGAGCGGCTACTACGTGGACTACTCGCTCGTGCTCGCCGGCACCACGCTCGCGACGATCCCGATCCTCATCGTCTTCCTCCTGCTCGGCCGCCAGATCGTGGCCGGGATCATGCAAGGTGCCGTGAAAGGGTGACCATGCCCCCACAACCCCTGTCCGCCGAAACCCTGTCCGCGTCCGCGCAGACGGGCCTCGCGTTCCCGCCCGGGTTCGTTTGGGGCGCTGCCACGGCAGCGTTCCAGGTCGAGGGTTCGACCACTGTGGACGGCCGCGAACCGTCCGTCTGGGACACCTTCGCCACCCGGCCGGGCGCGATCCGCGGCGGCGACACGGGCGAGCCTGCGGCCGACCACTACCGGCGCGCCGGCGATGACGTGGAGCTGATGCGCTCGCTGGGCCTCGGCGCGTACCGGTTCTCCCTGGCGTGGCCGCGGATCCGGCCCGGCGGCGTGCCGAACGTGCGGGGTATCGCCTTCTACGACCGGCTGGTCGACTCGCTGCTGGCGGCGGGAATCCAGCCGTGGGCGACGCTGTACCATTGGGACCTGCCGCAGCGGCTGGAAGACCTCGGCGGCTGGACCTCGCGCGACACGGCCTACCGCTTCGCCGAGTACGCGGAGACGATCGTCAGCGTGCTCGGCGACCGCGTGGCGAGCTGGTCGACGCTCAACGAACCGTGGTGCGCGGCAATGCTCGGGTACGCGAAGGGAATCCACGCGCCGGGCCGCGTCTCGGCCACCGCCGCGGCCGCCGCGACCCACCACCTGCTGCTCGGCCACGGGCTCGCGATGGACGTGCTGCGCCGCGACGCCCCGCGCGTGCCCGCCGGGATCACGCTCAACCTGTACCCGGTCACGGCGGACTCGGACTCGCCCGAGGACGCCGAAGCCGCACGGCGCGTCGACGGGCAGCAGAACCGGCTGTTCCTCGACCCCGTGCTGCGCGGCGGTTACCCGGCCGACGTGGTGGCGGACCTCGCGCCGTTCGGGTTCGCCGACGTGGTGCGCGACGGCGACGAGGCCGTGATCGCCGCGCCGATCGACTGGCTCGGCGTGAACTACTACCGCGGCTACCGCGTCGCGGGCTCTCCTCGGCGCGGCAGCTCACCCGCCGGCTTGGAGTGGCTCGGCGCGGCCGACGTGCACTTCGTCCCCGACCCGACCGCGCCGCTCACGGACTCGGGCTGGGAGGTGCAGCCGGCCGGGCTCACCACGTCGCTACTGCAGGTGCACCGCGACTACCGGCCGGTGCCGCTCTACGTGACGGAGAACGGCGCCTCCTATCCCGACGTGCTGCACGACGGCGAGATCGCCGACTCCGATCGCGTCGCATTCCTCGAAGCGCACCTGCGCGCGGCGCACGACGCGCTGGCCCAGGGCGTGGACCTGCGCGGCTACTTCTACTGGTCGCTGCTGGACAACTTCGAGTGGGCCGAGGGGTACGCCAAGCGCTTCGGCCTGGTTCACGTGGACTACGCGACACAACGGCGGACGCCGAAGCGCAGCGCGCAGTGGTACTCGGAAGTGATCGCGCGCGGCGCCGTGGGCGTGAATTAACCCGGATTTCGCCGGCCGGAATGCATTTCACCCGGAAAGCGCAAAGCTTCATTCACCGGAACAACCAAAGAGACCAATGCGACAAACAGGACGCCCGGTGTTCACCCTTGTGGACACCGGGCGCACCACTGGCCCGGTCTGGTCTGAACCTGTCGGTCAGGATGTGGCCATGACCTGCTGTGATCGCTCCGCAACCCGTTGCCAAGGACTGGGACGACCGGTATAACTTTCTTCACAACACGCACGAAGTGGCTGGCAATTCGGTCCCCCACCGTTTCTCCGGAATTGCCCGCCCGTACTCGGTCCTGCCGTTTCCCGAAAATTCGGCCGGACGCGGGTAATCGTGCGCGCAATTCTCCCTCCCCGTCCCCCTGGAGTTCACGGAATGCGCATTTCGAAACTCAGAACGCTCGCTGCCGCGGCTTTGCCCGTGCTGGCCGGCGTCGCCATGGCCACCGCCAGCCCCGCGGTGAGCGAGGCCGCCCCAGCCGCGGGCGCCGCTTTCCCCGCCCACTACTCGGCCCCGTACCTGCAGGTCAGCGACGGCGACATCGGTCAGATGGCCGCCGACATGAACGCGACCGGCACGAAGTTCTACACCCTGGCGTTCCTCACGCCCTCCTCCGGCTGCAACCAGCTGTGGGAAGCCAACGGCACGGGTGTCGGCTCGTTCAAGTCGCAGATCAGCTCACTGCAGGCCGCGGGCGGCAACGTGATCCCGTCGTTCGGCGGCGCCGCCGGCGGTGAGATCGCGCAGACCTGCACCAACACCTCGAGCCTCACGGCGGCTTACGCCAACGTGGTCAACACGTACGGCACGCCGCGCCTGGACTTCGACATCGAAGAAGACACCATCAAGGACACCGCGGCCAACGCGCGCCGCAACTCCGCGCTCGCGGCGCTGCAGCAGCAGAACCCGAGTGTGCAGGTGGACTACACCCTCGCCGTCGACCCGAGCGGCCTCGGCTCCACGCAGATGGACATCCTGCGCGACGCCAAGAACAAGGGCCTCAACGTCAGCGTCGTGAACCTGATGGTGATGGACTTCTACGACGGCCAGCCGGTGCTCGGCGACGCGCTCGCGTCGGCGCGCACCGCCGCGGGCCAGCTCGCGAGCCTCTACGGCATCTCGACGTCGGCGGCCTACGGCAAGATGGGCCTCACGCCGATCGCCGGCCGCAACGACGACGGCGCGCAGTTCAGCCAGTCGGACGCGCAGCAGCTGGAGACGTTCGCGGCGCAGAACGGCGTGCAGGAGCTGTCGTTCTGGGAGCTCCAGGACTACGACCGGGCCACCGGGTACGCGTACTCGCGGATCTTCAACGCCATCACCGGCGGTGGCGGCACCACCCCGCCGCCGACCGGCGGCAAACAGATCACGGGTTACGGCGGCAAGTGCGTCGACGTCGCCGGCGCCAACTCCGCCAACAACACGAAAATCGACCTCTACACGTGCAACGGCACCGCCGCGCAGCAGTGGACCTCCACCGCCGGGACGCTGCAGGCGCTGGGCAAGTGCATGGACGTCGCCGCGGCCGGCACGACCAACGGCACCAAGGTGGGGCTCTACGACTGCAACGGCACGGCCGCGCAGCAGTGGACGCACAACTCGTCCAACGAGCTGGTGAACACCGGCTCCGGCAAGTGCCTCGACGCGACCGGGCCCAGCTCGGCCGACGGCACGCAGCTGCAGATCTGGTCGTGCACGGGAGCCGCGAACCAGTTGTGGTCCTTCTGAGTCGGTAATTTTCCTCCGGGTTCACCAAGGCCGGTGGGGAGCGATTTCCTTGCTCCCCACCGGTTTTTCTTGTTCTGAAGAACTTCTCGCGGTTTGCCGTCATGGCTCGCGGGGCCGGTCGTCGAATCCACGTCGGGGCCAGCCCACGAGCAGAAGCGAGGCAAAGCGATGACCGTTCAGTGCCACGACGCGGTGGAAGAGGTCGGCGTCTGGTTGACCGGCGAGTTTTCGGGACGGGTATCCGCCACGACGGTGGCGGACGTGGTGCGCGCGACGCGGCGGGACCTCGAAGGCCGCATCGCGACGGAGGAGCTCGGCGAGATGCTGCACCGCATGGCTCGGGCGCGGCTGCAGCGGATGCTCACTGCGGGCGACCGGATCCCGCGTTCCCGCTGACGCGTTTCTTCTTCAGGTCCGGGGTCGGGGTTCCCCCGAAGAGGTCCCGCAGGCGGTTGTGGCGCGCGGTGTAGCGGGCGCCGAACCGCCGGCGCGACCGGTCGAGCTTGCGCCCGGCGTAGCGGCGCCGGGCCCACGCCGAGTCGGGTTTCGCCAGCCGCAGCGCGCCGACCAGGGCGATCAGCGGCACGACGACACCCAGCACGCCCGTGGCGAGCTTGCCCTTGAGCAGGCAGACCAGTGCCGTGACCAGGTGCACGGCGATGCCCAGCAGGTATGACCACATCGCCGACTCCCCGCGCGACTCGCCGATCGGCGACGCTTCGAGGAGCAGCAGGATGCCCAACGATCCGCCGATGAGTACGGCGTCGATGGACTTGCGGCCGTTTTCGGCCCAGTACACGTCGTCGAGGTAGAACCAGAGCGCGAACTCGTCGAGCACGAGGGCTGCGCCCACCCCGAACAGCGCGGCCAGGATCTCACCCCACGGCGCGTCGGGCGAGAACCGGAACTCGAGCGCGCCGACGACCAGCACCAGCAGGATGCCCCACACCTGGTGGTGCACGTGGACGCCGCCGATGTGAATATCGTGGATCAGGCCGGTTTTACCTTGGGGTTTGCGCTGCTTCGTGCGGATGCGGCGCGTGATGCCGCGCACGACCACGAACGTGACGAGGAACCCGACCACCGCCCACATCGCGGCGGCGCGTCCGGTGTCGACGAAGACGCGGTCGTACCAGCTCACGGCAGTCTCCCCCGTGTTTGGTGGCGGAAGACGCTACCACCGTTTGATCCTGGTTGTCCTTTTCCCGGATGCGCTCGGAGGGCGTGTGATCCTGGCGCGGGTAGGGTCGGGACCGTGGACGGCACGCCGGTCGAGATCGTTTCGCTGCTCGTGTCACCGGTGCACGCGTTCGAGGGCCGCCCGTCCGACGGCCCGCGGCCGGATCCCGGGCCGGTGTCGCGCTCGTGCGTGGAAGTGCGCGCGGGCTTGGGTTTGGTCGGCGACCGCTACTTCAACCACGCCGCGCACCGCGACGCCGCCGTGACGGTGTTCGATGTCGCGGCGCTCGACGCGTTCGGCCCGGTGGACCCTCTGCGGACCCGCCGCAACATCGTCTTGCGCGGCTTCCGCGTCGACGACCTCGCCGCCACGCGCGCACATCCGGGAGCCTTGTTCACCCTGGACAGCGGTGACGGCCCCATCCGTTTCCAGGCTCGCCGCCCGGCGAACCCGTGTGCCTGGATGGACGTCTCCGTCGCCCCCGGCGCCTTCCGCGGCCTGCGCGGCCGCGGCGGCGTGCGCTGCGTCCCGCTCGACGACGGCGTGCTGCGGGTGGGGCCGGCTCGCCTTACGGTGGTGGAATCAACCGTGGAGGCCCGATGACCGACCAGTGGCACCAGCCGTTGCGCCACATCCGCGGCGGCTCGTTGACCGGGGACACCAACCAGACCACCGGGATGCGCCGGCTCGAGGCGATCTCGGGCAAAACGGTGGGCTCGCAGAAGGTCTGGATGGGCGAAACGCACGTCACGCCCCACACCAACTCCGGCGACCACCACCACGGCGAGGCCGAGACCGCCATCTACGTGCAGTCGGGCCACCCGGTGTTCGTCTTCGCGGACGGCCCTTCGGAGATCCGCCTGGAGACCTCGCCGGGCGACTACGTGTTCGTGCCGCCGTACGTGCCGCACCGCGAGGAGAACCCCACGGGCGAGGACGCCGTGGTGATCATCGCGCGCAGCAGCCAGGAGGGGATCGTGGTGAACCTGGCCAGTTTGTGGGCCGAGGTGGAGATCCCTTCGGATCAGGGCTGATCCTCCTCTAGGCTGCGCTCCCATGGACGACTACGCGGAACCGGCACGGCGCGAATACGTCCCGGTCGAAGTCGATGGGCGTCCGATGTACGCCGAAGTCGAGCTCGTCGGCGACCAGGAGGAAGAAGTCGCCTCTCGGCTGCTGTCCTTCGGCGACTTCACGGAGAATCTCGGCACCCTGACACGCTCTGTCACCGAAGCGGTGACGGCCGGCCTCACCAAGGTCAAGCCGACCAAGGTGACGATCGAGTTCGGCTGTGAGGTCGGCCTGGAGAGCGGCAAGCTCACCGCCATCCTCGTGAAGGGAACCGCGAAGGCCAACCTCAAGGTGACCATGGAGTGGCAGCCCGGCGCCGATGGCTGAGATTCACCGCCGCTCTCGATAGCGCACGACGGCGGGATCCTGCTCGAGCCGAGCGTTGACGAGTTCTGCAGCGCGGCGGTTCAGCTTGCCCAGCTCCCTCTGGGCAGCAATTCGCTCTACAGGTCTCGCCGCAGCGTTCAGACCGATGCTGCGGAGCAGATCGATACCCAGTGAGCGATCAGTTCGCGAGATCCGCACCGCTCGGGCGACTTGCTCGCCGATGCCGCTGGTGTGGCTGCTGAACAGCCGGATGAGGAGCTCATGTCCGACCGGACGATCACGCAGCCACAGTGCCTCGGCGGCGGCTGCGCGCACGGTGGCCCCCGCCCAACGTTGTTCGGCCAGGTCGAAGAGTGCGGCTGTCCCGGACGCTTCATCGAACTGCACCAGCAACCTAGCCGCTTCGAGCCGCACTCGGGGGAGGTAGAGCTCGCCTGCGAGCTCACCGAGGACTGCGACGCCTGTTTCCAGGTGCAGCTCCGCTGCAGCGGCCGCGGCCTGGACCAGCAGTTCGAAATCGTCCTCGGCTGGCTGGACCAAGCGGGCCACGGCGGCAGCCGCGGCTTCGGCGGCGATGCGGCCAGCGGAAAGGGCGACCATGATCCGGGCGTCGCCCATTGCGGGATCGGCAATCAGGTCCAGCTGCATCTCGACGGCTGCCGGGTCGATCACCGACGCCGACTCCGCCGCTTGCGCTCGCACGTCGGCGGGAAGGTTTCTCGCGGTCGCGATCGCCGAGTAGGCCGCCTCGGCCTCGTGGTGACCGTTGCGTGCCAGCACATCGCCTGCCTCCAGCCGAACGCCAGCCGCGACGGCAGGATCGCGCGCGATCCCCAGCAGCAGAGCCAGCCCCGTCGCATCACCTTGCGCGTCAAGCGCGGCAGCGGCCCCCAGTCGGATCCGGGCATCGACCCCCTGTTCACCTGCGAGGCGCGTGAGTGCGACCGATCTGGATCGGGGCCCAAGAGACCTCGCAGCGCTGAGCCGGACCTGGTCAGCCGCTCGAGTGTCGTACGCGATCGACTCGAGCAGTTCCTGCGCGCGAGCCGCGTCCGCAACGGTGGCGATGAGAGCCGCCTCGACTCGGTACTCGTCCGCCGAGACCGAGCCGGCGATCCCTGTCAGCGCAACAAGCCCGCGGCGCTCGTGCTTTTCCAGCAGTACTTTCGCTGCGCGCAGGCGTTCCGAGCCGTCCGAATCCTCGTTTCGGGCCAGGTCTTCCAGAGCCTGCAGACCGGGTGGCGGGTCGAGGTCGGCTAGGAGCAACGCGGCGTCGAGGCGGCGCTGAGAGCGATGCCCGGCAGCGGCCGTTCCACCAAGCACCTTGGCGGCGAGGCCGGGGTCGAGCCGGGTCAGGGCATCGACGGCCGGCCCCCAGCTGTCGGTGCCGAGATTGTCGTCGGAGATCCATGACGTAAGCAGGGCACGAAGTTTCGCGGCGACCTTCGGGGGCAACTCGACCTGCTGCCGGTGCAATTCGACCACGTAGCGGTAGTTCTGGTCGCGGTTGCGCCGGTTCAGCAGCCGCATTAGGAGCCGTTCGAGGTCGCGGCCGCGCGCGGCCCAGAGACCTGCGAGGAAGACCTTCACCTCGAGGCCGCGCCAAGGCCACTCCTGGGGCCCGACCAGCCGGAGGGCTGTGATCCGGCGGGGGTCGGGGCGACGGCGGACAAGGTAGGCCGCAGCGAGGTACTCCTGGATGGTCTGGTGGATGAACGTGAACCGGCCCCGGTGTTCGACGAAGAGACCGCAGTTGCGCAGAACCTCGCGCAGCACAACCTCCCATTCGTAACCGGTCATGTTCACAGGCTGAGGGACACGCTGGGCAAGCACTGCCACGGGGTCCGGTCGGTAGCGGTGGGAACCCACGTCGGCCGACGCGGCGTACTCCTCGTACGCCACGACTTCAAGCAGCTCAGGCGTACGCGCCAGGAGCTCATCCGCGGCCGTTTCCGCTTGCGCGCCGCTGCGTTTCGTCCACTCGAGCAAGTGGTCTCGAGCCTCGCCGAACTTTCGTTTCACCAGCAGGTGGTCCACGAACCGTCCATAGAGCTCTGCGCGGTTGCCCGGCAATCGCCGGGCCGGCTGAGCTGCGAACAGAATGCACATCATGGTCGCGATCAGCGGGATTGTGGCGAGGTGGCCAATGCCTGCGTCATCGATCCGGCGCCGGAACTGCACACCCGCCACTTCAGGATCGGCGAGTCCGAGTTGCGCGAACCAGTTCACGGCGAAGCCATCGAGCTCATGGGCGCCGAAGGGCTCAATGGTGAAGGTCGGGTAGCTGCCGTCACCGGTCACCTTCTCGAGCGAGACACCGGGCAACGGGCGTGTCGTCAGAGCGAACCGGTAGTGGCCTTCGATGCGGTGGCGTGCGATTTTGGCCAGCAACGTATTGCGGGTCGACGGGTCAAGGACCTCGTCGACACCGTCCACGAAAACCAGCCACTCTCCGCCAGCGAACGGAGGCTCGGAGAACAACGAAACTAGCGTCACGCGGTCGAGGTCGGTGTGCAGGACACGAACCACGCCTTCCGCCAAAAGGTCGGCGAGCCCGCCGCCGAAGCGCGACAACGCTTCGGCCGGCACCAAGATCGGGACGTAGTCGCCGGTCCCGGCCTCCAACCACCGCCGCGCGACGACGGCCGTCAGGTGCCTGACGAGGCTCGACTTCCCCGCACCCGGTCCGCCCAGGATCTGCAAGCCTGCATGTCGGCGCACGAGGTCGTCGGCCTCGGCGAGGGGAGAATCCTCGCCACCGCTCATCTGCTGACGCAGGTAGACCTTCGAGAGTGGCGGCCTGACCTCCAAGAGTCCGGCATATGGGTGGTTCTCGTCCGCAGCACTCGCGGCTCGCAGGTACCGCCGCAGCCGAGGTCCTGGATACCGAACCTGCGCGGCGGCGAGTTGCGCATCGGTCGCGAGGTCCAGCCAAGCTTTGGGCCCGGCTCCGTTACCGCTGGCGAGCTCAGGGTAGGTGGCGAACATCGTGTCGACCGGTATGAAACGCGCCGTGTCGTCGTTGCGGCGGTCGCGGTAGCGGACTACTCCGCACACCGCGCCGGTGCGCCAGTTCAGCACCGGGCCACCGCTCAGGCCTGGCTGGATCCGCCCCTGGGTGGCTTTGAGCAACGCAGGACCAGCGACGTGCTCGGACGTCCCGTCGAGCGAGAGGGCGATGGGCTCACCCGCACGGTAGTTGCCTTCGGGATAGCCGAACGCCCACAGTTCGTCGCCGGGCGCTGTGGCCGAGGACAAGAGCACGGGGGAACCGCCGCGGGCAGCCGGTGCTTTCAGCAGGACGAGGTCGGCACCCGCCGCGCCGCCGTGCACGTAGGTGCCGGCGAGGACCTCGAATTCCCCGCCCTCGGGGTCGTCGGCCACCACAACCTCGGCCGGGCCATGGTCCACTGTCACCACGTGGGCGCAGGTCAGGACCAGACCTGGCGCGACGAAAAAGCCCGTACCAACGACCTTCGTCCCGGGAATCCGCAACGGCACAGTGGCAGCACGCAACGCGTCGGCAAGATCCGCGCGCTGATCGGGCATAGGCCTATGTTCCTGATCGTCGGGGTGCACTCACCGCCGGGCGCCGGTTCGTGACGAGCCGTGACCACTCGGGCCAGGACCGCGTCAGGACCCCGGTAGCACCCGGCTGCTCAACGGCAACGCCTGGCGCTCCGGCGGCCACCACACCTGCGCGGGCGGCGGCGGCACGTCGTCCTCGGCCAGTTCGAGGGCGTCCTGGCCACGCTGCCACCGGCTCCAGTGCGCGGCGCACAGCCCGCGCCACAGCGAGTCCTCCGAGCACTCCTGCCGTCGGCACGGCTGCACCTGCTGCCCGCTATCAACCACGTTCACGTCTCCAACCCGCGCCTCGGCTCCCGACGCTCCCCAGCTTGCCTCGGAAACGATCGGATCACCCCGTGTGCGCGCCAACACAACCCTTGTGCAGCAACGACAACGAAGGACTCCAGCGTACTCCCGCCCCCTCACCGCCCGGGCCGGGGCGTGCAGCACTCGTTCAGCGGTTGACGGCACCGTCGGCGCGGGGATGGCTGAGGTCGTACTCCCGTGCCGCAGTGCGTTGGGGGCGGGTGCGGAGCAGGCCTTCGTCCGGGGAGTCGTCCACCTCACTCAGGCCGAGGGAGACGGCGCGGCGGATTTGTTCGCGGTTTTCCCTCACCACGGAGGAGAAGAAGTCGTCGATGCGGGGGTCCAGGAGGACCTCCAGCAAGACCCGGAAGGAAGCGTCGACTGCCGTGCGGACGATCTCGTCGTGGAAGGGCAGGCGGCGCAGGCGGCCGAGTTGCGGGTCGGCGGCGAGTTTTTCCGTGATGATGGCCCGGAGCTCCACCTTGTTCTCGCTGAGGGACTTCGCGAGGTTCTCCGGGTAGTTGCCCGTCTCGAGGACCTTGACGACCTCGTCCAGCACGGCGATCGTCACGGGTTTCTTGATGGCGCGCACGATCGGGTCGGAAAGTTTCTCCACCAGGCGGTAGAAGAACTGCTCCCCGACGGCCCGGTCGGCGGCGCGGCCGATGCGGATGAGCAGCAGCAGCCCGGCGATCAGGTGGTGCTGCGCGACGAACGGTGGGTACGCGACCGGGATCATCGCGAAGACCTCGTACCAGTTGCGCGTCAGGAAGGCCATGCGCCAGGCGACCTTGCGCCACCGCCAGAGGAAATGGAGCAGGAAGATGCCGCAGACCACGCAGTCGACGCTGAAGAACCACGCGTCGAGGTCCGCCGGTGGCGGGGGCCCGAGCAGCAGGTAGCCCAGGCCCCCGACAGAGACGACGGCGAGCAGGAACATCACCCAGTCGTCCACATGCACGTTGCCGGGGAGGATCCCACTGTTGAGCTCGGCCTCCCGCCGGCCGGTGGTAGTCATGCCATCTCCAGGAATCGACGCCGCGTGGCCCGATCATGGCACGTCAGCACCCCTCGGGCCGCGCGACGAGCCCCGGCGTCAGGCGGCGATGACCGGTCCCACCGTGACGTTGTGGGCCTCGGCGGAAGCGTCGAGGGGCGACTGGTCCCACGGCAGCGTGATCTGCGGGTCGCTGGTGTCGCCGCGAGGGGTCGTGGTGCCGGGGGCCGTGATGGTGACGGCGGTGGGCTGGACCTGGTGCTCAGGCGCCTCGATGCCGCTCCAGTGCAGGAGCATGGTGGCCTGCTGGCCGTCGGCGATGGTCACCAGGGGCGCGTCCGAGGAGCCGGCCTCGGGGGTGACGGTGACGCCGTCGGCGCCGGTGAAGGAGACCGGCAGGGCGCCCTGGAAGTTGCAGGACTCGCCGGGTTTCGCGGTGAAAACGACGTTCGCGTAGCGCTGGCCGGCGCCCGGGTCGCCGGCGACGATGGTGGTGTCGACCTGAGCCGCGGTGCAGCGGAAGTCGGTGGGCATGGCCGACGCCGTACCCACGCCGATGAACGCGACGGAGGCGGCGGCCGCGCCGGCCAGAGCGGTGATGGCGGCGGCCCGGCGAAGAGTGCTGGTCATGGGGTGGCTCCCTCCCTGTACGCGAGCGGACGATCCGCCGCGGAGCGCGGCCGCCGGTGATTCATTCACCGGTCTGGCCTGCTCACTCGAAATATGCCCACACCACGGACGGATTACCGCCCGAAGTGGGATTGCCCCCACGAAAGCAACCTTGAGTGAGCACAGGCGTCCACCAGGTAATGAACGTCACGGGAGGATGACTGCGCGCCGGAGACCTGACCGAAGTATTACCTCATGCGTAACCTGTTTGACCGGTGACGAATTCGCGTGCCAAGCTCGGTGTCACGAACCGGAGGAGGAGCGGATGAGGACCATCGGCAAGGGTGTCGCGGCGCTGGCCGTGATCGGCGGCTCACTGGCGTTCGAGGCGGTGCCGGCCACGGCGTCGGCCACCGGCACGGCCTTCACCACGTCGAACGGCCGCGTGGTCTCCCCACCGGGACCCGGCTTCGGCACCCCGGAACGCGGCGGCGACCCGGTCGCGTGCTTCCTGATCGACACGTTTCGCCGCCGCACCAAGGAAAGCTAACCCGCCGCGTTCGGCAGCGGCGCCGGGCACGTACCACCCGGCGTCGTGAGCAGCTCGAAATGCCACAGCTCATTGGAATACGCCTGGCAGAGGCCGTAGTCGTCGCCGTGGCGGATGAGCCAGTCGTCGGCGTCGGTCGGGCCGATGTCCACGGCCTTGCCGGAGACGTGCGTCGACTTCTCCGGCGTGTTCACGTATTGGCGCGCGTTTTCGAGGCTCCCGTACTTCTGGATCCCCTCTTCGAGCAGCCGCTGCTGATACGCCTTGCTCCGCCACCCCGAAGTCACCTTGAACTCGATCCCCCGCCCCCGCGCGTCCGTCGCCGCCTGCTGCACGGCCTTCAGCAGGTTCGGATCCAGCTTCGACACGGCCGGGTAGCTCGTGTCGAACGGCGTGAGGTCCTTGCCCGACGGAATCCCGCCCTGCGCCGGATCGGTGTCGGGGTCGGACGAACCCGAGGCAACGCCCGTCGGCCACTCCGCCGCCGCCGTCGAACACCCCACGACGAGCACCGCGGGCAGCAGCAATAGCACGAACTTGGCACGCATTTCAGGCATTCCCACTCCCGGACGACCCCACGACGATCACCCGGACCACGGTGCAACCCGCGTGTCCCCGGACCGTCAGGCGAATGTCCGCGCCGCGTAACAGCTGCGCAGGATCACGTAACAGCGCGCCGGCCGAGCAGCGCCTCGCCGAGCGGAGTCGTCAGGTACAGCACCGAACGCCCGGACCGTTGCCCCGCGACCAGGCCGTTCTCCCGCAACACGCGCAGGTGCTGCGACACAGCGCTCGGCGAAACACCGAGTGACACCGCCAGATCCGTGGTCGTCGCGGGCGACCGCAAGGCTTCCAACAGCTCGGCCCGCGGCCGGCCCAGCAGCCGGACCAGTGCGTCCCCCGCCGGCGCGGCACCGACTGTCCACAGTGCACCAACCCCGCGCGCCGGATACCGCACGGTGGTCTGCGTGGCGGTGTTGCGCTTGATCAGCACGTCGGGCGAGCCGAGCACGACCGGCATCAGCACCAGACCACCCGGACCCCGGTTGACGACCACGTCCCGGCCCGTCCCCGACAGGCGCAACCACCCGGCCGACCAGCTCAGCTCCGGATGCAGATCGGCGAACAGCCGTTCCGCGCCACCGACCGCCAGCTGCCGCGCCCGGTGGACGACATCGGCGTCCAGCACGGCCCGGATCCGCGGCCAATGCGGCGCCACCAGCCGTTCGTAGGCCACGCGCAGCTCGGCCGCCAGCACCCGCAACCCGGCCGCCGGCCGCGCCGCGAACTCCGCGACGACCGGCGGCGGATCGTCCCCGAAAACCCGCGAAATACTGGCGCGCACCTGCCGCGCCGCAGTGCGCCCGAGCATGGCGAGATCGTCGTCGATCGTGCTGGTCGCGTGCGCCGGAGCGGGAACGAGGAAGTTCGGCCAGCCCAGCCCCTTGGCGGTCAGCAAAGCCCACGCCAGCGGCACGTCGAGCGGCTCACGCGCGAGCTCGTCGGCCACCCACCGCGACCACGGCTGGTGCAGCGGCCCCCGGGTGCGCCCCATGACCTGCAGCAACGCCGCCACCGTCTCCGACAACGGCGACACGGCGAACCGCGTCGCCGCCAGCTCGGCGACGCCCACCTCGACGATGTCTGCCACCCCGCCGAGTATGTAGCAATAAGCTAAATGATGTCGCGGCCGACGCTCCGCCACCAGGATCGCCGTCGTGACAAAACTGCCGGCGGGGTACCGGAAGCTGTGGTGGGCCAACGGGATCGACAACGTCGGCAATGGTGCCTTCGTCACGGCCATGCCCCTGCTGGCCGTCACCGTCACGCGCGATCCGCGGCTCGTGTCGCTCGTGGCCGCCGCCGAGTACGTGCCGTGGTTGCTGCTCTCGTTGCCCGCGGGTGCCTGGGCCGACCGGCACGACCGCGTCCGGCTCATGACGCGCGCGCAGCTCGCGCAAGCCGCCGTCGCCGGTGCCGTCGCGCTGCTCGTCGCCGGCCACCAGGCGACGATCGCGCTGCTGGTCCTCACCGCCGTCGCCCTCGGTGCCGGCGACGTTGTCTTCGGCACGGCGGCGCAGGCGTTCCTGCCCGAGGTCGTCCCGAAACCGTTGCTGCCCCACGCCAACGGTTCCCTTCAGGTGGTCAAGACGGTGGGCGTCCAGTTCGCCGGCCCGCCGCTGGGCAGCGCGTTGTTCGCGCTCGCCGCGGCCCTCCCGTTCGGGCTCGACGCGGTTTCCTTCGCCGCGTCCGCCGCGCTCGTCGCGAAGCTGCCTCGCCGCACGCACCAAGCCACCCGGAAAGCCCCGGTCGCCGAAGGACTCCGCTGGCTCGCGCACCACCGGCTGCTGCGCACCCTCGCGATTCTCCTGGGCGTCAACACCTTCTGCGGCCAGCTCGCCACCGCGACCCTCGTCCTCCTCGCCACCCAGACCCTCCACGTCAGCCCCGGCGGCTACGGCGTGCTGCTCGCGGCCGCGGCCGTCGGCAGCGTCGCCGGTGGTCTGGTCAACGCCCGGATCGTCGCGAAAATCGGGCCACTCAGCGCACTCGTCACCAGCCTCGCCGCGAACGCCGCGATCTTCGCCGCTATCGGCCTCAGCCCCCACGCCGCCGTCCTCGGCGTTTTCCTCGCCCTCAACGGTTTCGTCACCACGCTCTGGAACGTCGTCACCGTCAGCCTCCGCCAGGCCCTCGTCCCGGCGCCGCTGCTCGGACGCGTCACCAGCGTCTACAAACTCCTCGGCTGGGGCCTGATCCCCCTCGGCACGCTGACCGGCGGTTTCCTCGCGGCGGCCTTCGGGCTGCGTGTCCCCTACCCCGTCGCCGGCGCCGTGCGCGGCCTCGCCCTGCTGGCCGCGTTGCCGGTGCTGGTGCGAAACCGGCCCCGGTACCATCGCCCCTCATGACAGAACCGCGCTGGCTCGGCGACGGCGAGCAGCGTGCCTGGCGCGCCTTCCTCGCGATGAGCCAGCGCCTCGACCACGCCCTCGCGCGCCACTTGCAGAACGAGTTCGGCCTCTCCGGCGCCGACTATCTGATCCTCGTCACCCTGTCCGAAGCCCCGGACGAGCGGATGCGCGCGTACGAGCTCATCGAGTCGACCGACTGGGAGAAAAGCCGCCTCTCCCACCACCTCAAGCGCATGGAACGCCGTGGCCTCGTCTGCCGCGAGCCCACGGACAACGCGCGGTCCCCCGAGTTCTGCCTCACCGCGGCCGGGCACCAGGCCATCGTCGACGCCGCCCCCGCGCACGCGGCGCAGGTCCGCAAGCTCTTCTTCGACGTCGTCTCGCCCACCGAAGCCGCCCGCTTCGCCGCGACGTGCGAGAAGATCCTCGACGCCCTCAGCGGTACCCCCCTTACTAATCCGGCCAAAAGTAGGCCGACCCCCCACGCGGCACGTAACCGTCGCTACGAAGCCATTCGGCCGTGACTGTGGTCGGATTAGTAACGATCGACACAGTCGACCGGGCAATTCACCAGACTGGGGCGGAACCGCCCGCGTCCCCGGCCGTCTCCTGGTCATGACGATCTTGACGATCCGCCGCACCCTGGTGACCCTCGCGGCCGTGCTGGCCACCGCCGCTACAGCCGCCACGGCGGCCACCACCGCCTCCGCCGCCGGTGAGAACGACGTGACCGCCTTCAGCACCGCCGACCGCGCGGCCGCGCTCGCGTACTGGACACCCGAGAAGATGAAGGCCGCCGGGGCCGACACGATCGACCGCGTGGAGCAGGTGGCGAAGCGCTGGGCCGGGCCGGAGCCGCAGGGGGTCGGACGGCTGTTCTTCACCGAGGTCTCGCCCGGCGAGGCGCCGCTGGACAGCTGGTGCACCGCCACCGCCGTGTCGAGCACGAGTGGCGACGTCCTCGTGACGGCCGGGCACTGCGCGTACGCCGGGCTGGACCGGGAGGACCAGGTGATCCCGATCAAGAACTCCGTGTTCGTGCCCGGCTACGACCAGGGCCGCCGCCCGCACGGAGTGTTCGCGACACGCGCGCTCGCCTTCCGCCACTCCTACACGACGGGCAGCGAACCCGACGTCGCCATGGTCGTGCTCGACCAGCAGCAGGGCCGCCACGTCGCCCAGGTCGCGGGCACGCAGCGGATTTCCTTCGACCACAAGGGAACCACGCAGGCCGCGATCGTCGGTTACCCCGGCTCGAAGGCGTACTTCGGGGAAGCGCTGATGTGGTGCGACCTGTCCACGCACCAGGACCCGACCGTGTCCGACCACTGGATGTCCACGTGCGACATGGCCGGCGGTTCCAGCGGCGGCCCGTGGCTCGACGGCTTCAACCGCTGGACCGGCAACGGCGAGATCTTCTCGGTCACCAGCCGCGGCGAGCTCGACTACGACGAGACCACCGGCGAGTCGAAGACCCTCAGCCTCGAGGGCGCCCCGCTCGGCGCGGACGCGAAGAACCTCTACGAAGCAGCGGAACAGCTCTGAAACGAAGGGGAAGCCGCCCACACAAGGCGGCTTCCCCGTTCGGAATCAAGCAGTCAGACCGACCGCGGCCTCGGCCGTGTTGACCAGGAACGTCAGCGTCTCGCGGAAGTACAGCTGCACGCTGTCGGCGTCGTGGCTCGTGTAGCCGATCGACAGGTCCTGCCCGAAGTGCAGCTCGTAGTCGCCGCCGCGGGTCGTGAGCACGCACGCGCCCTCGATCGCCGGCGTCAGGATCAGGTCCCCGTCCACGATCTGCTTCAGGTGCTCCAGCACCGGGTAACCGTGGTCGGCGGCCTCGATCGCGGCGGTGTAGGCGGCGTTGCTCAGCAGCACCGAGTACGGCCCCGCGACGCCGGCCGAACGCAGCTTCGCCAGCGCGTCGCCGATCGCCTTCGGGTACGCGCTCGCCTCGCCGGGCAGCGCGACCGGGCTCAGCGAAGACGCGGGCCGGATGCCCGCGATGCCGGCGCCCGCGAAGCCGTCGAACACGATGCGGTCCTCGGCGTATGCGATGGCCTGTGCGGCGTCCTTCACCGGCTGCCAGTCCGGGTCCTTCGCGCCCCACTCCACGGAGTCGACGGCGTCGCGCGTGACGGTGAAGGGCACCTTCAGGTCCACGATCCGCTGCGCCGTGCGAAGCCGCGTGGTCACGCCGGCCAGCGGGCTCTCGACACCCTCGACATGCCCGGTGCCCACGGCCGAGAGGGTCGCGTCATCGGCCACCACCACGTCGACCACCTTGCGCGCCGACGCGAACTCGGCGAACGTGCGCCGGGCCTCGTCCTCGAGGTCCGACCAGGCGACGTCGGAGATCGGGGCGAGTTCGCGATGCAGGTTGTTCATGACCGGGGACTCCTTCGCAGGCTGCCGATGCCCAGCGACGTGCCGGGCTTGGGTGCCGGGGGCTCCGGCTTGACTTCGGGTTCGTCCGTCGCGGCGATCGCGACAGTCGGGTCTTCCAGGAACTCCGCCACGGGCACGTAGAACAACGCACCCGTGAGCGGCGTCGAGAAGTCGAGGATGCGGTCGGTGTTGCCGGGCGGCGAGCCGACGAACATGTTCTCCAGCATCGTCTCGATGATCGAGGGCGTCTTGGCGTAGCCGATGAAGTACGTGCCGAACTCGCCGTACGCGGGGCGCCCGAAGGGCATGTTGTCGCGCAGGATCTCCAGCTCGTTGCCGTCTTCGTCCTCGATCACGTTGAGCGCGATGTGCGAGTCGCCGGGCTTCTCGTCGTCCGACAGCTCCACATCGGACAGTTTGCGCCGGCCGATCACCAGCTCCTGCTGCTCGGTGGTGAGCTTGTTCCACGCCGTCATGTCGTGCAGGTACTTCTGCACGATCACGTAGCTGCCGCCGTTGAACGCCTCGTCGTCGTCGACCAGCACGGCCTCGACGGCGCCGCGGCCGGTCGGGTTCTCGGTGCCGTCGACGAACCCGAGCACGTCACGCGCGTCGAAGTAGCGGAAGCCCTGCACCTCGTCGACGACCGTGACCACACCGTCGAGCCGCTCCATGATCAGCGACTCGAGCTCGAAGCACAGGTCCATCCGCTCGGCCCGCAGGTGGAACAGCAGGTCGGCCTTGGTCGTCACGCTGGTGTGCTTGTCCCCGGCGAACACGGGCAGGTCGTGCAGCTCGGCCGGCTTCGGCGAGCCGTAGATCCGGTCCCACGCCGACGAGCTGATACCGGCCACGCACGTGAGCCCGCCGTCCAGCGACCGGAACCCGACGGAACGCTGCAACCCGGCCAGATCGGCCAGCAGGTCCTTCGCCACGGACTCGCCGCCTGGGTTCACGCGGACCACCAGGAAGATCGCCGCGCGCGTGAGCGGGCCGACCACCTCCTGCGGCTCCGGCGGCAGCTCGGCTGAAGCAGACGCCGTCACCACGCACCCCCAGCGCAGCGCGCTTTCTCGATCACTGGCCCTCCTGCCTGCCCAACCGACGTCGAAATCCTAGCCTGGTGCGCCGGATTCGCCCGCCGCACTCACACGGCCGGGAAACCCGCGCCGTCAGGCCGTGCAGAACAGTTGCTTGACCACGCGCGGCACGGCTTCGCCGAGCTCGTCGGCCGCGGTCTCCCGCCCGGCGAGGTGGCGGAGCAGGAACTGCTGGAAGAGGCCGTCGAACGTGGCATACGCGACCGCCTCGGACACCTGCGGCACGGCGCCGGCCAGCTCGGCGTAGCGCTCGACGACGCGCCAGATCATGGCCTGCCTGCGCTCGTCGATCTCGAGCACGTCGGCGCGGAAGGACTCCTCGAACAGGCTCTGGTTGCGCAAGTCGTACCAGAGGCGGTGCATCACGGCGTCGGTACGCAGCGTCGCCGCCATGGCCGCGCCGAAGCCGCGTTCGAGCTCCTCGGCGGTGTGCGCCTCGGCCACGACGTCGTCGTAGCGCGTCACGCAGACCTCTTCGAACTTGCGCACCGCGTAGGTGAGCAGCTCGACCTTGTCGGCGAAGTAGTAGTGCAGCACGCCGTGGGAGAAATCCGACTTCTGGGCGATCTCGCGCAGGCTCGTGCGGGCGTAGCCCAGCTCGGCGAGCGCCTGCAGCGCGGATTCCGCCAGCTGCTCGCGCCGCTGGGCGAACTTGTCCACGCCCCGGCGCGAGATGCGCTCCTTTGCCTGCGTCACGCCGGGAGTCTAGCGCGGCCCAGGACCCGATGCGGAAATTCCTTGACGACTGTCCAAGAAAATCTTGACGACTGTCCAAAGTTAGCTACGGTGTGACCTACGCCGCATGTCTCAAGGAGGAGATGTCGATGGTTTCGTACGACCTCAGCGGGCGAACCGCGCTGGTGACGGGTGGGGCACAGGGCCTGGGGGCCGGGATGGCCGAGGCGCTCGCGAAGGCCGGGGCCACCGTGGTCATCGCCGACGTGCAGGAGGAGCTGGGCCGCGCGACGGCCGACTCGATCAAGCAGACCGGCGCGGCGGCCGGCTTCGTCCGCCTCGACGTGACCGACGACGCGGGCTGGGAGCAGGCCGTGAGCGCGGTCGTCGGCGAGTACGGCGGGCTCGACGTGCTGGTGAACAACGCCGGCGTCGAGATCACCGGCCTCGTCGCCGACCTCGACCCCGCCCACGTGCGCAAGATGCTCGAGGTCAACGTGCTCGGCACCGCGCTCGGCGTGAAGCACGCGTTCCGCGCGATGCGCCCCGGCGGCGCGGCCGGCAACGGTGGTTCGATCGTGAACATCTCCTCGGTGGCCGCGACCATCGCGTTTCCCGGGATCGCGGGCTACTCCGCCACGAAGTCGGCCGTCGACCGGCTCACGCGGGTGGCCGCGATGGAGGCCGGGAAGCTCGGTTACGGCGTGCGCGTGAACTGCGTCTACCCGGGCCTCGTGCCCACGCAGATGGGCAACCAGCTGGCCAACGACGTCGTCGAGGTGGGGTTGTTCCCCAGCGTCGAGGAAGCCATCGGCGCCGTGGTCGCCCAGACGCCGGCGGGGCGGCTCGGCGAGGTCGCCGACATGGCCGACGCCGTGGTGTTCCTCGCCTCCGACGCCGCCCGGTTCATCACCGGCGCGGGGCTGCCGGTCGACGGCGGCATGGGCATGTGACTGGAAACCCGAGCCGACCCCACTGACTTCAGCGACCTCTGCGAAAGGACAACCGTCGTGAGCAAGCCCGTCGTCGTCTACGGCGCTTCCGGCTACACCGGGCGCCTGATCTGCGAATACCTGCGCGAGTACAACGTGCCCTTCGTCGCCGCGGGGCGTGACAAGGCCCGGCTTCAGGAGTCGCTCGACCACATCCCCGGCCTCGACACCGTGGACCACGAGGTGGTGGAGGTGGCCCACGAGGTCGGCCCGCTCACCGAGCTGTTCGCGGGCGCGTCGGTGGTGTGCAACACCGTCGGCCCGTTCAGCGAGTACGGCCACGAGGTCGTGCAGGCCTGCCTCGCGTCGGGGGCGCACTACCTGGACACGACCGGCGAGCAAGACTGGCTGATCTCGGCCGAGGAGCGCTACGGCGCCGACATGGCGGCCCAGGGGCTGCTGCTGTCGCCGGGCATCGCGCAGATGTACACGACCGGCGAGATCGCCGCGAACATCTGCTTGGAGACGCCAGGGCTGGACACCCTGGACATCCTGGTGTTCTGGAAGGGTTACCCGACTGTCGCGTCGACTCGCACCATCCTCGTCAACGCGGCCCTTTCTTCGGCGTACTACCTGGAGCAGAACGAGTACCAGGAGTGGCCGGCCGACGGCGGCCTGCACGACGTCGTCGTGCCCGGTCACCACGAAACCGGCCTCGCGCTGCCGTGGGGCGGGACTTCGCACCCGGTGTGGTTCAAGCGCGACCCGCGCGTGGCCAACGTGAAGGCCATCGGCGGCGTGTTCGACCGCGCGCTGATGCAGGGCGTGCCGATGATCGTGGCCGCCGTGCTGGAGCAGGTGAAGGACCTGCCCGACGCCGAGAAGCTGAAGGTGCTGCACGAGCAGGCCGCGGCCGTGCGAGACGAGATGCCGCCACGGGAGAACCAGCGGCTGAACACGTCGCTGGACTCGGTGCACGCGTCGGGCCCGCTGGGCCGCGCCCACTGCGTGATCCACGGGACCTGCAACTACAAGCAGACGGGCCTGTTGCAGGCGTACGCCGCGTACTCGCTGCTGCAGCAGCCGCCGCGGCGGGCCGGGTTCGCGTCGGCGTGCCAGGCCTTCGGGCACCGCGAGCTGCTCGGGGTGCTGCGGTCGTTCGGGCTCGTGTCCAACCCCGTGCTGACCGTGCACGCGTGAGCCGGGGAGACGAGCGGTGCGGTTGATCGACTACCTCGACAAGGGCGCCTCGCTGGGCGCTTCGGCGCCGTGCTTGACCTACGGCGACCCGGCACAAGAGACGGCCTCACTGAGCTACGGCGAGGTCCAGGAGCTGTCCTGGCGGGTCGCGCGGGCGCTGGCGCGCTCGGGCGTGCGGCCGGGCGACAAGGTCGCGATCCTCTCGGGGAACGACCCGGTTTCGTTCGGCTGCGTCTTCGGCATCAGCCGCGCAGGGGCGGTCTGGTGCCCGGTCAACCCGCGCAACGAGGCGGCGGAGAACAGGGAGCTGCTGGACCTGTTCGACTGCACGTGCTTGCTGGTGCAGTCTTCGTTCGCATCGCTCGTCTCCCGCATCCTGCCGGACCTCCCGGCGGTGAAAACGGTGGTGTGCCTGGACGGTTCGATGCCGGGCGCGGTGTCGTTGCCGGGCGCGGTGTCGTTGACGGAGTGGCTCGACGGGCTCGAAGCGTCACCGTTCGATGCGGCGCCGCCCGACGACGTGGCCATGCTCGTCGGCACGGGCGGCACCACCGGCCGGCCGAAGGGCGTGGTGCTGACCGGGCACAACGTCGAGACGATGTCGGCGCTCACGCTCATGAGCTACCCGTTCTCGCCGCGGCCGCGGTACCTCGCGCTGGCGCCGCTGACGCACGCGGCCGGCGTGCTGTGCTTCCCGGTGCTGGCGCTGGGCGGCGAGATCGTCGTGATGCCGAAGCCGGACCTGGGCGAGTTCCTGGCTCTGGTGCACCGGCACCGCATCACGCACACGTTCCTGCCGCCGACGCTGATCTACCTCCTCCTGGACCACCCTGATCTGTCCACAACGGACTTCAGCTCGATGGAATGCCTGTGGTACGGGGCCGCTCCGATGTCGGCGGCGCGGCTCGAAGAGGCGATCACGCGCATCGGCCCGGTGCTGGGCCAGCTCTTCGGCCAGAGCGAAGCACCGATGATGATCTCGACGATGGCGCCGGCCGAGCACTTCCACGCCGACGGATCCCTCGCCCGCGAACGCTTCACCTCCGCGGGCAGGCCCACGCCGCTCACGCGCGTGGCCATCATGTCCGACAACGGATCCCTGCTGCCGCCCGGTGCACGCGGCGAGATCGTGGTGCGCGGGCCGCTCGTGATGCCGGGCTACTACAAGAACCCCGCCGCGACCGAGGACGTCAGCCGCTACGGCTGGCACCACACCGGCGACATCGGCTACCTCGACGACGAGGGGTACCTCCACATCGTCGACCGCGCCAAGGACATGATCATCACGGGCGGCTTCAACGTGTACTCCGCCGAAGTCGAGCAGGCCCTGATGACACACCCGGCCGTGCAGGACTGCGCCGTGGTCGGCCTGCCGCACGAGAAGTGGGGCGAACAGGTCACCGCGGTCGTCCAGCTCCACAGAGGACGGTCGGTGTCCGAGGACGAGCTCCGCGCCGTCGTGAAGGAGCTCCTGGGCAGCGTCAAAACTCCCAAGGTCGTCCGGATCTGGCCCGACCTCCCGCGGTCGAAGGTGGGCAAAGTGCTGAAGACGGACGTCAAGGCACAGCTGCTCCGCTGAGCGGCACCCACCGAACGGATCGCCGTCGCGAGGAGACCCCGTGTCCTCGCGGCGGCGATTTCACGTGCCCGCGTGAACACTCTGCCCCGGCCCCACGAGCGAACCCCGAATAATCACCGGCACAGACCTTTGTCCGGTCTTGTCCACTCCCGTTACGACATCGAAAACGCCCCCCGGCCGAGGCCGGAAACGGGGCCGCTACCGTTGGCATTTCGAGCACCGGACGGCGTCGGGCCCCGGGATGCCGGAGAAACTGCAGAAAAGGAGCCCTGATGCGTCGCACCAAGGCCTCCGGTCCGCTGCGCGCGGCCCAAGTCGTGCTCGTGGTCGTGTCCCTGCTCGTGCTGGGCGGCACCGGTTACGCGTGGTCGACCCTGCAGTCACTCACCGACGGCCTGACCAGGGCCGATGTGATCACCGGCACCGACCAGCCGCCGCTGGGCGAGCAGAACATCCTCATGGTCGGCCTCGACACGCGCACCGACGCGCAGGGCAATCCGCTGCCCGCCGACGTGCTCTCACAGCTGCACGCGGGCGGCGCGGACGACGGTGGCGACACGACCGACACCATGATCGTCATCCACATCCCCGCGGGTGGCGGCCAGGCGACCGCGATCTCCATCCCGCGTGACTCCTACGTGAAGATCGCCGGCGACTACGGCAAACACAAGATCAACTCCGCGTACACCTACGGGCTCGTCGCGGAGAAGAACAAGCTGGTCGCGCAGGGTGTGTCCGGCAACCAGCTGGAGACGGACTCCGCGCAGGCCGGCGCCAAGACGGCGATCGACACCGTGCAGCAGTTCACCGGGCTCACGATCACGCACTACGCGGCCGTGAACCTCGCCGGCTTCTACTACCTGAGCGAGGCCGTCGGCGGCGTGCCGGTGTGCCTGAGCAAGGCCGTGCACGACTCGTACTCGGGCGCGAACTTCGCGGCAGGCCCGCAGACCGTCGGCGGAGCGAAGGCGCTGCAGTTCGTGCGCCAGCGCCACGGGCTGCCCAACGGCGACCTCGACCGCATCAAGCGCCAGCAGGTGTTCATGGCGAGCATGGCCAAGACGATTCTGTCGGCCGGCACGCTCGCCGACCCGGGCAAGCTGGACAACCTGATCACGGCGGTGAAGAAGGCCGTGGTCGTCGACTCCGGCTGGGACATCGTCGGGTTCGCGCAGCAGCTGCACGGGATGAGCGCGGGCGCGCTCAAGTTCGTCACCGTGCCGGTCGTGAACATCTCGCTCAAGACGCCGTCCGACGGCGACGCGGTGGAGGTGGATCCCGACCAGGTGCAGCAGTTCGTGCGCCAGCAGCTGGGCACGCCGGCGACCTCGTCGAACGCGTCCGCCGCGCCGGGCGACTCGAGCCTGAGCCAGTACACCGTGGACGTGCGCAACGCGTCGGACACCAGCGGCCTGGCCGCGAGCGTGGCCGACAAGCTCGCGGCCGCCGGGTACACCAAGGGCACGGTGGCCAACGCGACCACGCGCAAGATGTCGATCGTCTTCTACGGCCACAGCCAGAAGACCGAGGCGACACAGATCGCGAAGACGCTCGGCGGGATCGCCGTGAGCCCCGACACCTCGCTGGACAACGACCACTTCCGCGTGTTCCTGGGCAAGGACTACGAGGACTCCAGCGGCTCGTCGAGCACCGGCGGCGCGCCGCAGGTGCACCCGGCGGCGTATGTGAGCCCCGCGCCCGCGCAGACTCCGCCGCCGATCACCGGCGACGGCGTCCCCTGCGTGAACTGAGTCCTTTTCATCCCGATAAATCGTTTTTGGGCATTCTGGGAATTCGCTTTTGTTTCGCGCACTTCGGTAACGCTCACTCCGCATTTTCGGACTGAGCGAGTGAACCGAAACGACGGCGAAAAGGGTTTCCCGCCATGTCCGAAAGACAGAAACCGGCCAACTTCCGAAACCTGCTGAACCACGTTTCCGTGGCCAACGCCAAAAGGGTGGCCGCGAGTGCCGAAGAGCTCGCGCAGCGTGTGCTCGCGACCGTCGGCGCCCGTCAGCCGGAGTCCCGGATCTCCGCCGATTCGCAGACGTACTGGCGCCGGCCGAGCGGGGATCGCTGGCAGGCCAACGCACATTGGCGCAACGCGTCCGTATTCCAGGGCAGCGACCTGTGGTCGCGCCTCGGCCGCGAGCACCTCGACCTGTTCGACGCGGGCGCCCGGATGGCGGGCGTCACCGGCCCGTGGCACCGCGTTCTGGAATGGGGCTGCGGTGGTGGCGCGAATGCGATCCACTTCGCTCCGCGCGCGGAAGAATTCATCGGCGTCGACATCGCGGCGGAAACGTTGCACGAATGCGAACGCCAAGTGAAAGCCGCGTGTGACACGCCGTTCCTGCCGGTCGCGATCGACGTCGCGAATCCCGAAGAAGCACTCGACGCCGTCGGCGGGTTGGTCGACGTCTTCTTCTCCTGCTACGTCTTCGAGCTCATCCCGACCCCGGAGTACGGCGAACGGCTGCTGCGCATCGCCCGGCACCTGCTGACTCCCGACGGCCTGGCGATGATCCAGATCAAGTACGACCCCGGTTCGTGGCGCACCGGACCCCGTCGCCGCGCCTACCGCACCGGGCTGGCCGAAATGACCACGTACGGCATCGACGCGTTCTGGCAGACCGCCACCCGCTGCGGCCTGCAGCCGCTCGCCGTCCACCTGGTCCCGAAGAACGACCTGGACGAGCGCTACGCGTACTTCTTCCTGCGCAACGGAAATCCCTTTTGATCCGATTTGCGCAGTTCGTCCGTGTCAGCGAATCTCGGGGTATGCGGGACTCCTGTTGCCCACTGACCGTTTCCCTACCAGGCGTGATCAAGACGGCACAACGCGTTCATGATCACAAACACGAGCGGGTGTTCGGTCGACCACGATCAGTAAACTTAGGGGACGCAAACAACTAGCCCAAAAGGAGCCGACGGCGCCTCCCGCTGGACGAACGCCGACCCAGGGAGGGCTGAGCATTGGCGACCCCGCCGACCGAGATCACCAGTACCGAGCACCGCGTCGAGCAGCTGCTGGCAGCTGAGCCGCAGCTGCGGGACGCCGCCCCCGACGCCGGCATCGCCGAGGCGATCCGACGACCGGGGTTGTCGCTGGTGGAGCTGATCGAAACGGTGATGACGGGGTACGCCGACCGCGCCGCCTTCGCCGAACGGGCCACGGAGGTGGTGACCGACCCGGTGACGGGCCGGACCACGCGCCGGTTGCTGCCGCGGTTCGACACGGTGACCTACCGCGAAGCGTGGCAGCGCGCGTGCGCCATCGCGGGCGAGTGGACCCACCACGCCGAAGCCCCCGTGGCGGCCGGTGATTTCGTGGCCACGCTCGGCTTCACGAGCACCGAGTACGCGATCATCGACCTCGCCTGCGTCCGCGCCGGCGTGGTGTCCGTGCCGCTGCAGGCGGGCGCGACGGCGGGCACGCTCAAGCCGATCGTCGCCGAGACCGTGCCGAAGCTGCTCGCGTCCAATGTGGACAACCTCGGGACCGCCGTGGACCTCGTGCTCGACAGCACGACAGTGCGGCGCCTGGTGGTGTTCGACTACCACCCCGAGGTCGACGCCGAGCGCGAGAAGTTCGAGGCCGCCAAGGCGCGGTTCGCTTCAGCCGACAGCCCGATCGTCGTCGAGCCGCTGAGCGCGGTGCTCGAACGCGGCGCCACCACGGCGCCCGCGCCAGTGTCCGGGGCGGACCCGGACCGCCTGTCGGTGCTCATCTACACCTCCGGCAGCACCGGCACGCCCAAGGGCGCGATGTACACCGACCGGCTCATCGCGAAACTGTGGCACGAGTTCTTCCCCGAACGGCCCCCGTTCCCCTTGGTGGACCTCAACTTCATGCCGCTGAGCCACGTGTTGGGCCGAGCCATGCTCGTCTCCACCCTGGCCGGGGCGGTACCGTCCACTTCGCCGCGAAGAACGACCTGTCCACCTTGTTCGAGGACATCTCGCTGACGCGCCCCACCGAGATCGTGATGGTGCCGCGGATCTGCGACATGATCTTCCACCACTACCAGAGCGAGCTCGACCGCCGCGCGCTCGGCGCCGGCTATTCGGCCGAGCTGGAAGCCGAGGTCAAGCTCGACCTGCGCACGAGCTTCCTGGGTGGGCGGATGGTCTGGGCCGGCTCCGGTTCCGCGCCCCTGTCGGGCGAGATGCAGGCCTTCATCGAGTCGGTGTTCGGTCTCGAGCTGCACGACGGTTACGGATCCACCGAGGCCGGCATCGTGCTGTTCGACCACAAGCCGACCCGCCCGCCGGTACTCGACTACAAGCTCGACGACGTCCCGGAGCTCGGCTACTTCTCCACGGATTCCCCGCACCCTCGCGGAGAGCTGCTGGTCAAAGCGACCAGTTTGGTGCCCGGCTACTACAAGCGCCCCGACGCCACGGCCGAGGTGTTCGACAAGGACGGCTACTACCGGACCGGCGACATCATGGCCGAGACGGCGCCGGACACGCTGTTCTACCTCGACCGGCGCAAGAACGTGCTGAAGCTGTCGCAGGGCGAGTTCGTGGCCGTCTCGCGGCTGGAGGCCGAGTTCGCGGCCGCGCCGGCGATCCGGCAGATCTACCTGTACGGCAGCAGTGAACGCGCGTACTTGCTCGCGGTGATCGTGCCGACGCCGGAGGCGCTCGAAGCGTTCGGCGACGGTGAAAAGCTCAAGGCGCAGCTGAGCGAATCGCTGCAGAGTATCGCGAAGGAGTCGGACCTCAACTCGTACGAGATCCCGCGCGACTTCCTCGTGGAGACCCAGCCGTTCAGCCCCGAAAACGGGCTGCTCACAGGAATCCGCAAGCTGTCGCGGCCGAAGCTGAAGGAGCACTACAGCGAGCGGCTCGACCAGCTCTACCGTGAGATCGCCGAGCGCGAGTCGAGCGAGCTGCGCGAACTGCGGCAGGTCGGGCGTTCGCAGCCGGTGTTCGACACGGTCGTGCGGGCGGCGCAGGCGCTGCTCGGCGCGTCTTCGAGCGAAGTGAGCCCCGAGGCGCACTTTGTCGAGCTGGGTGGCGACTCGCTGTCGGCGCTCACGTTCTCCAACCTGCTGCGGGAGATCTTCGACGTCGAGGTGCCGGTCGGCGTGGTCATCAGCCCGGCGACCGACCTGCGCAAGCTCGCGTCGTACATCGAGGACGCGCGCGAGTCGGGCGCCAAGCGGCCCACCTTCGCCAAGGTCCACGGCGCGGGCAGCGCCGAGGCTCGCGCCAACGCGCTCACGCTCGACAAGTTCCTCGACGCCGCCACCCTGGACGGCGCCTCGACGCTGGCGCGCCCCACGGGCACCGTCGGCACGGTGCTGCTGACCGGCGCCAACGGTTACCTCGGCCGGTTCCTCTGCCTGGAGTGGCTGGAACGGCTGGCCGAAACGGGCGGCCGGCTCATCTGCCTCGTCCGCGGCAGCTCCGCCGAGGCCGCGCACCGGCGGCTCGAGGACGCGTTCGACAGCGGCGACGCCAAGCTGCTGCGCCACTTCCGCGACCTGGCCGCCGACCACCTGGAGGTGCTCGCGGGCGACATCGGCGAGCCGGACCTCGGCCTCGACGAGGCAACCTGGCGACGGCTGGCCGACACCGTCGACCTCATCGTGCACCCGGCCGCGCTGGTCAACCACGTGCTGCCCTACGACCAGCTGTTCGGCCCCAACGTGGTGGGCACCGCGGAGCTGATCCGGATGGCGTTGACCTCGCGGATGAAGCCGATCACCTATCTGTCCACAGTGGCCGTGATCGCCGACCAGGCGTCCTCGGCCGACGAGGTGTCCGACATCCGTGTGACAAGCCCCGTGCGCGTGCTCGACGACGGTTACGCCAACGGCTACGCCACCAGCAAGTGGGCCGGCGAGGTCCTGCTGCGCGAGGCCAACGACGCCTTCGGCCTGCCCGTCGCCACGTTCCGCTCCGACATGATCCTGGCGCACAGCCGCTACTCCGGCCAGCTCAACGTGCCGGACATGTTCACGCGACTGCTGCTCAGCCTCATCGTCACGGCCATCGCGCCCGGATCGTTCTACAGTTCGTCCGCCCCCGCCCACTACGACGGCCTGCCCGCCGACTTCACGGCCGAGGCCATCACCACCCTCGGCACCCAGGCAACCGAGGGCTACCGCACCTACAACGTCCTCAACCCCCACGAGGACGGCGTCTCCCTCGACACCTACGTCGGCTGGCTCGTGTCGGCCGGCTATCCGATCAAGCGCATCGACGACCACGCCGAGTGGTTCGCCCGCTTCGAGACGGCCATTCGCGGGTTGCCGGAGAAGCAGAAGCAGCACTCCCTGCTGCCGCTGCTGCACGCGTTCTCGGCCCCGGCCACCCCTGTCGACGGGGCTGGCATCCCGACCGACCGCTTCCGCTCGGCTGTACAGGACGCCGGCATCGGCGCGGACAAGGACATCCCGCACGTGACCGTGGAGCTGATCCGGAAGTACGCGGCGGATCTGGCGCAGCTCGGGTTGATCTGAGGTTTCCTTGCCCGGCGTCGGGGAAACTTGGCGCTGGGCAAGGCTTTCCGGGCGGGATCCGAAGGTCTCGGGCTCGGTCGTCGCGTTAGGTTGGTCATCTGGATGCGCCACCTCGGCGGCGCAAGAACTCCGTAATACCCACCCACGAATAACGCCAGAAAAGCAACGGAAATCGCCATCTTTTCGAGGCAGGATGCGGGCGCTGGCCGCGATGATCAAGAACGGCTAGCGTCGGAAACGGCCGTCCGGTCCGCATTCTTTCCCGTCGAGGAGAAACAGTGATGTCCGAGAACACGTCCGAACATTCCCGGCGGAGGTTCCTCGCCACGTCGGCGGGGGCGCTTGCCGTTGCGGCCAGTGCGTCGACGCTGCTGGCCGGGACCGCGGACGCCGCGAACGCCCCGACAGCGGCGAGCCCCACAGCCGGGCCCAGCGCCATCCGCCGCTTTCGCATCGACGTGCCCCAGCGCGACCTCACCGACCTGCGCAACCGGCTGCGCGCCACGCGGTGGCCGACAAAAGAGACCGTCGCCGACGATTCGCAGGGCCTGCAGCTCCAACGCGTCCAAGACCTCGTGAAGTACTGGACCACTCGCTACGACTGGCGCAAGGTCGAGGCGAAGCTCAATTCTCTCCCGCAGTTCATCACGGAGATCGACGGCCTCGACATCCACTTCCTGCACATCCGCTCGAAGCACGAGAACGCGCTGCCGATAGTCATCACGCACGGCTGGCCGGGGTCGGTCCTCGAAATGCTCAAGGTGATCGGCCCGCTGACCGACCCGACGCGCCACGGAGGCAGCGCGGCCGACGCGTTCCACGTCGTCATCCCCTCGATGCCCGGCTACGGCTTCTCCGGCAAGCCCACCGCCACCGGCTGGGGCCCGGCGCGCATAGCGCAGGCGTGGGACGTGCTCATGAAACGCCTGGGCTACCGCGAATACGTGTCGCAGGGCGGCGACTGGGGCTCGGTCGTGTCGGACGTGATGGCGGCGCAGCGACCCTCCGGCCTACGAGGCATCCACGTGAACATGCCCGCGACCGTGCCGCCGGAGATCGCGAAGATCCTCACCGACGGCGGCCCGGCACCCGCCGGACTGTCCACTGAGGAGCGCCAGGCATTCGACTCCCTCAACGCCCTCTACACCCGCGGCTCCGGTTACTCGGCGATGATGGTCACCCGCCCGGAAACCGTCGGCTTCGGGCTCGCCGACTCCCCCGCAGGCCTGGCCGCGTGGATGTACGACAAGTTCGCCGCCTGGACCTACAGTGCTGATTGTCACCAATCCGACCACAGCCACGGCGCGAAAGGTCAGCAGACGCCCCGATGTTCCGTTGGGTGCCCGCCTACTTTTGGTCGGATTGGTAACGGTGGCGGCGTGCCCGAGAAGGTGCTCACGCGCGACGAGATGCTCGACGACATCACTCTCTACTGGGTCACCAACACGGCCGTGTCGTCCTCGCAGCTGTACTGGGAGAACAACGCGAACAACTTCAACGCCGTCGACGTCTCGATCCCCGCCGCCGTGACCGTGTTCCCCGGCGAGCTCTACCGCGCGCCGCGCAGCTGGGCCGAGCGCGCCTACCACGACCTGCGCTACTACAACCAGGTCGACAACGGCGGCCATTTCGCCGCGTGGGAGCAGCCGGAGCTGTTCTCGAAAGAACTTCGGGCGGCGTTCCGCTTCCTCCGCTGATTACACTCGCGCGGGTGGACACGATCACCGCCCCCGCGCCCCCGGCGTGGTACGGCTGCATGGGTCTCGGCGGCAGCTGGGACCCGGCACCGTACGCGCCCGCCGACGTCGATGCCGCCGAGGCGGCGATCACCGCCTCGCTCGACATCGGCGTGACCGCCTTCGACCACGCGGACATCTACCGCCACGGCAAGGCGGAGGCCGTGTTCGGCGAGGTGCTCGCGCGCACGCCGGGCCTGCGGGAGCGGATCGTGCTCCAGACCAAGTGCGGGATTCGGCTCGACGGCGGCTTCTACGACCTGCGCGGCGCGAGCATCGTGGCCCGCCTCGAGCAGAGCCTCGAACGGCTGCGGACAGAGTACGTCGACGTGCTGCTGCTGCACCGGCCCGACCCGCTGGCCGACCTCAGTGAGGTCGCGGAGGCGTTGCACCGCCTGCGTGAGGACGGGCTGGTCCGGCACTTCGGCGTGTCCAACATGAGCGCCGCCCAGATCGCCGCGTTGCAGTCGCGTGTGGACTTTCCGTTGGTGGCCAACCAGCTGGAGATGAGCCTCGCGCGCCGGGACTGGGTCGAGTCGGGTGTGCTGGTGAACACCTCGGCGGCCGCCGCCAACGGGTTTCCCCACGGCACCCTCGAATACTGCGTGGAGCACGGGATTCAGCTCCAATCCTGGGGTTCGCTGGCTCAGGGTGTCTACACGGGACGCCAGGCAACCCCGGTCGAAGAGGCCACCGCCCAGCTGGTGAAGGAACTTGCCGCCCACCACGACACAACGCCGGAAACCATCGTCCTCTGGTGGCTGATGCGCCACCCGGCGCGGATCGCCCCGGTCCTCGGGAGCACCCGGCCCGAACGCATCCGTGCCTGCGGCGACGCCGTGAACCGCGAACCGGCCCTCACGCACGAAGAGTGGTATCGCCTGTGGATCACCGCCCGCGACGAGCCGTTGCCCTAGCGTGGCCGAGGAAAGGAGTTCAGTCCTGTTCGGACGGGAGCTGGAGCAGAAACGCCTGGCGGAGCTGGTCGACGGCGTCGGTGAACGCGGCGGCGCGTTGCTGGTGCGGGGCGAACCGGGCGTCGGCAAGTCCGCTCTCGTCGCCACCGTCCGCCGGCAGCTCGGCCCGTCGCGCACGACGATCCTGACCGCAACGGGCGCGGAGCCCGAGCAGCATCTCCCCTACGCCGGCCTCAACCAGCTCCTCTACCCCCTCCGTGACGCCACCACCGCCCTCCCGGCGACCCAGCGCACGGCTCTGCGCACCGCGCTCGGCCTCGTCGACGGTCCGGCGCCGCAGACCTATCTTGTCGGCCTCGCCGTGCTCAACCTCCTCAGCGAGGCAGCCGCCGCCACGCCGCTGGTCCTGTTGCTGGAAGACGTCCACTGGCTCGACCGCGCGACCCAGGACGTGCTCGCTTTCCTGGCTCGCCGCGTCGAGTCCGAGCGCGTCGTCCTGATCGCGACGGCCCGCGGTGACGAACCCACCCGCCTCGACGACCTCCCTTCCCTCACGCTGCGCCCCTTGCCGCCGCAGGACGCCGAGGAGCTTCTCGACCACGTCGCCCCGGATCTCGCTTCGGAAGCCCGTAAACGGATTCTCCAAGACGCCGCCGGCAACCCCCTCGCGCTCACCGAACTGCCCGCCGCCCGCACCGGCCCGCTGGACCACGCCTTCGCCGCCCGCGTGGCCGAGCTGCCGGAAGCGACGCGCACGAACCTGCTCGTCGCGGCGCTCAACGACAGCACGTCGCTGGCCGAAACGCTCAAGGCCACCGGCACCGACGCGCTCGGTCCGGCCGCGGGGCTCGTCGAGGTGGACGCGACGACCGTGACGTTCCGGCACGCGATGACCCGAGCCGCCATCGTCCGGTCGGCGACACCCGCCGCTCGTCGCGCCGCGCACCACGCGTTGGCCGCGACGTTGACCGGGCCCGGACGGCGGGCATGGCACCGGGCGGCGGCGACCACCGGGACCGACGAGACCGTTGCGGCCGAACTGGAAGCAGCCGCGGGTGACGCCCGACGCCGGGGTGGCGTCGCGGCGGCGATCGCGGCGCTGGAGGAAGCCGCGCGCCTCAGCGAGACCGACCTGCGCCGGGCCGATCGGCTGCTCCGAGCCGCCGACCTCGCCGTCGAATCCGGCCGACGTGACGTGGTCGACCGGCTGCTGGCAGCAGCGTCCACAATGGACCTCACCCCGCGTCAACGAGCCCTGGTCACCTGGCTGCCGACCGGGTTCGACGACGGGGTCCGCGAAGGCGCCGCCGGCGCGTCGGAGCTGGCGACGCTGGCGGGCGCTGTCGCCCGGGACGGTGATCTCGACCTGGCCATGCGGATCTTCTGGAGCACCGCCATGCGCTGCTTCTGGATCGAGCCCGGCGCGCCGGCGCGCCAACGCATCACCGCGATCGCCGACGAGCTGCCCGTCGACCCGGCCGACCCGCGGATGGTGGCGATCGCGGCGTACGTGACGCCGTTGGCGCGCGGGGCGGAGGTGGTGGCCGCGTTGCGGGAGCTGGCGGACCGCACCACCGATCCGACCGTGATCCGGTTCCTCGGCAGCGCGGCGCTGCAGGTCGGCGCGTTCGATCTCGCGGCGCGGTTTTCCCTGGCCGCGCAACCGGGTCTCCGCGCCGAAGGCCGGCTCGGGTTGCTGAGCCGCGCGCTGGCCGTGCAGGCCTGGAGCCACGCCCGGCTCGGCGACCTGGCGGCCGCGTTGCCCGCCGCGGAAGAAGCCGGCCGGCTGGCGCACGAGACGCGCCAGCCGTACATGGTCGGCCTGGCCAGGGCGGTGCAGGCGGAGATCGCGGCGTTGCGCGGGGACCACGATCTGGCCGAGAAGCTCGCCGCGGAGGCCGAACGCGTGGGCCTCGCGGCGGGCGCGCGCCCGGTGCTGGCCACGGTGCAGCTCGCCCGCGGTCTGGCCGCCCTCGGCGCGGGCCGGCACGCGGACGCCGTGGCCGCGTTGTTGCGCGTCTTCGATCCCGCAGACGCCGCGTACCAGCTGGCGCTGCGCTGCTACGTGGTCGCCGAGCTGGCGGAGGCGGCCGTCCACTGCGATCGCGCCGACGTGGTGCGCGGCCTGATCACCGAGCTCGAACAGGCCCCGACGACGTCCCCCGCGCTGCACCACGGCCTGCGCTACGCCCGCGCCGTACTCGCCTCCGACGAGGACGCGGAGGAGCTGTTCCGCGTCGCGTTGCAGGCCGATCTCACGGGCTGGCCGCTCGAACGCGGACGGCTGCAGCTCGCGTTCGGCGAGTGGCTGCGCCGGCGTCGTCGCGCGGCGGAGTCGCGGCCCGTACTGCGGGCGGCGCGGGAGACGTTCGACGCACTCGGCGTCACGGCATGGGGCGAACGGGCCGCTCGCGAGCTGCGTGCCGCGGGCGAGGCGACGCCGGACCGCGAGCCGGACGCGCTGGGTGACCTCACGGCGCACGAGCTGAACATCGCGCAGCTGGCCGCGGAGGGGCTCACGAACCGGGAGATCGGGCAGCGGCTGTACCTGTCGCACCGGACCGTGAGCACGCACCTGCACCGGATCTTCCCGAAGCTCGGCATCAGCGCCCGCGGCGAGCTGGGTGCCGCGCTGCGCCGCGAGGGATGACGTACACCCACGGCGTCACCTGACGGGCGCGAAGCCACCCCGCCACTGCCTACCGTCACAACGCGGAAAAAGGTTTCGAGCTCAGGAGTGTTTTCGGATGATCAGCAGGAGACAGTTTTCGCAGGTACTCGCCGCCGGCGTGGCAACGGCATCGGTCGCCGGCGTCGCGTCTCCGGCCGCGGCGGCCACTGGGCACACGTCCTTCGGGCCGCTCAAGCAGGTGCGGGCCGGCGTGCTGAACATCGGCTACGCGGAGGCCGGCCCCGCGAACGGACCGGTGGTGCTCCTGCTGCACGGGTGGCCCTACGACATCCACAGCTACGTCGACGTCGCGCCCGCGCTGGCGGCTCAGGGCTACCGCGTGATCGTGCCGTACCTGCGCGGATACGGGACCACGACGTTCCACTCGGGTTCGACGTTCCGCAACGCCCAGCAGTCCGCCGTCGCCGCCGACGTCATCGCGCTGATGGACGCGCTGAAGATCCCGAAGGCCGTGATCGGCGGCTTCGACTGGGGCTCGCGCACGGCCGGCGCGGTGGCCGCGCTGTGGCCGCAGCGGTGCAAGGCGCTGGTGCTCGTGAGCGGGTACCTCATCACCAACCTGAAGACGCAGCGCGACCCGCTGCCCCCCGCAGCCGAGCTCGGCTGGTGGTACCAGTACTACTTCTCGACCGAACGTGGCGTGCTCGGCTACACGCGCAACACCGACGAGTTCAACAAGCTCATCTGGCAGACCGTCTCCCCGAAGTGGCACTTCGACGACGCGACGTATGAGCGCACCGCGCAGTCGTTCACCAACCCGGACCACGTGGCCATCGTGGTGCACAACTACCGCTGGCGCCTGGGCCTCGCCCACGGCGAACCGCAGTACGACCGCCTCGAAGCCCAGCTCCAGCAGAGCCCCAAGATCGCCCTGCCCACCATCACCGTCGCCAGCGACTTCGACGGCACCGCCGCCGACGGCTCGGGCTACCGCAAGCAGTTCACGGGCCCCTACGACCACCGCTTCCTGCCCGGCATCGGCCACAACGTCCCCCAGGAGGCCCCTTCGGACTTCACGAAAGCCATCGTCGACGCGGACCGGCTCTGAGTACCGTGGCCCCATGGGCCACAAGGGCATCCGCGACGGCGGACCACCGCGAGATCCGAACTTCCGCCCGTCCGACGTCGTCGGGATGCCGATCCGCAAGGCCGTGATCAAGCTGATCCGCCACGGTTTCCTCATCCAGCAGCCGGGCGCCCACGCCCGCGACGCGGCGATGCTGCACAACCGCGTGCGCCTGGTGGCGAGCGAGAGTGTGATCACCGAGGTGATCGTCGGCTAGGCACCGGCGAACCCGGCAAGACGAAAGCGGGGCCGGTCCACAATGGACCGGCCCCGCTTCTTCGTTCAGCTAAAACACTCAGGCGTTGCTCCGACGACGGCGCACCAGCACCAGCATCGCGCCGCCGGCCAGGACGAGGGCCGCGCCGATGCCGATGGGCAGCGAGGCGTCCACGCCGGTGTTCGCCAGGGGTGCCGAGCCGCCGGCCGGGGCGGCCGGGGTGGTGGCGGGCGCCGCCGGGGTGGTCGGCGGGGTGACGCCGGCTTCGGTCCAGGTGGCGGTGGCCGAGGTGTCGACCGTGGTCTTCTGCGACTCCGCGACGATCAGCGACTGCGCCGGGTGCTTGGCGTAGTTCTCGCCCACGAAGAGGCGGCCGGTGTCGAGGTGGCCGACGGCCTTGAGCGCCAGCTCGGCGGTGCCGGCCTTGGCGTCCTTGGGAACGTCGAGGTACAGCTTGGTGCCGTCCTTGACCTCGCCCTCCGTCACGGCCTTGCCGTCGGCGTCGGTGAGCTTGACGCCGTCGGGCAGCTGCGAGGTGAGGTCGGTGATGTCACCGGTGGTGGCGATGGTGAACGGGCCGATCTTGGTGCCGGCTTCGCCCTTGGCCGAGGCCGGGGTGATGCTCAGCGTCGGCTTGGGCTGCTGGCCGATGCCGACGTTGTCGCTGCCGGTCAGGTAGTCGTACAGCGCGAGCACGTCGGCGCCGTTGTCCGCGTTGCCGTACTGCACCGGCTTGTCGCGGTCGATCTCCTTGCCGTCGCTGAAGTGCCAGACGGCGGCCTGCGTGGCGGCGATGGCCTCGGCCTGCGACAGGCCGTCGTGCAGCGTGACGCCCTTCAGCTCGGCCTCGATGCCCTTGAGGTCCTCGGTCGGGAAGCCGTGGTGCAGGACCCAGTTGATCTTCGCGTTGTTCTTGTTGAACGGCGAGTCCGGGTTCGGGTACTTGTCCCACGGCGTCTCGAGCATGTCCTGCTGCTCGTCGATGTTCGTCTCGATCTCGACGCAGTACAGCTTCAGCATGCTGCCGTCGGAGAGCTTGAGACCGAACAGGACCGTGTCGTAGTAGTGGTCCTTGCCGTTCTCGTTCAGGTTGACACCGAAGCCGTTGGTGAACGCGCCCGGGACGAGACGCCCACTGGCCGCGCCGTCTTCAGCCTTCGCGCCGGTGTCCGCGGTGGCGCCCTGAGCGGCCGCCATCAGCGCGACGGCCGCGGCGGCAGCCGCGATCCCGCCTCGCACCAGACCTGACCTGACCTGCATCTGTTCTCCCATCCAAGCCCGAACCAGAAAGTCGGAGCCGCGTGAGAAAACACACCCCGATCACGACGGCCACCAATCAGGTGAGAATCCACCCAGTCAAGCGATGCGGAAGCCTACACACAGCTCACACGGCCACTCACGGTGGTCCCCGGCACCACGAGGGCCGTCCACCTGGGCGTCACCAAGCCGTTCACGCACCGCCACTGAGCAAATCGGACACACCCCGATCACCTGCGTATACATGCGATGTATAGTCTCGATGTATAGCGATCTTCCGAAGGGGACCAGACATGTCAGTGGGGACCACCCTGCTCGCCTTGCTCGAGCCAGGACCGAGGCACGGATACGACCTGAAACGCGCGTACGACGAACAGTTCGGCCAAGACCGGCCGCTCGCCTACGGGCAGGTCTACGCCACACTCTCGCGCCTGCTCAAAAACGGCCTCGTGGAGGTCGCCGGGGTCGAGGCCGGCGACGGGCCGGAGCGCAAGCGCTACACGATCACCGACGCCGGCATCACCGACGTCGAACACTGGCTCGCGACGCCGGAGAACCCCGAGCCGTACCTGCAGAACACGCTCTACACCAAGGTCGTGCTGGCGCTGCTGTCCGGCCGCAGCGCCACGACCGTGCTGGACGCGCAACGCAGCAAGCACCTCGAAATGATGCGCGAACTCACCCGCCGCAAGCGTGAGGGCGACCTCGCGACGCAGCTGATCTGCGACCACGCGCTGTTCCACCTCGAAGCCGACCTGCGCTGGCTCGAGCTCACGGCCGCGCGCCTCGACGAACTGGCGAGCGAGGTGCGGTCATGACGGAACCACTGCTCGTCGCCGATGGTCTGGAGAAGGCGTTCGGCCCGACACAGGCGCTGCGCGGCGCCGGCGTGTCCGTCGCGGCCGGGGAGGTGCTCGCGATCATGGGCCCGTCGGGCTCCGGCAAGTCGACGCTGCTGCACTGCCTCGCCGGCATCGTCCGCCCCGACGCCGGCACCATCACCTACGGCGGCCGCGACCTCGTCGCCATGAGCGACCGCGAGCGCAGTGCGTTGCGGCGCACGGAGTTCGGCTTCGTGTTCCAGTTCGGGCAGCTCGTGCCGGAGCTGACGTGCCTGGAGAACGTCGCGCTGCCGCTGCGCCTGGCGAAGGTCGGGCGGCGCAAGGCAGAGGGCGTCGCGCGCGAGTGGCTCGAGCGGCTGCAGGTGTCCGACGTCGCGGACAAGCGCCCGGGCGACGTCTCGGGCGGGCAGGGGCAGCGCATCGCCGTGGCCCGCGCGCTGGTGACCCAGCCGAAGGTGGTTTTCGCCGACGAGCCGACGGGCGCGCTCGACTCGCTCAACGGCGAGAAGGTCATGCGCATGTTCACCGAGGCCGCGCGGCAGACCAACGCGGCCGTCGTGCTCGTGACGCACGAAGCGCGCGTCGCCGCGTACTCGGACCACGAGATCGTGGTGCGCGACGGGCGCGTGGCGGATCGGGAGTTCGCGCAGTGATCGCGAACCTCCTTCTCGGCCTCCGGCTGGCCGTCGGGGGCGGCCGGATGTCGGGCCAGGCGCTGCTGCGCCTCACGATGACGGCGGTGGGCATCGGGCTCGTCGTCGCGGTGCTGCTGCCGGCGGCGTCGGTGAGCTCGGTCGTCGGCGCGCGGGAGGACCGCGCGGCAGCGACCGCCGAGATCACGCAGCCGAAGCCCGGCGTCGACCCGCTGTACGTCGTCAAGTGGTCGGCGATCCGGGGCAACCAGTTCGTGGACATCCACTCGGTCGCTGCCGAGGGGCCGCACGCGCCGGTACCACCCGGGCTGAGCGCGGTGCCGAAACCGGGTGAGCTCATCGTGTCGCCCGAGCTCGCGCGCCTGCTCGCCGGGCCGGACGGCGCCGGGCTGCGTGCCCGTCTTCCCACGGCGCCGTCGGGCACGATCACCAAGCCCGGGCTCGTCGACGCCGGCGAGATCACCGCGTGGTACGGCACCACGGTCGCCGACGCGAAGTCGAGCCCGGACGTGGAGACCGTCTATGGCTTCGGCGGCGGGGAGCCACCGCGGATCGCGGTGGCGACGACGATGCTCGTCGCGTTGTTGCCGGTGGTGATCGCGCTGCTGCTGCCGCTGCTGATCTTCGTGACCACGGCGTCGCGGATGGGTGCGGCGCAGCGCGACCAGCGGCTGGCGGCGCTGCGGCTGCTCGGCGTGGACGCGCGGCAGATCCGCTGGGTCGCGGCCGGGGAGTCGTTGCTGGGCGCGATGATCGGCCTGGTGCTCGGCGTGGGGCTGTTCCTCGCGGTGCGTCCGACGCTCGGTTCGCTGGACCTGTTCGGCTACCGCGTGTTCGGCGAGGACTTCGTGCCGCCGTGGCCGCTCGCGGTGCTGGTGGTGGTGCTCGTGCCCGCGCTGGCCGTCGGGGCGGCGCTGTTCGGGCTGCGGCGCACGATCGTGGAGCCGCTCGGCGTGGTGCGCCAGGGCAAGCCCGTGCGCCGGCGGATGTGGTGGCGCTGGGTGATCACCGGCGTCGGCGTGCTGCTCGTCGGCACGGCGTACGCGACCGAGCCAGGACAAAGCAGCGACAGCGTGCTGATCGCGCTCACCGGGGGTTCCGCGTTCCTGCTGGTGGGCGTGACCGTGCTACTGCCGTGGATCGTCGAGGGGATCGCGAGCCGGCTGCACGGCGGGCCGCCCGCGTGGCAGCTCGCGGTGCGGCGGCTGCAGCTCGACAGCGGCACGCCGAGCCGGGTCGTTTCAGGGCTGGTCGTGGTGGTGGCCGGCAGCATCCTGCTGCAGGTGGTGCTCAACTCCCTGCTCGCGCAGGACGCTGCCGAGGCCAAGACGGATCTGTCGTGGGCGGGCGCGGCGCACGTGAGCGTGCTCGCGGACAAGGCGACGGCCGCCGAGGCGCAGCAACGCGTTTCGGGCGTCGCCGGGCTGACGCAGGTGGGCACGATCCGGCGCTCATCCGCGGTCGCAGGTGACCAGTGGACCAGTGTGGAGATCGGGTCCTGTGCCGCACTGGCGTTGCGGGCGGAGCTTCCGTCCTGTGTGGACGGTTCGGTGTTCTCCGTGGGCGACGCCCCCGTGCCGACGGGTTCGGTGCGCTTCACGGAGTCCAGTTCGGATACCGGCGGTCCTCAGTGGGCTGTCCCTTCGGGCGTGGTGCGGGTGCCGGCGAGCTCGGCCGCGCGCAACCTCGACGGCACGCTGCTGGTGACCGACGGCGCCATCGCGGGCCTTCCGGTGCCGGTGGAGCTGACCACGGTGTTCGTCAAGGGTCCGGGGACCACCGCGGAGCTGGGCGACCGCGTGGCGGCCGCCGTCGCGAGCCTGACCTGGCACGTCGACGTGGACACGGACGAGCGCGCGAGCGCGCCGACCGGTGTGCTGGGCACGATCCGGGCGGTGCTGCTCACGGCGTCGCTGTTCGTGCTCGCGGTGGCGGCGTTGAGCCTGCTGATGCTGGCCGTCGAGCAGATCACCGAGCGGCGCCGGGCGTTGGCCGCGTTGGCCGCTTCGGGTGTTCCGCTGGGCGTGCTGGCCCGCAGTTCGTTCGCGCAGACGGCGCTGCCCGTGGTGATCGGGGTGGTGCTGGCGGTTCTCACGGGGACCGGGCTGACATTGCCGATCCTGCGCGCGGCGGACATCCCGTTGAAGCTCGACGGCGACTTGATCGCGAGCATGGCGGGCGCGGCCGTGGCGGCGGTTCTTGTCGTGACGGCGTGCACGATTCCGCTGCTGCGCCAGATCACAAAGGTGGAATCTCTGCGCGCGGAGTGAGAGTTCACCGGCCCGAAAGGCCCGCGACCCACCTTCGTCGCGGGCTTTTCGGGTCCAACTCCTTCTCCCCGGGGGCCGGGTGCGCCAGCATGATCAACGCCCTGTCCCCATTCGGAAGGTCGACCTTTATGCGAACCTTCAAACGGCTCGGTGCGGTCCTCGGCGCCACCGTGCTGGCGCTGGTGATCCCGGCGGCCGCTGCGTACGCCGATCCCCCGCACAACCTCCCCCAGAACGCCGGCGGCTACGACCAGTCGTTCTCGCCCGCGTACGACTACGACGGCGACGGCTGCTACGCCACGCCGGCCATCGGCCCGGACGGCACGCTCGCCCCGGGCCTCAACACCACCGGCGCGGTCAACGGCAGCTGCCGCGACCAGTCCGACCTCGACAACTCCCAGACCTACTCCCGCTCGAAGTGCAACAACGGCTGGTGCGCAGTGGTCTACGCCAGCTACTTCGAGAAGGACCAGGCCGTCGCCGGCAGCGGCCTCGGCGGCCACCGCCACGACTGGGAGCACGTGATCTCCTGGATCAACCAGGCGAGCAACCAGGTCGAGTTCGTGACCACCACGCAGCACAGCAGCCAGGTCACGTACCCGCGCTCGCAGGTCCGCTTCGACGGCTCACACCCGAAGGTCGTCTACCACAAGGACGGCCTGGGCACGCACTTCTTCCGCCTGGCCAACGACAACGACGAACCGCCGGAGAACCACTACCACAACTGGCGCTACCCCCCGCTCGTCGGCTACGACGGCTACCCGTCCACGGCCCTGCGCGACAAGCTGATGTCCGCCGACTTCGGCTCGGCGACGATCAAGATCAACGACGCGCGGTACAACGACCTCTTGGCAGCTTCGCTGCCGGCGGGGATTCCGTTCGATCCGCGTGGGTGAGGCCTGAGGGTTTGTGCTGAAGGACGGGTGTCATCCTCTTCGTGGGGGTGGCACCCGTCTTCGGTGTCGGCCCAGGTCCGCGAGGCTCTCCGGAGCGATCTGCGTCACGACTTCCCGCCCCGACTATGCACAGTCATACATCCTGATGCATAATCATACCCATGTCCAAGGTGCTCACTTCCCTTCCCGTCGGCGAGCGGGTCGGCATCGCGTTCTCCGGTGGCCTCGACACGTCCGTTGCGGTGGCGTGGATGCGTGACAAAGGCGCCGTGCCGTGCACCTACACCGCCGACATCGGGCAGGCTGACGAGCCCGACATCGAGTCGGTGCCGGGGCGTGCGACGTCGTACGGCGCGGAGCTCGGGCGGCTGGTCGACTGCAAGGAGGCGCTGGTCGAGGAGGGGCTCGCGGCGCTGACGTGCGGCGCGTTCCACATCCGCTCCGGCGGCCGCAGCTACTTCAACACCACGCCGCTCGGCCGCGCGGTCACCGGCACGCTGCTGGTGCGCGCGATGCTCGAAGACGACGTCCAGATCTGGGGCGACGGCTCCACCTACAAGGGCAACGACATCGAGCGGTTCTACCGCTACGGCCTGCTGGCCAACCCCGCCCTGCGCATCTACAAGCCGTGGCTCGACGCGGACTTCGTGACGGAGCTCGGCGGCCGCAAGGAGATGTCGGAGTGGCTGGTGGCCCACGGGCTGCCCTACCGCGACAGCACCGAGAAGGCCTACTCCACCGACGCCAACATCTGGGGCGCCACCCACGAGGCCAAGTCGCTGGAGCACCTCGACACCGGCATCGAGATCGTCGAGCCGATCATGGGCGTGCGGTTCTGGGACGCGAGCGTCGAGATCGAGCCGGAGGACGTCACCATCGGCTTCGAGCTGGGCCGGCCGGTGTCGATCAACGGCAAGCAGTTCGCGACGTCCGTCGACCTCGTGCTGGAAGCCAACGCGATCGGCGGCCGCCACGGGCTCGGCATGTCCGACCAGATCGAGAACCGCATCATCGAGGCCAAGAGCCGCGGCATCTACGAGGCGCCGGGCATGGCGCTGCTGCACGCGGCGTACGAGCGGCTCGTCAACGCGGTCCACAACGAGGACACCGTCGCCAGCTACCACAACGAAGGCCGCCGCCTCGGCCGCCTCATGTACGAGGGCCGCTGGCTCGACCCGCAGGCCATGATGCTGCGCGAGTCGCTGCAGCGCTGGGTCGGCACGGCCATCACCGGCGAGGTCACGCTCCGCCTGCGGCGCGGCGAGGACTACTCGATCCTCGACACGTCCGGGCCGGCCTTCAGCTACCACCCGGACAAGCTGTCGATGGAACGCACCGAGGACAGCGCGTTCGGCCCGGTCGACCGCATCGGCCAGCTGACCATGCGCAACCTCGACATCGCCGACTCCCGCGCGAAGCTCGAGCAGTACGCGGGGCTGGGGATGGTCGGCAGCGGCTCCCACCCGGCCCTCATCGGCGCCGCGCAGGCCGCTTCGACGGGCCTGATCGGCGCGATGCCGGAGGGCGGTGCCCAGGCGATCGCCTCCCGCGGCAAGACCGACGACGTCGAACTCCTGGACAGTGCCGCCATGGAGTCGGGCACGGACTGAAACGTTGGCCTCAGCTACCAAGCGCGAGTGAGCAAACCTGCGAACCGCACCCGACGCTGATACACCGGCCGCGAAGAAGCTGCCCCACAGCTTCTTCGCGGCTTTCAAACTCAGCCACGAATCCTCTACCCAGTCCGCCGGCAAGAGTTCCGTCCCGAGGGCGGTATCCACCTCCTGTTGCCGCGCGTTGTCGCGGACAATGCACAGCCGCTTCACACGCCCAGGCACGAGGTGGGTGCATGTGTCGGCGCTCTCCGCGGTGCTCGGTCGTTCCTTGCCGCTCACCGCTGTTCACCTAGGGCTCAATCGGATTTCGGCTCGGGCCATTCTCCGGCGAGGATCGAGTAGAGGACTGAGTCGCGCCACGCGCCGTTCGTGAACACGTGATCGCGAAGTACGCCTTCACGTGTGAACCCAAGCCGTTCCACGACGCCCTGCGAAGCGGCGTTGTCGGGCCCGATGGCAGCTGTAATCCGGTGGAGGTCCAGCGGACCGAACGCGAAGTCGAGGGCGCTGCGCACGGCGTCGGTGGCGTAGCCCTTACCCCAGTGCTCAGCGATGACCGCGTAGCCGAGTTGCGCCGCCCGCACGCCGGTCAGTCCGAGACGACAGAAGCCGATAAGGCGATCGTCTTCGAGCTGGGTCATCCCGAGGTAGTACTCGTTCCTCGGCATGACTCTGGCGCGCTCGACGGCGCCGTCGATCATCGATTGCGCGGCCTCCCGGCTCCTGCTGTCGAACGACAGGAACTGAGTCACGCGGTCGTCGCCGACGATGGCGAACGCGTCGACCCCGTCGGATGAACGGAACTCCCGAAGCCGGGTCAGCTGCCCTGCGAGAGGAATGACGGCGGTGTCGGCGTCGTCGAGTTCATGCGCACTCACTGAGTCAAGGCCAATCGTTGGGAGGTAAAGGTCTGCATGGAGTCTCCCAGCTCGTTCATGATGCGGCTCTCGGTTGACACCTGCGCAAGGTGGCGTTGCACATGCTGTACCGCTACCACCACGCCGTGAGTCCGCTGAGCAGTCGGCAATTGCAACACGGCGTGCATCGCGTCGGCAACGCCTTCGAACTCGTTGCGGCTGATGCGTGCGATGGCGAGCGCACATCGAGTGCCTGCCTCGTCTCCGAACGCCCGCTCGCCAGGGTCCGCGGCCTCGTAGGCATCGATCGCCTCGACGGCGAACCGCTCCGTTTGGTCGACGGCACCCCTGCCGCTCCACGACAGCGCTTCGGCGGCGTAGTAGAGCTGGCGCGGGCGGCTGAAGGTGCAGAAGCCGCCTAGCTCGTCGAGATCGTCGCGGCGGACGCGGTCGCGGGCGTCGGTCGCCCGCTCGACAGCGCGCTGGGCGTCCTCGTACCGGCCCAGCGCGGCGAGCGACCGAGCCTCGCCGGACGCGAGCCACACAGCGGACGTGTTCTGACTGCGGTAGGCGAATTCGGCACCCTGCTGCGCGTACTTCACCGAGTCGTTGTACCGACCGGCCCAGTAGGCAATCAGCGACTGCAAGCCTTTGGCCCAGGCTTTCAGCCCGTCGTGACCAGCATTATCAGCCGACGCGAACGCCGCCCGCGCGTGTGTCAGGGCCGAGTCGGAAGCTCCGGTGTCGTGGGCAGCGCGCGCCATCAAGCCAGAGGCAACACCGGCCAGTAGGTAGAGGTCTCGGGCTTGGGCCGGGCGTTGTCGCCCCTCCAGCAGTTCGAAGACCTTCCGCTGGGTGTCGCTCATGTCGGCGAGCAGGGTTTCCAGCGGCTGCTGCTGGTATGCGACCGTCAATCGACGAACGTCGTCGGTGAGTTGGTCGAGGGTATCTGAACCCACGTTGGTTACCTCCATCCTGCTCAGGAAATCGCGCGCGCGGAGGGCGCTCTCCGCGATCACCTGACGTTGCCAGTCGGACCGTTCGCGATCGAGCGCTCCGGCGCCCAGTGCGAGGGGACGAGCCTGCACGACCAGACCGCTGCCGTGTGGCGGGCCGAGCAGTTGAGCGGTCGATTCTCCGAACATCTGTTCCAGGGCGGCCTGCGCGTGGGCGTAGGGCTGGCCTTTCAAATCTCCGTTGCACCAGCGGTAAGCCTGGCGCTCGGACAGTTCGGTGCGGGTTATCGCTTCGTACCGGTCGCGCAGGTCACGCAGCGTCATGTGTTGCTGCTTCATCACCTGGGCGAGTCGGGTCCGCGGTAACTCTTCGTCGACCATTTAGTCCCCCCCTGTCGAGCTCCTCCCACAGTAGGGCGGAACCATGCCGTCGGGCGACCAACGGAGGGCAGAAGGCAGAAGAAGGCAGGGGAAGTCATGATCCGCGTCGTTCCGAATTCAGCGGCACCGGCGGAAGTGTGTAGGGGGCAAAACGCTGAGTGACCGGCGCGGAAACGCCCCGGTTGTCCCGACGGAGGAGTCCGATGACCAACTCCCCTCTCGACCGACCGGCCCGGATGACCGACGGCGACGGATCCGAGGACCACCTTGTCGATTCCGACGCTATGGCGCTGGGCCTGCGTTCGCGGACAGGCTTCTACCGGGGCTTGTGTTCGGCGGACTTCCCCGCAGCGGCGATGACCGATGAGCCGAAACCGCTGTGCGCCGCATGCCGGCAGGTCTGGTCCGCCCGGCTTTACCTCCGGTCGTTCGAGCAGCGAACGGGATTCCGGGCTGGTCCGCGCCGCGCTGGAATCTGGCTCAGGATCCTCGGCTGCCTCCGTGTTGTGCCCTCAGTCTCGCGATGGGGTCGAGGAGACAGCCCCCGACATGCCGCTCGACCCCATCGCGTTCCAGTCACTCGCCTGCTCGACGATCAAGGACTCTGATCAGAAATGGCTCAACCGATCGCTGAAGCCCACCACCGCCATCTTCGACCCTGTCTGGGATGGACACACCTTCACCGTGGGCCACAACGACCAGAAGGTGCCGGGTCTCGGCCCGGTGTCGGTGTTTCGGCACTCGTATCGAAACCCTCGGCAAGTGCGGTCATGGTGGACGGTGGCGCCGTACAGCATCCTGGCCCGCGTTGGCGAGGACTTCGACGAGCTCCAAGTGCCCTCCGAATACCTGTCATTTGCGCTTCAGCACGGCGGCAAGTCCATAACGGACAGCCGGATCGTGCGCGACCCCTTCGGAACACGGGTATTCGTCACGAAGGGTGCGACGCTGTTGCCGGGCTTGAGCAACTTGGTGTCGATTGATCTCCTTCCCCATGGCAGCTACGTGCCGCTCCCGCCTACGCGGCTTCGGGGCGGAACGACGACCTGGTTTCGAGAGCCGAAGCAGCTTGATTACCAACCCGGCAATGAATGGCAGGTGCAGCGCGTCCTCCTTGAAGTGCAACGGTTCTGGGAGCGCTACAGGGATGGTCGACGCCGGAGTCGGCGCCGGTCTGATCGAGTCCCCATTGAGGCAACGGGCCGATGGATTCTGCTTCCAACAAACCACCGCGCCCTGGCGGCTCGGTATATCGACTGGTTCACGTGGTCATCTACATCAACGTCGGAAGATGGCTGCCCAGTGAAGAGTCAGGACCAGCCACCGCCTCATTGGCTCGCCGACAGCGTTCCCACAGAGCCCATCTGGCCCACGATCGACCCTGACTACGAAGCCCTGGCGGTCGAAGATCCGCCCCGCGCACCCGTGGTCGTGGCTCCGCCCGAACGCCTCCCCGAACTTCCAAAAAGGATTCCTCGGCCTGTGCCGCCACCTAGGGCCAGGAGAGCGAACAAGAACAGCGGATGGTTTACCACTTGACGGTGGTCCACATGAGGTACGTTTCCTTTACCCTGCCAGAAAAATCTGCAACGTATATGCGCACGGTAATTGCGATCACCGCTCGAACGGGCCTGTCCGGATCTATTCGAGTGCGCGAAACTTGGTAGCCCCAAAAAGAAGGGAACGAAACAATGGAAGAAGCCGGCCTCTTCATCGGTGCCCGGGATCTGGGCGCACCGCGTGACCGCCTCGATCTGTCCCACGGAGATCCGTCCACGTCGGGAGGGGGCGACGGTCACGGTGACGCTGGTGGCGACGGCCTGAACATCCCGGAGTGATCTGACGAAGTTGTTCCCGGGGCGGCAGATCGGACGCCTCGGCGCCGATCTGCCGCCCCATCCCGGAAGGAAGATCATGGATCACCACCTCGTCACGGCGATCGAGAAGGCGCTTGGCTGGAGCGGGCCGCACCCCCTCGGGCAAGACTTCGCCTACGGCAGCATGGCCGAACCGGCGCTGTGCTCACGACTGCTCACGCCTGGCCGGCTGCTGGACACGATCATGCGCCGGCCGCTGTCATCGCCGCAGTTCCGGTGCTTTCAGAACGGCGAAGAGATTCACCCGGACCGCTACCTCGCCGACGTCGCCACCCGGCGCGGGCCGAGCAGAACCATGGCGCGCATGGACCGACTCGGACAGCTCATGAAGTCCGGCTGCACGATCGTGCTGGACACTCTCGACACGTTCGACCCCACGATGGAAGTCACATGCCAGGCGATGCAGTGGTGGTCGCGAGAACTCGTCCAGGTCAACGTGTACCTGACGACCCACGACGCCGCCGGGTTCAACATGCACTGGGACGACCACGACGTCATCGTGGTCCAGCTCGGCGGCGAAAAGTCATGGGAGGTGCGGGAGACGTCACGCATAGCCCCGATGTACCGCGATACCGAACGGGCGACGGAACCACCCGCCGACGTCCTGTGGTCCGGCACCATGAAGACGGGCGACGTCATGCACATTCCCCGCGGCTACTGGCACAAAGCCACCCGAGCGCAGCGAGGCGACGGTTACAGCCTGCACGCCACGTTCGGCTTCGTAAAACGAACCGGCGTCGACTGGCTCAGCTGGGTCGCAGACCGCTCCCGCGAGCGAGAGATCTTCCGCCTTGACCTCGACCGTTGGGGCACTCCGGAAAGCCAGGAGGCGGAAGTAAGGCGGCTGTTCTGGGCCGTGCCCGCCGTGACGGCCCGCCACCCGCAGGCCGAATACCTGGCTGCTCGAGAACGTGAACGGCCGTCCCGTCGCCACGTCACCACGTTGGGCGTGTTCGGTTCCGTCACCGACGTGGTGTGCATGACGGACTTCCCGCCGCACTTCGAGTACGGCACCGACACCCTTGACGTGCTCGGAGCGGGAAAGCGACTGACCTTCGCAACTGCCGCCGAGCCTGCCCTCCACCTGCTGCTGTCCGGAGTACCTGTCAACCTTGACGAGGTGTCCCGGTCGACCGGGATTGACGCTCACGCGGTCGCCGGTCCGCTCCTGGACGCGGGGCTGTGTGCGGAGTTAACCGAGGAACTCGCGTCGGGCTTCGCAGCCCTCAGCGGCGGCGCCTGAGCTACGCCTCCAACTCTCTGAGCAACCGCTCCGCTTCCACCGTCGCGGGCCCCGACAACGGCGTCGGCTGCCCGCGACGGCGGGCAATCCGGATCGCGTTCGCACACACGAACAGCTGAGCCAACCGACCCGACCGCGTCCCCAAGTCCTCCGCGAACTCGCGCTGCACCCGGGCCGCCAGCGCAGAGTCCGGCAACGACGACTGCCACAACGTGGCCGCGTCGAGCCCACGTGGCGCCTGACCCCAGTCTTCCCAGTCGATCAGGTGTCCCTCAGTCGACAAGTTGCGCCAGTGCACATCGGCGTGAGCGGTCTTCCACTCGTCCACCACGGTGTCCACACCAGGAAACACCTCGGCGACCCGCTTGGTGAAGTGTGCCTGAGCCATCCCGACCCGATCCGTCTGGTGGACCGCGAGCGCGGCGAACGACTCCCGTACCGTCGTCCACCACGCATCCGGAAGGCCGGCCGCGGCGGCCAAATCACCCACGACCGGGGCTGCGATGAACTCGACCTCGTCCGCGCGCCATACCACCTCACGTCCTGGATCGGCCCACGTCGCACCTTGGAACCACTCGGGCTTCTTCACCCCTCGGATCGTCGCGGCCGCTTCCAACCCGACCCAGGACGCGCTGCTGATCCGCCAAAGCCCCCGTCGCTCAACCCGGAGCCAGGTATCCCTGTCCGTCTGGAACCCCTCCGTCGCTCCCGACTCCCCGTAGACCACCGACGCCCGGTGCAGCCGCACGTCCAACGCACGCTCGACGCGGGCCAGCACGTCGGCATGCTCGTGTTCACGGACGTCAAGAACAGCGCCGGACGAGCCAGTCGGCTGAGCAGTGGACACGCGCGAGCCTTTCGAACGATCGCCAGCAAGCCCCACCATCATCCACGATCAGATGCTGATCCATTGTTTCCATCACCGAATCCGAAGTGAATGAACGTTTCACACGTAACGAGCCGCCCCACACTAGAACGTGGGCGGCGTGATCAGCCAGACCGCCTTGAGCGGTTCGCCTTCCCCGACGTGCCAACGGTGTGGCACCGTCGAGTCGAGGTAGATCGCGTCGCCCGCTTCGAGTTTCACCTCGTCGTCGCCGATCCAGAAGATCATCACGCCGGACAGGACGATGCCGCACTCCTCGCCGACGTGCGAATGCGGGTGCCCGCCGCTGGTCGCGCCCACGGGCGCCTCGACCCACACCACTTCCATCTGGTGCTGCAGATCGGGGCTGAGCAGCTCGTTCATGATCCCGGAGCCCGGGTACTGGATGCGTTTGCGCTGCCCGCTCTTGGAAACCGAATATCGCAACGGGTTCGCGGGCGGCGCCTCGTTGCTGAACAGCTCGCCGACGGTGTGGCCGAGCACGTCGGCCAGCCGCTTCAGCGCTTCCAGCGACGGGTTCGCGCGCCCGCGCTCGACCTGGCTGATGTAGCCGACGGAAAGCCCGACCGCCTCGGACACCTCCGTGAGCGTCGTCCGGCTCTCGTGGCGCCATTCGCGCAGCTTCGAGCCGATGTGCACGCCCTCCGAAGTGCTGCGCGGCTCGTCGGACTGCTCGGGGGGTGAGGCCATGTGTCGCTCCTGCGCCTGCGGGGGTCGGGTTGGCGGAACTCGATCGGACGGTGAAACGCCACTCTACAAGTTTTACCCTCAGTTCAACCAGTAAAACAACAACCACTCCAAACCAAGATCGAAATCGGCCCCGATGTCGATTCCGCAACGACCGTTGCATCCCACATGAGCAGGAGGTATGCCACTGACCGGCGCAAAGATCAACGGTGAGAGCCTTGACACTGGGCTGAGTTGACAGTAAAAATCTGCACTCACAGTGCGCCTCCTGCGGATCTGGTCCCCGCCGCCGCCGGCGTCGTCGTCTCGAATCATCCGAACCAATGACGCGGAGGAATGATGATGACTTTTCCCAGGCGGCACCGAAAACTCGCGCTGGTGGCCGCCGTCGCCACCGCCGCCGCGATGCTCACGGCCTGCGGCTCGAGCGGGTCGAGCAGCGACGGCATCAAGATCGGCGTGCAGTTCGGCCTCACCGGGGCCGACGCCGCGTTCGACGCGGTCTACCAGGACTCCGCCAAGCTCGCCTTCACCGACCTGACCAAGAACGGCGTCAACGGCCACTCCGTCGAACTGCTCTACGCCGACGACGCCAGCGACCCGGCGACCGCCGTCACGGTGGCGCGCAAGTACATCACGCAGGACAAGGTCTCGGTGCTCTACGGGCCCGCCTTCACGCCCACCGCGCTCTCGACCATGCAGGTCGCGAGCAGCACGAAAACCCCGTTCTACACACCGGGCAGCATCAACCCGCAGCTCACCTCGCCGCTCAACAAGTACACGTTCGCCCCGGCGTTCTCCTCCAACGACGTCGCCACCGGCATCGCGAAGCTCGTGAACTCCATGGGCGCCAAGAAGATCGGCATGATGGTGGAGTCCGATGCGTACGGCGACGCCGCGCTGTCCGGCGCCAAGGACGCGCTCGCCAAGTACGGCCTCACCGTCGACTCCACGCAGAAGATCGCCGCCAACGCCACCGACGCCACCAGCCAGGTGCAGGGTCTGAAGGACGCCGGCGTCGACGCCGTGCTGCTCGGCATCACCGCGCCGCCGATGGCCGCGGTGATCAACGCCGAGATCCACCAGGCCACCTACCTGCCGCTGGTCACGTTCGCCGGGTCCAACACCTCGCTCGACCAGCTCGCGAAGTCGGACCCGAAGGTGCGTTACTACGCGCTGACCCCGCTGGCGTGTCCCGTCGGGGACCCGTGCACGGCCGACTTCATGAAGGCGTGGAAGGCCGAGCACCCGACCACCGAGCCGATCGTGTGGACGGTGCAGGCCTACGCGGCGGCCAAGGCGTTCATCGCCGGGCTGCGCAACGCCAAGGACACCACCCCCGAAGGGCTGGTCACCGGCCTGGAGACGATGAAGCCGTTCTCGACGCCCGAGCTGCCGTGCCCCATCGCGTTCTCCACGACCTCGCACAAGGGCAACTCCTGCACCAACTTCTACGGCATCTCCGGCGGCAAGGTCTCGTTCTTCGGCAGCGACACGACCCAGAACCAGCTCACCGCGAACTGACCTGGCCCCAGTGAGGACTGATCGATGGTCACCACCGCCACTTTCGGCACCGGAATCGTCAACGGATTCGCCCTAGCCCTCGTCTCACTCGGTTTCACGCTCGTCTACCGCGCCACCGGCGTGGTCAACTTCGCCAACGGCAGCCAGATGGTGCTCGGCGGCTACGTCGCGTGGGAGCTCGGCTCGCACGGGTTCCCGGCGTGGGTGGTCATGCTCGGCGCCGTCGCCGCGGGCGTCGCGTCGGGTGTGGTCGTCGACCAGATCGCGTTGCGCCCCTTGCGCGGCGCGAGCCTGCTCGCCCAGATCATCGTGCTGATCGCGGTCACCGAGGTCGCCGGCGGGTTGTTCCTGTCGTCGTTCGGGGCCGAGGCCAAGACGATGACGCCGTACGCGGGCCGCTCGCCGATCGTGCCGGGGCTCGGCTGGTCGGCGAGCGACGTGGTGCTCATGGTGGTGAGCCTCGTGCTCGTCGCCGGGCTCACGCTGGTGCTGCGCGGCACGTCGGCCGGCCTGCGGATGCGGCTGGTCGCGAGCAACCGCCTCGGCGCCACGGTCGTCGGCGTGAACCCGGCGCGGGTCTCCACGCTGGCGTGGTGCGTCGGCGGCGGCCTCGCGGCGCTGAGCGGCGCGCTGATCTTCCCGACCTACCTGCTGTCCCCGGACCTCGGGCAGCAGTACACGTTCGACAGCTTCGCCGCCGTGGTCCTCGGTGGGTTCGGCAGCCTGCCGGGCGCCGCCGTCGGCGGGGTGCTGATCGGGGTGGTGCAGTCGGTCGTGTCGGGGTCGATCGGGGCGAGCTACAGCGCCTTCGTGTCGCTCGGCGTGATGCTCGTGATCCTGCTGACGCGGCCCACCGGACTGTTCGGAGCACGCGCATGACCACTGTCAATGTCCCCCGCCGAGTGCGGGCCGCCGTCCGCGATTCCGCGCTGCCGGTGGAGAAGTGGCTCGGCCGGCTGCGCGTGCCGACGCCCAGCACGGTGACGTCGCCGGCCGGCGAGAAGCGCTACGTCGGTTCGCTGTGGACCACGGCCGGGGTCGTGCTCGTCGCGGTGGTCGTCGCCGTGTGGGCCGACGTCGGCGGCGGGTACATCCAGACCGTGGTGGGCCTGTTCGCGGCGTACCTGGTGTCCGCGCTCGGGTACACGGTCGTACTCGGACAGGCGGGGCAGTTCGCCTTCTGCCAGAACGCGTTCATGGCGTTGGGTGCGTACGGGTACGCGGTTTCCGAGCCTCGCTTCGGCCCGGTCGGCGGACTGATCATCGGCGCCGTGGCCGCGACAGTGGCGGGCACCATCATCGGAGTCGCCATCATCCGCACCCGCGACCTGTACCTGGCGCTGCTCACGCTCGCGTTCTCCCAGGCCGCGCTGCTCGCGATCCAGCTGTGGCCACCCACGCAGGGCGACAACGGGATCCTCGTCGACCTCGGCGGCGATCAGGCCTACCTCGTCGCCGTGGTGTTCGCGGCGGTCGCGCTGATCGTGGTACAGCGCATGACGCGCTCGAAGATCGGCCGCGCGTTCGCCCTCGTGCGCACCGACGAGAAGGCCGCCGCGACGATGGGCGTGAACGTGCCGCTCACACGGATGCTGGCGTTCGCGTTCAGCAGCCTGCTCGGCGGGCTCGGCGGCGTGCTGCTGGGCGCGGTCCTCACGTTCATCACGCCGACGAACTTCACGCTCGAGCTGACATTGCTGTTGCTCACGATGATCGTGATCGGCGGCGTCGGCAGCGTGTGGGGCACGGTCACGGGTGCGCTGATCATGGTGGTGGTGCAGCAGTTCCTTCCCAGCAGCGGAAGTTTCGGCAGCTACCTCAACGCGGGCCTGCTGTTCGTGATCCTCGTGCTGCGGCCCGGTGGGCTGCGCTCGCTGGTGAACCTGCGCTCGTCGGGCGGCAGCCGTGGCTGACGCGATCCTCGACCTCGACTCCGTATTCGTCCGCTTCGGTGGGCTGGTCGCGGTGGGCGGTGTGAGCTTCTCCGTGGAGCGCGGCTCGGTCACCGGGCTCGTCGGACCCAACGGCGCGGGCAAGACCACGCTGTTCAACGCGATCAGTGGCCTGGTCCCCGTGACCGGGGGCGCGATCACCTTGCGGACCACGCGGGGCTCCGCCGACTTGACGCGCGTGGGTGCGTGGCGGCGGGCCGGGCTGGGCATCGGACGCACCTTCCAGGACTCGCGGCTCGTGGCCGGCCTGCCGGTGCTCGACCAGCTGGCCACGGGGGCGTTCGCGGGGCGCAGCCGGTTCCTCGGCGCGGTGTTGCGCGGTGGCGGCTTCCTGGCCGACGAGAAGCGACTTGTCGACCGGGCCCACGAAGTGCTGGCGCAGCTGAAGATCGAGCACCAGGCCGCGGTGAACGTCGACTTGCTCTCGGCGCCCGAACGGCGGCTGGTGGACCTCGGCCGCGCGCTGATGAGCCGGCCGGAGCTCCTGCTGCTCGACGAGATCAGTGCCGGAATGCCTGTGGAGGACAAGGAAATGGTGGCCGACCGCGTGCTCGACTACGTCCGGTCCTCGGACGCGACGGTGATCTTCGTCGAGCACGACATGGGCTTCGTCCGGCGGGTCGCCGACCGCACGGTGGTGCTGGCCGAGGGCGAGATCCTCGCCGACGGCGGCCCGGAAGAGGTGCTGCGGCGCCCGGACGTGCTCGCCGCCTATATCGGCCCCGGAGCCGAAGGAGCACTGCGATGACGTTCTCCGCTCAGGGGATCCACGCCGGTTACGGGCTGATCCCGGTGGTGCACGACCTCGGCTTCGAGGTCGCCCCGGGTGGGTACCTCGGCATCGTCGGCGCCAACGGCGCGGGCAAGAGCACGCTGCTCAAGGCCTTGTCCGGCGTGGTCACGCCGCACGCCGGGACCATCCGGCTCGGCGACGAAGACCTGACCGGTGTGCCGGCGTGGGACCGCGCCCGTCGTGGGCTCGCGTTCGTCCCCGAGTCGCGTGAGCTCTTCGGCGAGCTGACCGTGGAAGAGCACCTGCACGCGGGCTGCCTGCGGGTGCGGGGCCGGGCGAAGCGCACGGAACGGACCGAGTTCGCGTACGAGCTCTTCCCCGTGCTGCGCGACCTGCGCCGCCGCGCGGCCGGCCGGCTTTCCGGTGGCCAGCAGCAGTCGCTGGCCGTCGCGCGGGCCGTGGTGTCCCAGCCGAGGGTGCTGCTGCTCGACGAACCCTCCCTCGGCCTGTCCCCGATCGCGGTCAGCGGGCTCGTCGAGTCACTGACCCGGCTCGCGCGCACCACGGACATGGCCGTGGTCATCGCCGAGCAGAGCCTCACGGTCGTGCGGGAGCTGTGCGACGACGTGCTGGTGCTCAACCTCGGCCGCGAGGTCGAGCGGGGCCCGGCCGCCGCGGTGCTCACCCGCTCGGTCATCGAGAACGCGTTCCTGTGAAAACTCCCCCGGAGGTGTGCGACAGGTGACTACCAGCAAGATCTCCTCGATCGACGTCATCCCGTTCCGGATTCCCCTGAAACACGAGGTGAAGTTCGCGACGGGCCGGCTGACCCACGCCGAGCACCTGCTCGTGCGCGTGCGCACGGCCGACGGTGTCGTCGGCTTGGCCGAGGCCATCCCCCGGCCGATGATCTACGGCGAGACCACCGTGTCGATCGCGCACGTGATCGACACGATGATCGCGCCGGCCGCGCAGTCGCTCGACCTGCTCGGCACCGAAGAGCTCGGCCACCGGCTGCGCCACCTCGCCGGCAACCCGACCGCCCGCGGCGCGGTGGAGCTGGCGATGTTCGACGCGCTGGGCAAGACGCTCGGCGTGTCCTGCCACGACCTGCTCGGCGGCTACGCACCGGAGGTCCGCTGCACCGCGATCCTCGGCGCCGGCACGATCGACGAGGTCGTGGCCGAGACCGCGGCGCTGCGCGCGGAACACGGCATCACCAGCTACAAGGTCAAGGTCGGCCTGGACCTTGACCGTGACATGCGACTGGTCGCGCAGCTGCGCCAAGAGCACCCCGATGCGTTGATCTACGTCGACGCCAACCACGGTTACTCCGCGGCCGACGCGATGACCTTTCTGGAGTCCACAAAGGACCATCGGCTCGCGTGGATCGAAGAGCCGTGCCCGGCCGAGGACGTGCTCGGCCGCGCCGATGTGGTCGCCAAGACGACCGTGCCCGTACTCGGCGACGAGAGCTGCACGACGCCGCGTGAGGTCGCCACCGAGATCCTGGCCCGGCGCTGCACGATGATCAGCATCAAGCTGGCCCGAACGGGAATTCGCGCGTCAACGCGGATCCGCGAGTTCTGCGCGGCCGTCGGCGCGCAGGCGATCGTGGGCAGCCAGGGCGACTCGGCGATCGGCACGTACACGAGCGCCGCGTTCGCCGCCGCCAGCCCCGTGACCGCGCAGCACCCGGCCGAGCTGGCCTACCTGCTCAACCTGGACGGCGACCTCGTGGTCACCCCGCCCGAAATCCGGGACGGCGTGCTGCGGGTGCCTGCCGAACCCGGCTTCGGGTTCGAGATCGACGAAGCCGCACTGGCACGTTTCCGGACCGACCGGCCCGGGGAAAGGAGCTGAACCGCGTGTTCCGTTACGACCAGGCAAGGCAGGTGCTCACCGTGGGGGCCGGCACGATCGCGACGGTGCCGGACGAGCTCACCGCTCTGTCCGCCCGTTCGGTGTGCCTCGTGGGCAGTCCACGTTCACTCGCGTCGGCCGCCGGGCAGGCGACGCGCGAAGCGTTGCGCGGCTTCGACGTCCGGCACGAGTTCGGCAAGATCGCGCCGCACGCGCCGATCACCGACACCGAGGCGATGGCGCGGCAGCTGCGCGACGACCCGCCCGACGCGCTGGTGGCCGTCGGCGGCGGCAGCGTAAGTGACACCGCGAAAGCGCTTTCCATCCTGCTGGCCGAAGGCTTTCCGCTCGAGGCCAAGTGCAGCACGTTCACGCCGCCCGACGTGTTGAAGCACGTGCAGCTCAACCAGCCGAAGATCCCCGTCCTCACCATCCCGACGACGTTGTCGGGCGCGGAAGTCACGCCCGGCGGCGGCGCGACGGACGCTCGCGGCATCAAGCGCGTGTTCTGGGACCAGAAGGTCGCCTCGCGCGTGGTGGTGTACGACCCCGAGCTGTTCACCGACATCCCGGCCGAGCTGCTCCTGACCACCGGCATGAACGGGCTCGCCCACTGCGCCGAGGCCCTGTACTCGAAGTCCGCGTCGCCGTTCACGGACGCGCTGGCGGCCGAAGGCGCGCGGCGGTTCGCCGAGACGTTGCCCCGGATCGGCGGCGCGACCGGACCGCTGCCCGTCGACCTGCTGGACGACGCGCTCACCGCCGCGGCCATCGGCGGCCTGGTCATCAGCAACGCGCGGGTCGGCCTGCACCACGCCGTCTGCCACGTGCTCGGCGCCGCGTACGGCGTGCCGCACGGGGTGGCGAACTCCGTGATGCTGCCGTACGTCCTCGAGTACAACCACGACCACACCGAGGCCAAGCAGGCGATCCTGGCTCGCGCACTCGGCGAAGGGCTCGGGGAGACGGGCAGCGCGGCGGTGCTGGCCGCGACCGTGCAGCGGCGCGCCGGTGTGCCGCGAACGCTGGCGGACACCGGCCTCGCCGAGTCCGACCTGGAGCGGGTGGCCGGGGAAGTCATGCAGGACCGTGGTTTGTTCTTCAACCCCAAGCGAGTTCCCGACGCCGGTGCGGTGCTGGGCGTGCTGCGGCGCGCGTGGACCGGCACCGTGACCGGGGCCGCGTGATGGCGGAGCTCGCCACCGGGAGCGCGCTCGTCGACCTCGTCACCGCGCCCCGCAGTGTGGTCGTCGTCGGCGCGTCGGCCGACCCGGCCAAGCCCGCGGGCCGGCCGCTGGCCTACCTCAGCCGCTACGGGTTCACGGGCGACGTGTTCGTCGTCAACCCACGCCACTCCGTCGTCGGCGGTTACCCGGCGGTGCCGGCCGTGCTCGACCTCCCCGTCGACGCGGCCGAGGCCGCCATCGTCAATCTGCCCGCCGACCAGGTGCCGAGCGCGTTGCACGACCTCGACAGCCGCGGTGTGCGGGTCGCGGTCGTGATCGGCAGCGGCTTCGAGCGCCCGGACAGCGCGCCCCGCCAGGAGCTCAACCGGTTCCTGGCCTCGCCCGACCGGCGGCTGCGGGTGATCGGCCCCAACTGCGTGGGCACGATGAGCGTGGTTTCCGGCGCGCACCTGAACTTCTCGAGCGTGCTCGGCCGCGGGCCGGCGCGCGCGGGTTCGGTCGCGATGATCACGCAGAGCGGCGCGAGCGGCAACGGGCTGCTCATGTCGATTCTGCGCCGTGGCGGCGGCATCGCGCACTGGTTCAGCACCGGGGACGAGTTCGACGTCGGCGCCCTCGAACTGCTCGTCGGCGTCTTGGCCCGCGACGACGTGCGCACGGTCGGGCTGTTCCTCGAAGCCATCACGGACCTCGACTGGCTGCCCGCGGCCACGGAAGCCATCGCGCGTACCGGGAAACGGGTGTTCCTCGTCAAGATCGCCGACAGCGACCTCGGGCAGCTCGCCGCCGGCGGGCACACCGGGCGGGTGGTCGGGTCCAGCGACATTTCGCACGCGGTGCTGAAGCAGGCCGGGTTCGTGCGGGTGCCGGGGATCGCCGAGCTGGCCGACTGCCTGGTGACCACGCAGGTGGTCGGCGAGCTGCCCGCGCGGCCGCGGATCGCCGCCGCGTCGGTGTCGGGAGCGGGGGCGGTGGTGCTGGCCGACCGCGTGCAGCAGGCACCGGCGTTGTCGCTGCCGGCGTTGGGTACGGCGACGCGACGGCAGCTGCAGGAAGTGCTGGCCGATCGGGTCGAGCTGCACAACCCCATGGACGTGCCGTTCCTCGGCGAGACCGAGACGTTCGCGCGGACGGTGGCCACGTTGTCCGAAGCGCCGGAATCGGACGTCGTCGTGGCGGTCGAATCGAGCCTCGCGCACGATCGTGAGCTGCTGACCGAGGTCCTCACCGCCCGGTCCCCTACCGCGAGTCCCGTCGTGCTCAGTCACCTCAGCGAGGACGACCCGATCCCGGAAGCCCTCCTCGCGCGGCTCGCCGCGGCGCGGGTGGCCGTGGTCCCGACGCCGGAACGGGCGGTGCAAGCGCTGGGCCTGCTGGCGGGTGACGCGGGTGCGCAAGCCGCGGCCGAACCCGCCGAAGACCTGACAGGGTACCTCGGCCTGCCGGACATCGCCGCCTTGCTGCCTGCGGATTTCCCCTGGGCCCCTTGGGTTTCCGCACCCGATCCGGAGACCGCGGCGGAGGCCGCAAGACGCTGGGGCTACCCCGTGGCGGTCAAGGCGGCCGGGCAGACGATCGCGCACCGGTCCGAGCTCGGCGCCGTCGCGGTGGTGCGCGGCGAGGACGACCTGACGGCGGCGTACGAGCGGGTCGCGAATGTGTGCGCCGAACACGGCGACGACGTCGTGGTGCAGCAAGGCGTCGGCGCGGGGCAGGAAGTGCTGGTGGCCGTGGTGCGCGACCCGGAGTACGGCCTGTCCGCCGTGCTCCGCCCGGGTGGCGTCAACGCCGAGCTGCTCGACGACCAGGTCGTGCTCTGGCACGGCTGGCCCGCCGGGCAACGGCTGGCGACGCTGTGCGAGTCCCGGCTCGGCGTGCTCCTGTCCGGCTACCGCGGCCAGGCGGCGAGTGACGTCGAGGCACTCAACACCGCGATCACCACCTTGTTCACGGCGCTGGCCGACCAGCCGGTGTCCTTTGTAGAACTCAACCCCGTGCTCGTGCTGGCGGACGGGGTCCGCGCGATCGACGCGATCGGGCGGAAATGAAGGCTGAAGGGAAGAGCATGACCGCACAAGACAGGTTGCAGCACTACCAGGAGTCGCTGGGCAACATCCCGCCCGCCATCTCGACGATGTTCGCGATGGACGAGGGGTTCGCCGGCGACTACACCGACATCCGCGAGCGGATCTACACCCAGCACGCCGACGGGCTCTCGCTCGCGATGAAGGAGCTGCTGCTGGTCATGTTCGACCTGGCCGTGAGCAACGCCGGCGGCGCGATCAACCACCTGCGCGCGGCCAAGCGCGCCGGGCTGACCGGCGAGCAGCTACGCGAGTCGCTGCAGATCGCGTTTCTCGTGCTGGGCGTGTCGGGCTGGGGCAAGGTCGGCTACAAGCTGTGGGCGGCCTGGGAGAACGACTTCGAGGAAGAGGGGGCGAGCACCAATGGCCACCACGCGTCTTGAGTTCAGCACCGAGATCACCGATGAGATGCTGTCGGAGGCGGCAGCGCTCGAAGGCCAGGAGATCCGCGTCGAGCCGTGGAACAACGAGGCGACGCTGGACACCATCCGCCACTACGCCTGGGGTCTGGGCGACCACAACCCGCTGTTCCACGACGAGCAGTACGCGGCGGCGAGCCCGCACGGCGGTGTGATCGCCCCGCCGACCTTCCTGTACTCCAGCTACGACGGCGCCGTCGGCCTCGGTTTCCCCGGCGTGCAGCCGATCTACGCGGGCACGGAGTGGGTGTTCCACGAGACGATCCACCGCGGCGACCGGATTCTGCCGAAGGCACGGCTGGGGAAGGTGACCGTCCACAGTGGCCGCCATGCCGACCGGTTCGCGATCCAGCGCGTGCACACCGAGTACCGCCGCGAGAGCGACGGGGTGCTGCTGGCCGAGGCGCTGGCCAGCACGTTCCGCGTGCCGCGTGCCGCGGCGTCCGGCGGGTTGTCGTACCAGGCCCGCGACCGGCACGTCTACCGCGACGAGGAGCTGGAGGAGATCCGCCGCTGGGCGATCGCGGAGGCACGTCGGGGCACGGCGCCACACAACCCGGCCGAGGTTCAGGTCGGCGACGTGGTGCCCGAGGTCGTGAAGGGCCCGATCGACCAGATCACCATGACGGCGTACTACGCCGGCTGCATCGGCTCGCCCGGCTACAAGGCGGGCGAGATCTCGTGGCTGTACCGCACGTGGGCCGTCGAGGAGCCGGAGCGGCTGCCGAACAACTACGACCCCACGTACTTCAGCGAGCGTGTGCTGCCCAGCCTCGGGCACCAGGACCCCGAGGTGGCCAAGGAGATCGGCATGCCCGGCGCGTACAACAACGGCCCGCAGAAGTGCGGCTGGATGGCGCACCCCGTGCTGAACTGGATGGGTGACGCCGGTTCGCTGCGGGAGTTCTCCGTGCGCCTGCGCCGCCCCGACATCTTCGGCGACACCGTCTGGTGTGGCGGCAAGGTGACCGAGGTGCGGGACAACGGTGACGTGCTGATCGCGTTGTCCGCGCGCAACCAGCTCGGCGAGCAGACCGCCGAGGGCAGCGCCCTGGTGCGCTTGAGCTGAGACCCGGCGGGCGGCGCGGTGTGCGCGCCGCCCGCCGGCAGCTCGTCAGTCCACCGGGGCGGCGAGCGGGGTGGCGACTGTCTTCTTGCGACGGACGGATTCCGTCACCAGGAACACCGCCACGAACGACACCGCGGCCATCAGCGCCAGGTACAGAGCGATCGCGTTGGCCGTGTGGAACTCGGCGAACAGCGAGGTGGCGATGATGGGCGCCAGCGCACCGCCGGCGACCGCACCGATCTGGTAGCCCACCGAGACACCCGAGTAGCGGACGCGGGCGCCGAACATCTCGGAGAACAACGCCGGACACGGGCCGTAGGTGAGGCTGAAGATGACCTGCGCGATGACGAGCGCCACGGTGATCAGCACGGGTGAGCCGGTGTTCACGAGCCAGAACATCGGGAAGCCCCACACCGCCAGCCCCGCCGCACCGCTCAGGAACACCTTGCGGCGGCCGATGCGGTCGGACAACGCCGCGGCCGCCGGGATCGTCAACCCCGAGGCAACGGCGGAGATCAGCACCGCCACCAGGATCGTGCCACGCGGAAGGCGCAGGGCCTGCGTGGCGTAGGACAGGATGTAGACCGTGAGCAGGTAGTACGCGCCGCCGTTGATCACGGTCGCGCCGGCGGCGAGCAGGATCTGCTTCGGGTGCGAGCGCAGCAGTTCCAGCAGCGGCGCGCGCCGCTGCGCCGATTCCTCCGAAGGCGCCGCGTGGGTTTCCGACGCCCGCGACTGCGCGTAGAGCCCGACCGCGATGAGCAGGATGCTCAGCAGGAACGGGATCCGCCAGCCCCACGCCAGGAACGCGTCCTGCGACAGCGCGGCCGAGAGAATCAGGAACATCACATTGGAGAAGATCAACGCGATCGGCACCCCGAGCTGCGCGAAGCTGCCGTAGAACCCGCGTTTGCCCTCGGGCGCGCACTCCGTCACCAGCAGCACCGCACCACCCCACTGCCCGCCCAGCGCCAGGCCCTGGACCAGGCGCAGCACCACGAGCAGGATCGGCGCGGCCACACCGAGGGTGGCGTACGACGGCAGCAAGCCGATCGCCGTCGTGGCCGCGCCCATGATCATCATGGCCGTGACCAGCGCCGGCTTGCGGCCGAACTTGTCACCGAAGTGCCCGAATACGGCCGCCCCCACGGGCCGGATCAGGAACCCGACGGCGAACGTGCTGAACGCGAGCAGCGTGCCCGCGACGGAATCGACCGACGGGAAGAACAGTTTGTTCAGCACCAGCGCCGAAGCCGACGCGTAGATGAAGAAGTCGTACCACTCGATGGCCGAACCGGCGACGCTGACGAGGATGTTCTTTCTCATCTGCCGGGGCGGCGGGGACAACTGGGTCATGGGGGAACTCCGTTGTTCAGGGGACGGGGGTTGTTCGGGCGACGGGGGTTGTTCGGGCGAGAAAGAAAGCGCTTCACCGACTTAGCGAGGCCAGGGCGCGCCGGTGTTCGATCAGGTCGACCAGGCCGTCGACCACGGCGGTGAGGATCGCCAGTGACGGCGAACCCGCGGGCAGCTCGCCGTCGGCCAAGGCCTGGTGGGCGTGGGGCAGCACGAACTCGGGCTGTCCCACCACGTCGGCGTTCATCTTGTGCAGCACCGAGCGCAGGTTCAGCTGCGCGCGAATGGTGCCCAGCGGCCCTTGCGAAGCGCCGATGATCGCGACGGGCTTGCGTTCCAGCACCGGACCTTCGTCCACGGGGCGGGAAAGCCAGTCCAGCCCGTTCTTGAGCACACCGGGCATGGCCGCGTTGTACTCCGGGGTGGCGATGAGCACCCCGTCGGCCGCGCGGATCCGGCGTCGCAGCTGCGCGACGGCGGGCGGGGCCGGGTGTTCGTCGTCCTCGTTGAACGGCGGGATCGCCGCCAGGTCACCGAAGACGTCGAAGGTGAGCTCCGGCGGCGCGAGCTGCGTGACCGCCGTGAGCAGGCGCGTGTTGAGGGAATCCTTGCGCAGGCTTCCCGACAGCGCGAGGATCGTCAAGTCCGACAAGGGTTTTCTCCAGTCAGGAATCTTCCGGGTCCATGGACCACAACTCGGGGAACGGCACCTCGATCGCCGTCTGCGCCAGCCAGTCGAGGCCGCTGGAGCCGTAGTAGCCGGGCCGGTGGCCGAACGAGCGGCGCGTGGCCACGAGGTGCAGGTGCTTGTACTCGGCGTAGCCCTCCGCGATCTTCATCAGGGCCTCACCGCAGAACCGCAGGTCCGCCAGCGCGGGGTCGCCGCCGTAGAAGACCGTGGTCCACGCGCGCACCACGTCGGGGTGCAACTCGTGTTCTTCCTGCGGGTCACGCTTCGCGATCGAGTCCGGGATGGACAGTCCACGCCGGTTCAGCAGCGCGAGCGCCTCGTCGTAAACGCTCGGCTCGCGCAGGGTCGTCAGCAGTGACGAGTGCTCGTCCGGCATCGACGACACCGGGTCGGCCAGCGCGTGCGGGCGGATGCCGAGCAGGAACACCAGCTCGCGGTACTTCCACGACTGCAGCGACGAAGACTTGCCGTGGACGGAGCCGAGGCCGTTCTTGATCGGCAGGAAGTCGCCGACGGTCATCCACTCCAGCGATTTCCACGACGCGTTGAGGCCCACGAAGTGGTCCGCCGCCCGCCGCAGGGCCGCCGCGGCCGAGGGGGTCTCGCCGTCCCGGAAGTGCTGTGCGGCGAACCGCAGCTCGGTGGTGATCAGGCCGAAGTACAGTTCCTGCACCTGGCACACCACGAGGAACGAGCGCTCGCCCTCCAGGTCGGTCACCGGCTCCTGCAGCGTGTGCAGCACATCGGCCTTGAGGTAGGAGTTGTACGCGGTCATCTCTTGACCTCCTCGGGCAGGGACAGGAACCGCGCGGCGTTGCCGCCGAGCAACAGGTCGCGTTCGGCTTCGGACAGGAACTGTGCTTTTCGCACCACCTGGCCCACCGGCCGTTCGCCGAGCGGGTACGGGTAGTCGCTGCCGAGCAGGATGTTCTCCACGCCGAGGACGTCGACCAGCAGCCGCAGCGCCGACGGGTCGAACACCACGCTGTCCACGGAGAACCGGCCGAGGTAGCTCGACGGGGGGTTCGCCGAGCCGCCGATCACGTCGTGGCGCTCGTGCCAGGCGTTTTCGAGCCGGCCGAGCCAGAACGCGAACGAGCCGCCGCCGTGCGCGAAGCAGATCTTGAGCGTCTCGGGTACCTGGTCGAACACGCCGCCGAGAATCATCGCCAGCAGCGAAAGGTGCGTCTCCGCGGGCATGCCCGTGAGCCATTGCGACATCCAGCGGCCCAGCCGCGGCGAGCTCGGCATGTCCCACGGGTGCACGAACACCGGCACGCCCTTGGCCGCGCAGTGCTGCAGGAACATGACGATGCCGGCGTCGTCGAGGTCGCGATCGCCCACGTGGTTGCCGATCTCGACGCCACGGTGACCGGCTGCGATGCAGCGGTCGAGCTCTTCGCACGCGAGATCCGGGTCCTGCAGCGGAACCTGGCAGAACGGCAGCAGCCGTCCGGAGGCCGGCTCGCAGATCTCCAGCGCGAGGTCGTTGAAGACCTTCGCGATCCGCACGGCCTCGGCGGGCGTGCGGTCGTAGGAGAAGAACACCGGTGTCGGCGAGACGACCTGCACGTCGACCTGGTCCTCGCCCATCTCACGCAGCCGCTCGCCGGCGTCCCAGCAGTTGGCGAGGATGCGCCGGAACTCGCGCGAGCCGACCATGATGGTCGCCTCGCGCTCGTTTTCGACGCGCAGCCACGGCAGAGTGCTCTCCTGGCCCGTGCCGTCTTCGCCCAGCTGCGGCCAGCCGCGCGGGACGTAGTGCGTGTGGACGTCGATCACCTGTGGCATCAGAGCGCGGACCTTCCGGGGTGCACCGTGCCGCAGTTGGCGCACTTGCGCAGGGACTCGTCGTTGTAGAACTGCTCGAACACCGGCGGCAGGTCCTCGACGATGTCACGCACCTGCAGTTCGACCTCGTGCACGAGGTGTTCGCAGTTGAGGCAGTACCACTGGAACTTCTCCAGCGTGCCCTCTTCGCGGACGCGCTCGATCACGACACCGATCGAGCCGGCCTCGGGACGCTGCGGCGAATGCGGCACGTTGCCGGGCAGCAGCCACATGTCGCCCTCGCGCACGTTGACCGTCTGCTGGCCCTTGTCGGTCATGACGTTGACGTGCATGTTGCCCTTGACCTGGTAGAACCACTCCTCGTACGGGTCGACGTGGAAGTCGGTCCGCTGGTTGGGCCCGCCGACGACCTGCACGATGAAATCGCCCGTGCGTTCCCACATCGGCTTGTTGTTGACCGGCGGCTTGAGCAGGTGCTGGTGTTCGGACACCCACGCGGCGAAGTTGAAGACGGGATTGATGTCGGTCACGGTGATCAGTTCCTTTCGGTGCGTTCGCTCGGCACGTGGGCGACGGCCTGGATCTCGATGAGCAGGTGCGGGTGCGGCAGCTGGTGCACGGCGACGGTGGTGCGCGTCGGGCCGTTCTCGTCGAAGTAGCGGCCGTAGACCTCGTTGTAGCCGCCGAAGTCGTTCATGCTGACCAGGTAGCTGGTGACCTGCACGACGTCGGCGAGGCTCGCGCCGACGGAGCCGAGGATGTCGGCGATGTTGTCGAGCACGGCGGCGGTCTGCACGCGGATGTCGAGCGTCGTGGTGCCGAACTCATCGGCCTGGGCGCCCGCGAACGTGTTGTCCGGCAGGCGGCTGCTCGTGCCGGAGACGAACACGAAGTCGCCGGCGCGTTTCACGTGGGGGAAGCGGCCGCGGGGTTTGGCCTTGTCCGCGAGCGTTTTGGCTTCGGTCATCGGGGTTCTCCCTGTTCTGCGACGGAGAAGCGGGCCCGGCCGAGGCCGGAGACGGTGGCACTGACGTGGGTGCCTGCCGTGAGCGCGACCGCGGAAGTTGCCGCGCCGGCCAGCAGGACCGTGCCCGCGGTGAGCGGGAGGCCGTAGCGCTGAGCCATGCGGACAGCGGCGGGAATGGCACGCAGCGGGTCGCCGAGGATGGCGGCGGTCGAGCCGGCGCCGGCGATGCGTCCGTCCACTTCGAACACCACGCCGCGGTTGTCGAGGCCGGCTTTCAGCGGCTGCCACTGGCCGAGCACGAACGCGGCGGCCGAGGTGTTGTCGGCGACCACGTCGGCGAGGGAGAACTTGAAGTCGCGGTAGCGGGAGTCGATCACCTCGATCGCGGGGGCGACGGCGTCCACGAGATCGGGGCCCGGCACTTCGCCCGGCTCGACGTCGCGGCTGAGCCGGAACGCGACCTCGGGCTCGGCGCGAGGGTGGATGAAGGCGTTCAGATCGAGCTCGTCGCCGTCGGCCAGGACCATGCCCGAGGTGAGGCGGCCGATGATCACGTCGTCGACGCCCATCTGCGCGGCCTTCGCCTTGCTGGTGAAGCCGAGCTTGACACCGAAGTGGCGCTCTCCCCGGGCGATGCGGCGTTCGACCAACTCTCGCTGAACGGCGTAGGCGTCGTCCAACGACAGTTCGTGGTCCGTGGACAGCTGTGCACACGGCTTGCGGGTGGTGGCGGCTTCGTCGAGCCGCGCCGCGAAGTCCTCGATCACGCCGGGGCCGCCTCTCGGGTGGCCACGAGGTCGAGCGCGACGTCGACCAGCATGTCCTCCTGGCCGCCGACGAGGCCTCGCTTGCCGGCTTCGAGGAGGATCGCGCGGACGTCGAGGTCGTAGCGGCCGGCGACGCGTTCGGCGTGGAGGAGGAAGCTGGAGTAGACGCCGGCGTAGCCCAACGTCAACGTCTCGCGGTCCACGCGCACCGGGCGAGTCTGAAGTGGACGGACGAGGTCCTCGGCCGCGTCCTGCAGGCCGAACAGGTCGCAGCCGTGGTCCCAGCCGAGCAGGTCGGCGACGGCGATGAACGCCTCGATCGGCGTGTTCCCCGCGCCCGCACCTTGCCCGGCCAGCGAAGCGTCGACGCGGTAGGCACCGTGCTCGACGGCGGTGACGCTGTTGGCCACCGACAACGACAGGTTCTCGTGCGCGTGGATGCCGATCTGCGTTCCCGCGTCGAGGACTTCGCGGTACGCGTCGGTCCGCGCGGCGACGTCCCGCATGGTCAGGCGGCCGCCGGAGTCGGTGACGTAGACGCAGTGGGCGCCCGCGTCTTCCATGATTTTCGCCTGCTTGGCGAGGTCCTCGGGCGAGTTCATGTGGCTCAGCATCAGGAACCCGGCGACGTCCATGCCGTTGTCGCGGGCCCAGCCGATGTGCTGGATCGCGATGTCGGCCTCGGTGCAGTGCGTGGCGATGCGGACGCTGCCGACGCCGAGGTCACGCGCGGCCCGCAGGTCTTCGATCGTGCCGACGCCCGGGAGCAGCAGCGTGGTGAGCTTCGCGTTCTTCACCACCTCGGCGGCCGCGGCGATCCAGCCCGCGTCGGTGGCCGCGCCGTGGCCGTAGTTCACGCTCGACCCGGCCAGCCCGTCGCCGTGCGCGACTTCGATGGCCGCCACGCCCGACGCGTCCAGCGCGGCGGCGATCGTGCGCACTTGCTCGACGCTGTAGCGGTGGGCGATGGCGTGCATGCCGTCGCGCAGCGTCACGTCCTGCACGTAGAGCTTGCCGGTCATCGAAGGGCTCCTTCCGCGGCGACCTGCACGAGCCGTTCCGCGGTCCGCAGCGCGGCCGAGGTCATGATGTCGAGGTTTCCGGCGAATTCCGGCAGGTAGTGCCCGGCGCCGGAGACCTCCAGGAACACCGCAACCTTCACCCCGCGGAACGAGCGCCCGAGCGCGGGCAGGAACGGCTCGTCGACCCGGTCGAACTGCACCCGCTGCTTGAGCCGGTAACCCGGCACATAGTCCTGCACCTGCGCGACCATCGCCTCGACGGACGCGCTGACGGCGGCTTCGTCCACTTCGGATTCCTCGACGAGACAGAACACCGTGTCCCGCATGGTGATCGGCGGGTCGGCCGGGTTGAGCACGATGATCGCCTTGCCGCGTCCGGCGCCGCCGACGGTTTCCAGCGCCCGCGCGGTCGTCTCGGTGAATTCGTCGATGTTCGCCCGCGTGCCCGGACCGGCGGACTTCGCCGCGATCGTCGCCACGATCTCCGCGTACGCCACCGGTGCCACCGCCGAAACCGCGGCCACGACCGGCGTCGTCGCCTGGCCGCCGCAGGTGACCATGTTGACGTTGGGCGCGCCGAGGTGCTCGTCGAGGTTCACGGTCGGCACCACGTACGGCCCGATGGCCGCGGGCGTGAGGTCCACCAGCTGCTTGCCGTGGGCGCTCAGGACCGCGTTGTTGTGCCGGTGCGCTCCGGCCGAGGTCGCGTCGAAGACCAGCCGGATGTCGGCGAACTCGGGCAGGGCGACGAGCCCGGCCACGCCTTCGTGCGACGTCGCGACTCCGAGCCGGCGCGCCCGCGCGAGCCCGTCGGAGGCGGCGTCGATCCCGACCATCGCCGCGACTTCGAGCTCGCTCGAAAGCCGTTTCACCTTGAACATCAGGTCGGTGCCGATGTTGCCCGACCCGATGATCGCCACCGGGGTACTCATGCGCGTTTCCCTCCGTCCGGCCCGGCGGTGAACCCGACGCGGACCTCTCCGATGTCTTCGAACCGGGCGACGTAGCTCCCGGGCGCCGTCACGGGCACCATCGGTCCCCACGCGCCGGCCAGCACCACTTCCCCCGCCCGCAGCGGCTCGCCACGGCGCGCGACCTCCTGCGCCAACCACGCGACAGCGACCGCGGGCGAGCCGAGGCAAGCCGCGCCGACGCCGGTCGAGATCGGCTCCCCGCGGTGTTCCAGCACCATGCCGAGCCCGGCGAGGTCCACTTCGGACAGTTTGGCCGGCCGCGTGCCCAGCACCAGAGCGCCGCTGGACGCGTTGTCCGCCACCGTGTCCGTGATCCGGATGTTCCAGTCGGCCACGCGCGAGTCGACGATCTCGATGGCCGGCAGCACGAAGTCGGTGGCGCGCAGGACGTCGACCACGGTGGCGCCGTCCGGCAGGTCGGCGCCGAGGACGAACGCGACCTCGCCTTCGACGCGCGGCTGGCAGAAGCGGTCGAGCGGGATCTCCGCGCGGTCACCGAACACCATGTCGTCGAGCAGCACCCCGAAGTCGGGCCGGTCGACGCCGAGCTGGCGCTGCACCGCCTCCGACGTCAGCCCGATCTTGCGGCCGACCACGCGACGGCCGCTCGCGACCTTGTCCGCGATGATCCGGCGCTGCACCTCGTAGGCGGCGTCCACGTCGTCTTCGCCGATGAAGTCGCGCACCGGCTGCACGGGCGTGCGATCACGTTCGGCCCGCTGCAGGCGGGAGACCGCGGTGTCGATCGCCGCGTCGACCCGGGCGTTCACAGCGCCACGCACACGTTGGTCGGCTGGGTGTAGAAGTGCAGCGAGTGCACGCCGCCTTCGCGGCCGATGCCCGAAAGCCCGTTGCCGCCGAAGGGCGATCGCAGGTCGCGCAGGTACCACGTGTTGACCCACGACATGCCGACCCGCATGGCGCCCGCGACGCGGTGGGCGCGTTCGAGGTTCGTCGTCCACACGGCGGCGGCGAGGCCGTAGTCGCTGTCGTTGGCCAGGCGGATCGCCTCGTCCTCGGTGTCGAACGGCACGAGCGCCGCGACCGGGCCGAAGATCTCCTCGCGCAACACGCGGTGGGCGTTGTCGAGCCCGGTCCACAACGCGGGGCGCACCCAGGCACCGCCTTCGAGATCGGGGCCGAGGTCCGGGATCCCGCCGCCGGCGAGGAGCTTCGCGCCCTCTTGCTCGGCGAGCTCGTAGTAGGAGAGGACTTTCTCGCGGTGCTGGCGCGAGATCAGCGGTCCCGTGGTGGTGTCCGGATCGTCCGGTCGGCCGAAGCGCAGGGCCTCGGCGCGTTCCGCGAGCCCGGCGGCGACCTCGTCGAAGATGCCGCGCTGCACGTAGATCCGCTCGGTGCACAGGCAGATCTGGCCGGTGTTGGTGAACGTCGAGCGGGCGAGGCCGTCGACGGTCTTGCCGAGGTCCGCGTCGTCGAACACCACAGCCGCGTTCTTGCCGCCGAGCTCGAACGACACCGGCAGCACGCGCGGCGCCACCGCCTGCATGATCGCCGAGCCCGTGCGGGATTCGCCGGTGAAAGTGACACCGTCGATGCCCGGGTGGCCCGTGAGGAACTCGCCCGCCGAGCCGGGGCCGAAGCCGTGGACGACGTTGAACACGCCGTCGGGGGCGCCGGCCTCGGTGATGAGCTCGGCCAGCAGCGTCGCGCTCGAGGGCGTCTCCTCCGACGGCTTCACCACCACGGCGTTGCCCGCGGCCAGCGCCGGCGCGACCTTCCAGGTCAGCAGCAACAGCGGCAGGTTCCACGGCACGATGACCGCGACCACGCCCAGCGGCTTGCGCAGCGCGTAGTTCAGCGCGCGCTCGGCCGGGCCTTCGGTGAGGAACGAGTCGAGCCCGGCCGACGCGATCGTGTCGGCGGCGGCCCGGAAGTTGGCGGCGGCGCGCGAGACGTCGAGGCGGCGGGCCAGGTCGAGGGGCTTGCCGGTGTCGGCGACCTCGGCCGCGAGCAGGTCGTCGAACCGCTCGTCGATGCGGTCGGCGATCTTCCTGAGCACCTGCGCACGGCCGGCGTCGGAGGTGCGACCCCACGCGCCGTCGAGGGCGGCCCGTGCGGCGCGCACCGCGCGGTCGACCACCGCCTGGTCGGCCTCCTCGACCTGGGCGACGAGGGTCCCGTCGACCGGGCTGACCTTGTCGAACAGGTCACCACCGCTGTCGGTGAACCGCCCGTCCACGAAGCTCTTGAGCACCGTCATGTCCGCCTTCCCGCGTGGCTGTGGTCCCTGCTCATCGTCGCTACCTCCAGCTATGCCTGACAAATGCCAAAGCCTTAAGTTGATATGTGCATATGGCTATAGTGGCTCGTTATGACCCCTCGTGAGCTGCCGCGCCTGCTCGACGGCCGGATGAAGTTCCGCCACCTGGTGCTGCTCGACGCCATCGCGCGGCGCGGCACGATCGTCGGCGCGGCCGCCGAGCTGCACGTGACCCAGCCCGTGGCCACGCGGGGGCTACGGGAGCTCGAGGAGATCCTGGAGGTCGAGCTGTTCCAGCGCGGCCCGCGCGGCCTCACGCCGACCGTCTACGGCGAGGCCTTCACCGAGCACGCGCGCGCGATCCTCGCCCAGGCCCGGCAGGCCGCCCGCCACGTCGTGGAGCTGGCCGGCGCCGAACGCGGCACCGTGGTGGTGGGGACTCATCTGTTCGGCTCGAACGTCCTGCTCCCGCGGGCCATCGCCGCGTTGAAGGCGGAACGGCCGAACCTGACCGTGGCCGTGCGCGACGGGACCCCCGAGTCGCTGCTGGTGGAGCTGAGCGCGGGCCGGCTCGACCTGATCGTCGGGCGGCTCACGCAGATCTCCGACGAGGGGTTCCTCCGCCGCAAGCTCTACGACGAGTCTGTGGTCCTCGTGGTCCGCGCCTCGCACCCGCTGGCCGGCGCGAAGACCGTGGACCTCGCGACGGTCGCCGAGTACCCGTGGATCCTGCCCGGCCCGGAGACGGCGTTGCGGCGTGAGCTCGAGGAGCTGTTCCACAACAACGACGTGCTCCTGCCCGCCAACCGCGTGGAGGCGACTTCGTTCCTCACCGTGCGCCAGCTGCTGCGCGACACCGACGTCGTGGCCGCGCTGCCGCGCCTGATCACCGAAGAGGACCCGGGGATCGCGCGCCTGCCGTTGTCGCTCGAGCCGATCGGCCACAGCGTCGGCATCACCATGCCCGCCTCCAGCAAGCCCACCCCGTCGGCGAGCGCGCTGATCGACAAGCTCGTGGCCGAGGCCGTGCAGGTGACGCGCCGGTTCAGCCCTGCTTCGTGACCCTGGGCCGTTCGAGCTGGTCACCAAGGTCGTGATACGCCGACTTGTGCCAGACGAGCGGCTGCAGGTCCTCCCGCGACGTCGACCCGTAGTCCAGCGACTCGCCCACGAAAATCGTGTGGTCCCCACCGTCGTACGCGGCCCACTTCCGGCACACGAACCACGCCAGCGCACCACCCACCGTCGGGCACCCGCCGTGCAGATCCATCTCCACGTCCACCGCCACACTCCACGGCTGGCGCGCGTAGAAATCGGCGATCGCCCCCTGGTCCTGGCCCAGGATGCTGAGCCCGAAGTGTCCATCCGTGCCGTGCAGCAACTGATGCATCCGCCCCGGCTTGTTCACACTCACCGCGCACAACGCCGGATCCAGCGACACCGACGCGAACGAGCTCGCCGTCATCCCGTGCACCCCGCCGTCCCCGTCGACGACCGTCACCACCGACACGCCACTCGGGAAATGCCGCAACGCCCGCCGGAACTTCAACGCGTGCGGATCGGTGGGGGCGTAGGTGCTGCGTGGTGTTCCCACGGACGTCCTCCTCGATTCCACCGCCTCTGACCAGCGGTGATGGTCCACCCATCGTCGCCGCCCGAGCCATACCCGTCCAATGCCGATCCGCGCCCCCGCCATGCCTGAACGGTCATACTCGCTCTGCGCTTACCGTCGGGCCCCGTGGCCCAGATCGGTCTGAGCGATCCAGCTGATCGCCGCGAACAGGTCGTCTCGCGGCGCCACCCGATGCGCGCTCTCCCGGGCCCGGTGGTGCGCCTGTCGCACCAGCTCGGGCCACGGCCGCGTGAAGTCGAGTTCGGCGTGGTAGCCGAAGTCTCCCTCGTTGTAGAAGTGGCCGTCGTCCTCGCTTCGCCACAACCCGAAGGACAACGTCACCTGGTCGCGCACAGCCAGCTGATCGAGCACCTCCCCCAACCGCGCCGACGGCCACGCCTCCACGTCGCCGACTCGTGCCGCCGGTGCCAACGCCGGCGTCACGGGCACTCGGGCGCCGAGCGAGGTCAGCGCCAAGCGCAGGCCCCACGGCTCGCCATCGCCGGGGTCGTCACCCCGCGCCTTGCTCGTCTCCCACGCGCGCCTCAAGGCCGGCACTGCCTGCGTTGCGCGCAAGTCAGCCAACGCTCCCGCCGCCCACTCCCGCACGGTGCTGTCGTCCCCGGCCAGCAACTCGATCAACGCACCGATCGCGCGAGTGTCGTGCAACTCCTGGAAGATCTCGACGGCACACAACTGGGCGAACGAGCCCAAGTTCGGCAGAGCGCGGAGCAACGGCGCGACGACGTCGGTCTCGCGGCCGAGGGCGGTCAGGTCCCACTGCGCATCGGCGGCGCCCATGGCGTTCGCGTCGAGGGTGTCGGAGTCCAGGAGGCGGATCAGCCGATCGATCTCGTGTTCGGTGTCCATGCGCGTTCTCCCGGGCTGCGTTGTGGGACCACGAAAGCACATTCGGAGGGTGTGAAGCGCAGGAATTGTCAGCCAGTGAGCGCAGGGAGTGGGGTGGATGGGTTGTTGTGGGGTTCAGGTTGGTGCAGGGCGCGTGACCTGGGCGGGTGATTGTCAGCGTGGGCGTGGCGGCGGTCCTCGGGGTGGTTTGATCAGCAGAGGACGCCTGCACCAGCCAGCCACCCATGCAACCCGGTGCGGGTCCTTTTCTTTTCCGTCTACCCAATTCAACCACCCAACAAAGCCGTCGGTTTCTCCGGCTAACCTTTCCCCGGCCGGCCCCCGGCGAAGCACCTTCTTCTAACCATTGAGCGCAGCGGGGCTAGCCATGTGCATCCTTCTTTTGATCTTTTGCCTTCTTCTTTAAAGATCAAAAGATAAACCTTCAGATGGCTCCCCGAATTTTCATTGGCACTACAGTTCGGGGTCAATTGTCAAGACTGGAAAGAATACCTTGACAAGCAACCCCGAACCGTGTCCTTACATTTTATCGGGGGCCGGCCGAGGAAAGGTCGAGGGAAGGGGTTGAGAGGAGCGAGCATTTTTGCCACCCGCCGCCTACTGGGTAGATGGCATCGGGCGACGGCAAGCAGATGGTTCGGAAAAGCCGAAACGGCAGCCTGCCACGTCGATCAAACTCTCGACTCTGTAGCTGCCACCCTTACCGCCTGCGAATCCCGATTCCGTCTCCACAACACAAACGCGCACCCAATCGCCATCAACGCGGGAACCGTCGCCAGTAGCAAAATCGAGCCCGCCGACAACGCCAACGCCAGCAGCAACCCGGCGCCCGCCGGACCCGCAACGGAACCGAGCCGGCCCAACGCTGCGGACCATCCAACACCAGTAGTACGAGCGTCGAGGTCATACAACGCGACAGCCAGCGCCGTTTGCCCGATGTGGCCCGCGATAATCCCGACCCCGGCAGCGGTGAGGACGAGCAAGAGAGCCGCGCCAGACAAATGCGCCACACCGGCAACGATCATGAAAGCCACGCCGAGCGCGGGAAGCACCACCAGGGCGCGCATGATCCCGATCCGGGCAGCGACCGGGATGAGCACCAACCCGCCGATGATGCCGCCCAGACTGACGAACGCGAGGCCCAGCGGGGCTTGCGTGCGGGTGAACCCGTAGCTCGTCAGCAGGGTCGGCGCCCACGAGATCAGCGTGTACGACGAGGCGAACACCAGGAATGAGTACGCCCACAACAAGCCGGTGTTCGCGCGCAGTTCGGTGCCGAACAAGCGCAGGACCGAGGCCCCGCGGGGGGACACGGCGACGGCGACCGCGGACGGCAGGCCGACGAGCATCGCGGAGAACACCAGCACCGTCGCCGCGCCGGCGAGCCAGAAGACGCCCGTCGGGCCGAGGGCGGTGATGAGCTTGCCGCCGAAGAAGCCGCCGAGGGTGGCGCCCGCGGCGAGGCCCAGGGTGACCGCGACGGAGACGCGTGAGCGGTGCGCCGGAGGGAAGTGCTCGACCGCGAACGACACCGCGGCGGGCAGCACGGCACCGAGGCCGAGGCCCGACACCAGGCGCATCACCGCCAGCAACGCCATGGAGTGCGCCGGCAGCACCATCGCCGTCAGCACCGTGCCGACGGCGAACAGGCCGACGCCCGTCAGCAGCACGGCCCGCCGGCCGAAGCGAGCGCACAGCCGGCCGGCCGCGAGGTAGCCGACGACCGTGCCGACGTTCGTGGCCACGATCGCCAGCGTGAACGCCGCGGCCGTCGCGTGCCATTCGTGCGCCAGCGACGGGATGGAAAACGACAGCGCGGCCGTGTCGAACCCGTCGACGAGAACCGCGAAAAAGGACAGGACCAGAGCTCTGAACCGCACAGCTTGCCTCCGAACGACCAGGCCCCCCTGGCGACCGAAAACCCCCGCGAAACCTCAGGACTCCGGCGGCCACAAGGGTTCCGGGACCGCCACGCCGAACGGCCCGTCCCAGCCGTTGCGCCGCGCCACCTCGTGCACCGGGCGGCGCTTCGCCGCGACGCCCCAGCGGCCGAGCGGGTAGCCGAACGCCAGCATCGCGCCGAGGCTCCAGCCCTCGTCGGCCGGAACGCCCAGCAACTCGCACACCGCGGACTCCTCGAACCGCAGCAACGTGCTGAGCACCCCGCCGATACCTTCGGCGCGCGCGGCGAGCATCGCGCTCCACACCGCCGGGAACACGTTGGCGCCGTAATGCGCTTCGGCCGTGAACAGGAAGACCAGCAACGGCGTTTCCGCGAAGTGCTCCCCGAAGTAGTCACCCGAACGCTTGATCTGCGTCCGCATGGTGTCCCACCACTCGTCGCGTTCCTCGTACTTCAGCACGCCGAGCCGACCAGCCACGAGGTCGGCGTACTCGCGCTCGCGGCACCGCGCGTAGACGTCCGCGAGCTTGGCCTTCAACCCCGGGTCGTCGACGACCACGAACCGCCACGGCTGGGCGTTGCCGCCGTTGGGCGCCCGGATCGCGGCGTCGAGGATGCGGCACTGGCTCTCCAGCGAGATCAGGTCGGGCTTCATCCGCCGCATGACCCGCGTGGTGTAGAGCGCTTCGTAGACGTCCACTGATCACCGCACCTTCCATACTCGAACTCGAATCGAGTTTGAGTTTCAGCCACGCAAGGCGGCCGTGTCAAGCACTCCAGCTGTGTAAACTCGCCGCGTGACCGCCGGGCAGCAGCCGTGGCAGCAGCAGCTGCCCCCTCAGGAACGCGGGCGAGCCCGCCGCGCGAAGATCGTCGAAGCGGCCACGAAACTCATCGACCAACACGGTCCGCACAGCCCCGAAGTCACGCTGCGCGCCATCGCCGACGGTGCCGGCACCTCGGCGGCCACGATCTACCACTACTTCCCCGACGTCGACTCCGTGATCGCCGCCGTCGCCGCCCAGTACATGCAAGACCTGCTCGCGGCCGTCAAACGTGTGCACGGCAAGCACTACGACTCGTTCCACGACCTGCTCGACGCCAACATCACCTCGTACCGCAAGCACTTCGCGAAATGGCCGGGCCTACGCGAGCTGTGGTTCGACCGGCACGCCTCGGACAACGTCGTCCTCATCCACGCCCATTACCGCGAGACGCTCACCGAGCTGTGGCAGCAGAAGGCCTCGGAGTTCAAAGGCGAGCCGGTCGACGCGATGAGCTGCCGGATCGCGATCGAGATGGTCGGCGCGCTGTGGGACTTCGCGTTCAGCCTCGACCCCCGCGGAGATGAGCGGGTCGTGGCCGAGATCCGGGAGCTCGCCCATGACTATTACCGTCGCCGGGTGGGGATCTGAGCGCAGGCCTCCGAGGTTTCCCCGCCCATCACCACGTGTCGCTGACAACCCACCAACGGACGCCGTCGAACATCAAAGAAGCCTGGGATTCACCTCGTTCCACGGGCTTACCGTGGGGCGTGGTCGACGCGGTGCCGGCGTAGTGGACGATCGCCAGCTCGCCGCCCCTCTTCGCCACCGTCGACACGTCGATGATCTTGGTGACGTACTCGTACCAACCGGACTGGCTGTGCACGTCCTGCACGGCCTTCAGGAAGTCGGCGAGCGAATTGTTGCTGATCGTCGTCGCGCCGGCCTCGGTTTGCCCCAGCGACATGAACACCGCGTTGGGCACGACGAGTGAGCGCAGCCGATCGCTGTTCCACGTTCCCTTCGGACCGTTCAGCGACTCGTGCAACGCCGTGACGATGGCCCGCGGCGAGGACACATCGGACGGACGCGGCCTCGGCACCAGGACCGCGAGCTCGTCGTGCGAGCGGGTCCAAGACGCGTACACCGAACCAGGAGGCGGCACGGCAACGTCCGGCGGCTGCGTGGCCGCGGATCGCGCCCCAGGAGCGGGCGTGGCCGCGCCGGCGTTCCCGGCCGCGAGCGTCAAGCCGAGGACGGCGGTCAACGCCACTCGCCACACGGCTTTCCGGTTCACCGAGCGCAATCGCATGCCTATGACCGTGACAGGCGCCCCGGCCCGAACACACCCGATCCCCGGAGCGACGGGGAGGTTCGGGAAAGCGGCGTGCCCGTCCGGGTCGGACCCGCCTACTCCTCCGGCGCCAACACCACGTCGAACCGCACGCGGCTCCAAGTCGCGTCGCCGAGGTCGCGCCCGTCCGGTGCCGGCGTACCCACGGGCTGCTGGTCGAACGGCAGCACCAGCGACTCCCGCACGGCGAACACGACGTCGGACAAGTCGTCGCCCTGCACGAAGATGTGCGTGACGAGCCGACGATGGCCCTCGTGGGTAACCATGAAGTGCAGGTGCGCGGCGCGCCACGGCGAGCGGCCGGCGGCTTCGAGCAGGCGGCCGACCGGGCCGTCGACGGGCAGCGGGTAGCGCGTCGGCGTGAGCGCCCAGAAGCGGTAGTTGCCGTTCTCGTCGGTGAAGACGTGGGCACGTCCGGACACGCGGCCGTCGGTGTACTGGACGTCGTAATAGCCGTCCTCGTCGTTCTCCCACACCTCGAGCCGCGCGCCCGGCAGCGGCTTCCCGTCGGTGTCGGTGACCGTGCCCTCGACCCAGCACGGCTGCCCGTGCGCGCCGGCCGCGATGTCGCCGCCGTTGGGCACTTCCGGCGAACCCTCGTGGTAAAACGGCCCGAACACGGTCGCCTCGGTCGCGTTGCCGAAGAGCTGGTTGCTCACGGCGACGGTCTGCATCGAAACGCCCAGCACGTCCGAGAGCATGATGAACTCCTGGCGGCGGTCGTCGGTGATGTGGCCGGTCTGCGTGAGAAACTCGATCGCCGAATTCCACTCCTGCTCGGTCAGCCGCGTCTCCCGCACGATCGCGTGCAGGTGGCGCACGACCGAGGTCATCACCTCTCGCAACCGGGCGCTCGGCGCGTCCGCGAACGACGCCACGACCTGCTCGACCAGGCCTTCTTCGAGCCCGGCCTGGCCGGGCGAAACCGCTTCACTCATGGGTGTCCTCTCTCGCGTACCGAACACCAGCATCGCGGCGGCGCGTGGTGGGCGCCCGCGCGACGGCCGGGCCGGGCAAGAAGACGGCCGACCCGGTCAAACGGCGCGGATCTCCGAGGGCGGCACGCCGTAGCGCTCCCGGAACGCTCGGGAGAAGTGCGCATGGGACGCGAACCCGCACGCGTGCGCGACGCGCGAGATCGGTGCGCCCGGATCAGCGGTGAGCTGCTCGTAGGCCGACCGCAGCCGCCGCTCCCGGATCACCCGGCCGACGCCACCGCCCTCACTGAACACCCGCGTGAGCTGACGATTGCTGAGCCCGACGGCGGCCGCGACCGTCGAGGTCGTGAGCTCGCGGTCGGCCAGGTGCTCGTCGATGTGGGCCAGCACGCGGCGGCGGTGCTCGGCCGCCAGCGGGCGGCGGTCCTTTTCGGCCAGGTCTGTCAGTAGGGTGCGGATCCGGGCTTCGGTGCCAGGCCCGGCCTGCACCGGCGCGGCCAGCACGTCACGCAGGAGGCGCGCGAGCTCCGCGGCCGGGCTGCCGGTGGTGTCGGTGAGAGAGAACCGGCGGGTCATCGGCGCCGACGGCACGGCGCGGCCGGTGAGCTCCTCGAACGTGGGTTTCGGGACCATCAGCACGTACTCGCGCAGCCCTTTGGCGAATCCGCGCAGGAACGGCTGGTCCAGGTCGCACACCAGCAGCATGCCCGGCTGCTGCAGCTGGATCCCCTTGCCGTGGTAGAAGAACGCTTCGCCGAACAGGGTGAGGTACAGCGCCACCCGGTCGCTCTCGTCGCGCCGGATCAGCCGCCGATCGCGCTCCACGACGTGGGCCGTCGCGGTGATGTTCGCGATCTTGAACTCGCCGACCCGCACCGAGGTCTCCCAGCCGGCGAACGACTCCTGCGAAAGCGTCCGACATGCCAGACGCACCAACGTCTCCTCGTTGTGCTGCTCCCACAACTCAAACCGACGCGCTTCACCCAACCCACAGGTCGTGAAGGTGCGATACGGAAACGGCGCCACCCACTGACGGTAGATCAATTCCCGTCACATCACCAGCCAACCCCGTCCGGCCTCAGAAGAACCAAGGCACCGGCTCGTGCCCCCGGTCCACCACATCACTGAACCGCCCGCCCAAAAACCCCAACGGCTCCCCTCCCCGCGAACAAACCTTCAAGACCTCACCGATCACAACCTGATGATCACCAGCCGTCAACGCGCGATAAACCGAGCACTCCAGGTGCACCAGAGCATCCGGGATCACCGGAACCTCATGCGCCCCCGTTTTCACCGGCAAACCCGAGAAGTGGTCCTCACCGCGCCGAGCAAAACGTAGCGCGAGTTGTTCCTGCCGGGTCGACAGAACGTTCAGCGCGAAGCGGTCCGCCGACACGACAGCCTCGGTAGTGCGCGCACCGGTCGTCAGGCACACAAGCACCAACGGCGGGGACAGCGACACCGACGTCAGCGAGTTCACCGTCATCCCGTGGGGAACATCGCCGACGCTGGTAGTCACCACCGCGACCCCAGTCGCGAACCGGCCCATCGCCGTCCGCATCGCCAACGCATCAACCGGGCCGGAACCGGGAGTGCAGTCAGGAGGCATGGTGGTCATGCGCGGTAGCGGACCTCGAAGGTGAGCACACCCTCGTCGGTGCGCCAAGGGCCGTGCGGCATGCCCGGGGGCCGGCAGGCGTACATACCGGCAGTGAACGTCTTCCCCAGGGTGAGGTCAGTGAACGAACCCTCCAGGATGTAGACCTCCTCCCAAAAATCGTGCGTCTGGACGCCCATCGGTGACGAGTCGGCGCCCGGCGCGTACCGCAGGATGCGCGTGGCCACACCAGAGGCCTCGTCCGTGGACAGAACGCGTTCGGTAATGAGTGGGTCATCGCCCTTGCAGACCGTGAAATCCACATCAGTGACCGGGAAGAACTCGCGTTCGGGTTTGCTCACTGGCTCTCCTCGGAGTAGCCGGCCAGGAAACGGTCCACTTCGGACAATGGGCCGTCGAAGCCGTAGTTGCGGAAGGAGTAGCCCTTCACCACGAAGGGCGCGCCGGCGTAGAACAGCTCATACTGGTGGTGGCGGCCGGCGAACTCGCTGCCGACGGCGTCCCACGCGAGTTTGAACAGTTTCACGCGGTCGGCGGCCGGGGTGCCCGGGCTGTAGATGTAGCGGTCGATGTCCGCGCGCGTCTCCGGGCTGGTCATATCGGCGACGCTGGAGGGGACCTGCAGCACACCGCCGCCGACGAGGTCGCGGAGGATGGCCAGCACGCGGGGGTACAGCTCTGACTGCAGGCCCATGGCGCCGTACAGCGCGCGGCTGCCGGGGCGCCAAAGGCCGGCCGAGTCGGGTTCGGCGGTGTACTCGGCGGCGAGGACAGCGGACTCCACAAGGGACACCAGGCTGGCCAGCTCGCCGAGTTTCTCCACGACGCCCGGGAACTTGTCGACGCCGTTGACCGCCGCGACCTTGCGCGCAAGGCCTGCCAGGAACTGCAGCTTCACCGAAAACCGGATCTGCGCCTGCCAGTTGCCGAGCACGTGCGCGCCCGTCTCGAAGAACTGGTTGCGCACGCCGGCGACGTCGCGGTAGACGAACACGCGGTCCCACGGCACGAAAACGTCGTCGAAGACCAGCAACGCGTCGGTCTCGTCGAAGCGCGTGGTGAGCGGGTAGTCGTAGTGGCTGGTCGCGGCGGGCGCGTACGGGCGGCGGCAGTAGAGCTTCAGCCCTTCGGTGTCCACAGGCAGCACGAAGCTGAGCGCGAAGTCCGTGTCCTCCGGCGTCAGCGGCTTGATGCACGACACCAGGATCTCGTCGGCGACCGGCCCGCCCGTGGCCAGCATCTGCGCGCCCCGCACCACGATCCCGTCGGCGCGCTCCTCGGCGACGCCGACCTGCACGAGGTCGCCGTCCCACGCGCTCGCCGTGGTGGCGCGCGAAACCTGCGGCGGGATGATCGCGTAGGACAGGTACAGGTCCTCCTCGACGACGCGCTTCTGGAACGCCGTCACGTTGGCCGCGTAGTCGCCGAACACGTCCGGGTGCGAGGCGAACGCGGCCAGGAACGCGCCGACGTGGTCCGGGCTGCGGCCCACCCAGCCGTGGGTGTGGCACGCCCACGTGGTGGCGGCCTCGCGGAACGCGGTGAGGTCCTCGCGGCTGCGCGGGGCGGTGAAAAGCCGGTTCACCACCTCGCCGTTCGGGCCGGGCCGCGTCATCCCGGAAGCGGGGTCGGCGGCGAGGTCGAACAGCTCCGACACCGTCTTCGCGATCGGCGCGAACGCCGGGTGCCGGGCCACCCCGCCAACCCGCTTTCCGTCGAGGTACACGCGACGCCCGTCGTCGATGGCGCTCAGGTACTGCGATCCGGTGCGCATCAAGCCTTCCTTCGCTGAGTTTCGTACACGTGGGTCAGGGTTTCGCCGCGGGGCAGCGCAGGGTCGCGACCACGATCAGCTCACTCGTCACTTCACTCCTCACAGGACGGTCAGTCCCGCCCCGCCTCGATGAACTTGCGCGCCGTCAGCTCGGGGTTCGCCAGCAGCACCTCGTGGCTGCCCTCCATCCCGATCAGCCGGAACATCACGAGCCGGTTGGACAGCCGCGGGTGGCGCCCCCACTCGCCCTGCGTGATGTCGTTGTCCTCGGACGGCGCCAGGTAGCTGAACGCCTGCGGCACCTTGTCCCAGCCCGTCATGTCGGCCGGGTCGGTGAAGGCGCTCCACGGCTGCGGGCGCAGCACGTCGTACACGCGCCGGGCCTCCTCCGCCGAGGCGTCGCCGTAGAACGCGTCGCGCCACACGGGGAATGGCAGCACGACACCGCCGTCGGTGCGTTCGTCGTAGCTCGCCTGGAGCGCGGCGACGAGGTGCGGCGGGATCTCGTCGACGAGCGCCCGGCCGTGCGCCGGCACGAAGGCGGCGAAGTAGACCAGCCGCCGCATCCGCTCGGGCAGCTCGATCGCCACGCGGGAGATCACGTAACCGCCCCAGCTGTGCCCGACCAGCACGACGTCGGTCAGGTCGTGCTCCCGGATGTAGTCGACGATCGGCGCCGCGGCACCGCGCAGGTCGACGCGCTTGTCGTCGTTCTCGCCGAGGCCGCCGGCCGTCGGGGTGTGGACCTCGTGGCCCGCGTCCTCCAAGTGCTTGCGGACGGGGTCCCACAGCTCCCCGAAGTGCCACGCTCCGTGCACCAGTACGAATCGCATCCGCCGCTCCGTTCTCACCGCCTGAGTGCGTACGGCACATGCTGCTGTCGGCGAGCGGGCACGACTATCGGTGAAGCGACGCACGAGCATCGGATTCGCGCAACCGTCAGCGGCGGCCCAGCACGGCCGACGGCGTGACCCCGAACCGCGCCTTGAACTGCGCGGCGAACTCGCCCAGGTGGAAGTACCCGCATTCCGCCGCGACGCCGGTCACGGTCGTGGTCCCCGGCTCACCGGCCGCGAGCAGGCGGCGGGCCCGGTCGAGCCGCTGATCGCGCAGCCACTGCCCGGGCGTCGTGTCGAGGTCGCGCCGGAACCCGGCCTGCAGGCTGCGCAGGCTCGTCCCGCTCTGCCGCGCGACCTCCGAGAGGCTGATCGGCTCGGCGAGGTGGTCGAGCAGGTACTCCATCGCCCGCCTGACCTGCGCCGACGGCACCCGGCCGGGCTCGGCTTCCTCCTCGCGCAGCTGTGTGAGCAGGAACGACTCGATCACCAGCTCACCCAGCTGCTGCCCCACCTCCGGCCGCGCGACGCTCGGCCCCAGCGTCGGCAGGCTGACCACGCTCTCCAGCAGCCGGTACAGGAACGCGGGCTGCTCCGGCAGCGACAGCGAGAGGTTCACCGGTCCCGCCGTGGCCACGCCGCGGATCCGGCGGGCCGTGCTCTCGACCCAGCGCCGGTCCATCCGCACGATCAGCTGGTCGAACGCGCTGTCGATGTCCAGCTTGAACTCGCGGTACGGCCCGACGATCGCGGGCCGCCCCGGCGCGAGCTCGGCCGTGTCGCGGCCGTAGGTGAACTTCGCCGACCCGGCGACGGGCAGCGTCAGCAGGAAGTTGTCCTCTTCGGGCACGGCGGGCGCGACCGTGACATCGGCGCCGTAGCGCAGGCGGTTGAGCGAGATCGGGCCCGCCGAGAGGTGCTCCAACCGGGTCGAAAGCCGCGCTCGCCGCGAATGCACCACGAGCCGGTGCGGGCGCAACGCCTGCGTGCAGGCCTGGGTGACCTCGTCGGGATCGCCGCTGGACGCGAGCACGTGCTGCGAGACCTCGGCCAGCCCGGCCGCGAGCTGCGCTGCTGTCATGCCGCCTCCCGGTGCGTTGTCCCACAGGACAACATCCCCGCTCGCCGTTGTCCAGCGGACCCGAGGACCGGGCGGCGGTGGCCCACCGTCACGAACCAATGCGGCCGAGCCGGCTGATCGACGGCACCGGCCCACCCGCGTCCCTCAGGCCGAAACCGCGCCGAACTCCGCCGCGGCGATGTCCGCCGCACCGGCCGCGTTCGGGTGGAAGGCGTCGTTCATCAACCCCGCACCGGCCGCGGCTGCGTAGCTGCCCCAGCGATCGAAGAGGTCGAGCACCGGCACGCCGTGAGCATTCGCCACGTCGTACACGGCGTCGCGATACGGGGACAAGTCGACCCACGCCGGATCGCCGGGGATCTGTGCCTCGAGGACCACGTCGCAGGTGTTCTCCAGCGCGGACACCATCGTCTCGAGGTTGGCCGCGTACCGGTCCGGCGCGACCGCCGTCTGTTCGTTGGCGTCGTTCGTCATCAACGCGATCAGGGCCAGATCCGGCGACCAGGCCACCACGTGGTTCAGCGCCGAGTACGCCTCGCCACCGGCGACCCAGTCCGTGGTCGTCGACATCGAGATGCCGAAGTCGCCGATCGTGATGCCGTCGAGCGCTTCGATCCCGATGCTGCCGACCCGTAGTTCACCGGCCTCGCCAGCCACGGTGACCGTGACGGTGTGCCGTCCGGCGGCCAGCTTGGGGAGCGCGACGAGGTGTGTCGTCAGGCCTGCCGCACTGCTCAGCCGGACCGGGCCGGGTTCGCCACCGTCGATCGCGATCGTGCACTCGCGCGAGTCCTGTGTGGTGATGACGCGAGCCAGGTAGTCGCCGGCCTCCGCGACGAATGCGGTGAGGGAGACGGAGCCGCCGCTCGTCGCGGACGAGGCGAACGTCGTCAGCGCACCCGGCGCGAACTCGGACCAGGACCCGGTGAACGTCAGCCTCGAATCCGCCGTCATGGTCCGTGGGTTCAGGATCACCGACGCACCCCGCACCGGGAAGCCCCGAGCCGCCAGCATGTCGCCCATCACCACCGGCGGCGACTGCGTGGCGGGCTGGAGTCCCTGGCCGGCGCTGATGGAGTCGCCGATCTTCGCGTACCTGGCCGAACCGGTCCCGGCGACGGCGGCGGCCCGCTTCCAGCGCCAGCGCCGGATCGAGGCGGCAGTCATCCCGTACAGCTGCCGGCCCTCGTCGTATCCACCGGAGTGGGCCTTGCCGAGCGGACCCGTGACCATCGTGCGAGCTCCTTCGTCGGGCGGAAGTCGACCCATAATCACATCCCCGCCGCCGCCCGGGCGTCCGATCCGTCACGTCTGGCGATGCGGTGCGCGCGTGATGCCCGCTCGTCACCGGCCGGCGGAGGTTAGGGTCGGGGCGTGTTCGTGAAGATCTGCGGCCTGAAGACAGCGGCCGACGTGGCGTGCGCGGTCGAAGCGGGAGCCGACGCCGTGGGATTCCTGCTGTGCGAGAGCCCTCGGCAGGTCACCCGGGCCGAGGCCGCGCAACTCGCGGCGGGTGTGCCCGGCGAGGTGCTCACGGTCGGCGTGTTCAAGGGCGTGCCGGTGCCGCAGGTGCGCGACGCCGTGGCCGAGACGGGGATCCGGGCCGTTCAGCTGCACGGCTCCGGGTACTCGCCGGCCGACTTCGCAGCGTTGCGCGATCTGCCCGTGCGGCTGATCCGTGCCACGTCGCTGAAGCACAGCGAGGTCCCGGCCGTCGGCGAATACGGCGAGGACTTGCTCCTGCTCGACTCCCCCGACGCGGGTTCGGGCGAGACCTGGGACTGGTCGGCCGAGACGCCCGACGGCGACTGGCTGCTGGCCGGCGGCCTCACCCCGGACAACGTGGCCGACGCCGTCGCCACGGTGCGGCCGTGGGGAGTGGACGTCTCCAGCGGCGTCGAGTCCGCCCGCGGCGTGAAGGACCAGGCCCTGATCCGAGCTTTCCTCGCCGCCGCAAGGAGTTCCTGACCGAGGACGGCAGCGGGCGGGCGCCGATGACCACCCGCTGCCGGTGGATCACTTGGTCATGAACTCGTCCAGGCGCAGAGCCCGGTTCACGATGCGGACGTCGCCGATCCAGCCGTGGAACACGTTGTCGATCGCGCCGCCGTACTCGTGGCCGCCGAGCAGCCACGTGAGGCCGAGCGAGGCGATGCCGATCGAGTCGGTCGACGGGTTGTCCGCGACCGGCGAGCTTTCGATGTAGGCCTTGGTGTGGTGGCCGTCGTTGACCACGGCGAGGTGCCACCACTGGTCCTCGGGCATGCCGTGGCTCCAGTTGGTGGTCGGGTAGGTCTGGCTGAGCGGGTAGCAGTTGAACTGCAGTTCACGACCGTTGTTCGTGGTCATGAGCTGGGCCACCGGCTCCTTCGGGTCGGTGTTCTTGCCGTGCTTGCCCGCGTCGCCGGCCGCGCCGCGGCGGACCAGCACCGGCATGTTGCCGTTGTTGCCGCCGTCCCAGTCGCGCGGGATCTTCACGAACGCTTCGATGGTGTAGCCGTGCTTGAACGTCTCGGTGTTCAGCGGCGCCTTCGCGGCGGTGCTGAGGTACGCGCCGTGCAGCGGGTTCTTGCCGCCGACGAAGCGCAGGCTGGCGTGGCCCGGCTGGTCGGGGTGGTGGTCGTCGGACCAGGTCAGCGCGTCGGGGGCGGTGCCGGCCACCGACGCGAGCGCGAGGTCGTTGCCGTGGCCGGACAGGTCGCGCACCTTCTGGCTCGCGGTGACGGCGCTGCCGTTGGCACCGACGTTGTCGAAACGCCAGTACGCCAGAGTGCCCGGCACGAGCACCTTGTTCGCCGGCCGCGCCGAGCGCACGGGCACCGGGATGAAGCCGGAGAAGCGCTGCTCGAAGTCGAACGGCATCGAGAACAGGTCGACGGAAGTGGTCAGCCGCGACTCCAGCACCTCCATCTTGTTGCGCTTCGCCGGGTCCTTCTCGAGGATCCACGGCGCGATCGTCTCGACGTCGATCGTGTTGCGCTGCAGGTCGAAGTGGTAGAGGCGCAGCATGCCGCCACCGCTCATGTAGCGGTTCTGGTAGTTCGTGATGTGCAGGTGCACGTCGTTGCCGGCGGCGTTCTGCTTCGTCATGCGGCCCGACGGCCAGTAGTGGCCGTTGAGGGTGAGGAAGATCTGGTCGTTGTTCTTGATCAGCTGGTCCCACACGGTCTGGCCGTAGCCGGTGACCGCCGCGTTGTTCTCGGCGTCGCCCGATTCGTACGGGTACACCTCGTCGCCGTAGGTCGGCGCGACGATCTCGTGGCAGGTCAGGATCACCGGCAGGTGCGGGTTCTTCTTGATCACGTCGTTGGCCCAGGCGAAGCCCGCGGCCGACGTGCGCCAGTCCATGGCCAGCAGCAGCCACTCGCGCCCGGCGGCGCGGAAGGTGTGGGCGGTGTTGTAGCCACTGGCGTCCGAGCTGAGGAAGGACTTCTGGTTCTTGAACCGCTGCGGGCCCATCGTCTGCAGGTACGGCGTGGTGCCGCGCGTGTCGTCACCGGACACGTCGTGGTTGCCGGCGAGCACGCTGTAGGCGACGTTCGCCTTGTCGAGGATCTTGAACGTCTGGTCCACGGCCTGGAACGACGTGACGTCGGCGTCCTGCGTCACGTCACCGAGGTGCGCCATGAACACGATGTTGTTGTTCGGCGTGCCGCTGTTCTCGATCACGTACCGGAACGAGGCTGCCTGCGGCTCCGCGTTGATGCTGTTCTGGCTGCCCCAGTAGAGGTACTGAGTGTCCGGCATCACGGCAACGGTGAACTGGAGGCTCTCGCCGTCCGGGTTCCATCTGCCGCTGCCTCTGTTTGCGGTGTTCGCGGTGTCGGCCTCGGCCGGCGCGACGCCGAGCGCACCCAGCGCCGTGGCGCCGACGCCGGCGAGTCCCGCGTTCCGCAGGAAGGACCGTCGGTTCGGGCCCACCTGGTTTTCGCGCATGGTCTACCTCATTCAGGTTTCCAGGGAGAATTCTCGAGCGCCCCGGACGCTATTCACGGCTGTTTGAGCCAACGCGAACACCAGGTGGCCTGCTCACGTCGGCTCCCTTACGTCACGCGCCCTTGAGACGCAGGTCACGGCCGGCAGGCCCGAGGGGCACCGGCGCTGCCCTTCCGTTTTCGACAATTCCTGTCTCGTCCGGGGGCATTTCCCGTTGGTTGTCACGAATCGCGACTGTGCGTGGTCTACCGGGTACTCGCTTCACTCGCTTCGGCGGAAGGAACCCCTCTCGTGCCGGCGTCCGTGTCCTGGCTGCTGACGGCCGCGTTCGCCGCGCTGGCGTGGGCGCCGCTCGCACACCTTCGAGGTGGGGTTGCCGCTCTGCCGGCGGACGCTGCCGAGTGGCGTGGGTCTCCAGTGGATGTCCACCGTGGCCAGGCACCGCTCTCCGCGGGTTCATCGTTGCCCGCCAACGCCGCGTTGCCCGCCAACGACCCTCCGCCGCTCCGGTCGCCGACCCGCACCGACTCCGTGGCCGAACTCGTCCTCTGCGCCGCGATGATCGCCATGACCTCCCCCGTCGGCGCCCCCATCCCCGCCGCCGGCTGGCAGGCCGTCCTCCTGCTCACCCTCGGCTGGTCCCTCACGACCCGGCGCCTGCACCACCTCGCCACCATCGCGACGATGCTGTTCATGCTCACCGCCATGCCGCACTCCGGCGACCACGGCCCGTGGCTCACGATGCCCGCGATGGGCCACGGCTGGTGGACACCCATCACCTTCGCCGCGGCCGCGTGGTTCCTCCTCGAAGCCGCCCGCTCGGTCCCGTCGTGGCACATGGACCCGACCCGCGCGTTGTCGCGGACGGGCATGAGCCTCGGAATGGCTTGCGCGCTGGTCGCCTCCGTCTGAGATGGCAATCTCGGCGGAAACCTGTTCCTGTGCCAGTAATGTGAGCGGTCGTGCTCTCCACGACTCGACGACTGACCGCGCAGTGGACCGCTCAATACGGCGAGGACGCCGCGGCGGACTGGGCCGCGCACTGCACCAAGGAAGAGTTCATCCGCGTCTGCGGCGTGGCCGACTTTTTGATCTACTGCGGACCGCCCACCCCGTCCGGCGGAGGCATGATGGCCGCCAAGGCCGTCGCGATCGCCGCGGTTTTCATCCATGAAGGCGCCCCGCGCCACCTCGCGCGCAAGAACCGCAAGAAGCTCGACCCGGCCCGCTACGCCGGCCCTGACCCCACAATGGACAGCTTCGCGGACCTCGAAGCGCAACGCCGCGCCGGCCAGTACTGCGGCGTGACGGAACAGTTCGAGGCCTTCTGGTCACCTTCCGTCGACGTTTCCTGACCCCCGGCACCGCCTCGACCGCACCGGGAGTTTCCGCACAGTTTCGGCGCCTGCATTTCCTCGACCATTCGATGCTACGATCACAATCGATCGCCACATTCGTGCGCCTGGTCACGGTCAGCATGCACGCCAATTTCAAGGAGCACTCATGGCCCAGAAGGTTCTCGTCGAAATGCTGGACGACATCGACGGCAGCCCGGCCACCCAGACAGTCCCCTTCGGACTCGACGGTGTCAGCTACGAGATCGACCTGTCCGACGACAACGCCGCCGCCCTGCGCGACGAGCTCGCGCGCTATATCGGCGTGGGCCGCAAGACCGGCGGCCGCAAGGTGCGCGTCGCCGCGGGGCAGCCGACCGCGGCCACCCCGGCCGACCGCGAGCGCTCGCGCACGATCCGCGCGTGGGCCAACGAAAACGGCTACCAGATCTCCGAGCGCGGCCGCATCCCGTCCGACGTCGTGAGCGCCTACGAGCAGGCCGAGCTCGAAGCCGCCAAGCCCTCCGCGCCGGCCCGCAAGCGCCCCGCGCGCAAGAAGGTCGCCGCCGCCAAGAAGTAGTACGGCGAACCTGCTGACCGAGATGCCGGCTCGTTGACAACGGACCCCCGTTCGTCAACGAGCCGGCATCAGCTGGTCCACAGTGGATGGTCGCCTACGGCCCGACGACGGTTTCCACCAAACCGGTACCGACGTCGTAAACAAGACCCGACACCCGATACCCGGGCAGGCGAGGCTCGGCCCTCAGCAACGCCACGTCCCGAGCCACCGCCGCTCGCGGATCCGCGACGTCGGGCAGCTCGGCTTCAGGCGACCCGAAGTACGGAGCCAGCAGGCCGGGCCGGTCCTGGATCAGGGTGATGCCGCAGCCGGTGTGCTGCAGCACGACGACGTTCCACCCACCGGGACCCGCCCCCGCGGCCGCGGCCAGGTGCTGCAACATCACCAGCTGCTCGATCGTGTCCGGCGTGACGCGTCCGCCGACGTTGCGCAGCACCCCGATCTCCCCCGGCTCCGCGCCGAGCACGACAGCGGGGTCGACCCGCGGGTCGAAACAGCTGATGACGCTCGTCAGCAGACTCGGCCGCATGATCAACGTGGGATCGAACCGCGTCTCGGCGAACTTCCGGTTCCGCTCGACGAAAGTGTCCACGACTTCAACCATCACTCGGCTCCGTTCAGCAGGGCGGCGTGTTTGCGGGCGAACTCGGCGACGGACATCGGCCGCCGCCCGGTGAGCTTTTCGATGGTGTCGTCGGCGCCGCCGAGCCGTCCGGCGCGGTAGTCGATCATGATTCCGCGAATCGACCCGACCAGGTACTCGGGCACGCCGAACGCGGCGATCGTGGCGACGAACTCGTCCAGGTCACAGTCTTCGTAGACGATCTCCCGGCCCAGCGCGTCGGACAGCTCGGCCGCCATCTGCGCCTGGCCGAGCTCAGCCGGGCCGGACAGCGGGATCGTCCGACCGATGTGGACGCTCGGCTCCTTCAGCAGCGCGGCGATCGCGCGCCCCAGGTCCTCGGTGCCGACGATCGACGACGTGCCCGCCCCCGCGGGCATCCACAGCTTCCCCTTGCGCAGGTTCGGCAGGATCCACGGGTAGAGGAACCATTCGAGGAACATCGTCGGGCGCAGGTGGACGACGTCCACACCGGACCAGGTGAACACTTCCTGCGACAGGTTCGTCTCCCGCGTCGAGATCCCCGTGGACTCGCGGCTGGTGTTGCGCTGCGAGAGGTTGAGGACGGGCGGGCCGCCGGTTTCCTTCACCGCCTGGGCAAAGTTGACCGTCGCCTGGATCAGGCCCGGCCGCATCGGGTGGACGAAATACGCGGCGTCCGTGCCCTCGAGCGCGGGCCGTAGCGTGGTGATGTCCTGGAAGTCACCGACGACGACCTCCGCCCCCTGGTCGGCCAACGCCCGCGCGCGGTCGTCGAGCGTGCGCACCATCGCCCGCACCGTCAGCCCCAGCGCCAGGGCCTCGCGGACGGCGGCCCCTCCAGTGCCACCGGCCGCTCCCGTGACGAGCACTCTTCTGTCTGAAGTGGACATAGTCACCTACCGGCCAGCGCCGGGTAGAGCGCCGTGACGTCTGCCGCGAGTCCAGCGTGGACCTTCTTCGTCATGTCGTCGACGAGCACCTCGTGCTCGCCGGCTTCGAGGGCGTCGAAGATCGCGCTGACGACGTCGGCCGGCTTGTTCATGCCGCTGGTGTCGTTGCCGGCCTGCATCGGAGTGTCGGTCGGGCCGAAGAAGGCCCCGAGGACCTGCACGCCGTCGGGCGCGAGTTCGAGCCGCAGGGCGTTGGTGGCCATCCACAGCCCGGCCTTGGAAACGCTGTGCGCCTTGCCGATGGCGAACCAGCTCAGCACCGACCCCACGTTGAGCAGCGCGCCCTTGGCCGTGCGCAGCGCCGGCGCCAACTCGCGGGTCAGGACGAGCGGGCCCAGCAGGTTGGCCTCGAACACCTCCTCGATCTCCTCGATCGGGGCGGTCAGCAGGTCGCTGTGCGGGAAGATCGCCGCGTTGTTGACGAGGATCGTGGTGTCGCCCAGCTTCGCCGCGGCCCGCGCGATCGAGCCCCGGTCGGTCAGATCCAGGTCGACGGCCACGACCCGCTCGTCGCCCCACGCCTTCTCCTTGCGGGCAGCCGCATACACGCGCGCCGCACCCCGATCCAGCGCGGCCTGGACGAACGCGGACCCGAGCCCACCGTTCGCACCTGTCACGCACACCGTCGCGTTCTGCAGAGCAGTCATCGTTGTTCCCCTTCAGGTTCCGTGGCCCCTTCATGGCCACGCCGAGGACGGTAATCCGCTCACTTCATTTTTGCAAGTACAGTGCTTGTGGAAAAGTTCAATCTCATGTCGGGACGGTGCTACACTTAACACATGAAACGGCGCGATTTCGGGCAGTACTGCGGCCTCGCGCGAGCCCTGGAGCTCGTCGGCGAACGCTGGGGGTTGCTGATCATCCGCGACCTGGCCATCCACCCGCGCCGCTACACCGATCTCCTCGACGGCCTGCCCGGCATCCCGTCCAACGTGCTGGCCACGCGCTTGAAAGAGTTCGAACAGTCCGGCATCGTCGAACGCCAGATCGCGCCCTCACCTCGCCGCGGCGTCGTCTACGCCCTCACCCCACTCGGCCACGAGCTCGAACCGGCCATCCACGCCCTCGGCCGCTGGGGCACAACCCAACTCGGCGAACCCCGCCCCGGCGAGATCGTCACGCCCGAATCCCTCGCCATGTCACTCCGCGCCGCGTTCGACCCCTCCGGCGCTACCGACGTCACCGCGTCCTGGGAAATCCACACCCCCGACTTCGCCGTCCACGCCATCGTCACCAACGGCAAACTCGACGCCGGCGTCGGCCCCGCCCCCTCCGGCGCGGACCTCGTGATCACCCTCCAGCCCGAGGACCTGCCGTCCTACCTGGAGCTGGTGCAGGCCATCAAGTGCGGCCTGGTGAAGATCTCGGGACCCCGCAAGCTTCTGGACACGTTTACCCGCGTGTTCGCGAGCCGTGGCCCCTCGACTTCCTAGGGTGGGTCACCACTTCGTCGGCTTCGCGAGCGGCATACTTCCCTGACCCCGACCCGATTGGCTGAGGTCATTCGCGGCCACAGTGGACACTCATGCGCGCACTATTCCTGAGGTCTTCCGACCCGATTGGGAACATGGCGAAGTGGCCGACTGCGACGACGACAGCTTCTGCGTATGGGAGAACGACGGCGCCACCGGACGACGGAAATCTGGTGCCTCTGGGAAAACAGCAACTACCAGGGTCAGTCGCTGCGCATCTCCGTCGAATGGCAGGGCCCACTCGGACCGAAATACAACTTCAACGACCGAGTCAGCTCATTGAAGGCCTGCTAGCCGCAACGCCGGGTTCTCCTCGAATCCAGCAACCGGGGAAGTCCCGCCGAGGAACGCCGCGGGACTTCCCCATCGTCACCGTGCGTCCATGACCGGCCACCCGGTCCGATCGCGCCGAGCAGGCGGGGAGGCAGTGCCCCCGACGGGGTTCGAACCCGCACTGGGTCGATTTTAAGTCGACTGCCTCTGCCAATTGGGCTACGGGGGCACGAACACCTTAGCGGGACCCCGGCGGCCCGTCAGATGCGCGGCGTGTGATCCGCCACAGCGGACGCCGGCGCGAGCTCCGAAGCGCCTGCGGGCGCGAGGGCGTCCATCAGCAGGTCCAGATACCGCCGCCACCCCTCCGAAGCGCCGGCGGGGAACGACGGCAACGTCCCCACCAGCATCAACACCAGCCGCGGGACGTCGTCCGCCACCAGGTCCGCGCGGAACACCCCCGTGGCCTGGCCGGCGGCCACCAGGGCAGCCACCGGCGAGAAGAACCGCCAAGCCAGATCCATCGTCAACGCGCCCACGTTGTTGGCCGCGGCGAACAACGGCTGCTCAACCGCCGCCAGACCCACCGCGGCTTCCAACGCGAGATAGACACCGTCTCGCGGAGCCGCAGAAGCAGCGCGAGACAGCACCGGCACGATCACCTCGTCGAACCGCGCTTCCAGCACCGCCCGCACCAGGTCCTGCTTGTGCGGGAACCGCCGGTACAACGTCGCGACCCCGACGCCGGCCGCGGCGGCGATCTCCTCCATCGGCACGGTGACGCCGCCGGCGGCGAAGACCGAGTAGGCCGCGTCGACGATGCGGCGGGCGTTTCGGGCGGCGTCAGCACGCAGCGGCTGCGGGGGCATGCCCTACACTACCAACTGATAGCTCACTATCACTTGGACAGGAACCTCCCATGGCAGAAGGCATCTCCCGTCGACGGCTGTTCAAAGCGACCGCAGCCACGGCAGCCACCGCGGCCATCCCGGCGACCGCGGCCCGAGCGCAAACCGACGTAGACCTCCGCACCTTCCCCTCGCCCGACCTCCCGCCCTACGTCGACGAGCTCCCGGTCCCGCAGACCATCCGCGGCGACCACCGCCTCGCCATGGCCGAGTCAACCCACCGCTTCCACCGCGACCTCGCCCCCGCGCCCACCTGGTCCTACGGCGGCGCCGAATACCTCGGACCCACCATCGAGGCCCACGCGAACCAGCGCCTCGAGCTGACGTTCGACAACAAGCTCGGCCGGCACCTCTTCGCGGAAGACGTCGACCCCACCCTCGACGGCGCGTCCGAGGAAAGCCGCGTCAAACCCCACACTTCGGTCCACCTGCACGGCGCCGTCACGCCGCCCGAGATGGACGGCCACCCAATGGACGTCTTCCTCCCCGGCGAGCACCGCACCTACCGCCACGAAAACCGCCAGCCCGCCGCCGGCCTCTGGTACCACGACCACGGCATGGGCCTCACGCGCCTGAACGTCCACGCGGGACTCGCGGGCATGTACCTCCTGCGCGACGAAGGCGACACCGGCGACCGCACCAACGCGTGGCACCTGCCCAGCGGCGAGTTCGAACTACCGCTGATCCTGGCCGACCGCCGCTTCCACGCCGACGGCTCGCTCAACTACCGCACCCTGACCCTCGTCCCGCAGGGTCACTGGGACGGCGGCCAGATCGGCGACCGCATGACGGTCAACGGCAAGGTCTCGCCGTACACGAACGTCGCCCGCGGCCAGTACCGGTTCCGGGTGCTCAACGCGTCGAACTTCCGCGCGTACCACTTGTTCTTCCGCGACCGCCGCCCGTTCCACGTGATCGGCAACGACGCCGGCCTGCTCGACGCCCCCGTCGTCACCACCGACGTCCGCCTCACGCCCGGCGAGCGCGCCGACCTCGTGGTCGACTTCTCGGACCTCGAAAAGGGCGAACACGTCGACCTCGTCAACGACCAACGCGAAGCCGCGCTCATCGCCCTCGTCACGGGCGCGCAGCCACTGCCCGACGTCGTGCGTTTCACCAGCACCGGCGCGAAAGGTCACCAGCAGGCGCTGCCGACTCGCCTGCGCGTCACGCAAAAGCCGTCGGCACCCGACCGTCGCCGCGTCGTCACGCTCACCCAGGACCTCAAGCTCACGCGCTGGCCGCCGGTCGGCATGTCGCTCAACAACCTGTGCTTCGAGGACGATCCGATCGCCATGCCGCGCCAGGGAACCACGGAGCTGTGGGAGGTCGTGAACCTCACCATCGAGGACCACCCCGTACACCTGCACCTGGTGAACCTGCACCTGCTCAACCGACAGATGTTCGACCCGGTCGCCTACTCACTGGCGAACCCGCGCCCGCCGATGCACACGGAGTGGGCGCCGCCGCCGGACGAGTTCCTCCTCGGCGCACCCCAGCCGCCCGCGCCGTGGGAGGCGGGGCCGAAGGACACCGTGAACTGCCCGCAGAACACCGTCACGCGCTTCCTCGCGCACTTCCCGACGGCCGACGAGCTCGGCTTCGACCCGGACGCGACGTTCACCCCGGCCCGGCACGCGATGTCCGGCATGACCATGGCCGAGCACGACATGGACATGGACCTCCAGGGTTACGTCTGGCACTGCCACATCCTCGACCACGAAGACGACTGCATGATGGCGCGCTACCGCCTCGTCCAGTAACCGAAAACGCGAGAAGCCGGACCTCCCGACAGGAGGTCCGGCTTCAGCAGAGGAACGAACTCAGCCCTTCGAAACCCGGGCGAACTCTTCCTTCGGGTTGTTGATCTGCCCGAGCGAGATCACCTCACGGCGGAACAGGCCGCCGAGCATCCAGTCGAACAGGATGCGGGTCTTGCGGTTCCACGTCGGCATCGCCTTGAGGTGGTACGCGCGGTGGAAGAGCCAGGCCGGGAAGCCCTTGATCTTCAGGTTCAGCGCGTCGGCGACACCCTTGTGCAGGCCGAGGCTGGCGACCGCACCGAGGTTCTTGTGGAAGTAGTCCTTCGGCTGGCCGCCGCGCAGGACCTTGATGATGTTCTTGGCCAGCAGCGTCGCCTGGCGCACGGCGTGCTGCGCGTTGGGCGGGCACGTGGCCGTCGGGTCCTGCTCGGTGCGCGAGAGGTCGGGGATCGCGGCGTTGTCGCCCGCCGTCCACACCTCGGGGTGGCCGACGACCTGCATCGCGGCAGTGGCCTCGACGCGACCGCGCTTGTCGAGCGGCAGGTCGGAGTCGGCGAGCACCGGGTTGGCCTTCACGCCGGCCGTCCAGATGAGCGTCTCGGTGTCGAACTCGGTGCCGTCCGAGAGCACGACGTGGCCGTTTTCGAACGACTTCGCCGCGGTCGACAGGTAGACCTCGATGCCGCGCTTCTCCAGCTGCTGCACCGTGTACACACCGAGCGTCTCGCGGACCTCGGGCAGGATCCGCCCGGCGGCCTCGACGAGCACCCAGCGGATGTCTGCGGGCTTGATGTTCGGGTAGTAGTTCTCCACCGCGAACCGGGTCATGTCCTCGAGCTCGGCCAGCGCCTCGATGCCGGCGAAGCCGCCGCCAACGACCGTGAAGGTCAGCAGGCGCTTGCGCAGCTCGGGGTCGAGCGTGCTCGCCGCCTCGTCGAGCTTGGTCATGATGTGGTTGCGCAGGTAGATGGCCTCGCCGATGGTCTTGAAGGCGATGCCCTGCTCGGCCAGGCCCGGGATCGGGAGGATGCGGGCGACGGCGCCGAGCGCGACCACGAGCACGTCGTAGTTCAGCGTCTCGATGTGGCCGTCGGCGGCCTCGACCGTGACGGCCTTGCGCTCGTTCTCGATCTTCGTCACGCGCGCGGTGAGCACGTGGCAGCGCTTGAGCACGCGGCGCAGGGGCACCACCACGTGACGGGGTTCGATCGCGCCGGCCGCCGCCTCGGGCAGGAAGGGCGCGTAGGTCATGTGCGGCTGAGGGTCAACGACGGTCACGGAGGCCTCGTTGGCGCGCAGCATCTTCTGGAGCCCGTACGCCGTGTACAGGCCGACGTAACCACCACCGAGGATGAGGATCCGAGTCGGTTCCGACTTAGCAGCCATGACTCCATAGTCGCACTTGCCGAGCCGTATCGCTCGGGTACCCCGCCCTGCTGTGACCAGCGTCGCCATGCAGGCGGTAACGATTCAGAAGAGGCCGGCGGCCCTGGCCGCGGAGGCGAACACGTCACACACCATCGCGTGAGTCACACGGCCCGTCTGGACATTACGGGGTGACACGTGGTAGCAGCCGTGCAGCTGTAAGCCACCGAGCTCGACGACGGTCCCGTGCCCGAACGCCGGCCGCGGCGACGACACCGGCCGGCCCGCCTCGGCGAGCACCGGCAGCAGCGCCTGCCAGCCGAACGCGCCGAGCACCACGACGGCCTTCAAGGTCGGGTGCAGGAGCCTCAGCTCGTCGGCGAGCCAGTGGCGGCAGGTGTCGCGCTCGGCCGGCGTCGGCCTGTTCTCGGGCGGCGCGCAGCGGACGGGTGAGACGAGCCGGGTGCCGCGCAGGGTGAGGCCGTCGTGCTTGTCGGTGGACGTGGGCTGCGACGCCAGCCCCACCTCGTGCAGCACGCGGAACAGGAAGTCGCCCGACGGGTCGCCGGTGAACATCCGCCCGGTGCGGTTGCCGCCGTGCGCCGAGGGCGCGAGCCCGACCACGGCCAGCGCCGCGTCCGAAGGCCCGAAGCCGGGCACCGGCTTGGCCCAGTACTCGTCGTCGAGGTACGCGGCCCGCTTGGTGACCGCCACCTTTTCCCGCCACGCCACCAGCCGCGGACACGCGCGGCACCCGGTGACGGCGGCGTCGAGCTCCGCGAGCGTGTCCATCAGCGGCCGGCCAGAGCCGCGCGGCACAGGTGGTCGGCTGCGCGCGTCGTCTCGGGCAGGCGGTAGCGCGGGGTCAACGCGAACGTCAGCCGGCAGGCGTGGTCGAGGCTGATCAGGTGGCCCGCGGACACGTAAACCGGCTTCACACCGGGCCCCGTGCGTACGACGGCGCCGAGCTGCTCGTCGCCGTCCAGCAGCGGCGCGGTGTCGCCGGGTTCCGGGCCGGGCTCCGCGTGCGTGCCGACGAGCCGCGTCTTGCCGACGCCGAACGCCGGGATCCCCGTGAGCACGCCGAGGTGGCACGCGAGCCCGAAGCGCCGCGGGTGGGCGAGGCCGTGGCCGTCGCACGCGAATACCTCGGGCGGGTGCGTGAGCGCCGCGATGGCGTCGAGCAGCGGCGGCAGCTCGCGGAAGGCGAACAGGCCCGGCTCGTATGGGAAGGTGACCCGGCCCGTGATCACGCGTTCCTCGACCACGCGCAGGTCGTCGAGGGCCAGCGTGACCGCGGCCGCCGCGATGCGCGTGCCGGCCGGGTCGTAGGCGACGTCGAGGCCGGTCACCGTCGCCGGCGCCGGGCAGGCGTCGGTGAGGTCCACGCGGCCGCGGAGCGCGTCCTGGACCTCGCGGGCCTCGGGAATCGTGACGGGCCAGCGCATTCCGCCAGCTTTCCACAGCCGTCCCCAGTCCGGTTGGCTAAGTTGGGTCCATGTCGGACACCACCGAAGAGACCCCCGAAAAGCCGGACACGGCGGAGAAGCCGCCGGAGCCCGTCGACGACCTCGTCACCACGCACCACACGCTCACGGTCAAACGCCGCAAACTGGCCTACACCGCTCAGGCCGGGCGCGTGGTGCTGCGCCAAGAGGTGCTGAAGGACGGCAAGTCGGAGGGCCACAAGCCCAAGGCCGAGGTGTTCCTCACCGCCTACACGCTCGACGACGCCGAGCCGGGCTCGCGCCCGGTCACGTTCGCGTTCAACGGCGGCCCCGGCTCGTCCAGCATCTGGCTGCACATGGGCCTGCTGGGCCCGCGGCGGGTGCTCTCGGGTGACGTCGACGACCTGGTCGCGCCCCCGTACGGCCTCGACGACAACAGCGAGACCCTGCTCCAGCACAGCGACCTCGTGTTCATCGACCCGGTCTCCACGGGCTACTCGCGCGTGACCGAGGGCGGCGAGTCGAAGGACTACACGGGGTTCCAGGAGGACATCGACTCGGTCGCCGAGATCATCCGGCTGTGGGTCTCGCGCAACGGACGCTGGCTGTCGCCGAAGTTCCTCGCCGGCGAGTCGTACGGCACGCTGCGCGCGGCCGCGCTGGCCGGGCACCTGCAGGACCGCTACGGGCTGTACCTCAACGGCCTGCTGCTCATCTCGTCCGTGCTCGACATGGGCACGCTGCGCTTCCACGAGGGCAACGACCTGCCGTACTCGCTCTACGTGCCCACTTACGCGGCCATCGCGCACTACCACGGCTTCCACGGCGACCGCCCCCTCGACGACGTCCTGGCCGACGCCGAGGACTTCGCGGCCAAGGAACTGCCGTGGGCCCTGGCGCGCGGTGCGCGGCTGTCCACTCAGGACCGCGCGGAGACCGTGGCCACACTGGCTTCGCTGACGGGGCTTTCGGAGTCGTATGTGGACCGGGTCAACCTGCGGATCGAGCACGTGCGCTTCTTCACGGAGCTCCTGCGCGACCGCGGCCTGCTCGTCGGGCGCATGGACGGCCGGTTCACCACGTGGGAGGTCGACGGCGGCCGCGAGCACATGAGCGACGACGCGTCGATCTCGCGCATCATCGGCGCGTACTCGGCCGGCTTCAACCACTACATCCGCGACGAGCTCGGGTACAAGAACGACCTGCCGTACGAGATCCTGTCCGGCGATGTCTTCAAGGCGTGGTCGTACAAGGACTTCGAGGGCCGGTTCGTGTCCGTTGTGGACTCCGTGAGCGCCGCGATGCGAGCGAACCCGCACCTGAAGGTCCACGTCGCGTTCGGTCACTACGACGGCGCCACGGCGTACTTCGCGTCCGAGCACGTGCTCGCCCACCTGCAGATCCCGGACGAACTGCGCGACAACATCGAGACGGCCTACTACCCGGCCGGGCACATGATGTACGTGCACGAACCGACGCGGATCCAGCAGTCGAAGGATCTGGGGAAGTTCGTGAAGTCGGCTTCGAACCGGTAGCCGTTTGGTGGGGCACGGTCGCATTCGGCCGTGCCCCACGCTTTTCTCAGCCCGGAAAGCGGCCGACCGCCACGAAGGCGGCGAGCAGCAGCAGGATCACGTTGGCGGGCAACGGCCGGCGCTCGTCGCGCACCACGTGCACCCGAAGCGCACCGACCTGCACCACCACCAGCCCGACCGCGGCGACCGGGGTGAGCACCGAAGCGACCCCGGTCAGCCACGGCAGGATCACCCCGAACGCGCCGAGGATCTCCACCAGGCCGACCGCCTTCACCCCGACGTCCGACGCGTCCTTCATCCAGTCGAGGTTCCCCGACGCGGCCAGCTGCTCACGCGGCCGCACGACCTTGAGCCCACCGGCGGCAAGATAGACCGCCGCGAGCAGAACCTGCACGACCCACAGTGCGATGTTCACCGAATTCCCCCTTCCGCTGCCAGTTGTCGCTGGATAGTCGGCGCAACGGGGACCGGTTACAAAAGGCACAGCGATGTATGTGTCCAGGAAAGGAGCCCCGCTTATGGCGAAGCTCACACCGGAAATCCCCGACGGCGGTGCGGTCCGCGAGGTCCTGGACCGCATCGGCGACAAGTGGAGCCTGCTCGTGATCGGCACCCTGCGCACCGGCCCCCTCCGGTTCGGCGACCTGCACACGGCCGTCACCGGCGTCTCCCAGCGAATGCTCACCCTGACGCTCAAGCACCTGGTAGAAGACGGCCTGGTCACGCGGACCGCCTACGCGGAGGTCCCGCCACGCGTCGAGTACGCCCTGACCGAACTCGGCCGGACGCTCGTTCCGCGGGTCATGGCACTCGCGGAGTGGGCGATGGCCAACCGCGAGCAGATCAACGCCAACCGCAGATCTCACGGCGGTTCTTGATCCAGAACCGCCGGCGCTTGCCGCGCATACCGCTTCAGCTGGTGATGGGATTCAGGCCGGCGAGTTCACACCCGCTTTCATGGCCCCGGGGTCGTGCTCGGCGGTTCACAGGACGAGATCGGCCAACCGGTCAACCTCCGCCACCTCCGCGACGGTCGGCGTGAAGGTCAGCTCGTTCAGCCCCGCCGACTCGAACTCCCGCACGATCCCCCGGATCCGGTCCGGCGTGCGGACCGCGCCGTCGGCGATGGTGGCGGCGTGGGAGCCCGCGTAGGCGTAGTAGGAGCGCAGGTAGGCGTCACCACGGTCACCCGAAGAAGTCGAGAAGTACGCCAGGCCCAGCAACCTCGGCTCACCAAGTCGGCCGGCGGCGGACCACGCCGCCCGGATTTCTTTCACCGTCGGCTCGGCGCGCGAGGGGCCGCCGCCGGCGCCGGTCCAGCCGGCGGCGTGGTCGACGGTGCGGCGGACCGCGCGTTTGCTGTGCCCGCCGATGAGGAGCGGGATGCCCGGCACGTCGCCGACCACGGGCCGGGTCTCGCCCGGGAAGTCGCCGGCTTCGACCGGCGAGCCTTGCCACGCGCGGTGCAGGTAACCGAGCTGCCGGTCGAAAGCCGCGCCACGCGAAGCGAAATCCAGCCCCACCGGGAGGTAGTCCGACTCCCGCGCGCCCACGCCGAGGCCGAGCGTCAACCGCCCGCCCGACAGCGCCGCCACGGTTCCGGCCACCTTCGCCAGCACGGCGTCCGGGTACGTCGGCCCCAGCACGGCGTTCGTCAGCAGCCCGATCTCCGTGGTCGCCCCCGCGACGCCGGCCAACGCGGTCAACGAATCCCACGACGGATACGCGACGCGCCCGATCGTGGACACGAAAGCGAACCCGCGAGCCTCCGCCCGCCGTGCCCAGTCGAGCAGCAGCCGGGCGTCGGTGCCGGGGATGGTGTTGGGAATGCCGATGCCGATGCGCATGCCGCCAGTGTGCAACCGCCCGCCGGTGGCCGCAGCGCTCGGCTCAGGGCACGAAAGCCGCGCCGACGCTCTCGTTGTTGGCCTCGATGAGGAACGAGTTGTGCGCCGCGTTGGCCGTGACCCTGGTGTACACCACGAAGTCGCGCGAACACGTCGCGACGATCGGAACGTTCGTCACCCAGGTGTTGATCTTGAAGTGGTGGACGGTGTTCGTCACGGTCACGCCCGCCAGCGGTCCGTTGGTCGTGGTGTTGCAGGGGTTGCCGTTCACGTCGAGCTGGTTCACCACGAGCTGCGTACCCACCAGCGAGTTCGCGCCGTCCATCCGCGCGCCGGCCGAACGTTGGCAGAGGCCGTTGTCCGCGTTGTAGCAAACGGTGATGTTCACGTCCCCGATCGCCTGCACGACCTTCGCCCCGGCGGGCGCGGTGAACGACACGGAGTTCGCGGTCGCCGAGGAGTTCACCAGCACCTTGCCGTTGAACGTCTGCTTCACGGCCGCGATGGGCCCGTCGACGTCCTGCAGGTACGAAGAGGCGAGCACCGAGATGTGCCCGCTGACGTTCGCCGCGTGGTTCACGAACTGCGCATACACCGCACAGGTGAGCGCGCTGTCCGCCGGCGCCGTCACGAATCCGCGTGTGAGCAACGTCGTCGCGGTGTTCGCGAGCACGTTCTGCCCGCTCACCAGCTGCGCCGCGTTCACCGTCTGCCCGGGCCGTCGGCAGTACACGAGGTGCGAAACCTCTGTGACCTGCGCGGCGTCGTCCACGTTCAGCTTGCTGCTGACGTACCGCGTCTCCCCGGCCGGCACGGTGACCGCCGCCCCGAGCGCCCGCGTGTGCTTCCCCGCGGCCGGCGTACTCGACGGATCACTCGCATACCCTCCGGGCGCGGAAATCGGCACGGTCGTCGCGGCGTTCGCCGCCCCGGCCCCGGCCAGGAGCCCCGCCACGACGATCCCGACCACGGCCACCTTGGCCCACCCACCACAACGCACAGCCCCCACCCCCCAGGCGCGGCACTCGACGCGCCGCCCCATCGTTGGGCGCGCCGGTTTGCGGTGTCAATGCCCCTATTCGCGATTCACCACTTGGCGCAAAACGGCCCTGCGTCAAGGCGCGAGAACCTTGACACAGGGCCGTCAACCGCGAGAACTACTGCTTCACGTACTTGGCCCCATGCGTCACAGCCGCATAGGCATCCACCGCACCATGCCCGTAAAACCCGTTGAACGAAGCATTCCCCGTACAAGTGGCCGTGAACGACGCGTCCCGGCCCTCGTCCAGGTAGTCCACCGTCCGCGGCACCGGGCACGCGACCGGCGAAGCCGTCCCCTCCAAAACGCGCTGCACCGCATCCGGGTCCATGCCGAAGCCGGAACCCGACTTCTTCCCGTACTCGGAAACGATCAACGCAGCCACACCGGCAGCGTGCGGCGTCGCCATCGAAGTCCCCTGCAGCCACTGGTAGTAGCCGACCCGGCCGTCACGAGCGACGGCCTTCTGCACACCCGCGGCGACCCCGGCCGGAGTCACGTTGCCGGCCTCGTCGACGTTCCCCTCGACCACAGCCACATTGCGCGGGTAAGCCGACAGGATTTCGTTCTCCACCTTCTGGAACCAAGGCGTCCCGAAGCCGTCCCGGAAATACCCACCGGGCGCGGAAACCGAGATCTGCTCGGTCCCGTAATTGGAGTAGTCCGCCTTCGCCTGCGAGGGACCAAACGCGCCGACACCGATCGTGTGCGGGCCTTCCGTCGGCATCGACAGGCAGGACGCGTTGTCGATCTGACGCGGGTGCGCCGCGGTGCTCGGGTAGTCCGGGCTGGTCGCGTCGGGCAGCGGCGCGCCGAGGTCCGTGTGCTCGTTGCCGAGGGCGACGACCATCGAAACGCCCTTGCGGTGCGCGTAGTTCAGCGCCCGCGTGGTGGCCTCGATGACGGTGCGCTGCTCGGCCTGCTCCTCGGCGGAGTCGGCCGGGTTCGCGCGGCAGTTGTAGAGCCACGGGTCGGTGTAGAAGCTCATGTTCACCACGTCGATGCCCGCGTCACCGGCGTAGGTCAGCGCGTCGACGGTCGGCTGGAGGAAGAAGAAGCCCGAGTCCTGGCCGGCGCGGATGTTCACCAGCGAGACGCCCGGCGCGACGCCCGAGACGCCGAAGCCGTTCACCGCCGCACCGATCGTGCCGGCGACGTGGGTGCCGTGGCCGTTGTCGTCGTGGTCTATCGCGTCGACGCAGCCGCGGTACTCGCACGGACCGTCCACCACGGCGCCGTTCACGTCCGCGACGATGTCCCGCGTGAAGTTGCGCGAGTCGGCGCGGTCGAAGTTCGGCGCGATGTCCGGGTGACTGGCGTCGATGCCGGTGTCGATGATGCCGACCTTCACGCGCTTGTCACCGGGCTGCACGGTGCGCGCGAGGTCCGACCGGGTGGATTTCAGGCCCCAGAGCTGGTCGTCCAGCGGGTCTGTACCAGAAGCGCCACGCTTGGCACCGGAAGCCTTCCCCCGGCCCTCCTTCTCGACCGCGTCGTGCTTCACCTTCTTGCCGTCCCGCGGCGCCGAGCCGATCGCCTTCGACCGGGCCGCGCCGAACACCGCGCTGCTGGAAGACACCCGCGCCACGAAGCCCGAAGCCGGCGCCGAAGCCGTGATCAGCCCGACGGCGTCGTTCCGGGCCACCACCGTCCCGCCGGCGGCCTCGACCGCGGCCACGGCGGCGCCGACGTCCGAACGCGCCAGCACCGTGAACTCCGTGACCGGGCCGGACACCCCCGCCGACGCGACCGGCACGAAGGAAGCCGCACCGAGCAGGGGTACCGCCAACACGGCGAGAAGCAGTCTGGGTCTTTTCACGAGTCCTCCTCCAACGCGAAAACCGACAATGCAACGTACATACCGGACACACGTTGCAGCAATCGCCAAGCGGAGGAACCCGACTAAAGTCAGGGCACCACGGACCGGGCTTCCGCGAAGTGACACGCCGAGAGGTGCCCGTCGGTGCGCGGCGAGAGCTCGGGCACCTCCGTGGCGCAGATGTCCTGCGCCTTCCAGCACCGCGTGCGGAACCGGCAGCCCGACGGCGGGTCGAGCGGGCTCGGCGGGTCGCCCTCGAGCCGGATGATCTGCCGCTGCCCACGCACCTCCGGGTCGGCCACGGGCACGGCCGAGAGCAGCGCCTGCGTGTACGGGTGCGAGGGCCGCTCGTAGATCTCGTCCTCGGTGCCGATCTCCACGATCTTGCCCAGGTACATCACAGCCACGCGCGTGGCGAGGTGGCGCACCACGGACAGGTCGTGCGCGATGAACACGTACGACAGCCCGAACTCCGTCTGCAGGTCGCCGAGCAGGTTCATCACCTGCGCCTGGATGGAGACGTCCAAAGCGGACACCGGCTCGTCGCAGATGATCACCTTCGGCCGCAGCGCGAGCGCCCGCGCGATGCCGATGCGCTGGCGCTGCCCGCCCGAGAACTGGTGCGGGTAGCGGTTGAGGTGCTCGGGGTTGAGCCCCACCACGTCCAGCAGCTCGCGCACCTTCTGCGCGCGCGAACCCTTCGGCGCCACCTCGGTGTGGATCTCGAACGGCTCGCCGATGATGTCACCGACCGTCATCCGCGGGTTCAGCGACGTGTACGGGTCTTGCAGCACGATCTGGATCTCGCGCCGCAGCCGCCGCAGCTCACCGCCGCTCAGCTTGAAGATGTCGCGGCCCTCGAACGTCGCCCCGCCCGCGGTCGGCTCTTCCAGGCGCATCAGCACCTGCGCGAGCGTCGACTTGCCGCAGCCCGACTCGCCCACCACGCCGAGCGTCTCGCCCGGCGCCAGGTCGAACGAGACACCATCGACGGCCTTGACGTGCCCGACGGTGCGTTTGAACAGCACGCCCTGGCGCACCGGGAAGTGCTTCACCAGCTCCTGCACGCTGAGAATCGGCTCAGACACGGCTTTCCACCACCTCTTCGGCGAAGTGACACGCACTGACCCGGCCGAACCCGAGACTGTGCAACGACGGCCGTTCCTCCGAACAGCGTTGCTCCGCCCGCTTGCACCGCGGGTGGAACGGGCAGCCCGAAGGGATGTGGAGCAGGCTCGGCGGCAGCCCCTTGATCGTCTCCAGCGTCTGGCCCTTGAGATCCAGGCGCGGCAACGAGTCCATCAGCGCCGCCGTGTACGGGTGGCCCGGTGACTTGAACAGCTCGTGCACGTCGGCCTGCTCCACGATCCGGCCCGCGTACATCACGGCGATCCGGTCGGCGACCTCCGCGACCACGCCCAGGTCGTGGGTGATGAGGACCAGCCCCATCTGCCGTTCGCGCTGGATCTCGCCCAGCAGGTCCATGATCTGGGCCTGCACGGTCACGTCGAGCGCCGTGGTCGGCTCGTCCGCGATCAGCAGCACGGGGTCGAGCGCCAGCGACATCGCGATCATCGCGCGCTGGCGCATGCCGCCCGAGAACTGGTGCGGGTAGTCCTTCACCCGCCGCGCGGCGGCCGGGATGCGCACCAGGTCCAGCAGCTCGATCGCGCGCTTGCGGGCGTCCTGTTTGGACATGCCCCGCCGCACGCGCAGCTGTTCTTCGATCTGGAACCCCACGGTGAACACGGGGTTCAGCGCCGAAAGCGCGTCCTGGAAGATCATCGCGATCTCGGTGCCGCGCAGCTCGCGCCGCCGCTCGGGCGTGGCCGTGAGGAGGTCCTCGCCGCGGTAGCGGATCGAACCGCCAGTGATCACCCCCGGCGGCATGTCGAGGATGCCCATGATGGTCTGCGCGGTCACGCTCTTGCCGGAGCCGGATTCACCCAGCACCGCAAGGGTTTCGCCGGCGTGCACGGAGTAGCTCACGCCGTTGAGCACGTTGGCGACGCCGTCGGACGTGCGGAACTCCACCTGGAGGTCTTCGACCTCGAGCAGCAGATCGTTGCGTGTATCGGTCATCGGCCGCTACCTCGACTTCGGGTCGAGCGCGTCGCGGATCCCGTCACCGAGCATCACGAACGCGAGCACGGTGATGGTGACGAACGCACCGGGGAACAAGAGCATGTGCGGGTCGGCACGGAAGTAGTCGCGCGAGTCGCTGATCATCACGCCCCACGAGATCACCGGCGGCCGCACGCCGATGCCGAGGTACGCGAGCGTCGCCTCGGCGCCGATGGCCGCGCCGAGCGCGATGGTGGCGTAGACCAGCACCGGCGCGAGCGTGTTGGGCAGCAGGTGCCGGAACACGATGCGCGGCGTGCTGGCGCCGAGCGCACGAGCGGCCTTCACGTAGTCGAGCTGCTTCGCGACCAGCGTCGCCGAGCGCATGATGCGCATGGCGACCGGCCAGGTCAGCACCGCGATGGAGCAGACGACCTGCACGATGATCGTCACGGCGCCGGGGTTGGAGCCGGGCGCGTTGAACGTGGTGAGGATGACGATCGCGCCGAGCACGAACGGCAGGCCGGCGAAGATGTCGCCGAGCCGCGAGAGCAGGCTGTCGATCAGGCGGCCGTAGTAGCCGGCGAGGATGCCGACCAGCGAGCCGAACACCACCGTCAGGATCGTCGCGAACACCCCGACCAGCAGCGACGCGCGAGCGCCGTAGATGGTGCGGGTGTAGACGTCGTAACCCTGGTTGTCGTAGCCGAACCAGGCGTCGGACGACGGGCCCTGGTTGGCCTTCGTCAGGTCGCCCATCCCGGGGTCACCGTGCGCGAACAGGCCCGGCGCGACCGCGATGAGCACGATGAACACGATGATCACCGCGGAGATCACGAACGCCGGCTTGCGGCGCAGCTGGCGCCAGGCGTCACCCCACAGGCTGCGGGGCTTCTTCGCTTCGGTCGCGGAGTCGTCGATGCGCGACAGCTCCGCCGCGTCGACAGCCGTGCCTCCGACGAGGTTGGGGTCAGTCATAGCGGATCCTCGGGTCGAGAACGGCGTACAGCAGGTCCACGATCAGGCTCATCAGCAGGTACACGAGCACGAGCAGCACCACGACGCCCACGACGGTGGCGCTCTCGCGGTTCTGGATGCCGCGGAAGATGAGCCCGCCCAGGCCGTTGATGTTGAACACGCCCTCGGTCACGATCGCGCCGCCCATCAGCGCGCCCAGGTCGGTGCCGAGGAACGTCAGCACCGGGATCACCGAGTTGCGCAGCAGGTGCACGCCGACCACGCGGCTGTTGGGCTGGCCCTTCGCGATGGCCGTGCGGATGTAGTCCGCATGGCGGTTCTCCGCGATCGACGTTCTCGTGAGCCGCGCGACGTAGGCCATCGAGAGGCTGCCCAGCGCGATGCCGGGCACGATCAGCTCGCCGAAGCCCGGGTTGTCCGACACGCTCGTGTCGATGATGCCGAGCTCGGTGCCGAGCACGAGCTGCAGCACGATCGCGGTCACGAACACCGGCAGCGAGATGAGGAACGTGGTGGAGACGAGCACCAGGTTGTCGAGGAAACCCTTGCCGCGCAAGCCGGTCAGCACGCCGGCGGTCAGGCCGATCACGGCCTCGATGAGCACCGCGACGAGCGCCAGGCGCAGCGTGATCGGGTAGGAGGTGGCGATCAGCTCGCCGACGGAGGTGCCGTTGAAGGTCTCGCCCCAGTCGCCCGTGAAGAGGCTGCCGAGGTACTTGAGGTACTGGAGGATCAGGTTGTCGTTCAGGTGGAACTTCTCGGTCATCAGGTCGACGTAGGCCTGGGGGCAGGCCGTCTGACCGCACTTGCCGGAGAAGGGATCACCCGGGACGGCCCACACCAGCACGTAGATCAGGAAGGTCGTTCCGAAGAACACCGGGATCAGCTGGAGCAGGCGTCGCAGGACGTAGCGAATCATGCGTCAGTTCCTAGGAGTGCGCGCCGGGCGAGCCGCGGACCGTCCTTTTGAGACGGTCCGCGGCTGCCTTGGTGATGGGACGTCTTCTCAGCGCGTCACTTGGTGACCTCGACCGACGAGTAGTCGGCGCGGCGCCGGAAGTCGAGCGTCACGGTCTTGGTGTGCTTGGACTTCGCGGCCACACCCTTCTCGTCCCAGACCGGGATCGAGGGCAGGTCCTTGGCGATGGCGTCCTCGGCCTGCTGGTAGATCTTGATCGCGGCGTCCTTGTCCGGCGTGGAGTCGGCCTGCTCCAGGAGCTGGTCGACGGCCGGGTTGGTGTAGACCGAGTCGTTCGACGAGGCACCCGAGCGGTAGATCGGGTTCAGGAAGTCCTCGATCGACGGGTAGTCGGCCGACCAGTCCGAACGGCCCATGCCGGTCAGCTTGTGGCCCGTCACGATGCTGCGCCACTGGCCGAAGTCCGTGGCCGGCACGAAGTCGCACTCGACGCCGAGCACGTTCTTGATGCTGTTGCACGCGGCCACCAGCGGCTCCTTGCGGCCACCGTCGGCGTTGGACGCGATGGTGAGCTTGCCCTTGAAGCCGGACTTCGCGAACGCCGCCTTGGCCGCCGTCGGGTCGAACTTGCAGAACTCGCACACGGCCGGGCGGTAGCCCTCGATGCCCTGCGAGACGTAGCCGTCGGCCGGCACGTAGGTGTCATTCATGACGGTCTTGGTGATCTGCGTGCGGTCGATCGCCATGGAGATGGCCTTGCGCAGGTCGAGGTTGTCGTAGCCGGGCACGTAGTACGGCACGGCGATGGTGCTGATGCCAAGCAGGTGACCCATGACCAGGTTGTCCTTGAGATCGGTCTTGTACTTGCTGCCGGCCAGCGCCGAGGGCGGGAGCGTCTCGATGAAGTCGAGCTTGTTGCTCAGCAGGTCCTGGTACGCGGTTTCCTGGCTCGCGTAGATCTTGATGTCCAGGTCCTTGAACTTGACCTTGTCCTGGCCCTTGTAGTCGTCGTTGCGCGTCAGCTTGATGTCGACGTTCGGCGTGCGGCTGACGAACTTCATCGGGCCGTTGCCGATCGGGTGCTGCGCGAAAGCCTTGGGGTCCTTGAAGAACACGTCGGGCAGCGGCGCGAAGGCCGTGTAGCCGATCTTGGTGGCGAAGACCGAGAACGGCGCCTTCAGCGTCACCTGGAACTCGTAGTCGCCCTTCACGACCAGGCCGGACATCTTGTCCGTGGTCGGCTTGGCGTTGTCGTCGGCCGGGTGGACGTCGTCGTAGCCCTGGATGTTCTCGAAGAACGTGCTGTTGATCTGGCCGTTGGGCGAGTAGGCGCCGTAGTTCCAGGCGTCGACGAAGTTCTTCGCCTTGACCTCGGTGCCGTCGTGGAACTTCCAGCCCTGCTTGATCTTGATGTCGAAGACCTTGGAGTCGGTCGTGGTGATCGACTCGGCCATCTGGTTGTAGGGCTGCGCGTTGTCACCCTTGAACGCGACCAGCTCGGCGAACATCGCGTCGACGGCCTTCGAGCCACCCAGCTCGTTGGTGTTCGTGGGGATCAGCGTGTTCTGCGGCTCGGTGCCGTAGACGGTGAAGGTCCCGTTGGGATCCACCTCGCCGGACGACCCGCTACTGCTGGAGCCACCACCACACGCGGCCAGGACCAATGACAAGGTTGTCACCACCGCGGCGGCTCCCCAGAGCCTGCGTGAACGACGCATCGTTCCCCTCCATCTCATGTTCCCGAAAAGTGAGATGGAGGTTATCTGGCTATTGGCGGTTTGTAACCAGATCGCTCGGTTGCAAAAGAGTGACAACCTTGTCGCTCACCCGGGCAGAGCACGACCATGGTCGTGTTGATCACCGTGCGTGTCCGCGCTGCTCCACTCAGGCGAGGGACAGCGCGATTCCGTCGAGGATGTCGTGTTCGCTCACGATCAGCTGGTCCGGACCACCGCGTTTCGCGAGCTGCTCGGCCAGCACCTGCACGATCACCGCACCCCCGCCGATCACGTCCACCCTGCCCGGATGGATCACGGGGTTGGCCGCGCGGGTGGCCCGGTCGGCCGCCAGCAGGCTCGTCGCGAGGTGGTCGATCTCGGCGTGGGAAAGCTTCGACAGGTGCGTGCGTTCGGAGTCGTATTCGGGCAGCTCCTGCGAGACCGCTGACAACGTGGTCACCGTGCCGGCGACCCCGATCCAGGTCTTCGCCTTGACCACGTCGACGACGTCGAAGGCCTCGGTGAGGATGGTCTCGGCGGTGGTTTTCGCCCGGGCGATTTCTTCGTCGGTGGGCGGGTCACCCTTGAGGTCGCGCTCGGTGATGCGCACGCAGCCGATGTCCACGGACTTGGCCGCGAGCACCTCGGCGCGCTGCCCGTCCCACGTGCCGAGGACGAGCTCGGTCGAGCCGCCGCCGACGTCGACGACCAAGAACGGACCGTCGTCCGGGTCCTGCTCCCCGACCGCGCCGGTGAAGGACAGCCGCGCTTCCTCGTCGCCGCTGATCACTTCGGCCTCGACGCCGAGCGTCTCGCGCGTCATGGCGAAGAACTCGTCGCGATTGCTGGCGTCCCTCGTGGCGGAGGTGGCGACCATCCTTATTTTTTCGACACCCTTGCGCCGCGCCGCGATCGTGTAGTCGGCGAGGGCTTTTCGCGTCCGCTCCAGCGCTTCCGGCGCCAGGCGCCCGGTGGCGTCAACGCCTTGGCCGAGGCGCACGATGCGCATCTCACGGTGCAGGTCGCGCAGGTCCACCGTGCCGTCGTGGCGCGGCGTCAGCTCGGCGACGAGCAGGCGGATGGAGTTGGTCCCACAGTCGATCGCGGCTACACGAGGCATGGCGTCGACCTTACTGGGTCGAGGTCAGGACGCTGGGGCGTCGCTCGTCGTGCTGGGCGTGGTGCTGGTGTCGTCGGGCTGCGTGGAGCTCGGCGGGCCGCACGGCGGGAGGCTCGTGGTGGTCGTCGTGGTCGTGGTGGTGCTGCTCGGCGGTGTGCTGTCCTGCGTTGTGCTGGATTCGCAGGTCGGCGTGGTGGTGGTAGTGGTCGTGGTGTCGGTCGAGGTGTTGCTGCTGGTGCCGGTCGGCGGCAACGACGTCTGCGGCGGCCCACTCGGCGGCGTACTGGACACCGGTGGCGGCGGCACAGCCGGCGGCGGCGGGTTCACGCCCGCATTCGGCGCCCCGACCGGAATCTGACTGTCCGGCAGCGGCGCGACGCCGTTGCGGTAGGCCTCGGCCCAGAGGATGACGGTGTTCACGTACACGTCGGAGTTGTTGTAGCGGTAGATCGCCGTGCGCAGCTGGTCCGGGTTCGCGACGTCCAGGCCGCCGGAGCAGAGGTAGCGCGCCGTGGCCAGCGAGGCGTCGAACAGGTTCTCGGGGTCTGCGGCGCCGTCACCGTTCCCGTCGGACGCGTACTCGCGCCACGTCGCAGGGATGAACTGCGCCGGCCCCACCGCGCGATCCCAGACGGTGTCGTGGTCCAGCACGCCGCCGTCAGTGTCGGGGATCGCCGCGAAGGGCCCGGTCCCGTTGAGCTCCGGGCCGAGGATCGGCTCGAGCGCCGTGCCCGCCGCGTCGACGTACCCACCCCGCGCGTGGTTGGACTCGATCCGCCCGATGCTGGCGACCAGCGCCCAGTCGATGTGGCAGATCGGCTGTTCGTGGGCCAGGATGTCGGCCGCATTGTGATAGGCGGCGAGGGCTGTGGTCGGGATGCCGAGAGGCCCGGTGGGCAACTCGTACGCCGGCAGCGGCAACGGGACGGGGGAGTCGGGCAGGCTGCCGTCGACAGCGACCTTTTCCACCTGGGGGTTCTGGGGGTCGTAACCCTGCTCGAGGGCTACGTCTTTGGTGTGGGTCGTCGGCAGACCGGCCGTCCACGCCCCGATGGCCAGTGTTACGGCGATCGCCGGCACGACCGCCAGGATCCCGACGGCGATGGAGAACGCGTTTCGGTGCTTTGCGGTGACCTTTCGGCTGCGGTACCGGGCTTTCCTCGTGGCGATCCGCAGGGGCCGCCGGCTGTGACTCGGTGGGGCTTGGGTCGGCCTTGACCAGCGGCGGGGTCCGTCTTGGCCTTCTTCGGCGTCAGCTTCAGCTTCCGCTGCTTCTGCTTCGCCCGCTTCGCTTACTTCGTCAACGGCTCGGGCTCCGTCTTCTTCAATCGCTCCGGCCGCTTCGCCGACTTCGGCTACTTCGCCGACCTCGGCAGCGGCTCCGACTTCGCCTTCTTCACCGGCTCCGGCTACTTCGCCTGCTTCGGTTTGAGCCACACCGACCTGCGCCTCTGGCTCGGCATCGGGTGCCACGACCTCGGTTCCGCCGGCTACCTCGGCGTGAGCTTCGTCGACTTCGCCCGCTTCAGCCTGGGCCGCTTCGCCCTCCCCAGCGCTCGCAGCTCCAACTCCCTCACCCTGGGCCGCAGCTTCGCCGTGCGCTTCGGCTTCAGCCGCGCCACCTTCACGCGCCGCGGCCTGACTTCCTTGCCCTTCGTCGGCGCACACGGCTTCAGCTGCTTCGCCTCGCACCGCAGCTTCGCCAGCCACCTCGATATGAGCCGCGTCGTCGCCACCTGACTCGACCCAAGCTACTTCGCCTTCGTCGCCGCACGCGGCGTCAGCGGCTTCGACCTGCACGTCTGCTTCGTCAATCGCTTCGGCTCGAGCTGCTTCGCCGTCACCGGGCTCGGCCTGAGCTCGCTCGCCTTCTCCAGCACGAGCAACCCCGGCTGCGTCGACGTGAACCGCAGCCTCGTCGGCTACCTCGATTTGAGCCGGCTCCACCTCGCGCAGCTCGACCTGGGCTGCTTTGCCTTCGTCGGCACGCGCAGCTTCAGCTGTTTCGACTCGCACTGCAGCTTCGTCGACTGCTGCGGCTCCTTCAGCCCCGGCATCTTCGGCGGCTTCGGCCCAAGGCCCTCGCGCCTCGGCGTCGTCTGCCGCCTTAGGTTCGGCCGTTCCGGCTTCGGCGCTGCCCTCTAGGACGTCGTCGTCTGGCGCATCCGATTCGCGTCCGGCGATCCGAGCCAGATCTTCAGCCTCGGCTGCGGTCCCCGGGCCCGGCGCACCTTCGTCATCAGCCGGGTGCTCGTTGTTGTCGGCGGCGTCGTCCGGGCCATTCGCCTCGCGCAAGGTGTGCACGGCCGCGTCTTCGGCTTCTTCACGGCCCTCGTTGGCGGTCTCCGCAATGGAGGGTTCCTCGCCGAGGGCGTGGCCGCGACCGTCCACATCGCTCGCCTCGACTTCGGCCGAAGCCTCATCGCGAGGGGCGTCGCCGTGGGGTCCATTGCGGAGCTTCCGGGCGATGTGCCCGAGTCCGCGTGGCGCCCGCATGGTCCGAACCCTCCTCGGGGTCACCCGGTGATGAGCCCGATGGTTGCCTACGTCGTGTGAAGATTCCGTACTCAGCTTGGCGGCGGGTCACCCGTACGGGAACCCACAGATGCAGTAACTGCCCGCCTGTCCGGACTATCTGCACACGAGACGGAAGCGTTACCCCTCTTCGGCTGCGGCGCACTCGCCCGAGGGCCAGCCCTGGGTGTGGAGCCAGGCGAGGGTCTCGTCACCGAAAGGGTTGACCCCCGGGCCGGCGGCGAGGGTGTGGGCGAGGTGGACGTGGAGGCACTTCACGCGCCCCGGCATGCCACCGGCGGTGACCTGCGTGCCGAGGGACTCGATGGCGTCGCGCTCGGCGAGGTAGGTCTCGTGCGTGCGCAGGTACGCCGCGGCGAGCTCCGGGTCGGTCTCGAGCCGCGCGGTCATCTCCTTCATCACACCGGACGCCTCCAACGTGCCGACGAGCGACGTCAGCCGCGGGCACGTCAAGTAGTAGAGCGTGGGGAACGGGGTGCCGTTCTCGAGCCGCGGGCTCGTCTGCACCACCGACGGGTGCCCGCTCGGACACCGCGCCGCCACCGCCCGCAACGCACGCGGCGGCCGCCCGAGCTGCTCCTTGATGATCTCCCGGTCTGCATCGGAGACCGGCTCGAAGCGGGGGGTTTCCGTGCTGCGGTTGCTGCTGTTCACGCCCCCAGGTTAGTGCCGCCGACGCCCGGCCCCTCCGCCACCTCCGCCTGACCCCCCGACTTATCCACAACTCGACTCCCCTGTGGACAACTCGGCCCCTCACGGCCTCGACCGCCGTTTTCGCCGGCCCCCGCCGGTAGAATGGGATGGGGACGCCCCCCTTGGGAGGGCGGGGGCCTGTGGTCTCGGCGGCGGCGTCCGATGAGTAGACAAGCGAGACCAGACGCGGCGGGGATCGCGGGCGTTATGGCGTGTCCACGCGATCCACGTGCCGTGTCACAACCCACTGACACCAGGCGTTTTCTCGCCCACCCGAGACACCTCGCCCCCCGCGTCGCCCCTCGCGTCGCCCCCCGCGTCGTCCCCCGCGTCGTCCTCCGACTCCCAGCGCAGCAGGTCACCCGGCTGGCACTCCAGCACCTCACAAAGCGCCGCCAGGGTCGCGAAGCGAACTGCCTTGGCGCGGCCGTTCTTCAGCACCGCCAGGTTCGCCGGTGTGATCCCCACGCGGTCCGCGAGCTCGCCGACCGACATCTTCCGCCGGGCCAGCATCACGTCGATGTCGACGACGATGGGCATCAGATCACCTCGTCGAGCTCGGCCTGCAGCTGCGTCGCCTCGACGTCGCGCGCGACGGCCTGGGTGAGGAGCATCCGCAGGACCAGCACGATGAGCGCGACGCCCAGGATGGCGACGCCGATCCCGCCCATGATGAGGGTGACGCCGGGGTCGTCGCGCTGGCCGGGTGCGTTGATGGCCGTGACCGCGAACCACACGAGGGCCGCCGCCACGATCGCGCCGATGACGGTGTCGACGTAGCGGAAGGCGGCGTGGGAGAACACGGTGCCGCGGCGCACCATCGTCACCAGCCGCCACACGCTGACCACGGCGACCTGCACCGTCCCCAGGCCCAGGATCGCGAGGAGGCGAAACGCGGTCAGCGGCAGCGTCCCGTCCTCCGGGTCGCTCCCGGTGACCAGCACCCACACCATCAGCACCTGGATCAGCACGGTTCCGGTGAGCACCACCGCGAGCACCGTGCGCAGCGCGTTCACTGCCAGCTTTCCCACAGGCCAACCTCCCATCGAGTTACGATGGGAATCTATCGATTTTCGATAGCTTAGGCAAGCCGCAAAAGAGAAACGGCGGGGTACCCGAAGGCACCCCGCCGCTCAACCCAAAACCAGACCGTCACCCACCGGAAACCGAGTCCCACAGCTTCTCGTACCAAGACCCCTGCGGAACCGCCGCCGGGTTGGCCGCGGGAGGCGGCGCGGAAGGCTGGTCCTCCGGCAGCTGCACGATGTACGGCGTCTCCCCCGGCTTCACGTACCGCAGCCGCCGGCGGGCCTCCGCCTCGATCTGCGCCGGGTCGCTCAGCTGGGCCTTGCGGTCGCGCAGGACGTCGACTTCCTTCTGCAGCTGGGCTTGCTGCGCCTCCTGGTCACGCACTTCCGACCGCTGGCTCAGGTACGTCCGCAGCGGCACCGCGACGGTGAACGCCAGCGCACACACGACGATCGCCACCACGGCCGCGCGCCGGGTGGTCGACATGCCGAGCACCTTGGCCGCGCCCGACGCGCGTTTCGCCGCGAGGCCACGGCGTAGCCGAGCCCTCGTCGTCTCCGCTGACGAAGCCTCCGCCGTCCGACGCCGGGCCGACGCGGGGCGACGGGCCCGTGTGGACCCGCCTCCCTCGGCGCGCCGCGTCCGCGTGGACCCGGCGCCGTCGGCTCGGCCTCCGCGGCGGCTGCGCGCCCTCCCCCGGTCGGCCATGGAAACCCTCAGGCCTCCGCGGTGAACCGCGGGAAGGCGAGATCGCCGGCGTAGCGCGCGGCGTCCGCCAGAGTCTCCTCGATGCGCAGGAGCTGGTTGTACTTCGCGATCCGCTCGCCGCGCGCCGGGGCGCCCGTCTTGATCTGGCCGACGCCCGTGGCGACCGCGAGGTCCGCGATGAACGTGTCCTCGGTCTCGCCGGAGCGGTGGCTCATCATCGACTTGTAGCCGTACGACGTGGCCAGCGACACCGCGTCCAGCGTCTCCGACAGGGTGCCGATCTGGTTGACCTTCACCAGCAGCGCGTTGGCGGCGCGGCGGGTGATGCCCTCCTCGAGGCGGTCCGGGTTGGTGACGAACAGGTCGTCACCCACGAGCTGAACCTTGTCGCCGACCTCGGCGGTCAGCTGGACCCACCCGTCCCAGTCGTCCTCGCTCAGCGGGTCCTCGATGGACACGAGCGGGTAGTCGCGCAGCAGTTCGGCGTAGTAGGCCGACATCTGTTCGGCGCTGCGCTTGGTGCCCTCGAACGTGTAGGCGCCGTCGGCGAAGAACTCGGTGGCGGCGACGTCCAGCGCGAGCGCGACGTCGCGGCCCGGCGCGTAGCCGGCCTTCTCGATGGCCTGCAGGATCAGGTCGAGCGCCTCGCGGTTGTTGCCGAGGCTCGGCGCGAAGCCGCCCTCGTCGCCGAGGCCGGTGGACAGGCCGCGGCCCTTCAGCACGCCCTTGAGCGCGTGGTAGACCTCGGTGCCCCAGCGCAGCGCCTCGCGGAACGACTCGGCGCCGATCGGCGCGATCATGAACTCCTGAATGTCCACGTCGGTGTCGGCGTGGGCGCCACCGTTGAGGATGTTGAGCATCGGCACGGGCAGCACGTGCGCGTTCGGCCCGCCCAGGTAACGGAAGAGCTCCAGCTCGGCCGACTCGGCGGCGGCCTTCGCGACGGCCAGCGAGACGCCGAGGATCGCGTTGGCGCCCAGGCGCGACTTCGCGGGCGTGCCGTCGAGGTCCACGAGCTTCTGGTCGACGATCCGCTGATCCACGGCGTCGACGCCGACCAGGTCCGGACCGATCTCGTCGAGCACCGCGGCGACCGCGCGCTCCACGCCCTTGCCGTTGTAGCGACCGGTGTCCCCGTCACGCAGCTCGACTGCTTCGTGTTCGCCGGTGGACGCACCCGACGGGACAGCGGCCCGCGCCAACGTGCCGTCGTCGAGCGCCACCTCCACCTCGACGGTCGGGTTGCCACGCGAGTCCAGAATCTCGCGCGCGCCTACCTGCTCGATGAGAGCCACGCCATGCTCCTCAGTGGGTCGTGCCTGCGGTGACGCCGCCCAGAGTAGCCGTCCGCGGCTTTCACCCGTTGGAGGCACGGCCATTCCGCTCAGTGCCCGTCAGTGGCCTTCCGAGCCCTCCGGCCGCACTTCACGCCACCCGGACGGCAGCTCGACGGTCTCCGACGTCTGCTGCCAGAACGTCCAGCTGTTGCCCCCCGGATCCGCCACCGTGAACACGCGCGCGCCGTACGGCTGGTCCTGCGGCGGCTCCGGCTCGGCGTCCTCACCCAGCGCCGAACGCACGCGCTCGTACTGCGCGTCGACGTCGGTCACGTAGATGATGTTGAGCTGCCCGACCGGTCCCTCGGCGCCCTTGGCCGCCCAGTACTCGGAACCGACGCCGGCGAGCTGGACCGTTCCGGTGCCCGCGCAGAGCGTCGCCTGGAAGACCTCCCCGGACGCGTCCTCGAACCGCACTTCCTCCCGGAAGCCGAAGACCCTGGTCAGCCACTCCAGCGCCGCCGTCGCGTCGGTGTAGTAGAGGTAGGGCGCCAGGCCCAGGTAGCCGGGTTCCTGTCCGCTGCTCATGGCAGGACAGTGCACCACGACCCGTCCGCCGCCTCGTGCGAGGCCCTCCGGAGCGGTATCGTCGGAGTGACCATGACGGACGCCGCAGCAGCACCAGAGCCCACCGGCGAAGACCGTTTCCGCGCCTTCCGCCAGGCCGAGGATCTGGTCGAACGCCACCGCCCGCTCGACGCGCTCAAGGCGCTCGAACCCCTGCTCGACGAGACGGACAAACCGAGCGTCCAGCTCCTCGCGGGCCGCGCGTATTTCCACTCCGCGCAGCTGCGCCGGGCGGAACGCGCGTTCACGCGAGTCCTCGAGCTGGATCCGACGGATCACTACGCCCGCTTCGTCCTCGGGCGGACCCTCCAGCGCCTCGGCCGGTTGGCCGAGGCGCTGGCGCAACTGCGGATGGCTTCGGCGATGAACCCCGTGCCGGAGTACCTGGAGGCGATCGCGGAAGTGACGGCGCGGATCACGTTGCAGGATCGCTGACGGGCTGTTCGGGCTCCGCGCCTTTCCCGATCGGCGCTGTCAGGCTCGGTCTTCCGGCTGGTCATCGGTTGCGCGGGTGTGGCCTTTCGGCGCCGCCGCTCGGCCGGTCGGCTGATCCGGCGGACCCTCCTCGTGGGCGAATCTTGAGTCATCACGGAGAACGACCCGAGGAGCTCGAGATGAACGTCTTCACCTTCATCGCCGTCTACGCCGGCCTTGCCGTCCTGCTGCTGGCGGCGCTCTCGCCGGTGATCGTCGAGCTGGACGCGCGATTCCCGGCCGGCCGCCGCCAGCGCGCCGCCGCTGCTTCGCCCGCCACGCCCGCCGCGCCGCGACCGGCGAAGGCCCTCAAGGGCACGCGGATCACCGCCCACGCCTGAGGCGCCGGCGCCAGTGAAGCGCCCGCATTGGCATGGCGCGACTGCGACACCCTGCCAACTCGCCGACTTATCCACACCGTGGCTCTCGCCCGCGAGGTTGTCCACAGATTCCGCGAAACCCGTTTCCGGGCCGCTGACCTCGGTAGACTGGGTTCGGGGACGCCCCCCTTGGGAGGGCGGGGGCCTGTCTTCCCGACCCGCGGTCAGGGAGCGACGCTCGCCGCGGCGTAAGAATCCGCAGCGGAGAACACGCTCTGCACGTAGTCCACTGAAGCGTTGTAGAACAGCATCGCGCGCCACCAGCCCGTGGGGGTGCCGAGGTCGTCGCCGCCGGAGCAGAGGTAGCGGGCGGCCGTGAAGGCGGCGTCGTCGATGTTCTGGGGGTTGGCGGGTTTGCCGTCGCCGTTGGCGCGTTCGGCGTACTTCTTCCACGTCGCCGGAGTGAAGTGCAGCGGGCCGAGTTCGTGGTCGGCTTTGCGGTCGCCGTCGAGGGCGCCGGAGTCGGTGTCCGCGCCGACGGAAGCGCCGACGACAGCGGGAGTCATGTCACCCGAGGAAGACACGGTCAGCGAAGGCGTGGCCAGATGGCCGATGCCGGCGAGGGTCGCCCAGGACAGGTGGCAAGCCGGTTTCTGGCGGCGCATCCACATTTCCGCGCGGCCGTACGCGGCGAGAACCCGAGCGGACAGCTGAGTTTTGCCCGCCACGCGCGCGGCCCACGCGTCCAGCTCCGCCTGGTCCGATTCCGTCGGACGGTCGGGCGGGGCGGCCAAACCGGCACGCGGAGCCGTAGCACCCGATTGGGGACGCTGCGGTGGCACCGAGAACGACGACGTCGCGGCAGGAACGGGCGGAGCGGCCGAAGGAGCCGGGTTACGCACCCCGATCGTCACCACCAGCACGATCCCCGTGAGCACCAGCCCCAGCGACAACGCGATCCGGCTGACGTAGCGACGAGGCGGAGACGTCGTCTGAGTGGTATCGGCCACCCGGACAGGTTACTTCTCCCACCTTCGCGTGACGCCACATCGGGTGATCACGAAACGCCTCGCGCCAGGCGTCCCAAGTCGGACACAGCCAGGGGCCGATCGAACACTCCCCGATGCGGTTCCACCTCACAAAAGGCAAGCGGACGGTTAACTCCCAGCCCCAGCCGCCCACATCACACAATTCGTTATGGATCCGCCGTTCACCCCGCTGACCTGCGGTTACCCTAACCTAACCCGCCCGGGTGATCCGTTTTGTCCGATCACTCAGGGGGTCTCGGGCGTACGCTCCTCTGGACTTACAGGCAAGCCTTACCTAAAAACATCAGGTCAGGTATGCGGAGGAGGGCTGAGCAGTGGTGTTTTCGAGCGCGCTCATCGGGTTGCGTGAGGGGCTCGAAGCCGCCCTCGTGGTCAGCATCCTGGTGGCGTTCCTGGTCAAGACGGACCGGCGCCACGCGCTGAAGTTCGTGTGGCCGGGCGTGGGTGCCGCGGTGCTGCTGTCGGTCGCCGTCGGCGCGATCCTGACCTACAGCACCGCGCAGCTGAGCTTCGAGCACCAGGAGCTGCTCGGCGGCAGCCTCTCGATCGTCGCGGTCGCGTTCGTCACGGCGATGATCTTCTGGATGCGCAAGGCTTCCAAGCAGATGGCCGCGGAGCTGCGCGGCAAGATGGAGGATGCGCTCAACGTCGGCCCCGCCGCCGTGCTGCTGCTGTCGTTCCTCGCAGTCGGCCGCGAAGGCCTCGAGACGGCCGTGTTCTTCTACTCCGCCGTGCAGACCGCGCAGTCGGACACGATCCAGCCGCTCATCGGGTTCGTGGTCGGCATCGCCGCCGCGATCGTGATCGCATACCTGCTCTACCGCGGCGCCGTGCGGTTCAACCTCGCGAAGTTCTTCACGGTCACCGGTGTTCTGCTGGTGTTCGTCGCCGCCGGCGTGCTCGGCTACGGCCTGCACGACCTTCAGGAAGCCGGCTTCATCCCGGGCCTGACCACCCTCGCGTTCGACGCGTCGAGCGCGCTGCCGGAAACCTCCTGGTACGGCGCGCTGCTCAAGGGGATCTTCAACTACTCACAGCAGACCACCGTGCTGCAGGCGATCGCTTGGGTCGCCTACGTCGTGATCGTGCTCCCGCTCTTCCTCAAGCCCACCAAGAAGAAAACCGTCACGGCTGAAGCCGCTGCGGCCGCTGTCAAGGAGTGACCGTGCCCCTTTCTCCCAGAACCCCACTGGCCGTGCTGGCCGGAGTCGGCGCCCTCGTGGCCCTGTCCGCGTGTGACAGCACCGATTCCGCGTCGAGCGGCTCCGGCGCGGCGGGCCCGATCAAGGTCGAGGCCTCCGACAGCACGTGCGCCGTCGCCGTGAACACCGCCAACGCGGGCAACGTGACGTTCGAGATCACCAACAAGGGCACCAAGGTCACCGAGTTCTACCTCTACGCCGAGGGCGACCGGATCATGGGCGAGGTCGAGAACATCGCCCCCGGCCTCAACCGCCGGCTCATCGTCGAGGTTCCCGAGGCCGGCAAGTACCAGACGGCGTGCAAGCCGGGCATGGTCGGCAACGGCATCCGCGGCGACTTCACCATCACCGGCGGCGCGCAGAAGCAGACCGACACCAACGCGCAGAAGGCCGAAGCCACCATGAGCTACGCCACCTACGTCGCCAACAACACCGCCGCGCTCGAGACCGAGACGCAGAAGTTCGTCGACCTCGTCAAGGCCGGCAAGGTCGACGAGGCCAAGGCCGAGTACGCCACCACGCGCGTGTACTACGAGCGCATCGAGCCCGTCGCGGAGAAGTTCGGCGATCTCGACCCGCTGATCGACGTGCGCGAGGCCGACCTCGAGTCGGGCCAGCAGTTCACCGGTTTCCACCGGCTGGAGAAGGACCTGTGGGTCACCGGCTTGCAGCCGGACAGCCCGCAGGTCGCCGACAAGCTGCTCACCGACGTCAAGGACCTGGTCACCAAGACCAAGACGCTGCAGCTGAGCGCGCTCGACCTCGCCAACGGTGCCAAGGGCCTGCTCGACGAGGTCGCCACCGGCAAGATCACCGGCGAGGAAGAGACGTTCTCACACACGGACCTGTGGGACTTCCAGGCCAACGTGGACGGTTCGAAGGGCGCGATCGCTTCGCTGCGCCCGATCCTGCAGGAGCGCGACCCGGCCCTGGTGTCCACTCTGGACAAGCAGTTCGCCAACGTGCAGGCGCTGCTGGACAAGACGCGCGTGGGTGACGGGTTCAAGTACTACAACCAGCTGTCGCAGGACGAGATCAAGGCGTTCGCCTCGGCGGTCGACGCGCTGAGCGAGCCGCTGAGCAAGGTCGCGGAGGTTGTGTCGAAGTGAACGAAGAGGGCACCCGCGTCTCCCGTAGGAAGCTGTTCGGCCTGGCGGGAGCGGGGGTCGCCCTGGCCGGCGCGGGAGCGGCGGCCGGGGTCGGCATCGACAGGATGGGTGGCTCCACCGCACAGGCCGCGGTGACCACTGTGGACTTCCACGGCGAGCACCAGGCCGGCATCGTCACGCCGACCCAGCAGAACTTGCACTTCGCCGCGTTCGACGTGACCACGACCGACGTCGGCGAGCTGCGGCAGCTGCTGCGCACGTGGACTTCGGCGGCGCGGCGGATGACGGCCGGGCAGGAGGTCGTGCCCAACGGCGCCGTCGGCGGCGCGGCCGAAGCCCCGCCCGGCGACACGGGCGAGGCGCTGGACCTGCCGGCGTCCGATCTGACCTTGACGATCGGCTTCGGCCCGTCGCTGTTCGACGGCCGGTTCGGGCTCGCGGCGAAGCGGCCGGCGCAGCTGATCGACCTGCCGCTGTTCCCGAAGGACAAGCTCGACCCCGCGCGCACCGGCGGTGACCTGTGCATCCAGGCGTGCGCCAACGACCCGCAGGTCGCCGTGCACGCCGTGCGCAACCTCGCGCGGCTCGGCTTCGGCGTCACGGAGGTGCGCTGGTCGCAGCTCGGCTTCGGGCGCAGCTCGTCGACGTCGCGCGAGCAGGCCACGCCGCGCAACCTGTTCGGGTTCAAGGACGGCACCAACAACATCAAGTCCGAGGACACCGATTTCCTGCGCGACGAGGTGTGGGCCGTGGCCGGCGACGGCCAGGCCTGGATGGCTGGCGGCTCGTACCTGGTGGCGCGGCGGATCCGGATGCACATCGAGACGTGGGACCGCGAGCCGCTGGAGGGCCAGGAGCAGATCGTCGGCCGCACCAAGGGTTCCGGCGCGCCGCTGGGCCAGACGGCGGAGTTCGACGAGGTCGACCTGGGCGTCCGCGGCGAGGGCGGCGTGCCCCTGATCGCCGACGACGCGCACATCCGCCTGGCGTCGCACCAGACGTTGAACGGGACTCGGATCTTACGGCGTGGCTACAACTTCGTCGACGGTTCCGACGGCGTCGGCCACCTCGAAGCCGGGTTGTTCTTCCTGGCCTTCAACCGCGATACGCGCAAGCAGTACGTGCCCATGCAGCAGGCGCTGTCGTCGAAGGACGCGATGATGGAGTACGTGCAGCACACGGGTTCGGCGCACTTCGCGGTTCCGCCGGGCCTGACGTCCACCTCGAACTGGGGCGACGGCCTGTTCGCTTGACTTCAAGTGGGGTTGAACTTGCACGGTGGAGTGCATGTTCACCTCAGCAGAACTCGACTACCTCGCCACGCAGGGTCTCGGGCGGCTAGCCACGCAGCAGCCGAACGGGACCCTGCAGGTCAGTCCCGTGGGCTTCACCTACAACGCTGACGCCAAGGCCATCGACATCACCGGCTACCACCTGACGCAGAGCCGCAAGTACCGCAACGTCGCCGCCAACGGCCGCGCCGCCTTCGTGGTGGACGACCGGCCGTCGCTGAACCCGATGCGCGTGCGCTGCCTGGAGATCCGCGGCCGCGCGGAGGTGCTGACCGACGTGTTCGCGCCGGACGGGCACCTCGACGGAGCGGTCATCCGGCTCCACCCGGAACGCATCATCAGCATGGGCATCGACAACGCCGATGTGCCGCCGTTGGAGATGAAGCCGAACAACCGCAACGTCTGAGGCCGCTACCGGATCGTCGACCAGAACCCGCACTGGTGCTCGGCCGCCGCGTCCACGGGCCGGATCTGGTTCGGCACCAGCTGAAGCCGCCCGTGCGCCGTTCCGGCGGCCCACCTCGGTGCTCCGGCGTGGTTCGGGTCGCCGGTCCGGGCGAAGGCGGTCCAGTACGCGATCATGCTCGCCGCCAGGTCCTGCTGCGGCTGGGTTTTCAGCAGGTCGAGACCGCCAAGGTCGAACAGTCGGTGTGCGCCGGAATGGATCTAGGGCGGCACCCGGGAGGGTGGGGCTTTGCCATCGCGAGGGGTGCACGGGGCCGGCGTTGGGAATTCAGCGCCAGTAATTCAGCCGCGGGGATTCGGGGGTTCAACGCCGAAGCAGCCCGTCCGTGGGGGCGAACAGTGCGTTCACACTTTCGCCCTCGCGCCGGGCACCGGTGCGCGATCATGCCTGCATGGCGAGTAAATCCGAAGACGGGCGTTACCCCTCGACCGAGCCACACGAGTCAGGCATGTTGGCGGTCGGCGACGGCCATTCGCTGTGCTGGGAGGTGTCGGGCAACCCCGACGGCAAGCCGGCCGTCGCGCTGCACGGTGGTCCCGGCTCGGGGAGCTCTCCGAGAGCGCGGAGCCTGTTCGACCCGGACCGTTACCGCGTGGTCCTGTTCGACCAGCGCAACTCCGGGCGCAGCACTCCATCGGCGACCGACCCGGTCGTCGACCTGTCTGCGAACACCACCCAGCACCTCGTCGCCGACATCGAGGCCCTGCGGGTCCACCTGGGAATCGAGCGCTGGCTCGTGTGGGGTGGCTCGTGGGGCGTCACGCTCGCTCTCGCCTACGCGCAGGCACATCCGGAGCGCGTGACCGAATTGGTGCTCGCGGCCGTGACCAATGGCGACCGCCGCGACACCGACTGGATCACTCGTGACATGGGCCGCGTTTTCCCGCGCGAGTGGCAAAAGTTCCGCGATGGCGTCCCCGCCGCCGAACGCGACGGCGACCTGTCAGCCGCCTACAACCGGCTGCTCCACGACCCCGACCCCGAGGTCCGCGCCAAGGCCGCACACGGGTGGTGCGAGTGGGAGGACACGCACATGTCGCTGGCCCCCGACGCCGCACCGCGCCTGTCGATCGCCGACCCGGCGTTTCAGCTGGCCTTCGCCCGCATCGTGACCCACTACTGGTCCCACGGCTGTTTTCTGGACGACGGGCAGCTGTTGCGTGACATCGAGCGGCTCCACGGGATTCCCGCCGTGTTGATCCACGGGCGCTACGACGTCAGCGGTCCGCTCAGCACAGCCTGGGCGTTGCACCGGGCCTGGCCCGGAAGCGAGCTCGTGGTTCTCGACGACACCGGTCACGGCGGCGGCAGCATGACCGCGGCGATCGTCGCCGCCACCGATCGCTTCGGTCGTGATCAGGGCGAGTAACAGCCGGTTGCCGCACCCGCCCCTCGTGCGGGTACGGCAACCGGCGGTCCCCCAAGGCTCAGCGGCGCGCCCCCGCCGCCGAGTACACGCCAGCGCCCGCCAGGAAAAGAGCGCCCGCGAGCCACCATGAGACAGCGACGTCCGAGGGCTGCAGGGGCCACGCCAGCACGTGGGACAGGCCGGCCGGGTCGGGCGGCGCGAAGAGTGCGAGCACGAGCCACAGCAAGGGCAGCGTCCACCCGAACTGGCCGCCGAAGGCGAACGCGGCCAGGCCGGCCAGGCCGACGAGGCCGAGGCCGTCGCGCACGATGACGGAGGCCGGGACCACGGAGGCGCGCACGAGGAGCAGGACGCCGACCGCCACAAGGCCCAGCAGCACCAGGTGCACGAGCCGCCGCGGGAACCAGCCGAACGCGGCCGTGCGGTCGAGGTCCACGTCCTGCCCCGAGAGCCCGGTGGCCGCGACGGCGATGGCCGCGCCGAGGGCCAGCGAGGCGGACAGCACGGACCAGTCGGCGCCGGCAAGGATCCGGATCGCGATCGGGCACAGGACCAGCGCCGCGAGGGACGCGGGCAAGCGGCGCGAGCGGGCGTAGAGCGTCAGCCACCTCATCGGGTCGCCCCGGTCAGCAAGGCGTACGGGTCGCCGGAGCAGGTCTGCTCGGCCTGGTACGCCGCGGAAACGCGCGCGAACTGCTCGGAAGCGGGCAGGGCGCGCAACTGCGCCCCCACGTCGTGCATCGGTGTGGTCAGCCAGGCACCGTAGACGTCGGCGTGGGGCGGCGCGCCCGGATCACCGAGCAGCCAGGCGGCGATGATGTAGCTCGCCTGCGTGCCGGTCGGCGGGCCGGAGCAGTAGGGGGCGATCGCGAGGAGCTCGTACTCGAGATCGTGGCCGGAGACGTCACGCAGCGCGTAATCGTCGCGGCGGACGACGAGCGTGGACGGGTCGCCGGGGCCGTGGGAGATGTTCACCGGTGTTGTCGTTTCGACGATGCGCGTCGGCGCGGAAGGCAGCTTCGCCAGCAGGGCCAAGGCGTCCTTGCCCGGTCCGGCCACAGTGGACAGCCACTCGGCGTGCAGGGTGGTGACGCACACCGGACCTTCGCACACGGGCGCGGCGGCGCTGGGGTTGTCGACGAAGTTGTCGGCGGCCGCGGCCGGGAAGATCGGGATGGCGACGGCCAGCCCGACGACGGCCGGCAGCACCGCGAACCACCGCCGGGTCGCCAGCACCAGGAACCCCGTCGCCGCCAGGCCGAGCAGCCAGCACAGCTGACCGATCGACACCGAGAGAACCGGGTCCACGAAAGCACTGCGCGGCTGCGCACCCGCGGGCGAGAGCAGCGCGATCCGGTTGGGCACCGTCTGCTGCACCGCGCTCCCGCGTTCGCCGGCGACCTGCAGCAGCACGCCCACCACCAGCGCCACGACCCCGGCCGCAGGCGCCGTCAGCGGGTGCGGCAGCAGCCGGCCGACGGCGAGCCCCACGGCGGCACCCGCCACCACCGAAGCGACGCCCACCAGCAACGGCAGCACCCACGTGAACGTGAACATCCCGTCGTTCGCGATCACCTGCCCGAGCCCGACCGCGACGATCACGAGGTAACCGACCACAGCGGACAGTCCGATCACGAGCCCGACCTTCGCCGTGCGCCGCGCGACGGGCAGCGGAGTCGTGGCCAGCAGTTCGTCCATTCCGGACCGGCGGTCGCGCATCCCCTGGATCGCGGCGGCGCACACGATGATGGGCCACAGCAGGGAAAGCAGGTAGCGCGACCACAGGATCGACGGCGTCCACTGGAGGTTCCAGGCGTCGGCGTCCTTCCACCACGGCCCGCTGAACAGGAAGAAGAACCCCAGCCCCACAGCCAGGAGCACGAACAGGAGCCACGGCGCGATCGTCCGCCTCGCCTCGGTGCGCAGCACGCTCACCAGGAACCCCTCCCCCGGTCGTGGTTGAGCAGCGCCGAATAACCACGCTCGATGGGGCTGTCGCCGATGTCCTCGGGAGTGCCCGCGGCCGCCAGCTGGTCGGGCGTGCCCTGGAAGACGAGCTTGCCCTCGGCGAACAGCACCACGTCGGTGCACGCCGTGGCGACGTCTTCCACCAGGTGCGTCGACACGACGACACACGCGTCCTGTCCGAGCTGCGCCATGAGCTCGCGGAACCGCACGCGCTGCGCCGGATCGAGGCCCGCGGTGGGCTCGTCCAGCAGCAGGATCTGCGGGTCGTTCACGATAGCCTGCGCGATGCCGACGCGGCGGACCATGCCGCCCGACAGGGTTTTGAGCTTGTCGTCGGCGCGGTCGGCGAGGCCCACGCGCTCGACCGCGCGCTGCACGGCGGCGGGGATGTCCTGTTTGGACATCTCCTTCAACCACGCCAGGTACTCGACGAACTCCCGCACGGTGAACCGCTTGTAGTACCCGAACGTCTGCGGCAGGTACCCGATCCGCCGGCGCAGGCGGCGCTGGTCGATGTGTCCCCCGACCGACTCACCGAGCAGCGCCAGCCCGCCTTCCGCCGGCCGGAGCACTGTCGCCAGCGCTCTGATCAGCGTGGTCTTGCCGGCCCCGTTGGGCCCGAGCAGGCCGTGGACTCCCTTGCCCAGGGACAAATCCAGGCCATCGACGGCCATTTTCCGCCGCCCCACCCGTACTTTCAGCGCTTCCGCCTGGATTTCCCAGGCATAGGTCGACGGAGCGACCTCAGCGGCTTCGACTGCCCGCATGTCCATTGTCCCCTTCCTCCCTCAGTGGTGCGCGCTGAGCCGGGTGAAAGCGCTCCGACGGAACACCACCACCACGGCCGTCAACGCGAAGATCCCGCCCCAGACCGGGAGCGATCCCGGTTGCAGTGCGAACGAAGACCCCTTGGCCAACGTCGGCAGCACCAGCACCGCGATCCACGCGGCCACCAGCACCAACGCCGACCGGCTCACGCCGATGAGCCCGCCCAGCGCCAGGGTTCCCGTGGTGAACGCGAGGCTCGGTAGCAGCGCCAGCCCCAGATTCGTGCCGGTGAGCCAACCCGCGACCAGCAGCACGGGAACCACGGCCACCAGCACCGCCGTGGTGCGGCGAAGAACAAGGTCCAGACCAGCCCGCGGGCTGGCGGCGACCAGTTCGTACGCCGGGTCGAGGCCACGTGACCACGACGCCGCGACGCCCAGCACCGGCAGCACCGGCGCGAAAATCTGGACGAACGACAGGTTGCCCTGGAACCCGCGGTCGAGCAGCACGGCCACGACCGCCACCAGCACCGTCATCACCAGCCACGGCAGCATCACCGGGGTCGCCCAGCTACGGATCCTGAAGCGGCTGGGTACGCGTTGCGGCTTGGTGGTGAGCTGGGCCTGGAGTCCATTCCAGACTTCGGTGACCAGCGGGTCGGATGTGGACAGCTGTGCGAGCCGAGCGCGGCAGACGGCACACGTCTCGAGGTGGGCCTCGGCGGCCCACTCCTCGTCGCCCGGCAGCGTGGCGCCTTCGAGGTAGCCGGTGAGGAGCCGATCCGGGACGTGTTTCATGTCAGTGCCTCTCGCATGGCGATCCGCGCGCGGCGCGCCCGCGTCTTCACAGTTCCTTCCGGCAGCCCGAGCAGCACGGCGGTCTCGCGGACGGACAGCCCGTCGAGCACCATCGCCTGCAGGACTTGCCGCAGCTCGGGGGCCAGCGTGCGCAACGCGTCGCCCACCTCGTCGCCGACGGTGCCCTTGAGCGCTTCCTCCTCCGCCGCCGGCGCGGTGACGTCGACCTGGGTCACGGTCGGCACCTGCGAGTGCTGCGCCCTCCGCCGAAACGCGTCAACCAGCCTTCTCACGGCGATCGTCCACACCCACCCGACCGCCGACCCGCCGGCCGCCGCCCCCGCGAACGACCCGGCCGCCCGCCACACCGCCAGGTACGTCTCCTGCATGACCTCGGCGACAACCTGCTCATCCGCACAGCGGCGCCTCAACCGCACCGCCAACCAGGGCGCCGTGCGACGGTAGAACTCCTCGAACGCCGCCCGATCGCCCCGCGCAGTCCGGCGGACGAGCTGCTCCTCGTCCACCTCTGGCGCGGGCTTCTGGTGCTTCACATCAGGCAAGACGCCGCGAATCATCGCACGGTTCTCGTGGTTGTGTGGTTTGGGTCACACCACTGGGTGGAGGGGAATGCGGTCGCGGGCGGCAGTGGTGCCGGCTGTGGGGTGGTGCGGAAGGCCTGGATGGCCAGGGCGGCGAACTGCTCCGGCTCGGTCACAGCGCCGCGGGACTCCGGCAGTGCAAACGCGGCGGGCGGCGGAGGCGAACCCGCCGCCGTGGTCACACCACTGGGTGCACAGGCACGCGAACATCCGGCAGGAGCGGTGACAGCTGACGAGCGGCGCGAAAGGCCTGGACCGCCAGCACGGCGATGCGAGGTGAAGCAGCGACAGCCGTCGACCAGCGCCGCCGTGGTCACACCACCGGGTGCAGAGGCAGGCGAGCCGCCGGCGGCAGTGGCGACAGCTGCGGGGTAGCGCGGAAGGCCTGGATGGCGAGGGCGGCGAAGCGACGTGAAGCCGCGACACGGGCGGCGGGCGAGGTGGCGTGGATGCCGTTGTTGGCCATGAGGACCAGGACGAGGTCGTCGACGACGAAGTCGGGGCGGAGGTGGCCCGTGGTTTTGGCGCGGCGGGCCAGTTCGGCGATCGAGGTGAGGGCGGAGTCGCGGGCGGTGGTGAAGTCGAAGGCGCGCGGGAAGCGCGAGAGGAAGGCCGCGGTGAAGCCGCGGTCTCGGGCGTGGACGTCGAAGAGTTTTTCGATCACCAGGCAGAAGCCGAGCCACGGGTCGGGGGTGGCGAGGCCCTCGTCGATGATCTGCCGGCAGACCTGCAGCTGGTCCGCGAAAGCCGCGCCCGCCAGGTCTTCCTTGGTCGGGAAGTGGCGGTAGAGCGTGGCGGGGCCGACGCCGGCGCGGCGGGCGATTTCGCGCATCGGGACGTCGAGGCCTTCGGTGGCGAAGACCTCGCGGGCCGCGGTGAGGATGCGGTCGCGGTTGTCGCGGGCGTCGGAGCGGAGGGTGCGCGACGCATCCGCGGGCGAAGCAGCACCCCCCGAGACCGAGGAGTCGGGGGGTGAGGTCTGAGGCAAACGAGCCGTCACGCTCTCACTTTAGCCGAAACGGACGCCCCCGTCCGTTAGCGTCGGCGGCGAGATCGAGAGGAGAACACGCAGGTGAAAGCAGTGGCGATTAAGGAGTTCGGGCCGCCCGAGGGGTTGCGGGTCATCCAGGCAGCGGAGCCCACGCCCGGGGCAGGGCAGGTGCTGATCGAGGCCGAGGCCATCGGGGTCGGCGGGGTCGACGCCGTGATCCGGCGCGGCACGCTCGGCAGTTACGGCTTCAAACCCGGCCACATCCCCGGCAGCGAAGTCGCCGGGACGGTCGTCGCGGTCGGGGCCGGCGTCGACGAGAGTCTGAAGGGCCGGCGGGTGTGGGCGTTCACCGGCACGGGCGGCGGGTACGCCGAGAAGGCGGTCGCCAGCGATTTCCTGCCGATCCCCGAGGCCCTGACCAGCGAAGACGCCGTGGCCATCGGCACCTCGGGAGGCGTCGCGCACTTCGCGCTGGCGCACGCGCACTTCGAGGCCGGCGAGTCCGTGCTGGTGCGCGGGGCGGCCGGGAGCATCGGGGTGTCGGCGGTTCAGCTGGCGGCACGAAGCGGCGCCAAGAACGTGGCCGTCACGACCTCGAACCAAGAGCGAGGTGAGCGCCTCAAGAAACTTGGCGCGACGGAAGTCCTGGACCGCGCGGGGACCGGCGAAGGCAAGTACGACGTCATCATCGACCTGATCGCCGGTCCGAACCTGCCGGACTTCTTCGACAAGCTCAACCCCAACGGCCGCCTCGTCGTGGTCGGCGTGGTCGGCGGGATGCCACCCGGCGACTTCGCCGCGAAGCTCCTGCAGAACTTCCGGAAGTCCCTGTCGTTCATGACTTTCAGCGCCGACACCGTGCCCCGCGAGGCGCTACAAAAAGTGCGCCTGGAGCAGTTCAACGACGAAACGTTCCAAGGCGTCGTCCACGAGATCCTGCCGCTCGACCAAGCCGCACTGGCCCACCGGAAGATGGACGACGGTGAGGTCTTCGGCCGGATCGTCCTGAAGCCCTAACCCTGGATGAAGTCGCGGACGGACGTCACCGGGTCGCCCGAGCGCACCAGCGCCTCGCCGACCAGGACGACGTCCGCGCCCCAGCCGCGGTACTCCGCGACGTCGCCCGGGCCGGCCACGCCCGACTCCGCCACGCGCACGCGGTCGGCCGGGATTTGCGGGCCGAGTTCCTTGAACACGGTCCGGTCGACCTCGAGAGTCGTGAGGTCACGAGCGTTGATCCCCAGCACCTGCGCGCCACAAGCGACCGCGCGCTCCAGCTCACCGGCAGTGTGCGATTCCACGAGCGGCGTCAGGCCCAGCTCCACCGCGAGGCCGTACAGGTCGTCGAGCAGCGAACCCTCCAGCGAGACGACCATCAGCAACGCCAGATCCGCCCCGAACGCCCGCGCCTCCCACAGCTGATACGGCTCCACGATGAAGTCCTTGCGCAGCACCGAAACGTCCACGCGCGCCCGCACGGCTTCGAGGTCCGCCAGCGACCCGCCGAACCGGCGACGCTCCGTCAGCACGCTGATGGCTGCCGCGCCGCCCTGCTCGTACTGGCCCGCGAGCGCGGCCGGGTCGGTGATGTCGGCGAGCGCGCCCTTGCTCGGGCTCTTGCGCTTCACCTCGGCGATGATCGACACGCCGGGCGCGCGGAACGCCGGCAGCGGATCCCGCGTCGGCGGCAGATCGCGGACGCGCGCCTGCAGGTCGGCCAGCGACGTCGACCGCTTGCGGTCCTCCAGATCCTCCCGGACACCCTCGAGAATCCCGTCCAGCACGCTCATACCCAACTCCTCCACCGACGACCGACCAACCACCATCGTCGGTCCACCCGGGACAGAAGGCACGCGGGAGTGCGCGCGATCACTGCGTGACGTACCGCCCAGGGCACACAGCGTGGCCGAACAGGCGCCCACCGCACCACCGTGTCACCCAAAAAGAAAACCCGAAATGCCCGTTACGGCCAGAACTTGCGCCAGCCGTCCGCTTCCAACGTCGACGGTTCCACGCCCGCGTCCCGCGCCGCTTCCTCCGCCGCCCGGAGGTCACTCGCGAACTGCTTCGCGACGGCCCGCAGCTCACCCTCCGGGTCAGTGCCCGCCCGGCGCGCCGTGGCCGCCGTGCGGAACAGCTGCGAGGCCGGGTCCGAGCCGGCCGGGAACAGGTCCAGCGGAATCCCCGCCCGCCCGCTGCGTTGCCCGAGCTTGGCGACCAACGCGATGGCGGGCTGGCCGAGCGCGACACCGTCCACAATAGAGCGGCGCTGCTTCTCCGCCTGCTTGAGCTCTTCCCACTTCAGGTTCTGCTGGTCGACCGTGGCCACCTTCGCCGCGTCGGTGAACACGTGCGGGTGCCGCCCGACGAGCTTCGCCGTCAACGCCCGCGCGACGTCGTCGATCGTGAACGGATCCTCGGCGTCCTCCGCGGCCAGGCGGGCGTGGAAGAGCACCTGCAGGAGGACGTCGCCGAGCTCTTCGCGCAGGGCCTCGCGGTCGTTTTCCTCGATGGCGTCGAGCAGCTCGTAGGTCTCCTCGACCAGGTACTGGCGGAGCGTTTCGTGCGTCTGCACCGCGTCCCACGGGCAGCCGCCGGGCGAGCGCAGGCGGTCCATGACCTCGGCGGCTTCCACCAGCGGCGCCACCGGAGCCTCGATCACGCGCGCACCCGCGGCCACCAGCGCGGCCGCTTCCGGCGACGACGCCGAAGCCGTGATCAACACGAAGTCGCCCGTGATTCCCGCCGGAACCGGTGTCAGGCCGAACTGCGCAGCGTCAACGTCCGAAGCCGCATACACAACGGCGCCACGCACCAAACCGACCGCTTCGGCCGGCACCGTCGCCCCGTGCGCGACGACGACAACCGACCCGCTCACTGCTGAGTTCACTGCTGAGCCGGAGCACTACCCCGGACCGGCAGAAGAAGACCCTGGAAGCTGTTCGCGTTGGCCGCGAGGTCCATGCCCACGGTGTCCCACACGCCGTAGCGCGGGTTGATCTTGTAGTCGACCTGGCTCAGGTACGGCTGCAGCATCCGCACCCCGATCGCCCCGATCTGGTCGGGCGTCGGCTGCTGGGGCTGGTCGGTCGAGACGGGCTTGTCGGTGGAGCGCTGCTTCACGATGGCGACGAGCCACTCGGTCGGCAGCTGGCTCGGGTTCGGCTGGAACGCCATGACGGTGTTCGGCTCCGAGCCGAACAGCACCGAGCCGGCATCCGCGGGCGACGCCAGCGCCGCGAGCGGCTCCCCGACGCCGGCCTGCTCACCCTTCGCCACATCCCCCTGCACGGCGGCCGGGTCGGCCGCGTACGTCTGCGCCTTCGCCAAGGCTTCGGCCTTCGAATCGGCCGGGTCGATCGACGGCGCCTGGCCATCAGCGGACGGCCCGCCGATCACGATGTAGTCGAGCGTGACCGACAGCTTCGGCAGGTACTTCACCGCGAGCTGCTGCTCCAGGTACGCGTCGGTGAGCGCTTCGCGGTGGTCACGCGTCCGCTGCACGAGCTGCGTCACGGCCGCGGGCTGGTCCTGCGCGAGGCTTTCCGGCATTTCGCCGGCGAGCGGGTCGCCCTGCGACAGCGCGGCGGAGATGGTGGCCTGGTCGGCGACGAGGCCTTCCTTCTGCGCCGCCTTCTGCACCACGGCGTGGAGCAGCTGCTGGCGCACGATCTCCCGGCCCACCAGGTCGAGCTTGTGCTGCGCGGCGAGCTGCTGCGCGTACGGCTGTTCCTTCAGGGCCTTGTCGATCAGGCCCTGCACCTCGTCGATGGTGGTGACCTGGCCGTCGACGACGGCCGCGGTGCCCACCTGGCTGGGCCCGGCGCCGCACCCGGCGAGCAGCAGGCCACTGGCAACGACACCCACCAGCGCGCTGCTAGACCGTTTTTTCGAGCCGAGGCGCCCCATGATCCGCATCACAGGCCATACCCTCTCACACCGCCGCCCCCGAAACGCAACACCATCGGGGTGCGCGAAGCGTTATTGTCGACAAATGGACTCGTGGTTGTCGATCGAGGTTCTCGACGGGGAGTTCGCAGCGCACAGCTGGCAACGCGCGCACGGCGACAACCTCACCGAAGCCGCCCTGACCCATGGCGCCGAACAGTGGACGTGGCACGTCCACCGCTGGGGCGTCACGCTCGAGATCGAGTTCGCCACGGAGGCGCAACGCGACCGGTTCCGCGGCCTCCCCGCGGTGACGGCCGCCCTCGACGCCGTCCCCGACCCCGAACACGGCCTGCTCGTGTACCCCGGCCGCGGCGGCGGCTCGGGCTCACGCGTGCCGCGACACCCGCGACCCCTGCCGATGGCCGACGCGGGCGCGGTGCCTACGCCGAAAGAGGAAGTCCGTTTACAGCTGGCAACAGGTGAGCCGCCGATGTTCCAGCTCAGCTCAGGCGGCTGAGCAACTCACGCCAGGCAGCCGCGGTGACAGTGATGTGGCCCGCCTCGCGGTCCTTCGTATCCCGGACGAGCACCTCGCGGTCAGCCGCAACCTCGACGCAATCGCCACCGTTCGAGCTGTAGCTGCTCTTACGCCAATCGAGGAACATCCTGCCGCGCTCCAGGTGAGTAGAGGTCTGTCGCCAAGCTGGCGACAAGCTCCCTCGATTCTGCCTCACCGAGCGCGACCTCACCAAGGCGCTTCAGGACACCTCGGTACACCTTGATCTCCTCTGCCTTTTCAAGAAACAGCGATGTGATCTCGCTGTCGATGTACGCGACGGGTTTGAACAGGTCAGAGTCGATCAGCTGGAAATGGCCCGCCACTCCCGGATGGCCACCGGCGCTCGCAGGCACAATCCGGATGGTGATGTTCGAGCGCACCGAAAGCTGCAGCAGCTGATGAAGCTGGCCCGACATCACAGCTCTATCCGATCGCCCGACCGGCAACCGCAGCACGAACTCATGCAGGTAGAACTCAAAGTTCACTTTCGGGCTCTTGGTCAGGATGACCTGCCGCGACATTCGAGCGAAGACTCGTTCATCGACATCATCCTGCTTCGGAACGTTGCCGGTCTCCGTGATCAGCGCGCGGGCGTAGTCGGGTGTTTGCAGCAGGCCCGGCACGATTGAGCCTTGATAGGACGAGATCGCCGTGGCGCGCTCCTCGTGCCAGACCAAGGTCTGAACCTGCACCGGCAGGTTCAGGTAGGTCTCCAGCAACCCGGGCTCGTCGAGGTCCTCGCAGAGGGCGTAGACCTCCGTGGCCTCGTCGCCAATCACGCCCATGAGCGTGAGCATTTTGACCACATCGATGTACTTGCTGCCACGCCGCGCGTTGAACATGTTGGAGATGCGGGTGGGCGGCCAGTCCAACCGGCGCGCCATTTCCCGCACTCCCCAGTGGTGCTCTTCCATCAGCTCTCGCAGACGGACACCGAGCTGGCGGCTGCGCACAGTCGAATAGCGGTCGTCCATGCGAGGAAGCGTACGGTCGAAACCGGTTCCACTCCAACGTTTCCGCTGGCGGTTCGCCCAAAGGTCGCGCTGTGCCCAGCCGCGTACAGCGTCACACGGGCGCGGGGGCTTTCGTGAGCTGCGCCAGGAGCTTCGTGCACCACTCGAGCAGTTCGACATCGCGCAGCGTCGGCGCGCCCATGCGGCCGCCGGCCGGGCCTTCGGTGGGTTTGGGCACGGAGACGGTGTTGGTCACCGCCTTGTACAGCGCCTTGGGATACAAGCGTTTCAGCCGCACCATTTGCGAATCGGCCAGTGGCAATGGCGCGAAGCGGATGGTGTTGCCCTGCACCGCAACCTCCGTGACGCCCGCCGCGCGGCAGGTGTGGCGGAAGGCGGCCACCGCGAGCAGACGGTTGACGGGGGCGGGCGGCAGGCCGTAGCGGTCGATGAGTTCTTCGCGCACGGCGTCGAGGCCCGCGGTGTCGGGCGCGGCCGCGATTTTGCGGTAGGCCTCCAGGCGCAACCGTTCGCCTTCGACGTAGTCGTGGGGGATGTGGGCGTCGATGGGGAGGTCGACGCGGACTTCGGCGAGTTCCTCTTCCTCCGAAGGCTCGGCGCCGGCGTGGCGGCGGAAGGCTTCGACGGCTTCGCCGACGAGGCGCACGTACAGGTCGAAGCCGACGCCCGCGATGTGGCCGGACTGTTCGGCGCCGAGGATGTTGCCCGCGCCGCGGATCTCCAGGTCCTTCATCGCAACGGCCATGCCCGCGCCCAGCTCGGTGTTCTGCGCGATGGTCGCGAGCCTGTCGTGGGCGGTCTCCGTCAACGGCGCTTCCGGCGGGTACAGGAAGTAGGCGTAGCCGCGTTCGCGGCCGCGGCCGACGCGTCCGCGCAGCTGGTGGAGCTGGGCCAATCCCAGCAGGTCACCGCGTTCGACGATGAGGGTGTTGGCGTTGGAGATGTCCAGGCCGGTTTCGACGATCGTGGTGCAGACGAGCACGTCGTACTCGTTTTCCCAGAAGCCCTGGATGATCTTTTCGAGCTTGTCCTCGTTCATCTGGCCGTGGGCGGTCACGACGCGCGCTTCGGGCACCAGCTCGCGGATGCGTTTGGCGGCCTTCTCGATGGAGGAGACGCGGTTGTGGACGTAGAAGACCTGGCCGTCGCGCAGGAGCTCGCGGCGGACGGCGGCGCCGACCTGCTTGTCGTCGTAGCCGCCGACGTACGTCAGGATCGGGTGCCGGTCTTCCGGCGGGGTGAGGATGGTGGACATCTCGCGGATGCCGGCGAGCGACATCTCCAGCGTGCGCGGGATCGGGGTGGCGGACATCGTGAGCACGTCGACGTGGGTGCGCAGCGCCTTGATGTGTTCCTTGTGCTCCACGCCGAAGCGCTGCTCCTCGTCGACGATCACGAGGCCGAGATCCTTGTATCGGATTCCGGTCTGCAGCAGGCGGTGCGTGCCGATGACGATGTCGACCTCACCCTCGGCGAGCTGCTCCAGGACCTGGTCGGACTCGGCCTTGTGCGTGAACCTTGAAAGGCCCTTGATGGTGACCGGGAACGACTGCATGCGCTCGGTGAAGGTGTTCAGGTGCTGCTGCGCGAGCAGCGTGGTCGGCACGAGCACGGCGACCTGCTTGCCGTCCTGCACCGCCTTGAACGCGGCGCGCACGGCGATCTCGGTCTTGCCGTAGCCGACGTCGCCGCAGATCACGCGGTCCATGGGGACGCCGCGTTCCATGTCGGCCTTGACCTCGTCGATGGCGGCGAGCTGGTCGTTGGTCTCGGTGAACGGGAACGCGTCTTCGAGCTCGCCCTGCCACGGCGTGTCGGGGCCGAACGGGTGGCCGGGCGCGGCCTGGCGGGCGGCGTAGAGCTGCACGAGCTCGGCCGCGATCTCCTTGACGGCCTTTTTGGCGCGCGCCTTGGTGTTCTTCCAGTCGGAGCCGCCGAGCTTGTTGAGCGTGGGCAGCTCGCCGCCGACGTAGCGGGAGACCTCGTCGAGCTGGTCGGTGGGCACGAACAGGCGATCGCCGGGGTGGCCGCGCTTGGAACTCGCGTACTCCAACAGCAGGTACTCGCGCGTGGCGCCGGCGACGGTGCGCTGCACCATCTCGACGAAGCGGCCGATGCCGTGCTGGTTGTGCACGACGTAGTCGCCGGCCTTCAGGGCCAGCGGGTCGACGGCGTTGCGCCGCCGCGACGGCATCTTGACGTTGAGGTCCTTTGTGGACGCTCCGGCGTTGGCGCCGCGGCCCGTGAGGTCGGCTTCCGAGAGCACCACGAGGGCGCGCTCGGGTGAGACGAAGCCGTCGACGAGGGCGCCGCAGGTGACGGTGACGACGCCGGCGCGCGGGGCCTCGGTGATGCCTTCGCCGGCCAGCGCGGCCGGGACCTCGGCCGCGGTGAGCTGCTCGACGGCGCGGCTGGCCGTGCCGTGGCCCGCGACCACGAGCACGCCAGTGCCGCCGGCGGCCACGTGGGCGCGCAGGTCGGTCATCGCGCGGTCGAACTCGCCGCGGTAGGCGGGCGCGGCCTCGACGCCGACGCCGTAGACGTCGGGGTCTTCGCTGCTCAGCTGGGTGATCGTCCACCAGGCGCGCTTGGTGTCCTGCGCGTGCTCGGCGATCTCGGCCAGGTCGCGGTAGGCCGAAGCGCCGAGGTCGATGGGCGCTTGCCCGCCCGCCGCGGCCGTGGTCCACGAGGCTTCGAGGAACTCCTGGCCGGTGCGCACGAGGTCGTGGGCGCGGGCGCGGATCTTCTCCGGGTCGGCGAGCAGCACGTGACTGCCGCGCGGCAGGGCGTCGGTGAGCAGGGTGAGCTCGCCGGCGCACAGCACCGGGATGAGGGCTTCCATGCCTTCGACGGGGATGCCGTCGGCGAGCTTCGTGAGCATCTCGGCCAGCTGAGCGTCTGCCTCATAGGTGACGGCGAGCTCCGCGGCCTTGGCCTTGACGTCGGCGGTGAGCAGCAACTCGCGGCACGGCGGCGCGGTGACGTGCAGGATCTCGCCCGGCAGGGAGCGCTGGTCGGAGACCGCGAACGCGCGGATCTCGCTGACCTCGTCGCCCCAGAACTCCACGCGCACGGGGTGCTGCGCGGTGGGCCCGAACAGGTCGAGGATGCCGCCGCGCACGGCGAACTCGCCGCGCTTCTCGACCATGTCCACGCGGGTGTAGGCGAGCTCGACCAGGCGCTCCAGCAGGCCTTCGAAGCTCTGCTCCTCGCCGACGACCAGGTCGACGGGGTCCAGCGAGCCAAGGCCGGGGGCCATGGGCTGGATCAGGCTGCGGACGGTGGAGACGACGACCTTGAGCTCGTCGTCGCCCGTGTGCAGGCGGTGCAGCACCTCGAGGCGGCGCCCGACAGTGTCGGCGCGCGGCGAGAGGCGCTCGTGGGGCAGCGTCTCCCACGAGGGGAAGTCGACGACCTTCTCGCGCCCGAGCAGGGCTTCGAGGGCGGCGGTGAGCTCGTCGGCCTCCCGGCCGGTGGCGGTCACGGCCAGCACGTGGCGGCCCGCGCCGCCTCTGGATTCGTCTTCGGCGAGCGCGGCGGCGACCAGCTGACGTGCGGTCACGGCGCCCTGCAGCTCGAGCAGCGGGGCGCCGGCGCGTTCGACGACCCCGCGCAGGGCGGGGTCGGGGAGGATGGCTTGGAGGAGTCCGGACAGTGGAGCGTCGGTCACGTCTTCCAGACTACGTCGGGGCACCGACAGTCCGGGGGCGACCTAGCCACGTGGTGAGGGCGGCGCGCAGGTCGGTTTGGCCGGGACTCACCCAGGCGACGTAACCGTCGGGGCGGATGAAGGCCGCGAGGGGCTGGTCGGGGAACGCGGTGGGCCTGGCGGTGGTGATCGTCAGGCGGTCTGACCAGGGTGCGGCCGTGGCTGTGGCGTTGGCGCCCGCGTCGAGGAGGACAGCTTTGCCCGCGCGGAAGTGGGTGGCGAGGGTGGTGCCGTCGTCCAGTGGGAGGTCGGGGACCCGGTGGCCGAGGAGCGGGTTGGGACCTTCGTCGTAGTGCTGCCAGGTGCCGCTGATCCGGTTGACGACGTGGGTGGCGCCGTCGGGGGTGTCGAGGAGGTCGGTGATCACTTCGCGCAGCGCGTCGGCGCGGGCGCCGCGGTGCTGGGTGAGGGCGGTTTGGGCCATGCTCCAGCGCTGGGCCCAGGCGCCGATGGGGTGGCGCTCTTCGGTGTAGGTGTCCAGGAGTGTTTCGGGGGCCTGCTCGCGGGCGACGAGGGCGAGCTTCCAGCCGAGGTTGGTGGCGTCGCCGAGGCCGACGTTGAGGCCTTGGCCGCCGGCCGGCGAGTGGACGTGGGCGGCGTCGCCGGCAAGGAGGACGTTGCCCTGCCGGTAGGTGGCGGCTTGGCGGGTGGTGTCGGAGTAGCGGGTGGCTTGGTGGAGCTTGGTGATCTTGACTTCGGTGCCGGTGGTGCGCCGGAGACTGGCCTGTAGTTCTTCTCGGGTGACGGGGCCGATGTCGGCAGGGGCGGTGAATTCGACGGTGTGGATGCGCAGCGCGTTGCCGGCTTCGGGGGCCCAGCCGCCGACGGTGTAGGAGCCGTTTTCGGTGCGCTGCCAGCCGTCCGCGGCGAGTTCCGCCGGGTCGTCGAGCTCGACGATCGCCTGGCGGCCGGTGAACACGGGGTCTTCGCCGGGGAACTCGAAGCCGGCGAGCTTGCGGACGGTGCTGCGGCCGCCGTCGGCGCCTACCAGCCAGTTCGTGGTGATCGTGCCGGCTGTGGTGTGGACGGTGCCGTCTTCGAAGCCGACGAGTTCGGTGCCTCTTTCGACGTGCGCGCCCAGGCGGGCGGCGTGGTCTTCGAGGATGGCCTCGAGATCGGCTTGGGCGATCACGCCGGCACCGAGGAACTCCTGCTGCGCGTCCGGTTTGAGGCGACTCGCGCGGATGCCGATGCCGGCGAAGTGGCCGACGAAGATGTCTTCTTGTGGTTGTTCTTGTTGCGGGGCTTGCCCGTTGAACGACCACAGGGCGGCGGCCTCGACTTGGGGCAGAATCCCGCGCAGGTGCAGCGCGTGGACGCTGGGGGCGTTGAGGGCTCGGGCACCCATGGAGCCGTACCGCGTCGGCGGTCGTTCCGTCTCGCGCTCCAGGACCTTCACACTGGCGCCGCCCAGCCTCAGCTCCGCGGCGAGCATCAGGCCGACCGGCCCCGCACCGGCCACGACGACGTCGTAGTCCATGTCCGTCCCCCAAAACCCGGTTACAGTGTTCCTGGTATACCGAACTGGGTACGGTGTGCGCAATAGCGTGTTCTTCGAGTCGACGAGGAGGCCCGGGCGGTGGCGGACTACCCCGTGATCTGGATGCGCCCCGAACACGGCACTCGCGGCCCCCGCCCCGCCCACAGCCGCGCCGACGTGGCGCGCGCGGGCATCGAGCTCGCCGACGCCGAGGGCCTGGACGCCGTCTCGATGCGGCGCATTGCCTCGGCGCTGGGCGCCGGTACGACCTCACTGTACCGCTATGTGTCCAAAAAGGACGATGTACTCGAGCTGATGGTCGACGAGGTCATGGGTTCCCTCGCCGGCACGCGGCTGAGCGGGCCCTGGCGCACCGACCTCGCCACGATCGCCCGCGCACAGCGCGGCCTGGCGCTGCGGCACCCGTGGCTGGCCGGCCTGTCCTCCGGGCGCACCAACCACGGGCCGAACAGCCTGCGGTGGCTCGAACTGTCGCTGTCGGCGTTCGACGGCCTCGACCTCTCGACCGACGACATGCTCGCCAATCTGGGCACCTTGTCGGCCTTCGTGTTGGGCCACGTCCTCGGCGAACTCGGCGACCGCGCCGCCGCCCACCGCTCCGGCCTCACGCACGCTCAATGGATGGACCAGCAAGGCGAGTACGGCCCGACGATCGTCGGCAGCGGCCTCTACCCACGGTTCACGCGGGTGATCGTGGAAGCCGAGACGCCGCATGCGGAGGACCGGCAGGATCGGCTGTTCGAAGCAGGGCTGGCGCGGGTGCTGGATGGGCTGGCGGCGCATTTGCCTTGAGCCGGCCGGTGTCTCCAGCCGGCTGGAGTCCTTGCCGCCGGCCGGCCGGAGTGCCGCTTACTGCTTGATGAGCGTCGCGACGTTGATGTGCGGCCAGTCAATGCCGAGGAAGCGCAGGATGATCGTCTGCGTGTACTGAAGCTGGAGGAAGTGGCCCAGCACCGGGTCCTCGACCTTCTCGATCCAGAACACGGCCGTCATGCTGGTGGCGTTGGCGTTCGCCACCACGAACGGGATGTTCTGGATGCCGCCGGCCGTGCCGCCGATCGCGTCGGTGGTCGAGAGCGGTAGCACCACGGTTTCGGTGATCTTCTGGCCCTTGATCGCGTCGGTGAGCAGCACGTTCGGGTTCAGCACCGCTTCGGCCGGGATGCCGACGGGCAGCGCGGTGTTCTTGAACGGCGCCAGGTATTTGTCGTCGGTGACCGGTTTGCCCGTGCTAGTCGTGATGGGCGTCGAATCCACCGGATCGATGCGCGGCCCGCCTGACACGGCCAGCGGTTCTCCCTGCGCCAGCAAGGCATCCCCGTGCGGGATGGTGGCGAGCCTGGTCACGGTCTCGGGAGCGGCCGGCGCGGTGGTGGCCGGAACGTCGAGCCACATGCCCGTTTCGAAGTGCAGCGCACCGCCCGTGGCCGCGTCCGCGATCTGCTGTGTGTAGTGCACGCCACGGAAGAAGATGTCGTCCTGCGCCGAACCGCGGTTCGGCACCGGAGCACCGATGGGCGCGAACTCGATCGTCTCTTGCGTCGCGCTGAGCTGTAGGAAGAACGGCTGTTCGTCGTGCTTGTCCGGGCGCAAGATCAGGTTGAACCCTTTGCCCATCCACCTACCCGGCAGCTCCCGCAGCGAGCGCAACGTCGCGAGGTTGGCGGGCGCGCCCGCGCGGAAGACGTGAGGAGTGGTCATGACTGAACTTCCTTTCCGTGGCAACGGATCCCGGTGATCGAGTCCGCGGGTGACACGGCGGGGACCTGGGCGCTGGTTCAGGGGTTCACTCGAACGGGCACAATCGCTGCCCGGGTGGCATCGCGGTTCCAGTCTGGGTCTCCGGTGATCTTCATCGCTTTCCTTTCGTGTCAACGGATCTCCCGGGTGGGGATCCATTCACGACACGGATGGAAGGCGCTCGGTGGTTCAGTGTTGCGGAAATTGGTCGGCAAGAGTCCGGCCAGCAGGTGCAGCTGGTCGGCCACCACGTCGGCGTCCAGGGCGGCGATGCGGATCAGAATGTGGTCTGCACCAGCGAGTTCGTACTCGCGCAAGCCGGCCGCGACGGTCTCGACCGGGCCCGTGAGCATCGTCTGGATGGTGCCGATCACTGACAGCGGGCGGGCGTACGTGGCTTGGCAGTAGGTGTCCAGCGACTGGCGGCCACGGGCGGGGTCGTCGGCGATGAAGGCCGTCGCGAAGAGCGCCGGGGTGATGGGGCGGTCGGAGAGGGAGCGGATGGTGGTGAGGCCGCGGGCGTAGTCGGCGGGGTCGGGTGGGTAGGGCAGCCAGCCGTCGTAGAGGTCGGCCGTGCGGCGGAGGGCGGACGGCGTTGCGCCGGCGAGCCACAGCGGGGGGCCGCCGGGGCGGGAGGGCGCGGGGACGTCGGGGAGCCAGTCGTGGTGGAGGACCTTGCCGTGGAACGAGCGGGGCGTGCCGGTCCAGAGGTCGCGCCAGAGGCGGGCGACGTCGTCGAGGTGGGAGAAGCGCGTCTTGAACCGCACGCCGACCAGGTCGAACTCCGGCTCGCTGAAGCCGGGGAACCCCGCGCCGAGGCCGAGCACGAGGCGGCCGCCGGAGAGCTGGTCGAGGGTCGAGATCGCACACGCCGCCTGTACGGGCTGACGGAACGCGGGCAACAGCGCGGCGGTCCCCACCGTCACGCGCTCGGTGGCCTGCGCGACGGCGGTCAGCAAGGTGAGCGGCTCGGCCCGCGCGCGGACGAGCGAATCGCCCGCCCAGACGGAGTCGAAGCCGAGGCGCTCGGCCTCGCGCGCGAGCTCGACGACGGCGGTGACGGGAAGCTGGGCCTGCCCGGCGGGCAGGAGGAGTCCGTAGTGCATGGGGTCGAGATTGTTCCGCCCCGGCTCCGGCGGCAATTCCCTTGAAGGAATGGCGCGGGTTCTGCTTGCCTGGCCCCCATGGACCCGGCCTTCGCTACCGCGCTGCGCGACGCCCGCACCCGCCGCCGCCTCAGCCAGCTCGACCTGGCCCTGGCCGCCGGCACCACGCAGCGACACCTGAGCTTCCTGGAACGTGGCCGTTCGGCTCCCGGCCGCGGCATGGTCGTCCGCGTGGCCGAAGCCCTCGGCCTGCCCCTGCGCGAACGCAACGCCCTGCTCCTGGCGGCCGGCTTCGCCCCGCGCTACGCCGAGACGCCGCTGGACGACCCTCGGCTGGCCCCCGTCCTCGATTCCTTGACGGCCTTGCTCGACGGCCACCGCCCGTACCCGGCGCTGATCATCGACCGCTACGGCACCCTGGTCTCCGCGAACGACGCCTTCACTCTCCTGACGGAGGGCGTCTCGCCGGACCTGCTGGCGCCGCCCGTGAACGTCCTGCGCCTCGCCCTCCACCCCGACGGCATGGCCCCGCGCATCCACAACTTCGCCGACTGGGCGCAACACGTGCTCGAACGCCCCCGCCAGGGCCTGCCGGATCCGCGTCAGGCCGAGTTGCTGGCGGAGCTGACGTCGTACCTACCCGCGCCTTCGCCGCCTTCGCCGGACCACCTCGGCTTCGCAGTCCCCCTGCAGCTGTCCACCTCCCTGGGCGACCTCCACCTGATCACCGCCATCACCCGCCTCACGACGGCCGTCGACGTGACGATCGCGGAGCTGAGCCTGGAGACGTTCCTGCCGGCGGACGCGGAAACGGCGGCTTTGCTTACGGCACAACCCACCCCGCCAACTGTCCCGCCAGCAACTCCACCCCCGCCCACATGACCGCGGCACAAACACTGCCCACCACAAACCGCCGATAAGGCAGCCCAGCCGATCCGGCGACGCGGGGCACCAACGTCCGCACCCCAGCCAAACACCGGCCCAAAACCACCGCCGGCACGCCGAACCGCACGATCACCGACTCGGCCCGGTCCCAGCGCGCCGCGCCAACCCGGCGCCCCAGCCGCGAAGAGCGCAGCCGCGGGCCCAACATCCGCCCCTCCCAGTACGCGACCTGGTCGCCGAGAACAGCGGCACAAACGCACACCACCAAAGCCACCCACCAGGACAAGGTCCCCCGCTGCACCAGGAAACCCATCAGCAGCAAAGTGGACAGTGTCGGCAGCACGATTCCCGGCAGCAGAGCCGTTTCCGCCGTGATCACCAAGGCACACACGACGTAGACGACCACCGCGGGTGCGTCAAGAAGCGGGTGCAGCAGAGCGTTCACGGGAAACCCCAGCGGAAACCGGCAAAGCGGCCCGATACACGTACGCCGGCGGCAAGTTCCGCCACACCACCGGAGTCCGCTCGACCACGAAGAAGCGGCTGCGCAGCAGGCGGGCGAAGCGGCGGGCCGGCGGCGTCCAGGCGGTGTGCGCGTAGGCGAAGGTCGTGAAGCAGCCGCGCGGGGACAGGATCGAGCAGGCCGCGTCCAAAATGTCCTGCTGTCGCGAAGAAGGCATGGCCGTCCAGGGCAGGCCGGAGATCACGACGTCCGGTGGAGCCAGCCCCAGGGAACCCACCGAGGAAGCCGAGCCGGACACCACCGAGACCGAGGGGAACCGCGAACGCAGCGAAGAGGCCAGCCGGGGATTGATCTCCACAGCCGTGAAGGACGCCGACGCCGGCAGCAACGCCAGCACCGCCGACGTGAACACCCCCGTCCCCGGTCCCAGCTCGACGACCGAAGAGGCGCCCTCGAGACCCAGGCCTCGGGTCATGGCCGTGGCCAGGAACCCTGAACTCGCCGCGACAGCACCCGTCAGCATGGGGTGCCGGAAGAACTCCGTGGTGATCGACATGAATCCGAAACTAGGGACGCCGGCCGTGGCCGCGGATCGGCCGATCGGGCCGCGTGGGTCGTCCCATCGGAGGAGGCGAGGCATACCGCGGAAGGACGCGGCGAGCGGCCGGCGAGCGTTACGTTCGGAGACGTGCGAGCACTGGTGATGTGGGTGCGCAGGCAGCGCTGGACGCTGGACCTGCCGCTGTACGCCGTCTTCGTGCTGCTCGGGCCGAACATCGCGGCCGGCGACTGGTCCCTGCGGCTGGTGCCGCTGGCGTTCCTGCTGCCGCTGCTCGTGCGACGGCGGTGGCCGCGGACGACGGCGGTGCTGATCATCGCCGGGGTGGTGGCCATCTACACGAACGAGGTGTGGGCGTTCGACCGCGGACGCAGTGAGCTGGCGATGGCGGTGGTGCTGTTCACGCTGGTCAAGAAGGGTGACCGCCGGTTCGCGGCGGTGATCGCGGCGGCCGTGCTGGGCCTCGACTGGATGTGGGGGGCCACGTGGGGCGTCGCGACGCAGTACCCGACGTTGACGATCGTCGGAGTGCTGCCGCTGCACATCGCCGCGTGGGCGCTCGGTGAGTTCTTCCGCGCGAAGGAGCAGCTGTCCGACGAGGAACGGCTGCGCGCGGACCTCGCGGTGTCGGAGCGGCAGGCGCAGGCGCGCGCGGCCGTCGCGGAGGAGCGCACGCGCATCGCGCGCGAGCTGCACGACGTGCTCGCCCACAGCATGAGCGTGATCGTGCTCAACGCGGAAGGCGCGAAGCTCGCGCGGCACCAGGACCCGGACGCCGTGGACCGCACGCTCGACACCATCAGCCGCACCGGGCGCGGTGCGCTCGCGGAGCTGCGGCGGCTGCTCGAGGTGATGCACGCCGGCGAGCCCGCGCGCACGCCGCAGCCGACGCTCGACGAGCTGCGCACTCTCGTGGAGCAGTCCGGGCGTGACGTCGAGCTCGAGGTGACCGGTGATGCCACCGACCTGCCCACGGGCGCCGCGCTGCAGGCGTACCGGATCGTCCAGGAGGCGCTGACCAACATGCTCAAACACGCTCCCGCCGACGCGTCCGCCCGGGTGCGCGTGGAGTTCACGCGCACCGAGGTGCTGGTCGAGGTGACGAACACCGGGGGCCGCGAGCCCGTGGCGGCCGGGCTGCCGTCGTCGGGGCGCGGGCTGGCCGGGATGGCGCAGCGCGTGGAGCTCTACCGCGGCAAGCTCGAGACGGGCCCGCTGCCCGACGGCGGGTTCCGCGTGCTCGCGAGGCTGCGGACAGGCGCGGCGCGATGACGTCCGTGCTGATCTGCGACGACCAGGAGCTGGTGCGCGTCGGATTGCGGATGATCGTGGACAGCCAGCCGGACCTCGACGTCGTCGCGGAGGCGGGCGACGGCGAGGAGGCCGTGCGGATCGCCCGCGAACGACGACCTGACCTGGTGCTGATGGACGTGCGCATGCCGGTGCTCGACGGCGTCGCCGCGACCGAGCGCATCTGCGCCGCCCTGCCGGACGTGCGGGTGCTGGTGATCACGACGTTCGACCTCGACGAATACGCCTACTCGGCCCTGCGCGCCGGCGCGAGCGGGTTCCTGGTGAAGGACGCGCCGTCGGACGAGATGCTGGTGGCCATCCGCGGTGTGCTGCGCGGCGACGCGATGGTGTCGCCGTCGGTCACGCGGCGGCTGCTCGACCGCTACCTGGCCGGGCGGCCCGTCGAGTCGGCGAAGCTGGATTCGCTCACCGAGCGGGAGAAGGACGTGCTCGGACTGATCGCTCGCGGGCTGTCGAACGGCGAGATCGCGGGCAAGCTCTTCATCGGCGAGACGACGGTGAAGACCCACGTCGGGCGCGTCCTCGCCAAGCTGGGCCTGCGCGACCGGGTGCACGCGGTGGTGTTCGCGTACGAGTCGGGGCTGGTCCGGCCCGGCGATTGAGACGCGAACGTCGCTTTTGTCGGGCATGCTGGGTGGTATGCGCCTGCCCGGAGTCGTGCTGCTCGCGTCGGTCGCGGTGCTCGCTGCCGCTTGTTCGGGGGCGGCGAGTGCGCCGCCGCCGTTGACGAGCGCGCCTTCGGCGGCGTCCGCCACCGGGTTCCGTGTCGAGGAGGTGGCGGGCGGGCTCGAGCACGGATGGGACGTCGGGTTCCTGCCGGACGGTTCACTGCTGGTGCCGCAGCGTCCGGGCAAGCTGGCGTTGATCCGAGGTGGGCGGACCACTGAGGTGCGCGCTGATTTCTCCGACGTCCTCGTGCAGGGTGAGGGCGGGTTGATGGGGATGGTGCTCGCGGCCGATTTCGCTTCGTCGCGGGAGTTCACGACGTGTCAGACGCATCAGGAGGGCGGCCGGGCGGTCGACGTCCGGCTGGTCACGTGGCGGCTCGCGCCCGATGGGGCCAGTGCGTCGAAGGTGCGGGATCTGCTGACCGGGCTGCCGGTGAACCCGAGCGGCCGGCATTCCGGCTGCCGGCCGACGCTGGCTCCGGACGGCGCGCTGCTCGTCGGGACCGGGGACACGGCGCGGTCGACGCTCGCGCAGGACCGGCACAGCCTGGGCGGGAAAGTGCTGCGGATCAACGCGAAGACCGGGGAAGCGTTGCCGGACAACCCTTTCTTCGCTTCGACGGATCCGCGTGAGCGGCGGATCTACACCTACGGGCACCGCAACATCCAGGGCGTCGCGATCCGGCCCGGGACCGGGCAGGTACTGACTTCCGAGCACGGGCCGACGTTCGACGACGAGGTGAACTTGATCAGGCCCGGCGCCAACTACGGGTGGGATCCGTCGAAGGGCGGGACGGATTCTTCGTACGACGAGAGCGTGCCGATGACGGACCTGACGCGGTTCCCCGACGCGGTCCGTCCACTCTGGACTTCCGGGGAGATCACCGAGGCGACCTCCGGTGACGCGTTCCTGACCGGACCTCAGTGGGGCGCCAATGAAGGTGCGTTGGCCGTGGTGGCGTTGAAAGGCCAGAAACTGTTGCTACTGCACCTGGATGCCGCGGCGAATGTCACTTCGGTGACTCTTCCGCCGGAATTCGACGACCGGTTCGGGCGGTTGCGCGCCGTCCGTTCCTCGCCGGACGGCGCGCTTTACGTGACCACCTCGAACGGATCGGATGACAAATTGCTCCGCGTCACCCCGGGCCCTTAAGAGCCCTGGTAGGCGCCGCCGTTGACGTGGACCACCTGGCCCGTCACGTGGCCCGCGCCGGGACCGGCGAGGAATTCCACGACTTGGGCGATGTCTTCCGGACGGCCCTCTCGTTTGTTCATCGTGGTGGCGACCAGCCGGCCGCGGCGTTCGTCGGTGAGCTTGCCGTGGAAGAACTCCGTGTCCACGATCAGGCCGGGCGCGACCACGTTCGCGGTGATCCGCCGTGGCCCCACAACCCGCGCGATATCGGAGTTCCACGCCTCGACGGCGGCCTTGGCCCAGCCGTACGAACCGGCGCCGGTGTGTGCGGCGATGGACCCGATGGTGATGATTCGGCCGTTGTCGGCGATACGGTCGCGCAAACCCGCCGTGACCAAGGCGGCGGTGAAGACGTTGGCGCGGAAATTGGCCGTCCAGGCGGTGTTCAGGGTGGCGAGGTCGATGTTGTCGTCGCGGAGGAAATCGGTGTTGCCGCCGGCGTTGTTCACCAACACGTCAACGCGTTCCGGCAATTCCGGCAAGGCCGCCTCGACGGCCTCGTGATCGGCGGCGTCGAACGCGACCGCCTTCGCACCGAGCAGCGCCGCGGCCTCGGCGAGCACGCTCTCGCGGCGGCCGGTGATCGTCACGCGGTCGCCGGCGCGCGCGAACGCCTCCGCGATCGCGTAGCCGATTCCCGTGCCACCGCCGGTGACCACTACTTCCCGGTTCATCACGAAGATCCTTTCCCCAGTGGACGAACACCGACCGTACCGGGATCGGCCTAGGATCTGCCGTATGACTGAGATCGACCCCGCGTCGACGGCGCTCGTGCTCGTCGACTTCCAGGAGCGGATCGTCGCGATGCCGACGACGCCGTTCGCCGGTCCCGAGGCCGCCGCCAACGCCGTGCGCCTGCGCGACGCGTTTTCCGAAGCCGGCGCGCAGATCGTGATCATCCAGGCGATGCGCCCGGGCTCCGAGGGCGCGCCGGGCAGCGACGTGATCCCGGAACTGAAGCCGCGCAACGGCGAAAAGCTCGTGGTCAAGGCCACGATCGGCGGCTTCTACAACACCGATCTCCACGCGCACCTGCGCGACGCGGGCGTGCGCACCGTCGTGTTCGGCGGCATCGCGACGGAGTTCGGCGTGGAGTCGACGCTGCGCGCCGCCGCGGACCACGGGTACGCCGTGATCGCCGTGTCCGACGCGATGACGGGCCTTTCGGACGTGTCACACGAATCGTCGACCACGAAGATCTTCCCGCGGCTCGGCACGGTGCTCACCACGGCCGAAACCCTTGCGGCGCTGGGATGATCGACAAACTCGCGTGGCTGCACGTGGTGGACGGCCGCGTGCTCGCGGCGGTGTCTTCGGGCAAGGACACGTGGTACCTGCCGGGCGGCAAGCGCGAGCCGGGCGAGTCGGACGCCGAGGCGCTGGTGCGGGAGATCGCGGAGGAGCTGTCGGTCGCGCTGGACCCGTCGTCGCTCGCGCCCGCCGGCGTGTGGGAGGCGCAGGCGGACGGGCGTTCGGCGGGCACGGTGGTGCGGATGACCTGTTACACCGGCACGTTTTCCGGCACCTTGGCGGCTTCGAGCGAGATCGCCGCCTTCGATTGGCTGGGTTTCGAGGACCGTCCCCGGGTGTCCGCGGTGGTGCAGCTCATCTTCGACGACCTGCACGCGCGCGGCGTGCTCTAGCCGAGCTGCTTCTGCATCGCCGCGGCCAGCGCGTTGAGCCCCGACAGCGGGCGCACCATGACGACGAGCTCGTCGATTTCGCCGGCTCCGTTGGTGCGCAAGAAGTCGCAGCCCTCCACTTCACGGTCACCGACGCGCGCGGTGAAGACGAGGGCGTGGCCGTGGTCGTCTTTCAGTTCCCGCTGGTAGCCGAAGTCCTCGAACACCGCGAACGCGGCGCGCAGGATCGCCGCGACCTGCTCGCGCCCCTGGTAGGGCCGGTGCACGGCGGGGCTGCGGAACACGGCGTCCTCGGCGAACAACGCGATCGCGGCCTCGAGGTCTTTGGTCTCGACGGCTTCCCGGAAAGTCTTCATCGGATGATCGTCAAGCACCGGCGCCGTTCGGACAAGTCCCCAGCTCAGCCCAGCAACCTCGGCTTGTGCTCCAAATGCGACAACCCATTCCAAGCCAAGTTCACCAGATGCGCCGCCACCTCATCCCGCTTGGGCTTGCGCGCGTCCAGCCACCACTGGCCCGTCAACGCCACCATTCCCACCAAAGCCTGCGCGTACAGCGCCGACAGCTTCTCCTCGTACCCGCGCGCCGCGAATTGCTGGGCGAGGATGTGTTCGACCTGGCCCGCGATGTCGTTCAGGACGGTGGAGAAGGTGCCCGTGGAGCTGGCCACCGGGGAGTCGCGGACGAGGATGCGGAAGCCGTCGTGGGAGTCCTCGACGTAGCTGAGCAGGGCGATCGCCGCTTGTTCGAGCATGACGCGCGGGTGGCCGCCGTGGAGGGTGTTGACCATGCGGTCGAGCAGGAGCTGCGTTTCGCGGTCCACGACGACCGCGTAGATGCCTTCCTTGCCGCCGAAGTGTTCGTAGACCACGGGTTTCGAGACGTTCGCGCGGGAGGCGATCTCTTCCACCGAGGTGCCGTCGAAACCTTTCTCCGCGAACAACGCGCGTGCGACGAGGAGCAGCTGTTGCCGGCGCTCGCTGCCAGTCATGCGGACGCGCGTCACCGGCGCCGCCGGTCGCGCGCCGGTAACCGCTGCTTCGCGCTTCGCCCTTCGTCTCCCCGCCATGCGCAGCAGGGTAGCCGCAGCGTGTCACGCCATCGGAGTGAGCACCGTTCGTGAGAAGGCGCCGCCCGAAGCGGCGGCGTGCGCGACAGCCTTCTCGACCTCGGCCAATCCGAACCGCGTCACCCGCTCCGGTGCCAGGTCGAGCGCACCCGAGGCGACGAGGCGGATGATCCCGACGTTGGCCGCGCGCGGGTACATCCACTGGCCCCGCACCGTCACCGAGTTCCGCATCAGCCACGGGTACGGCAGGGACAGATCCGCGCCACCGAGCATGCCGACACCGCCCATCAGCACCACGCGGCCGTGTTCGCGCACGGTCATCGCGGCGGCGCGGGCGACGGACGCCGGGGCCCGCGGCGGGAGGAGGTCGAGCACGAGGTCGACGGGACCGTTCGCGCTCATCGCGGCACGGTCCGTGTCGGCGTCGCCGCAGAGCTCGACCGGCCGCACGCGCGTGCCGAACCGGTCGGCCAGCAGGTCGAGCACCGCCCGGTTGCGGCCCGGCGCCACGACGCGGCCGGCACCCATCGCCAGGGCCACGGCCACCGCGCAGCTGCCCAGATTGCCGGTCGCGCCGCTGACCAGCACCGTCTCTCCGGCCGCGAGCCCGCCCGCGAGCAGTCCGCCATACGGGATCACGTGCACGCCCAGCGCCGCCCACCGCACGGGATCCACGCCGGCGGGCAGCGGATGGACGTTTTCAGTGGGCACGCGCATGAGCTCGGCGAACGCGCCGTCGTGGAAGTACCGCGACAGGCGCGCGCCGCCCTCTCCGCGGGAGCTCCAGCCCTGCAGCGTGATATCGGGGGTGAGGGCGTCGTCGCGGGCGCGAACGGTCGAGTCGCACCACACGAGGTCACCCGGAGTCAGTTTGGTCGCGTCCGCCCCGACGCGTCGCACCCGCCCGATCCCCCCGATGCCGGGCACCACGGGCGGTTCGAGTGGATACCGCCGTTCACCGCTGAACACTTCGGCGGCGTACGGGGGCACGATCGTCGCGAGGACCTCGACGAGCACTTCGCCGTCCGGCGGATCGGGAACCTCGCCGACGACGAGCGGGGAACCGAAAGCGGTCAGGGTGGCTGCGCGCACGGGAAAGCCTTTCTGCTCAAGCACTTTCCCGAACGGTAGGACCACGCGGAGCCATGCCGGAAGCGAAGATCAGTCAACCCGGGCGTGCGTAATCCGCATGGCTGGGCACGACACGAGCCGCCGGCGAAGACGCGGTGCGCTCAGGCGAACGCGGTGTCGCGCGCGTGGCCCTCCCAGGCCGTCAGATCGGCGCGCACCTGGTCGAGGTGGCCGCCGATGGCGTCGACGGCGTCCGCGCCGAGGGCCAGGCGCCGCGGGGTGTCCGGGGCGTCGAGCGCGGTGAGGATGGCGGCGGCGGCCTTGGCGGGGTCGCCGGCCTGCGTGCCGTCGGCGTCGACGACGAGGCGGCGCGTGGGGCCGACCGAATCGGCGTAGTCGTCGATCTCGCCGCTGCGGCTCGTGCTGCCCCACAGACCGGTGCGGAACGCGCCCGGCTCCACGATCAGCACCTTGATCCCCAGGCGGCCCACCTCGTCGGCGAGCCCCTCCGACAGCCCCTCCAACGCGAACTTCGTGCCGCTGTAGGCCGAGAACCCCGCGAACGACAGCTGCCCGCCCATGCTGCTCATCTGCACGATCGCGCCGGAACGCCGCTCGCGCATGTGCGGCAGCGCGGCGCGCACGAGGGCCGCGGGGCCGAAGACGTGCACGTCGAACAGCGACCGCAGCTCCTCGTCGGTGGTCTCCTCGAACGCGCCGACGTGGCTGCGGCCGGCGTTGTTCACCAGCACGTCGAGCCGACCGTGGCGCGCGATCACCGACGAGACGGTGGCGTCGACAGCCGCGAGGTCCGTGACGTCGAGCGTCACGGCCTCCACCTGGTCCGGGTGCGCGGCGACGACGTCGGCCAGCGTTTCGGTGCGCCGCGCCGCCGCGACCACCACGTCGCCGGCCGCCACCGCGGCCTCGGTGAGCGCGCGGCCGAAGCCGCTGTTCGCGCCGGTGATCAGCCAAACCTTGTTCATGTCCTGAGCCCCTTTCGCTGCCACCGACTCTGGGCGAAATTCGCTCGCGGGTCCAAGACCTGCTGTGATAACCATTGGCTATGGACGTGCACGGCCGCGATCTGCGGTACTTCGTCACGGCCGCCGAAGAGCTCCACTTCACGCGCGCGGCCGAGCGGCTCTACGTCTCCCAGCCCGCACTGAGCAAGCAGATCCGCATGCTCGAACGCCAGCTAGGGGCGCCGTTGTTCGATCGCGACCGCCGCGAGGTCCGGTTGACGCCGGTGGGCGAGGCCTTGCTGCCGCACGCGCGCCGGGTGCTCGCGGAGTGGGACGCGGCGCACGACGCCGTCACGCAGGCGAAGGCCGAGCAACGCGGCACGCTCGTCGTCGGCATGAGCACTAGCCCCGGCCGCGGCGGCATGCTGCCCGCGATCCGGTCGAGGTTCACCGACGAGCACCCGAACGCCCGGCTCACGCTCCGCCAGGTCGGCTGGCACGACTCCACGGCGGGGCTCGCCGACGGCTCCACCGACGTCGCCTTCGTGTGGCTCCCGGTGCCGGGCGCCGAACGCTACAGCTGGGTCGTGGTCGCCGAGGAACCCCGGCTGGTCGCGATGTCCGCCGCCCACCCGCTCGCCGCTCAGTCCACAGTGGACTTCACCGACCTGCTCGACGAACCGTTCCTCGCCCTGCCCGCCGACGCCGGCCCGCTGCGCGACTACTGGCTCGCCCCGGAAGCCCGCGGCGGCCGCGCCCCCGTGATCGGCGCGGAGATCAGCAGCGCGGACGAAACCTACGAGGCCCTCGTCGACGGCCGCGGCGTCTGCCTCATCGCCGCCGGCAACGCGCCCCTGCTCACCCGCGGCGACGTCGTCGCCCTCCCGGTGCGCGGCGTGTCCCCCAGCCGCCTCGCGCTGGCGTGGCGCAAGGACGACACCCGGCCGCTGGTCCACGGGTATGCGCGCGCCGCCCGGCTCGCCACCCAACGCGATCCGGAGCGGTGAAGCCCGGCCCGGTCGAACCAGCCCGCAAATAAAAGCGGACCACCGAAAACCGGTGGTCCGCAAAGAAAACAGAAAGACTCAGCCCTCGGAAGCGATCCTCGCCAGCCGCTGCGGAGTCGGCCAGCGCACGTCGTGCACCCAGCCGAACTTCTCGAACATCCAGATCAGGCGGGCCGACATGTCGATCTGGCCGCGCTTCACGCCGTGGCGGGCCGAGGTCGGGTCTGCGTGGTGCAGGTTGTGCCAGGACTCGCCGAAGGAGAAGATCGCCAGCGGCCAGAAGTTGGCCGAGCGGTCACGCGCCGCGAAGGGGCGTTCGCCGATCATGTGACAGATGGAGTTCACGGACCAGGTCACGTGGTGCAGCACGCAGATGCGCACGAGGCCGGCCCAGAAGAACGCGGTGAGCGCGCCCCAGAACGACCACGAGATGAGGCCGCCCAGCAGCGCCGGCAGCGTCAGCGACAGGAGCGCCCAGAGCCAGAACAGGTCGTCGACCTTCCGGATGGCCGAGTCCTTCACCAGGTCGGGCGCGAAGCGGGCCTGGTTGCTCGTGTCACGCTCGAACAACCAGCCCATGTGCGCGTGCCAGAAACCGCGGGCGATGGCGGCCGGCGAGGTGCCGAACATCCACGGCGAGTGCGGGTCGCCGTCGCGGTCGGAGAACGCGTGGTGACGACGGTGGTCGGCCACCCAGGTGATCACCGGGCCCTGCAAGGCCACGCTGCCGGCGATGGCCATCACCACACGCAGCCACGGCTTGGCCTTGAACGACCCGTGGGTGAAGTACCGGTGGTACGCGACGGTGATGCCCAGGCCGCTGACGCCGTAGAACACCACGAACAGCGCGACGTCGACCCAGGTCAGTCCCCAGCCCCATGCGAATGGGACGGCGACCAGCAGGGCCACCAGCGGCGCGAGCACGCCGAAGTACACGGAAAGCTGCACGCCGATGCCGCGCTGACCTTCGACGATCGGCTTGGGGCCCTTCGGGGCCGGCGGCTCTCCAGCTGGCTGGGAACGGTCGAGGGTGGCCGTCATACAGTTCACTTCTTCCTACGAGCCCTGCGAAGGGTGACCTAACCTACGATGCCGTAAGTTACGGTACAGGAGGTTTCGAGCCCTGGGGAGGCCCGAAATGTCTGTTCCGATCCGGCGCGGTTCAACTCGTGAAGTACCCCGGGCGCGGGCGCTTCACCCTCCCGCCACCACTGTCGCCGATCATCGCTATCCTGACCAGGATCGATCCGCCGTAGTGTAATCGGCAGCACTTCAGATTTTGGTTCTGACAGTTCAGGTTCGAATCCTGGCGGCGGAGCAGGCGTGTGACCAACCCGAGGCGAGACAGCGAGGCGATGGGGGTGTGGGGCGGCTGAGCGATGGAGCGATCGACCCCGGAACCGCCCGGCGTCCGACTCTCGTCGAGATGTCCGACGCGTGGCTGGTCGGCCGCGCGCGTGAGCTGATCGCCGCCGTCCAGCGGCAGGAGTTCGACAAGCAACTCGAGATCGTCGAGATCATGGACGGGCTGCTCGAGGAAACGCTGCGCCGCGGCGAACCGACGCTGGTCGCGCAGCTGCTGCGCGCGTCGGCGTTCGCCCGCCTGGTCACGCGCGGGCTGGCCGCCGAAGCAGAGCCGCGGCTCGACGAGATGCTCGCCCACACCCGCCGCCACGGCCTGTCGCTGCTGCGCGCCGACGCGCACGCGTTGCGCGGGCGCCGGCTGGTGCTGGCCGCGCAGGAAGACGCCGCGCTCACCGAGATCGCCCGCGCGCTCGCGATCCTCGACGACTCCACGATCCCCGACCGCCAGGTCGGCGTGCGCAACTGGAACCGCATGCAGTCGATGGCGCTCATCGACTGCTGGATCGTGCTCAACCAGCTGGGCGTGTACGAGGCGGCCGAAGAGGTCATCAGCCGCGCCCACCAGGCGATCCGCGAGAGCGCGAGCCCCCACGAGATCACGCTGCAGCTGATGAACCGCGTGAAAATGCTGGTGGGCTGGGGTCTGCGCCTGGAGCGCATCGAGCAGTACGACGAGGCGGCGGAGAAGTTCCGCACCGCCGCGTCGATGGCGGTGGCGGCCGAGGGTCCGTTCGCCGAATCGCTGTTCCCGCGCAAGGCCGGCGTCTCGGCCGTGGACCAGGTGGGCGTGCTCGCTTCGGCGCTGGCGCTGCACAACCCGGCCGCGGAACACGTCGACCGCCTCAACCAGATGCGCCACGGCCACCACTTCCCGCACGAGCAGGAGATCGTCGCCATCGCTCTCGCGCGTTGCCTCGACCGCGCCGGGCGCCGCGAAGAAGCGCTCGACGTGCTGCGCGAGACGCGCAAGGCGATGTCCGAGGACATCTCCCAGCCGTCGATGCGCCTCAACATCGCCCGCGAGCTCGCGCGGCTCGACACCACGCCGGACTACGCGTCGGGCGCCGGCAAGTCACTGATCGACTACGCGACCACGCTCGAGGCCGAGATGTGGACGCTGCGCGAGTCGCAGATCGCCACGCTCAACGCGCGCCGCGAACACGAACGGCTGTCGGCCGAACACGGTGCGATCACGCAGCAGGCGCTGCAGGATCCGCTCACCGGCCTGCCCAACCGCCGCGCGCTCGACGAACGCCTGCGCGCGCTGGCGTCGTCGGCCGACGCGCAGCCGCTCGCCGTCGCGCTCGTGGACCTCGACGGGTTCAAGGGCGTCAACGACAAGCAGTCGCACGCCGAGGGAGACAACGTGCTCCGCGTCGTCGCGAGCACGCTGCGTGACGCCCTGCGCGGCGACGACGTTGTCGCGCGCTACGGCGGGGACGAGTTCATCGTCCTGCTGCCGGGCGCGCCCGCGTCGGCCGCGAAGATGGCGCTGGGGCGCGCCGTGAAGTCGGTGGCGGAGCTGCCGCACCACCTTTCGCACGGCGTCACCCTGTCCATCGGGCTGGTGTCGCTGCGGCCGCAGGAGCGGGCCGAGCAGGTGCTCGCGCGCGCGGACGCGGCGATGTACGAAGCAAAACGCGGTGGGGGCAACCAGGTCGCCTCCGCGAATTCGATGGCGGGCGACGCCGGCGCGAGCTGGCCCGCGGAGAGCATCCCGGCCGACCCCTCGTGGGGCGCCGAGGAGCCCACGTAGGATCGTTGCCCGTCGGAACGAGCCGGTAAATCGTTGTTGGGAGTCTCGTTGAGCGGCCCGCTGAGCACGCTGATCCTCGCCGCGGGTGAGGGCACCCGCATGCGTTCGTCCACCCCGAAGGTGCTGCACCCGATCGCCGGGCGCCCCTTGGTGGAACACGCCGTCCGCGCCGCGGCCGGACTGAACCCCGAACACCTGGTGGTGGTGATCGGCCACGGCCGTGAAGCCGTCGGTGCCGAGCTGGCGCGCGTCGGCGAAGTGCTGGGCCGCGAGGTCACCACGGCTGTGCAGGCCGAGCAGAAGGGCACCGGCCACGCCGTGTCGTGCGCGCTGCACGAGCTGCCCGCCGGCCTCACCGGCACCGTGCTCGTGAGCTACGGCGACGTGCCGCTGCTCGACGCCGAGACCCTCGCCGCGCTGCTGGCCGAGCACACCGGCTCGGGCAACGCGGTCACCGTGCTCACCGCCGTGGTCGAGAATCCGGCCGGCTACGGCCGGATCGTGCGCGACGACGCGGGCGTGGTCCAGTCGATCGTCGAGCACAAGGACGCGACGCCGGCGCAGCACGAGATCACGGAGATCAACTCGGGCGTCTACGCGTTCGACGCCGCGGTGCTCACCGACGGTCTCTCGCGGCTGTCGACGGACAACGCGCAGGGCGAGCTGTACCTCACCGACGTGCTGGGCATCGCCCACCACGACGGCAAGGGCGTCGGTGCGCTGGTGGTCGACGACCCGTGGGTCACCGAGGGCGTGAACGACCGCGTGCAGCTGGCGACGCTGGGCGCCGAGTACAACCGCCGGATCGTGCGCCGCTGGCAGCGCGAGGGCGTGACCGTGACCGACCCGAACACCACGTGGATCGAAGCGGACGTGGCGCTCTCACGCGATGTGCTGCTTGAGCCGAACACGCAGCTCAAGGGCACCACGTCGATCGGCGAGGGCTCCGTGGTCGGCCCGGACACGACGCTGACCTCGGTGACGGTCGGGGCCGGCGCGTCCGTGGTCCGCGTGCACGCCGACCAGTCCGAGCTGGGCGACGGCGTGAACGTCGGCCCGTACACCTACCTGCGGCCCGGCACCAAGCTGGGCGCGAAGGGCAAGCTGGGCGCGTTCGTGGAGACGAAGAACGCGCAGATCGGCACCGGCACGAAGGTGCCGCACCTCACTTACGTGGGCGACGCGACCGTCGGCGACCACAGCAACATCGGCTGCTCCAGCGTCTTCGTGAACTACGACGGCGTGAACAAGCACCAGACCGTCGTGGGCTCCCACGTGCGACTCGGTGCGGACAACACGCTCGTGGCGCCGGTGCGGATCGGTGACGGCGCTTACAGTGGAGCGGGTGCGGTGATCCGGGAGGACGTGCCGCCTGGTGCACTTGCGCTCTCGGCGGGGCCCCAGCGCAACGTCGAGGGCTGGGCGGTCCGGCGCAGGCCGGGCACGCCCGCGGCGGAGGCGGCGGAAGCCGCGCTCGCCGCGAGTGAGGACACCGCCGTGTCCGTGTCGGAAGCAGGAAACGACGGGGAGTCGCCAGCATGAGTCCGAAGCAAGGTACGCCGAAGAAGAATCTGATGCTCTTCTCCGGCCGGGCGCACCAGGAGCTCGCGGAAGAGGTCGCCAAGCACCTCAACGTGACCATCACCCCGCAGACCGCGCACACGTTCGCCAACGGTGAGCTGTTCGTACGGTTCGAGGAGTCGGTGCGCGGTACGGACGCCTTCGTGATCCAGGCGCACACCACGCCCATCAACGAGTACGTGATGGAGCAGCTGATCATGGTGGACGCGCTCAAGCGCGCCTCCGCCAAGCGGATCACCGTGGTCATGCCGTTCTACCCGTACGCGCGGCAGGACAAGAAGCACAAGGGCCGCGAGCCGATCTCGGCCCGGCTCATCGCCGACCTGTTCAAGACCGCGGGCGCCGACCGGATCATGACCGTCGACCTGCACACCGCCCAGATCCAGGGCTTCTTCGACGGCCCGGTCGACCACCTGATGGCGCAGTCCGTCCTCGCCGACCACATCAAGGCGACTTACGGCGACGCCGACATCACGGTCGTTTCGCCCGACTCCGGCCGTGTGCGGCTGGCGGAGAAGTGGGCGCAGCAGCTGGGCGACCGGCCGATCGCGTTCATCCACAAGACGCGCGACCCGGACAAGCCGAACCAGGCCGTGGCCAACCGCGTGGTCGGCAAGGTGCAGGGCAAGCTCTGCGTGCTGATCGACGACATGATCGACACCGGTGGCACGATCGTGAAGGCCACGGAGGCTTTGATCGAAGAAGGCGCCGCAGACGTCGTCATCGCCACGACGCACGGGATCTTGTCGGACCCCGCCACCGAGCGGCTTTCGCAGTGCAAGGCGCGGGAGGTCATCGTGACGAACTCCCTGCCGATCCCCGACGAAAAGCGGTTCCCGGGGCTGACGGTGCTGTCGATCGCGCCGATGCTGGCGGAGGCGATTCAGCAGGTGTTCGAGGATGGCTCGGTGACTTCGTTGTTCGACGGGGCTGCCTGAGAGTTTTGGGTTTTCCTTTTCGCCGTCGGTGGATTTCGATCCGCCGGCGGCGAAACTGTGTGTGCCGCGTGGCGTGGCGCGGCTAGGTTCGTGCGTCATGGGGAACTTCAAGTTCGGTGTCAGTCTGCGGACTGTCGATTCGTCGTTCGTCGGCTTGTGCCGGCGGGCCGAGGAGCTCGGGTACGACGCGATCAGCGTGCCCGACCACTTGGGCGCCGGCCGCCCCGCGCCGTTTCCCGCGCTGGTGGCCGCGGCGGCCGCCACTTCTCGACCGCGTGTGGGGACGTTGGTGTCGAACCTGCCGTTCTACAACGTGGCCTTGTTCGCGCGAGATGTGGCGAACACCTGGGTCCTGACCGGTGGGCGGTTGGAACTGGGGCTGGGTTCGGGCCACATGAAGTCGGAGTTCGACGAGGCCGGGTTGCCGTGGCTGAAGGCGGCCGATCGGATCGCGTACCTGCGAGATGGCTTGTCCGAGCTGCGTTCTCGGCTCGGCGCGGATCTTCCGCCGCTGCTGATCGCGGGCAACAGCGACGGGGTGCTGTCGCTGGCGGCGTCGGATGCGGACATCGTGGGGTTCGCCGGTCTGCGCCAGGCGCCGGGCAAGCCGCCGGGGACGTTCGTGCTGGATCCGGCTTCGGCGATGGATGCGCGGGTGGCGTACTTCCGATCACTCGCGGGAGGTCGGGAAATCGAGTACAACATGCTGGTCCAGCGGGTGGTCGTGACCGATGATCGCCGCGCCGCCGCCGCGGAATGGCAGGCGTTGACAGACCCGGAACCCGGCGTCGACGAGCTCCTCGAAGCTCCGCAGCTGTTGCTCGGGACTGTCGACGAAATCGTCACGCAGCTCGTCGAGCGCCGGGAACGATACGGGTTTTCGTACATCACGGTGTTCGACTCGATGATGGAGACGCTGGCACCGGTGGTCGCTCGGTTGCGCGGCCGTTGACCACCCGGTGATCCACAGCTCGATCATCCCCGTGCGCGGTTCTCCGTCACCCGGTCGACCAAGCCGTACACGAGGGCCTCGGCCGCGGTGAATCGCCGCTGCCGCTCGGCATCCGCGCGAACTCGCTCGACGGGTTGGCCGCTGCCGGCCGCGATCAACCCCACGACTTCGCTGGTCCACTTGTCGAGCAGAGCGAGCCGCACCGGCGACGGATCCGGCTGTAGCTGAGGAAGGCTCAACGCGACCACGGCCTGCGGGATGGCGGACCGCTTGCCGGGAGTGCCACTCGACACGAGCAGCTGTGCCATGCCGGCGGCCAGCCCCATGGCGCAGGTGGCGACGTCCGGCTTGACGAGGTTCATCGTGTCGAGGATGGCCATGCCGGCCGTGACGGAGCCACCGGGCGAGTTGATGAAGAAGGTGATGTCGGCAGTCGCGTCCGCGTCCTCGAGGAGCAGCAGCTGCGCGGTGATCGTGTTGGCGATCGCGTCGTCGATCTCGGCACTCAGGACGACGATGCGCTTTCGCAGCAGCTGTTCGGCGTGCGCACTGAGGTCAAGGCTGCGGGATCCTCCGGCTGACTCTCGCTCGCTGTGGCCGGCCTGGTCTGCCGACGCCGGGTCCCGACCGGAACCGGGGTGCCGAACCTCGGAGGGGCCCGAAACGTAGTGGGAGACAATGCCTCCCTCGGCTTCGTCGATGTCGCGATGGCCGGGCTCTTCGCCGGTTCCGCCCGCTCTCTCGGCGGCGGCCGCGGATTCGGAAGCAAGCTCGTCACCCAGATCCCGCTGCGCCCGCACGGCTCCGGTGGAGGGACGGAGAATCCCGCGCAGCCGCCGAGCCACGTCATCGCGGCGCGTCACAGCCGGACCTCGCGCCGTCCAGAGCACGGCAGTTCGCGATCAGTGGCGTGGCTTCCGAGCGGCTCAGTCATGCGCGCGACGGTAACCGTGCGCTTCGGGAGCGGTCCCGGGCAACGCAGCGGACGCGGTTTTCAGTCCCTGGCCACGCTTTCCGCCGCGGAACGCACGGCAGCCACCGCGTCGCCGGCGATCAACGTCAGGACGCGGCCCAGCAGGCCCTCGGGGACGGCTTCCTCGTCGATGTCCCCTTCCACGGCCAGGCCGTTGCTCAGCGCCAGCAGGATCACCGCGAACTCTTCGGCCGGCAACGGCAAGGAGAAGCCGAACCCCGAAGCCAAGCGCTCCAACGCGGCCGCGATCGTCCGCCGGACAGCGCGGCGACGGTCGCGCAAGGCAAGCCTGCGGTCAGCGTCGTGGTGCGCCAGGGCGAAGAACTCCGCCAACAGCCGGTGCCACACCGCATCCGTGCGCATTTCGTGCATCAACACCGCCGCGACGTCAGCGAGGCCGGCCGCGCCGGTGCCGGCGGAGGCGAAGCTCTCGAGGCTGGCGGAAAGCCGGTGCGCCGCGTGCTCCTCCATCAACGCCAGCACCAGTTCGTCCTTCGACGCGAAGCTGGAGTAGACCGCGCCCTTCGTCAGGCCGGCGGCGGCCGCGACCTCGGTCAGCTTCGAGGCCGCGATGCCCCGGTCGCCGAAGACCTGGAACGCCGCGTCGAGGATTCGGCGGCGCGTTTCAGCGCGCGTCGGCCGCGTGCGACCCGGTGCGGGCATCAGGGTGAATCCTCCTGATCAAGGGCTTGACTTTCACGAAGCCAACTCAATACCTTCAGGTATCCAATACCGGGAGGTATTCGATGTCAAGCGCACAGCGGTGTCGCGGCGTTCGCGGACCAGCCCGGGCGGATCTCCACGGTCCCCGTCCTCGGCACCGAAATCCCCGACATACAGCCAAATCCCGGTCCACGACAAGCCCCGAGCCCCGGCGACGTCGACACCCTGCGGCAGCTGCCGGCGCTCGCCGCGGAAACCGGGATCAATCCGGACGAACACGCCTGGCACACCGACGAGCGACTGCGCTCGGTCATCGCCCGTGACGTGGAGTCGGTGAACGCACGCTATTCTCCGCCCGAGCGAAACCGGGACTTCGCGCTCGTACCCGAGCCGTTCTCCGTCGAGTCCGGTGAGCTGACCCCGACCCTCAAGATCCGCAGGGACGTCGCCGCCCGGCGCCACGCCGCGCTGGCCGACGCGCTCTACCCCACCCCCTGAACCACCGGCAACGCCGCCGGTGACCGTGAGGAAGGACCCTTCTCCATGAGGAAACTGCGGACCAAAGCGGCTGTGCTGGCCGCCGTGGCGCTCGTGGCGGCCGCGTTCACCGCCGCGCCCGCGCAGGCGGCCGGCGGCAACAACGACCCGTCGTGCCGCCCGAGCGCGGCGCACCCCCGGCCCGTGGTCTTCCTCCACGGCCTGGGCGCCACCTACTACGAGGACCTCAACTTCCTGCAGTCGGCCGTCGCGGCCAAGGGCTACTGCACCTTCAGCCAGACCTATGGCGCCTACCCGGCCTTCCCCGTGGTCGGCGGCCTGCGCCCGATCGCCGACTCGGCGGGCGAGATCAAGCAGTTCATCGGCCAGGTCCTCGCCGAGACCGGGGCGTCGCAAGTGGACATCGTGGGCCACTCCGAGGGCGGCTTCCAGTCCCTCTACGTCACGAAGACCCAGGGCATCGCGGACAAGATCGGCTCGGTCGTGTCCATCGCGCCGCCCACGCACGGGACCACGTTCGCCGGCCTCACCAAGCTCGCGTACCTGCTCGGGCAGGGCGAGCGCGACGCCGTCGGCAAGGCCCTGTCCACGCTCGGCTGCCCCGCCTGCGACGACCTGATCACCGACGGCGCCGCCGTGAAGAAGCTGACCACCGGTCCCATCGCGCAGGCCGACGTGAAGTACACCGTGATCACCTCGCGGTACGACGAGCTCGTGACCCCCACCGACACGTCGTTCGTGCGCGAGCCGGGTGTGGTGAACGAATACGTGCAGGACACGTGTCCGTTCGACCCGGTGGGCCACATCGGCGAGGCGTATGACCTCAACGTCTGGAACCTCGTCACGAACGCCCTCGACCCGGCCCACGCCACGAAGTTCTTCTGCACCGTCGGCTCCCCGGGCTGACCCGAGCCGGGGCCCCTCGGCTTCGAGGGGCCCCGTCCGCCGTCAGTACGCGACGGTGAAGCGCGCCCGGCTGTGGCGCGGCTCGTCGATCTCGTCCACGAACGCGATCGCGAAGTCGTCACCGCCGATCTGCGAACGGCCCTCCTCGTCGGACAGCAGCACCTCGCCACCCACGCGGAACGACCCCGTGCGCTCGCCGGCGTTCCACGCGCCGAACTCCGCGGCCGGGCTCACGTAGAACCATTCGACGTCGCCGGGCAGCTCGCGCAGGGCGACCAGAACCTCGGCGTGGCTGCTCGCCTCGGGCTTGTACGCGTCCGGGAAGTCCGGCGTGTCCAGCAGCCGCGGGCCACCCTCGGCCACGAGCAGCGAGGCCGCACCGCCCACGAACGACAGCCGCGCACCGGCCGCGCGGGCCGCGTCTGCGAGCGTCGGCAACGCGTCGAGCAGCTTCTGCCCCTCGTCGTTCACCCGGCCCGGGGTCGCGATCACGATCACGTCGGCCCCCTTCGTCACGTCGGCGACGAACCCGGCGTCGTGCATCGAGCCCGCACGGGCCTCGACGTCGGCGGGCAAGCCCTCGGCCTTGCGCGCCACCCCGACGACCGCATGCCCGCGCCGCAGCGCCTCGTCCGTGATCCGGCCACCGGCGTACCCCGTCGCGCCGAACACCACCAGCTTGCTCATCTTCCGCTCCTCCTGAGGACACCTCGACGACGTCGAGGGTACGAACGGAAGATCCACTACTTCAACGAAACCAACGCACCCCGCGGTAGGCGTGCAGGTCAGGCGCCGAGCAGGGCGAACGACTTCGCGAGCTCGGCCTTCACCGCGTTCGCGTCGAAGGGCACGTGCACCTCGCCGACGGCCGTCGGCTTCGCGAGCACCTGGTAGCTGGCGGTGCGGTTGGGCAGCGAGAACTTGACCGAGCACGACATCGTGATGGTCGCGTCGGCCGCCGCGTCACCCTGCGTGGTGCAGGTCTTCGAGCCGAGCGAATCGGCGCTGACGTCGATCGTGAGCGTCACGTGCACCACGGGCTTCGAGCCCGAGCTGTTGCCGACGACGCTGTTGGTCACGTCGACGGTGGCGGTGCACGAGCCGACGAAGTCCTTGCAGTCGAGGCGGTCGTTGGTGACCACCACGCTCGACTGCGCGAGCCCGTCGAACGGCTGTCCGAGCCCGCCGACCGTGTTGTCGAAGTCGGTGTGGAACTTCTTGAGCGCGTCGCCGGTCAGCGCCTTCACCTGGAACCCGGTGCCGAGCTTCGGGCCACCCAGCGGGTCGAGCAGCGCCGGCGCGAACGAGACCACGCGGAAGGGCTGCGCGGTGGTCACCTGCAGCGCGCCGAGGCCGCCGCCGAGCTGGTAGACCTCCGTGCCGTCCTCGAGCTTGCGCTTCACCGGGTCGGCCGTCTGGTTGAGACTCGACAACGATTTGACCAGCCCGGTCACGAGCTTGTCCGGGGCGAACCGCGCGCCGGGGTCCATCGGCAGCTCCGTACCGACGGTGTGCACCCAGCCGGCACCGAACTGCGTGCTGTTTTCCTCGAGGCCGTGCGACTTCCAGTAGTCGGCGTCGGCGGAGAGGTAGAGATCGTCCCCGAGCTCGGTGACCTGCACCACGTGACCTTCGAACGGCAGCGCGCCGAACCCGTCACCATCGCGCGTGATGCGGAAACCGAGACCGATCGGCTTGCCCGACGCGTCCTTCACCGTGGTGTCGAGCTCCAGCGCGGGCGCCTTGCCCAGCGCGTCCAACGCGGCGTCCACGGCAGCTCGCTGATCCGCCAGCCGGTCGGCTATCTGCTGGTCAGCGGCGGAAACCCCCGCCGAACCCGTCACCGCGACCTGACAACCCGCCAGCACCCCACCCAGTAATACGACCGCCGCGGCGATCCATCGAGCCCGCATTCTCGCCCCTCTTTTCCGCGGGGATCATCCCATGCCCGCGGCACGCGCCTGCACCACCGGAATCGAGTCGTCGCCCGCCGGCCGACCCAAGGTTTAGTCGTGCGGGGCCACCCACCGCAACCTCCTTGTCGAACGAGGGTTTACACTTCTCGAGTTGTCTCGGCGAGGCGGGTGCACCCTGTGGTGCCCAGCGTGATCGACGCGGCGGCTCGAGAAGCCCCGTGGAATGTGCACGCTTGGAAACTCGCCGCCGTATGCAGCCGATTTTGAACGCTGATTTGTGAACACCGCCCCGAGCAGAGATCGACGATCCCCGCCGCCACCTGCTGCACCGAATTGTGATTTGAAGGAGTGCTACACCGTGTCCGAGGTACGTCTTTCCGTCGAGCCGCGCACCGAGTTCGGCAAGGGCGCCGCGCGGCGCACCCGTCGCGCCGGCAAGATCCCCGCGGTCCTCTACGGGCACGGCTCGGACCCGCGGCACTTCGCGCTGCCGGCCCTCGAGTTCGCCCGCGTCGTCCGTGAGAACGGCAGCAACGCCGTGCTCACCCTCGACCTCGAGGGCTCCAGCGAGCTGGCGCTGACCAAGACCATCGTCGTGCACCCGCTGAAGAACTACATCGAGCACGTCGACCTGCTCGTGGTTCGCCGCGGCGAGAAGGTCACCGTCGACGTGCCGGTGGTCGTCACCGGCACCGCCGGCCCGGGTGGCCTGGTGAACCAGGACCTCGGCGTCGTGCAGATCGAGGTCGAGGCGCTGCACATCCCGGACCAGATCGAGGTCTCGGTCGAGGGTCTCGAGATCGGCACCCAGATCACCGCCGCGCAGCTCACGCTGCCGCAGGGCGCGAACCTGGTGACCGACAGCGAAGCGCTGGTCGTGGCCGTGAACGAGCCGCAGCGTGAAGAGACCGCCGGCGAAGAGGCCGCCACCGAAGGCGGCGAGGCTCCCGCCGGGGACGCCGAATAAACTCACTTCCGTGAGTGAAGACCTGCCTGGGGCCGGCGAGCTGATCGTGCTCGCCGGCCTCGGTAATCCCGGGCCCCAGTACGCCGGCAACCGCCACAACGTCGGCTTCATGGTGCTCGACGAGCTGGCCACCCGCATCGGGGGCAAGTTCAAGGCGCACAAGAGCGGCGCCGAGGTGCTGGAGGGGCGGCTTTCGGGCCGTCGCGTGGTGCTGGTGAAGCCGCGTTCGTTCATGAACCTCTCCGGCGGGCCCGTGGTCGGCGCCGCCCGGTTCTTCAAGGTCGAGCCCTCGGGCGTCGTCGTGGTGCACGACGAGCTCGACGTGCCGTTCGGCGCGCTGAAGCTCAAGCTCGGCGGCGGCGACAACGGGCACAACGGCCTTCGTTCGATCACCAAGTCGCTCGGCACGCGTGAGTACTACCGCGTGCGCTTCGGCATCGGCCGCCCCCCGGGCCGCCAGGATCCCGCCGATTTCGTGCTGAAGGACTTCTCGGCGGTCGAGCGCAAGGAGCTCCCGTTCGAGGTCGCCGTGGCCGCCGACGCCGCCGAGGCGCTCGTGGCCAAGGGGCTCACCGCGGCCCAGAACGAGTTCCACGCAGGCTGATCAGCCGGTTGCTCTCTGTTAGTGATCAAGAGTGGCGCTGCGTAGTTTTTCCTCACTCGATGGGCGGCTTATGGGGCCCTGATCGAGTCGTCCCGACGCGCTCGGGGTTCCCGGTGCCTCGGTGACCGGTTAGGACGGAATGCGGGAGTCCGCACACCGACCCTGAATCGGAGAATGTTTCATGTCGTTCACCGCCGAGGACCTCACCGAGGTCACCTTCGGTAACGCCCCGATCGGCCGCCGTGGCTATGCCAAACAGGAGGTCGACGAGTTCGTGCGGCGCATCGCGAAAACGATCGCCGAAGAGGACGACCTGACCGCGGCCGAAGTCCACCACGTCATGTTCAACAAGCCGCTGATCGGCAAGCGCGGCTACGACGAACGCGAAGTCGACCAGTTCCTGGACACCGTGGAGGAACAGCTGGCCGACCTGTCCGGCCGGCGCGCTCCCGCCGTGCCCGGCGCGCGCGACGAACACGAGGCGACCGCCTCCCGGGCCCCGCGTCCGGAGGTGACGGAGAACGCCGAGTCCTTCCAGGACCGGTAGGTCTTTCCGGCCTTGACGGCGTCGTTCCCCCGCGGCGCTTTCCCGGCCTGCGTTTGTCCTTTCTTCCTGAAACAACCCCGCCCTCCGGACTTCCCAAGCCCCGAGAACACGGAACCGGCCCGCTCACTGTGGTGAGTGGGCCGGTTCCGTGTCTGCCTGCGTTGCCGGTCGAAGCCGAGGTCAGTGGTCCGCGTTGTGCGCGATCTTGTCCGCGTACTGCACCGCAGTCGCCGCGCGCTTGACCTTGCCCGAGGGCGTCTTGGGCAGGCTGCCGGCCGGCAGGACCACCACGGCGAACGGGCGCATGTCCACGGCATCACGGACGCGGGCGGCGACCTGCTTCGACAACGCGCGTTCGGCGTCCGCGTCGCCGGCCAGCTTGGACTCCACGACGACGGCGAAGCGTTCACGGCGGCTGCCCGCGTCGAGGCGGACGGCGACGGCGTTGCCGGCGCGCACGCCCTCGACCGACGTGGCCGCGCGTTCGATGTCGGTGGGGTACAGGTTGCGGCCGCCCATGATGATGACGTCCTTGCGGCGGCCGCAGATGACGATCTGGCCGTCGATGAGGTAACCGAGGTCGCCCGTCTTCATCCAGCCGTCGGCGTCCTGGGTGTCGAGGGGGCCGTCGACGGTGAGGTAGCCCGGGGTGACGGCCGGGCCGCGGAGGCGGATTTCGCCGACTTCGCGATCGCCCAGCAGCGAACCGTCCGCTGAGACGATGCTCGCCTCCAGGCCGTCCAGCGGACGGCCCAGCACGGCGAAGGAGCGCACCGCGTCCGTGCCGCGCCGAGAGTCGCCCTCAGGGACCGGGACGGCACGGTCGTCCGCCTCCAGGGCGTCGGCCTCGACGACGTCCAGGGTGAGACCGGTGAACAGCGGCGCGAAAGACACCGCGAGAGTCGCCTCGGCCATGCCGTACGCCGGGAACACGCACTCGGCCGGCATCTTGAAGCGGGCGCCCGCGTCGACGAAGGTCTGGACGGCCGTCTCGTCGATCGGCTCGGCGCCGTTGAGCGCGATGCGGAGCTTGGACAGGTCGTAGGCGTTGTCGTCCTCGACGCGGGCCATTCGGCGGCCCACGATGGCGTACGCGAAGTTCGGCGCGGCCGTGGTGGTGCCGTTGTACTTGGAGATCAGCTCGGGCCAGATCAGCGGGCCGGTCAGGAACTCGACGGGCGTGATCTTCACCAGCTCCACGCCGAAGGTCATCGGCACGGTCAGGAAGCCGACCATGCCCATGTCGTGGAACGTCGGGAGCCACGACACCATCACGTCGACTTCGAAGTCGAACTCCGCGCGGTCGACCATGGCCTTGACGTTGGTGTAGAGGTTGCCGTAGGTGATGCGCACAGCCTTGGGGTCGGCCGTCGAACCGCTGGTGAGCTGCAGCAACGCGGTGGCGCCCTCGTCGGTGGGCACGACCTCGGCCAGCGGCTCGGCCTCGGCCAGCTCGGTGATCAGGCGGTGCTCGATGCCCTTCTCCGCCAGCACGGGCGCGAGCTGGTCGAACGGCTCGCCCAGCACCACCAGCCCGGCGCCGATCATCCCCAGCACCTTGACCGTGTCCTCGGCCCACTCGGCGAGGTCCGTGCGCGCCGTCGGCTGGTGCAGCATCGTCACGCTGCCGCCGGCCAGCCACACGGCCTGCACGGTGGGCGCGATGAGCACCGGCGCCGCGGCCAGCACGGCGACCGCGCTCCCTGGCTTCAACCCGCCCGCGACCAACCCACCGGCGATCTTCTTGGCCTGGTCGTGGACCTCGGCCCACGTCCGGCGAACCGGCTCCTTGGGCTCGCCCGTGACCATGCCGCGCTGCTGACCCCGCCCCGTCGCCGTCTCGACGAGCGTGTCCACGAACCGACTCATGCGCGACAGATTACTGTCTTGTTGTCAACGCTCGCCTGCGGCGGCGTGAACAGCGTCGATCAGGCCGCGGATCAAGCCGTCATTCGAGCGCTTCGGACGTCTCCAGCCACTGCGCTTCGACGTCTTCCTTCTCCGCGTGCACGCCCTTCAGCTCCGTGTTCAACGCGATGAGCTTGTCCGGGTCCGTGGCCGCCTCGAGCAGTGCCGCGTGCAGCTTCTCCTCGCGTTTGGCCAGCTGGTCGAGCTTGCGCTCCAGCCGGCCGAGCTCCTTCTGCGCGGCCCGGATCTCCGCGTTGCTGCGCTTGGCCTCGGCCTTCTCCGGAGCCGCCGACGCCCCGCGCCCCGGCGTCGCCGCCTGCAGCTTCGTGCGGCGGTTGAGGTACTCCTCGATTCCGCCGGGCAGGTTCGTCACGTGGCCGTCGCCGAACAGGGCCACGGTCGTGTCGCAGACGCGCTCGACGAGGTAGCGGTCGTGCGAGACCACGACCATCGTGCCGGGCCAGCCGTCGAGCAGGTCTTCGAGCTGCTGCAGGGTGTCGATGTCCAGGTCGTTGGTGGGCTCGTCGAGCAGCAGCACGTTGGGCTCGGCCATCAGCAGCCGGCACAGCTGCAGCCGGCGCCGCTCGCCACCAGACAGGTCGCCGACGGGCGTCCACTGCCGTTCGGCCGGGAAGCCCAGCTTCTCGCCCAGCTGCGACGCCGTCATCTCCTGCTTGCCGAACACCACGCGCCCGGCCACCTGCTCGATCGCCTGCAGCACACGCAGGTCGGCCGGCAGGTCGTCGAGCTCCTGGCGCAGGTGCGCGAGCGCGACCGTCTTGCCCTCGACCAGCCGCCCCGTCTCGGGAGCGACGTCGCCGCCCAGCAGCTTGAGCAGCGAGGTCTTGCCGGACCCGTTCACGCCGACGAGACCCACGCGGTCGCCCGGCCCGATCCGCCACGTCACGTGGTCGAGCAGCGTCCGGTCGCCGACGCTGAACGACACGTCTTCCAGCTCCAGCACCGTCTTGCCGAGGCGGCGCTTGGCGAACGCCATCAGCTCCACCGAGTCGCGCAGCGGCGGCACGTCGGCGATCAGCGCCTCGGCGGCTTCAACGCGGTAACGCGGCTTCGACGAGCGCGCCTGCGGGCCGCGGCGCAGCCACGCCAGCTCCTTGCGCGCCAGGTTCTGCCGCTTCTCCTCGGCCGTCGCGGCCAGGCGCGCCCGCTCGGCGCGCGCGAAGATCCAGTCGGCGTAACCACCTTCGTACTGCTCGACGCGCCCTCCGGTGACCTCCCACGTGAGGCTTGCGATGGTGTCGAGGAACCACCGGTCGTGGGTCACGACCACCACGGCGATCCGGCGCGCGAGCAGGTGGTCGGCCAGCCAGCGGACACCTTCGACGTCCAGGTGGTTGGTGGGCTCGTCGAGCACCACGAGGTCGAGCTCGCCGGTCAGGGCCGCGGCCAGCGCGACGCGACGGCGTTCGCCACCGGAGAGGTTCGCGGTCGGGGTGTCGAGACCGATCGCCGTGATGCCGAGTCCGTCCACAATAGACCGGACGCGCGCGTCGGCGGCCCATTCATGTTCCGCGCCATAGCGTTCGAGCACGACGTCGCCGACCGTGCTGCCCGAAGGCAGCTCGGTGCGCTGGGTGACGACGGCCATGCGCAGGTCACGAACATGGCTCACCCGGCCGGAATCCGGTTCGCTCAGACCCGCGAGCACCTCCAGCAGCGTGGTCTTGCCACCACCGTTGAGACCGACTACGCCGATGCGCTGTCCGGCGGCGACGCCGAGAGAAACGCTGTCCAGCAGCGGTTTCACCCCGTACGACTTGCTCACCGACTCCAGGTTGACCAGGTTGGCCATCCGATTCAGCCGATCCTTTCCACAATGGACAGATGTTCAGGCGTGCACACGCGGTGGCGTGCCACGGGGTGCGTCGTCGCCGCCGACCAGCCGGGCGCCAGGCACCGGGCCATGGGCGACGCGCACGGTTCGGCACACGCCGGCGCCGGACAGCTCGGCCGCCACCTCGACGGCGGCCTGCGCGTCGGCGCAGAGGAACGCGCACGTGGGCCCCGAGCCGGAAACACACCCGGCCAGCGCACCCGCGTTCACGCCCGCGCGCAGCGTGCGGCGCAAGCCAGGACGTAGAGACACGGCCGCCGCCTGTAGGTCGTTGCCCAGCAGCAGCGCGAGCTGACGGGGGTCGCCCGACGCGAGGGCCTCGACGACGGGGGTGTGCGAGCCGATGCGCGGCGGGTTGCCTTCGGCGCGCAGGCGGTCGAGCTCGCCGAACACCTTCGGCGTCGACAGGCCTTCGGTGTCGAACGCGAGCACCCAGTGGAACGTGTGGCGCGAGAGCACGGGCACGAGCTGCTCACCGCGGCCGGTGCCGAGCGCGGTGCCGCCGTAGAGCGCGAAAGGCACGTCGCTGCCGAGCTTGCCCGCGATGGCGGCCAGCTCGTCGCGCGTCACGTCGAGCTTCCACAGCGAGGCCAGGCCGACGAGCGTCGCCGCCGCGTCGGCGCTCCCGCCCGCCATACCGCCGGCGACGGGGATGCCCTTGCGCAGCACGATCCGCACCTTCGGGTCGTCGCCCTCGGCGCGGCCGGCGTAGGTGGAGAGCTCCTGGGCCGCGCGCCAGGCGAGGTTGGTGGCGTCGGTGGGCACCGACCCCTCCCCCTCGCCGAAGACCTCGAGCCCCGGGTCGTCAGTGGCCGCGACGGTCACCTCGTCCGTGAGCGACAACGCCTGGAAGACGGTGACCAAGTCGTGGTAGCCGTCCTCGCGCAGGTCACCGATGGCCAGGTGCAGGTTGACCTTGGCCGGGACCCGGACGGTGACTGGTGGTGGAACTACGGCGAGCACCCGTCAAGCCTACGTGGCCGGGCGCCTGGGCTCCCCACCAGGAGAAAACAGGCGTTTTCAGGACGACTGTCCCAACCCTCCGGACGCCCTCTCTCCACCCCGGACCTCTCGTCCCGCCCGCCCCCAATGTGGCGTTGGTTGCGCTCAACGCACCCAATGTGGCGTTCGGTGCGTTGAGCGCACCGAACGCCACATTGAGGTTTTCTCAGTAGCGGCCGTGGTGTTGGTGGTGGGTGAGGACGAGTGCTGCTTGGACGATGGTGCCGATGCGTTTGGGGCAGAGGGTGATGCGTCGTAGGGCTGTCCAGCGGGTTTTGAGGATGGCGGCGGCGCGTTCGCCGAGGCAGCGTAGTCGGCTGTGGAGCAGGTTGTAGGTCTGTTGGTCGGTGGCGAGGGGTGGTTGGCCTGCGGGTTTTTTGAATGGTGTGAGGATCCCGATCCCGGCTGAGTGGTAGGCCCGATCAGCCAGTGTCGGCAGGCCTTGGCTTGCCGAGGCGGTCAGGGCGCCGACGATGCCGAGGTCACGGGCGGCGGAAAGATCGTTGCGGGAGCCGGGCAGCACGGGTGAGACCCAGAGTGGGAATCCGTCGGTGCTGGCCAGGAATTGGATGTTCCCGCCGAAGGCACGGTGTTTGCCGGAGTACCACAGGTGCACCGTCGCCCCGCGGTTCTTACCCTTGGTTTTGACGGTGGTCGCCGCGATGCGGCTGGTGGGGATCAGGGTGCCGTCGAGGATCACGTGAGTGTCCCCGCCGGCCTGGCGTTGTTGCAGGACCTGGTGCAGGTCCGGGGCCTGCGCCGCGAGCGCGGTGATGGCTTCGTGCAGGTAGCGGTAGGCGGTGGCGACACTGACCTGGTGATCGGCGGCGAGCCGGTGCACGGGGGTGGCGTCGCGGAACCAGCGCAGGACCAGCAGCGCCTGCCGGTAGGGGGTCAAGGCCCGCGTGCGGCGGCGGGTGCCCCGCCGGTGTCGTTCCGCGCGCAGCACATCGGCAACGAACAGGGCCAGTTCGCGTGCCACATCTAGCGTGGCACCATGGGTGATCACGTGGGGCCTCGGGAATTTTAGGATTTGATCTTCGCAAATCCAGTCCTACCAGGGGCCCCACGCCTCACCTCAAGACAACACGCACCCCACCAGCCCTACTGAGAAAACCTCATTGGGTGCGCTCAACGCAACCAACGCCACATTGGGGTGGTCGGGTCAGCGAGACGCCGAGGAGAACGTGATCCAGCGCTCCAGCAGGGCCGCCGCCGCGCCGGAGTCGATGGCGCGGTTGGCCTGCTCCAGCCCGATGGCCAGATCGTCCTCCAGCGAACCGGAGAAGCCCCGGAACGCGGCGAGCGCGGCCGCCGCGTTAAGCACCACGGCGTCGCGCACCGGACCGGTCTTGCCGGCCACGAGCTGGCGCACCACTTCGGCGTTGGCCGTCGCGTCGCCGCCGCGCAGGTCCTCGGCCGTGGCGCGCGGGATGCCGAGCGCGCTCGGGTCGAAGCTGCGTTCGGTCACGGTGCCGTCCGAGACCACCCAGACCGACGTGGTCGTGGTGGTGGTGATCTCGTCGAGGCCGTCGTCGCCGCGGGCCACGAGCACCGAGAAACCGCGCTGTGCGAACACTTCCGCGAGCACGCGGGTCTTGTCCGCGTACGCGCAGCCGATCAGCGCGCTGCGCGGCTGCGCCGGGTTGGTGAGCGGGCCGAGCAGGTTGAACGTCGTCGGCACGCCCAGCTCCCGCCGCGGCGGGCCGGTGTGGCGGAACGCCGGGTGGAACGCGGGCGCGAAGCAGAAGCCGATGCCGATCTCGCGCAACGACCGGTGCACCGCGTCCGGCGGCAATTCGATCGCGACGCCGAGCGTCTCCAAAACGTCGGCCGCGCCCGACTTCGACGAAGCGCTGCGGTTGCCGTGCTTGGCCACGGGCGCGCCCGCGGCCGCTGTGACGATCGTCGCCATCGTGGAGATGTTGACCGAGTTGGACCGGTCGCCGCCCGTGCCGACGATGTCGACGGCGGGCGCGTCCAGCTCGATGCGGCGCGCGTGCGCCAGCATCGCCTCGGCCATGCCGGAGATTTCCTCCGGCGTCTCGCCCTTGGCGCGCAGCGCGATCGCGAACCCGGCGATCTGCGCCTGCGTGGCCTCCCCGGACATGATCTGGTCCATGGCCCACGCCGTGTCGTCGGCGGACAGGTCCGAGCGCCCGATCAGCTGCGTCAGCAGGCCGGACCAGGTGTGGGGGACCGGGGTGGTGCCCATCCCCGGCTCAGCCGTTGACGGCGGGCACGCGCCCGGCGCGCAGCACGCCGGCGACGGTCTCCGCCGCGGTCAGCGGGTCGAGTGGGTGCACCAGCACGGCGTCGGCCTGCGACCAGGTGGCGAGCCAGCGGTCGTCCTTGCGCCGCACGGCCACCACGATCGGCGGGCAGTCGGTGATCTCGTTCTTGAGCTGGCGGGTCAGGCCGATGCCGCCGGTGGGCTGCGCCTCGCCGTCGAGGATCGCGAGGTCGACGGTGCCGGCGTCCACCTCGGACAGCACGTCGGCGATCCCGGCCGCCTCGACGTACTCCACGCGGCCCAGGTCGGCGGCGGGCCGCCGGCCGACGGCGTTGATGATCGCGTCGCGGACCTCGGCCTTGTGGCTGAACACCAGAATCCGCTTCGTCTGCTCGCCCATTGAGCACGCCTCCGTCTCGTCACGGGTGGAACTTCGCGATCGTATCGGCCGAGATGCATCTCACGCGGACGCGGTGGGCGACTCACCCGGTTGCCGGGCGTCCCAGCCGAGCGCGTCGCCGCCGAGGCGCTGCGCCAGACCGGCCATCCGCGAGCGTTCCTGGGCGCAGTGCAGGGCGTCGAGCACCTGCACCCGCAGGGCGTGGACCAGCACTCGGTCACCGTCGGGGCCTTGCTCGCGCAGCTCCCACCCGTCCTGCGCGAGGATCGCCGCTGCCTCGGCCACGCGATCGGGCGGCAGGCTCAGGTGGTGGACGAAGACGGCGGGCGCGGATGCGACCCAGCCGGGTGAATTCGCGAGCACCGCCGAGTCGGCCACGGCGGGGTCGAACGCCTCCGCGACGATCACCAAACCGGGCGCATCAGGCGTCAGACCGGGACTTTCGCGCTTTCGGGCCAGGTCACGAAGCCGACCGAGCAACCTCACGAGTAGCTCCTGCCTGTGCCGGGTTCGGGTGTGATGCGAAGCTCCCACGACCCGCCGTGGACCCGAAGGGCGGGGTGCCCGCGCGGGAGGACATAATGCGATCCGTGACAACGGCAGCTCCCACCATCAGCCAGCGGGTCCACTCGCTGAACCGGCCGAACATGGTCAGCGTCGGCACAGTCGTGTGGCTGTCCAGCGAACTGATGTTCTTCGCCGGACTGTTCGCCATGTTCTTCACCGTCAAGGCGCAGAACGCGGCCGGCGCACCCTGGCCGCCGCCCCTGCACGGCGAGGAATTCCACCTCAACATCCCGTACGCGATCCCGTTCACGGTGATCCTGGTGCTGTCCTCGCTGACGTGCCAGTTCGGCGTGTTCGCCGCGGAGCGCGGGGACGTCTACGGGCTCCGGCGCTGGTACATCGTCACGTTGATCATGGGCGCGATCTTCGTCGCGGGCCAGGCCAACGAGTACCACAACCTGGTGAACGAGGGGCTGACGATCCCGTCCGGCCCGTTCGGCACGGTGTTTTATCTCGCCACCGGTTTCCACGGCCTGCACGTGATCGGCGGGCTCATCGCGTTCGTGTACCTGCTGATCCGCACCAAGCTCAGCAAGTTCACGCCCGCACAGGCCACCTCGGCGATCGTCGTGTCGTACTACTGGCACTTCGTCGACATCGTGTGGGTGGGCCTCTTCGCGGTGATCTACATCCTCCCCTGATCCCGCCCGCCGCCACCACCATCGGCCTGAACTGACAGCAAGGGTTGCCGCAAGATGACCACCAGCAAGAAGTCCCCGGAGCGCCGGTTCCGCGCGCGTTCGAAGCTGCGCAGGCGTTTCGCCGGCCTGCTCGCACTCGGTGTCGCGCTGGTGGGAGCCGGCGCCCTGTACGCCGTGTTCGCGCCCGAGCCCCAGACCGCGCAGGCCCAGGGCGACCCGGCTCTGCTGCGGCAGGGCGAGCAGGTCTACAACAACACCTGCATCGAGTGCCACGGCAAGAACCTCGAGGGCGTGCAGGACCGCGGTCCGAGCCTCATCGGCGTCGGCGACGCGGCCGTGTACTTCCAGACCTCGTCCGGCCGCATGCCCGCCGCGCGCCAGGAGGCGCAGATCGAGCGCAAGCCGCCGAAGCTCACGCCGAGCGAGATCGACGCCGTCGGCGCCTTCGTGCAGGCCCACGGCGGCGGCGCGCAGCGCCCCGACGAGACCGGTGCCGCGCTGCGCGGCAGCGACCCGGCCCGTGGTGGCGAGCTGTTCCGCCTCAACTGCGCGTCGTGCCACAACTTCACCGGTCGTGGTGGCGCGCTGTCGGCGGGCAAGTACGCGCCGAACCTCGACCCGGCCACCGAGGAGCAGATCTACGACGCGATGCTCACGGGGCCGCAGAACATGCCGAAATTCTCCGACCGGCAGCTCAACCCGGAGGAGAAGAAAGACATCATCGCTTATGTAAAGTCGGTGTCAGACGGCAACAACAACCCGGGTGGTAACGGCCTCGGCGGGTTCGGTCCCGCTTCCGAAGGCCTTATCGCTTTCGTCGTCGGAATTGCCGCGCTCGTGGGCATCACACTGTGGATTGGATCGAAGGCATGAGTGCCGAAGGGCCCCAGCCGCCCTCGGAGGCGGAACTGGCCGAGATGGACCGCGACCAGCTGCTCAAGCTGGGCGGTCAGCTGGACGGCGTCGAGATCGTCGACTACCCGGAACCGTGGCCGGTCAAGGACACCCGCGCCGAACGCCGCGGGCAGCGGCTCGTCGCGTTCTGGTTCGCCCTGTCCGCGCTCGCGGGCCTGGCGTTCGTCGTGGTCGTCGCCTGGCCGCACTGGTGGGAGTACAAGGACCCGAGCGACGTGAGCGGGCACGCCACCTACAGCCTGTACACCCCGGCGCTGGGCGTCACGCTCGGCATCGCGGTGCTCGCGCTCGGCATCGGCGTGATTCTGTACACGAAGAAGTTCGTGCCGCAGGAGACCGCGGTGCAGCAGCGCAGCGACGGCCCGTCGGCCGAGGTCGACCGCGCCACGATCCTCGCGCACCTGGCCGACGCCGGGTCCCGCAGCACCATCGCCCGCCGGTCGCTGATCAAGCGCACCGCCGGTGCGAGTGCCGGTGTGCTGGGTCTCGCGATCGCGGCCCTGCCGCTGGCGTCCTTCATCAAGGACCCGTGGAAGGACACCGACAACGAGAACTCGCTGTGGCACACCGGCTGGCAGCCGCAGCACCCGGGTGAGGTCGTGTACCTGCGCGCCAACTCCGGCAGCCTGGACGACGACGTCGAGAAGGGCGTGACGCTGCTCCGCGTCGAAGACCTCGACGCCGGCGGCATGGAGACGGTGTTCCCGTACCGCAAGACCGAGGCGGGCAACCGCGAGGCGCTGGCCGCCGCGCTGACCCGCGTCGACAACCCGGTGATGCTCATCCGGCTGCGCCCCACCGACGCCGCGCGCGTGGTGAAGCGGAAGGGCCAGGAGGACTACAACTTCGGCGACTACTACGCGTACACGAAGATCTGCAGCCACGTCGGCTGCCCGACCTCCCTGTACGAGCAGCGCACGAACCGCATCCTCTGCCCGTGCCACCAGTCGCAGTTCGACGCCCTGCACTACGCCAAGCCCATCTTCGGCCCGGCGACGCGTCCGCTGGCCCAGCTGCCGATCACGGTTGACTCAGAGGGATACTTGATCGCACGGGGCGACTTCAACGAGGCCATCGGTCCGGCCTTTTGGGAGCGTAAGTCATGAGCTCACTGACCACGCCCACCAAGGGCACGAGCGCGCTCGAGCAACACCTCGGCGAGGCCGCGGACAACGCGGACCAGCGGTACAAGCTGGCCAAGGGCCTGCGTCACCAGATGAACAAGGTCTTCCCCACGCACTGGTCGTTCCTGCTGGGCGAGATCGCGCTGTACAGCTTCATCATCATCCTGCTCTCGGGTGTGTACCTGACGCTGTTCTTCGACCCCTCCATGCAGGAAGTCACCTACCACGGGAGCTTCCAGAACCTGCAGGGCGTCGAGATGTCGCAGGCGTTCCGCACCACGCTGGACATCTCGTTCGACGTGCGCGGCGGCCTGTTCGTGCGACAGCTGCACCACTGGGCCGCGCTGATCTTCGTCGCCTCGATGATGATCCACATGTTCCGGATCTTCTTCACCGGCGCGTTCCGCAAGCCGCGTGAGGCCAACTGGATCATCGGTGGCCTGCTGCTGGTCCTGGGCATGTTCGAGGGCTTCTTCGGCTACTCGCTCCCGGACGACCTGCTCTCCGGTACCGGTATCCGCGCGACCCTGTCGGGCATCGTCCTCTCGGTGCCGGTCATCGGCACCTGGATCCACTGGGCGCTGTTCGGCGGCGAGTTCCCGGGCGACCAGATCATCCCGCGCCTGTACACACTGCACATTCTGCTGATCCCAGGCATCATGCTCGCGCTCGTCGGCGTGCACCTGGCGCTGGTCTGGTACCAGAAGCACACGCAGTTCCCGGGTGTGCGGCGCAAGGAGACCAACGTCGTCGGCGTTCGGATCATGCCGTACTTCGCCCTCAAGGGCGGCGCCTTCTTCACGCTGGTCACCGGTGTCATCGCGCTGATGTCCGGCCTGTTCCAGATCAACCCGGTGTGGAACTTCGGGCCGTACAACCCGTCGATGGTGTCGGCCGGGTCGCAGCCGGACTTCTACATGGCCTGGGCCGACGGAATGCTGCGCATCTGGCCCGCGTGGGAGGTCTACCTCGGGAACTACACGATCCCGGCGGTGTTCTTCCCCGGCGCGGTGGGCATGCCGCTGCTGATCGGGCTGCTGCTGGCGTACCCGTTCCTGGAACGCAAGCTGTCGAAGGACAACGCGGCGCACAACCTGCTGCAGCGGCCGCGCGACGCACCGGTCCGCACCGCGCTGGGCATGATGGCGCTCGGGTTCTTCCTGGTCATCGAGCTGTCGGGCTTCAACGACATCATCGCCGACCAGTTCGACATCTCCCTGAACGCCACCACGTGGGCCGGCCGCATCGGCGTGCTGATCGTGCCGCCGATCGCCTACTACATCACCTACCGGATCTGCCTGGGTCTGCAGCGGGCCGACCGCGAGGTGCTGGAGCACGGCGTGGAGACGGGCATCATCAAGCGACTGCCGCACGGTGAGTTCATCGAGGTCCACCAGCCGCTGGCCGGCGTGGACAGCCACGGCCACGCGGTCCCGCTCGAGTATCAGGGCGCCGCAGTGCCGAAGAAGATGAACAAGCTCGGCACCGCCGGGCACGCCGTTCCGGGTTCGATCTGGACCCCGGACCCGCCGGAGGAGTCGGCCGCTCTCGAGCGGGCGTCGCACGGCAACGGGCACGCCGAGCTGGAAAGCTCGGAGTCCGAGTCGCACGAGGTCGGGACCAAGCACTAGCTCTCCCTACGACGGAGGCCCCTTCACCCAGGCGGGTGGAGGGGCCTCCGTCGTTGTCTGGAGCCGTGTTGTCCGAAGTTGTTCGCAGCGCAGGGCCTTTTACATAAACGATCAGGCGCCTTCGACGCCGATCTCGAACGCGGAGTCCGTGTCGGCCCGTGAGTACGAGCGGAACGCGATGTGCGTGACGGTGTCCAGCACGCCGCTCACCTTGCCGATGCGGCCGGGGATGAGGTCGGCGAGGTCCTCGTGGGCCTTCACGCGCACAGTGGCGATCAGGTCGACGTCACCGGCGCACGAGTAGACCTCGTTGACCCCTTCGAGGTCCGCGATCGCCTGTGCGGCCTGCGGGATCTCCTCGGCCTCTACGTTGATCAGCACGATCGCCGTGATCACAGCGTTCCTCCACTCCCTGGCGGTACTCGACGAGCGCTGATCGTAGCCTTCATCACCCCGCCACCCGTTCCAGCGTCCGCGCACCGGCCGCGAGGTCGAGCCACCCACGCCAGCCGGCGACGGCGGTGGGTTCGGCCCAGGGCCGTGTGGTGCGCACGAGCCGCACGCCGGGCCGGGCGAGCCAGCGCAGCAGCACCGTGACTTCTTCTCCGGACGCGCCGCGCAACGGCCCTTCGCCGGGCAGCACGGTTTCCGCGGCGGCGACCAGGTGTTCCACCACCGGCATCGGCGGCACTCCGCGGCGGGCGACGCCAGCGGACGCCAGGCGGCCGTGGCGGATCACCGACAGCTCCCAGCCGCCGTTGCCGTCCGGGTTGGCGGCGATGAGTTCCGCGATGTCGGCGAGCGCGGCTTGCCGGTGTGACCGGCCGACGGCACGCACGAGGTCCGCCAGCTCGTCGCGGTGGCGTGCGGCCTGCTCGTAGTGCCGGCCCTCCGAGAGCCGGTCGAGCTGGGCCGCGGCGATCTTCAGGGGACGCCCGTCGTGGCCGGAGATGAGGTCGCGCGCGGCCGTGACGGCAGGGGAGTAGTCGTCCACGCTCTGGCGGCCGGCACACGGCGCGCCGCAGCGACCCAGCTCGGCCAGCACACACGGGGTCGCGGAGCCGCCGCGGGCCGAAATCCGCATCGTGCACGTGCGCAGCCCGGCGGCGCCCGCGAGCGTGTCGGCGGCCGTGCGGGCGTCGGCCTGGCTGCGGAAGGGGCCGAGGGTGCCTTCGCGCGGCAGCCGGACCACGGACAGGCGCGGGAAGGCCTCGTCGGTGAGCCCGACCCACCACGCGTGGTACGGGTTCTTCGAACGCCGGTTGTACATCGGCCGGTGAGCCGCGATGAGCCGCAGCTCGCGGATCTCGGCCTCCAGTGAGTGGGCGCACTCGATGGCCTCCACGCGTTCGGCCAGCGCCACCATCTCGCGGATGCGCCCGCGGCTTTCCGACCCCGTGAAGTACTGCCGCACGCGCCGTCGCAGGTCCCGCGCCGTGCCGACGTAGAGGACCTCCTCACGCGGGCCGCGGAACAGGTACACGCCGGGCCGCGCCGGCAGGTCAGCCGCGAGGTGGCGTTTGCGCCGCTGCGCGGTGGTCACCTCGGGCAGGTAGTCCACGAGTTCTTCGACCGTGTGCACGCCGACGTTGCCGACCCGCTCCAGCAGCGCGTGGAGCACGTCGACGGTGGCGCGGGCGTCGTCGAGCGCGCGGTGCGTGGGCCGGGTGCGGGAGCCGAGCAGCATCGCCAGGTTCGAGAGCCGGTAGCTGCGCGCCTCCTCGCGCGGGATCACGCGCCGGGCGAGCTTCACCGTGCAGATCACCGTGGCCCGCGGCCAGACGTAGCCGTGACCCTCGCAGGCGGCCCGCATGAAGCCCGTGTCGAACCCCGAGTTGTGGGCCACGAGCACCGCGCCGGAGATGAACTCGAGGAACGCGGGCAGCACGCGCTCGATGCGCGGCGCGTCGTAGACCATCGCCTGCGTGATGCCCGTGAGCTCCACCACCTGCGGCGGGATCGGTGAACCCGGGTTCACCAGCGTCGCGAACTCGGCCACCACCTCACCGCCGCGCACCTTCACGGCCCCGATCTCGGTGATCGCGTCCGGTCCCGGCTTCGTGCCCGTGGTCTCGAGGTCGAAGACGACGAACGTGATGTCCCGCAACGGGGTGCCGAGCTCGTCGAAGGCCAGCTGAGCCTGGCCGGGCCGCGGTCGGGTGTCCATGATCGCGCACTTTAGGACCGCCCACCGACAATCCCGGACGGCGCGATCCGTGTGACGGGTGTGGCGCGGGTGCCTGGTGGGGTGGTTCCCACGTCCGGTGACCAGCGGCGCGCGATCCGGCCCCGGGGCCTACCCTGGACCAATGCACCCCCAGCCCGTGGATCCGGTCGCACCCGAGGACGCCGTCGGCCCCTCGGCCGTACCGGCGCGGGCTGACGCGACCGCGGTGCCGGCCGAGACCGGGGCGGCCGAGATCTCCGAGGCCGACACGGCGGCGCCGGAGCCCGCTTCCTGGACGGGCCTGCCGGACGCCGTGCGCGAGCGCATCGCCGAGCTGGCGGCCACCGCCGTCGCGAAGCTGCCGCCCACCGACGTGCCGCGGCAGCTGCGTCCCGTCGCGAAGTTCGCGCCCGCGAAGCGGGCGAAGCTCGGCGGCGCCGCGTTGCTGGCCGCGCTGGGCGACTCCGCGCAGTTCCGCACCGCCGTGATCGAGTGGCTGCGCGAGCACCGCACCGACGCGCTGGACCCCAACGCCGCCGATTCCGTCGTCGGCGCGGCCGCCGCCGTGCTGCTGGGGGAGTCGGGCGCGGCCGGGCGCGTGCGGCTCGTCGCGAAGAACGCTGAAGAGACGGCGCTGCGGGCCGAACGCGACGCCGCGCTGGCTCGCAACCAGAAGCTCGAGGCGGAGCTCGCCGAGCTGCGCGGGGAATTGGACCAGGCGCGCGGCGCCGTGGAGGCCGCCCGCGGCGAGCGCGAGGCCGAGGTCGAGAAGCTGCTGCGCCGGCTGCGTGAGCAGGGCGTGCAGCTGCGGCAGGCCCGCGATGCCGCCGAGCAGGCGCGCGCCGAACTCGCGCGCGGAGGCACGGCGAAGGCCGAGGAGATCGACGCCCTGACGACGCAGCTGGACCGCGAGCGTCGCCGCGTGGCGGCCGAGCGCACACGGGCGGAGCGGGCGGTCGCCGACGCCGAGATCGCCCGTCAGTCGGCTCGTGAGGCCCGGGAAGCCGACGAGGTGCGCCTGGCGCTGCTCGTCGACACGATCGACGGCGCCGTGACCGGCCTGCGCCGCGAGCTGATGCTGAGCGACCGCGGCGCGCGGCCCGCCGACATGGTGCGCGGCGCCACGTCGGGGCTCGGCCCGGGCGGGCGCGTGCAGGACGTCGGGGCGCTCGACCGCTACCTCGCGCTGCCCAACGTGCACCTCATCGTCGACGGCTACAACGTCACCAAGACCGGCTACCCCGAGCTGGCGCTGGCCGATCAGCGCGACCGGCTCATCCACCAGCTCTCCGCCCTCGCCGCGCGCACGAGCGCCGAGGTCACGGTGGTGTTCGACGGGGCAGGCGTGCTGTCCGTGCCGGCGTCGGTGCCGCGCGGTGTGCGCGTGCTGTTCTCCGACCGCGGCGTGCTGGCCGACGACGTGATCCGCTCGATCGTGGCGGCCGAGCCGAAGGGCCGGCCGATGGTCGTGGCGACGTCCGACCGGGCGGTCGCCGACTCGGTCCGCGCGACCGGTGCCCACGCGGCGCCCTCGGCGGTGCTGGTCAGCCGCCTGAGCCGCGTCTGAGACCCGTCCGGGGGACGGCTGAGGCCGACGGGACGGAAACTGTCGGTGGTGGCTCCTACCGTGCGTCCCAGGAAGCACGACAGCCAACTTGCGGTGAGGAGCCTCCCGTGACCGAGAACACGAACCACCACCCGCCCGACTGGACCGACTTCGACGAACCGGCCGACCGCGACCTCGATCTCTGCAGCGTTGATTTCGGCGACGTAGACCTCGACAGTGTCGATCTCAGCGACGTCGATCCGGCGGACCTCGACACGCTGGTCGTCGACTGCGACCGCTGCGCAGTGCGGGGCCACGCGTGCCACGACTGTGTGGTGAGCGTGCTGCTCGGCCCGCCGGTCGCCCTGGCGTGGGACGCGGACGAACGGCGAGCCGTCGACGCGCTCGCCGAGGCGGGGATGGTGCCCCGGCTGCGCTTGGTTTCGGAGCCCGAACGTAAGCCAGCGTGACACTTCTGGGTGATAACGGCGCGACGAGTGGTCGATCTAGTCAGATGAACGGTCGGTAGCGAATTCACGCAATTTAGACACCACAGAGTATGACCGCGATCACACAAACCCTCCCTCGCTGGTCCGATGGTGTTTCGGCGAACTACGGAGAGTTTTTATGTGGGGCCCGGTGGACGCGGTGACGGTCTTTTCGTAACCTGTCCGAGATCTCGTGGCCAGCAGCCGTCGGCAAGACGGCGACGCGAGATCGCCGCCGGAAAAGGCTTTGTCGGGGAGCCAACACCGGAACCACACCGTGCGCGTGAGGCTGTTGCAGTGAAACGCGGCCGGAACGCGCGGGGTGGACGCAGGGAAGAGGGCCCCCGACCTCTTCGGCGTCACGCGGTTCCGACGGCGGCCCGACAGCAAAGGAGACACGCGCGACCGTGCAGTCGCATCCAGTGAAGCGCGTGGTGTCAGGTGCCCTCGCGGCAGCTTCGGTGATCGCCATGGTCACCATCGCCCAGCCCTCGGCCACGGCCATCGCAGCTCCCATCCCCGCCCTCCAGACCCCGCCCGACTCCGGTTCGGACGCCCTCGCGAAGTACCGCGACCTCGCCTCTCAGGCCGAAAAGGCCAACGAGGACCTTCTCAAGGCCCAGGACGACCAAGCGGCCCGCCAGAAGGACCTCGACAAGGCCAACAGCGACGTCGAGAACGCGAAGAAGTCCGCGCAGCAGGCCGAGAACAACGAGAAGCTCTACCGCGTCGACGTCGACAAGTTCGCCGGCGCCTCGTTCCTCAGCGGCGTGCAGATGAACAAGCTCTCGGCGCTGCTCGCGGGCACGTCGACGCAGGAGTTCCTCGAGCGCTCTTCCGCTCTGGACCAGATCGCGTCCCAGAAGGACGCCGCGCTCGACGCGCTGGCCGGTGCCGTGAAGCAGGCTCAGGACGCCACGAAGCTGGCCGCCGACGCCGCCAAGCGGGCGACGGACGCCCGTGACGCGGCCGCGAAGCTGGCGAACGACATCAAGACCAAGCAGAAGACGCTCCAGGACCAGATCGACCAGCTCAAGAAGACCGAGCCCGCGCTGTCCACGCTGGACCAGGCCCTGCGCGGCGACAAGGGCAGCGCCCCGCCGGTGAACATCAAGGCGCCCGGGCCCGCGGCCCAGGCGGCCGTGGACGCGGCGCTGAGCCGTCTCGGCGACGCCTACGTGTGGGGCGCCACCGGGCCGAGCACGTTCGACTGCTCGGGCCTGATGCAGTGGGCCTACCGGCAGGCGGGCATCACGCTGCCTCGCTCGAGCCGGGAGCAGTCGACCTTCGGCACCCCGATCCCGCGCAGCCAGCTCCAGCCGGGCGACCTGGTGTTCTACTACACCCCGGTCTCCCACGTGGGCATGTACATCGGCGAAGGCAAGATGGTGCACGCTCCGACCACCGGCGACGTCGTGAAGATCTCGCCGCTGCAGAGCCAGTACGTGGGCGCCCGCCGCCCCAGCAGCTGAGCAGCAACCCTTCCCTGACCACGGGGCGGTACCGCACACGCGGTGCCGCCCCGTGGTCGTTGGTGGGCCACAGCGCCGGCGAGCGTGCCCAGTAGCCTGCCCGTGTGCTGAGGACGCTGCTCGTGACCAACGACTTCCCGCCGCGGCCCGGGGGGATCCAGAACTACCTCAACTCGCTCGCCACGCGGCTCCCGGCCGACGACCTGGTGGTCTACGCGCCGTCGTGGGAAGGGAAAGCCGGCTCGCACGTCGACTTCGACGCCGAGGCGCCGTTCGAGGTCGTGCGGCACCCGACGTCGCTGATGTTGCCGACGCCCGACGTGCTGCGCCGCGCGAAGCAGATCATGCGGGCCCGCGACTGCGAAGCCGTGTGGTTCGGTGCGGCCGCGCCGCTGGCGCTGCTGGGGCACCCGCTGCGCCAGGCCGGCGCGAGGCGGGTCGTCGCGTCCACGCACGGGCACGAGGTCGGCTGGTCGATGCTGCCGGGTTCGCGCCAGGCGCTGCGGCGCATCGGCGACACGGTCGACGTGCTCACCTACGTCAGCAAGTACACGCGCCGCCGCTTCGGCGCGGCGTTCGGGCCGATGGCGGGGCTCGAGATGCTGCCGTCCGGCGTCGACACGACGCTGTTCGCGCCCGACGCGGGGGCGCGCGAGGAGATCCGCGCCCGCCACGGCCTGGGCGACCGGCCGACGGTCGTGTGCGTGTCGAGGCTCGTGCCGCGCAAGGGCCAGGACATGCTCATCCGCACGCTGCCGGAGCTGCGCAAGCGCGTGCCGAATGTGGTGCTGCTGCTGGTCGGCGGCGGTCCGTACCGCAAGCGGCTCACGGAGCTCGTCGCCGACCTCGACGTGGCCGACAACGTGGTCATCACCGGCTCCGTGCCGTGGGCCGAGCTGCCGGCGCACTACAACGCGGGCGACGTCTTCGCGATGCCCGCGCGCACCCGCGGCAAGGGGCTCGACGTGGAGGCGCTGGGGATCGTCTACCTGGAGGCGTCGGCGACCGGCTTGCCCGTGGTGGCCGGCACGTCGGGCGGCGCGCCCGAGGCGGTGCTCGACGAGGTGACCGGCCATGTCGTGGACGGCCGCGACGTCGGCCAGCTGCGCGACACCCTCGAGGCCCTCCTGGCCGACCCCGTGCGGGCCCGCCGGATGGGCGAGGCGGGGCGCGCGTGGGTCGCGGAGAACTGGCGCTGGGACACGATGGCGCAGCGCCTGTCCGGCCTGCTGGACGGCGATCCGGTCGCCGCCGTGCACTAGCTAGGGCTCGTAGACCGCCGGGTGGCGCGGGTCGTCGACGCGGACCGTGACGTCGGCGAGCGCGCCCGGGTCGACCTCCGACTCGTAGCGCTCGTACGCGGGCAGCGCCCACGCGTCGTCGCCGGGCAGGCGGCGGTGCAGCGCGGCGGGGGAGAGCCACAGGTGCACCACGAGGTCGAACGCGAGGCCGGCGCCGAGCAGGAACTCGCCGTTGACGAGGACCACGCCGCCTTCCGGCACGGGCACGCGAGCCATCCGCGTGGCGCGGTCGCGCTCGGTGTCCCACAGCGCCGGCAGCACCTCGCCGCTGCCAACGCCTGCGAGCGGGTCGAGGACTTCCCGGCGCAGGGCGCCGAGGTTGAGCCAGTCGGTGTAGCGCGCGTCGGGGTTGCGCTTGCCGTGCTCGAAGCGCAGCGACGCCGGGCGCAGGAACCCGCGCGCGGGCACGCGCACCGCGGCGCGGCCCAGCAGCCGCAACGGGTCCACGAGCGAGTCGGCGAGACCCGCGGTGTCGGTGGCACCGTCGGCGCCGTCCACGGCGACCGCCAGCCGGCGGTGCGGCAGGGCCGCGACGCGCTCGGTCAGCTCGGCGGCCAGCACGTCGGGGGAGATGGGTCGGTAGCGCACGGAAACCCATCCTGCCCGCGAGCGCCACACAGCACACCGGCGCGTGGGCATACTGGGAAGCACGTGACCAGTCAGACGGAAACCTTGGGGGCGAAGTGGCCGTCGAAGAAATTCCCGTGATCGACGACAAGTTCATGCAGCACGCGCACGAGACGCTGGGGCGGTTTCACGACCAGGGCGCCGTGTGCCCGATCCGCATGCCGCACGGCACCCCGTCGTACCTCGTGACGGGCTACGACGAGGCGCGGGCGCTGCTCGCGGACCCGCGGGTGAGCAAGGACAACCGCGGCGCCTACGACCTGATGATCGCGAAGGCCGGGGGCGAGAACATCAACCGGTCCTTCGGCCAGCTGCTCGGCGCGCACATGCTCAACACCGACGCGCCGGACCACACACGGCTGCGCAAGCTCGTGAACAAGGCCTTCACGCCGCGCGCGATCGCCGGGCTGCGCCCGCGCATCGAGCAGATCACCACCGAGCTGCTCGACGCGATGGCCGACCACGAGCAGGTCGACCTCATGGCCGCGTTCGCGGGCCCGGTGCCGATCACCGTGATCTGCGAGCTGCTCGGCGTGCGAGAGGAGGACCGCGGCGAGTTCACCGGCTGGTCCAACATCCTGCTGGGCGCGGGCGACCTCGACGAGATGCAGGCGGCCGCGGTGGCCATGCACACCTACCTCGTGGGGCTGGTCGCGCAGAAGCGCGCCGAACCAGGCGAGGACCTGCTCTCGGGCCTCGTGCAGGCCACCGACGAAGGCGATTCGCTGAGCGAGGAAGAGCTCGTCGCGATGGCCTTCCTGCTGCTCGTCGCGGGCCACGAGACCACCGTGAACCTGATCGGCAACGCGGTGCTGGCGTTGCTGCGCGCGCCCGAGCAGCGCGCGAAGCTGGTAGCGGACCCGTCGCTGATGCCCGGCGCCGTCGAGGAGTTCCTGCGTTTCGACGGGCCCATCAACATCGCCACCCTCCGCTACACCGTCGAGGACGTGGAGGTCGGCGACCACAAGATCCCCGCGGGCGAGTTCGTGCAGGTCTCGCTGCTCGCCGCCAACCGCGACGAGGGGCGCTTCCCCGACCCGGCCGACCTCGACGTCACGCGCGCGACCGGCGGCCACCTCGCCTTCGGCCACGGCATCCACTACTGCGTCGGCGCCCCGCTGGCGCGCATGGAGGCGGAGATCGCCCTCACGGCGCTGCTCGCGCGGTTCCCGCAGCTGCGAGCGGCCGTGCCGGAGGAGGAGCTGGTCTACCGCACGAGCCCGCTGGTGCACGGCATCAAGACGCTGCCCGTGCTGCTTCGCTGAGCGCGGCGGCACGTAGGGTCGGCGCGTGGACTCCAGCGCCGACCACCTGCTCGCCCTCGACGCCGCGCACGTGTGGCACCCGTACGCGCCGATGCCGGGACGGGTGGCGCCGCTGCTCGTCTCCGAGGCGGGCGGGGCACGGCTGAAGCTGGCGGACGGCCGTGAGCTCGTCGACGGCATGTCGTCGTGGTGGGCGGCGGTGCACGGCTACCGGCACCCGGTGCTCGACGCGGCGCTGGCCGAGCAGGCCGGGCGGATGAGCCACGTGATGTTCGGCGGCCTCACGCACGAGCCGGCGATCACGCTCGCCAAGACCCTTGTGGACCTCACGCCCGAGGGCCTCGAGCACGTGTTCCTGTGCGACTCCGGCTCGGTCTCGGTCGAGGTCGCCGTGAAGATGTGCCTGCAGTACCAGCGTTCGCGCGGGTTGCCGGAGAAGCGGCGGCTGCTCACGTGGCGCGGTGGCTACCACGGTGACACGTTCACGCCCATGAGCGTCTGCGACCCCGACGGCGGCATGCACTCGCTGTGGCGCGGAGTCCTGCCGGAGCAGGTGTTCGTGCCCGAGCCGCCGGCCGGCTTCGACGCGCCGGTTGACCAGTCCTATGTGGACACTCTCGCCGCCGCGCTGGAGAAGCACGCGCACGAGCTGGCCGCGGTGATCGTGGAACCCGTGGTGCAGGGCGCGGGCGGGATGCGTTTCCACCACCCCGGCTACTTGCGCGCGCTGCGCGAGCTCACGCGCGAGCACGACGTGCTGCTGGTGTTCGACGAGATCGCCACCGGCTTCGGGCGCACGGGCCGGATGTTCGCGGCCGAGCACGCCGGCGTGACGCCCGACGTGCTGTGCCTCGGCAAGGCACTCACCGGCGGCTACCTCACGATGGCCGCGGCGCTGTGCACGCCCGAGATCGCCGCCGGCATCGCGCGCGGCGACCTGCCGGTGCTGGCCCACGGGCCGACGTTCATGGGCAACCCGCTGGCCTCCGCCGTCGCCAACGCGTCGCTCGGGCTGCTGGCCGAGGGCCGGTGGCGCGGGGACGTCTCGCGGATCGAGGATGGGCTGCGGCGTGGTCTCGAGCCGGCGTGGGACCTACCGAACGTGTGCGATGTGCGGGTGCTCGGCGCGATCGGCGTGCTGCAGCTCGACCACGAGGTCGACCTCGGCGTGGCCACCGACATCGTGACGGCGGAGGGCGCGTGGCTGCGGCCGTTCCGCGACCTCGTGTACGCGATGCCGCCGTACGTCACGGACGACGCGGACCTGGCCGTGATCACCGGCGCGATGCTCGCGGCGGCTGAAAAAGCCTGAATTCACCCGGTCGAGTGTGACCGCGGCCATAAGAAACGGGCTGTATACCGTGAGTCACGTAAAGTTGCCGGAACTCTGGGGTTTCCACGCGATCAGGTCTGGGCCGCTTCGTGAGTATCTGACGGATTGGTGAGCTTTGCCGGAAACGTCCTAGTTCTCCGGTTCACAAGCAAACCTGAAGATTGTTCGCGTAGCGGACTTTTCGATCTTTTTCCGCTTTCCTGTCGCCATGATCGAGATCGTTCGTGGCGAGCACGACACCGGACCCCCGTCGCGCCGCGCCCAAGCCAACCGGACCCTCCAGAACATCCTGCGCCACGACGTGCCGGCCTCGCTGGTCGTCTTCCTCGTGGCCGTGCCGCTCTCTCTCGGCGTCGCCCTCGCTGTCGGCGCGCCGCTCCTCGCAGGCCTCGTCTCCGCCGTCGTCGGCGGCCTGGTCGCGAGCCTGCTCGGCGGGTCGGCCCTGCAGGTCAGCGGGCCGTCCGCGGCCCTGACCGTGGTGCTCGCCGACACCATCGCCACCTACGGCTGGGCCGTCACCTGCGCCGTGACCGTCGGCGCCGGCCTGCTGCAGATCCTTTTCGGGCTCCTGCGCTTCGCCCGTGCCGCGCTGGCCATCTCACCCGCGATCGTCCACGGCCTGCTGGCCGGCATCGGCGTGACGATCGTGCTCGGCCAGCTCCACGTGGTGCTCGGCGGCCGGGCCCAGGGCTCCGCGCTCGCGAACCTCGCGGCGCTGCCCGGGCAGATCGTCGGCCACCACGACCAGGCCGTGCTGATCGGCGTGCTCACCGTCGCGATCCTGCTGGTGTGGCCGAAGCTGCCGGCGCCGGTGCGGAAGGTGCCGGGGCCGCTGGCCGCCGTCACGGTCGCGACAGGGCTGTCCGTCGCCGCCGGGATGTCGTTGCCGCGCGTGGACCTGCCCGCTGCGCTGCCGTCACTCGGGTTTGTGCCGCAGCTGCCCTCCGGCGGCTGGAGCGGCGTGGCGTTCGCGGCCGTCACGGTCGCGCTCATCGCGAGCCTGGAGAGCCTGCTTTCCGCGGTGTCCATCGACAAGCTGCGCGGCGGGCGCCACACGGACCTCAACCGTGAGCTCATCGGCCAGGGCGCCGGCAACGTCGCGTCCGGCGCGCTCGGCGGGCTGCCCGTGACCGGCGTGATCGTGCGGACCATGACCAACTACGAGGCCGGCGCGAAGACCCGCGCGTCGGCGCTGCTGCACTCGTGCTGGATCCTCGGGTTCTGCCTGCTGCTCACCGGCGTGCTGCGCTACATCCCGCTGGCCGCGCTGGCCGGGCTGCTCGTGTACGTGGGCGCGAAGCTCGTGAACCTCCCGGCGCTGAAGGAAGTGCTGCGCCACGGCGACCTCGCGGTGTATGCGGTGACGCTCGTCGGCGCGGTGTTCGTGAACCTGCTGACCGGCGTCGCGGCCGGCGTGCTGCTGGCGCTTGCGTTCATGCTGCGGCGGATGGTCCACTCCGGCGTGCACGTGGAGACGGGCGAGCGCGGCACGCGCGTGGTGATCGAGGGCGCGCTCACGTTCCTTTCGGTGCCCCGCTTGACGAAGGTGCTCGCCGGCGTACCCGAGCGCGCCGACGTCACGCTGGAGCTGCTCGTGGACTACCTCGACCACGCAGCGTTCGACTGCCTGCGCGGCTGGCAGCAGGCGCACGCGAAAGCCGGCGGCACGGTGACCGTCGACGAGATCGGGCACCCCTGGTACGGCCGCGGCAGCTCCGGCGAGCCCACCGTGCGACGCAGCCTCGCGGCGCGCGTGCTGCCGCGGTGGCTCGCGCCGTGGTCGCAGTGGCAGGCCGAGCACGTTTCGCTGCCCGGACCGCGCGACGGTGCCTCGCCGTTGTCCCGCGGCGCGTCGGAGTTCCAACGCCGCACCGCGCCACTGCTGCGCGACACCCTCAGCGGCCTCGCGCACGGCCAGCAGCCGCACACCCTCTTCATCACCTGCGGCGACGCGCGGATTGTGCCCAACCTGATCACCACGTCGGGACCGGGCGACCTGTTCGCCGTGCGCAACATCGGCAACCTCGTCCCCGCCGCCGGCGATGGCACCGACTCCTCGGTGGGCGCGGCCGTCGAGTACGCCGTGGGGGTGCTCAAGGTGCCCGAGATCGTGGTGTGCGGCCACTCCTCGTGCGGCGCGATGAAGGCGCTCCTCGGGCAGGCCCCCGAGGGCCTCACGCGCCTCGGCAACTGGCTGCGCCACGGCGAACCCACCCTCCGCCGCCGCGCTTCGGAGGCGGCCTTGCTGCTCGACGGCCGGCGCCCGGCCGCCGAGTGCGACCAGCTGGCGCTGCACAACGTCGTCCAGCAACTTGACCACCTCCGCACCCACCCGGTCGTGGCCGACGCCCTGGCCGCCGGCGATCTGACGCTGACGGGCATGTACTTCGATGTCGGCGCCGCCCAGGTCTCGTTGCTGGACGCAGCTCACCGCAGCTTCGTCCTGGCCGGCTCGACGGTGCACTGACCGCCGGCGCCTGGCCCGGCTTGGTCCTGCCCGGCCGGGCGCCGATCGACCCGGCGCTGGTCGGCAGGGAACCGGTCGCCTGGACAACACGGCACCGGCCGGCTGGAGCGTGACCCGGCCGGGCACTGAGCGGCTCGGCACTGCCTGGCCGGACCCCGATCCATCCAGTGCCTCAGCGTGCGCGGTCGCTTCGGCCACGCCGGCTTCGACCCTGGGCAGGCCGGCCGGGAGCAGCCCCACTGACCGTTAGGCGAGGCCGGCCAGTTCACCGACCAGCCCACTGACCGACTGGGCCGGTGCACACCCGCACCGGCCAGCGTTCGAGCTCCCGCGCAACCCGAAAGTGGGTGTCCGATAAAAATTCATGCCATCAGGTGGGGCATAGCGGACATTTAACCCACAATCGGGTTACCTGGTGATCATGAGCCGACTTGCCGTGCTTCGCCACGACGTGCCCGCCTCGCTCGTGGTCTTCCTCGTCGCCGTGCCGCTGTCGCTGGGCATCGCGCTCGCGTCCGGGGCGCCGATCGTCGCCGGGCTGATCGCCGCTGTGGTCGGCGGTGTGGTCGCCGGAGCGCTGGGTGGCTCGCCGCTGCAGGTCAGCGGGCCCGCGGCCGGCCTGACGGTGATCATGGCCGAAACGATCGCCACCTTCGGGTGGGCCGTCACCTGCTTGATCACGGTGCTCGCCGGTGCGCTGCAGGTGCTGCTGGGCCTGAGCCGCATCGCGCGGGCGGCGCTGGCGATCTCGCCGGCCATCGTGCACGGGATGCTCGCCGGCATCGGCGTGACGATCGTGCTGGGCCAGCTCCACGTCGTGCTCGGCGGGCAGGCGCAGAGCTCCGCGCTGGAGAACATCGCCGAGCTGCCCGCGCAGGTCGTGGCCCACCACGACGCGGCGGCGGTGATCGGGCTGCTCACCATCGTGATCCTCGTGGTCTGGCCGCGCCTGCCCGCCGCCGTGCGCAGGGTGCCCGGGCCGCTCGCGGCGATCGCTTTCGCCACGGTGATCTCGCTCGTCGCGGGCATGACGTTGCCGCGCGTGGAGCTGCCCGGCGACCTGCTGCAGATCCGCTTCGCGCCGCAGCTGCCCGGCGACGGCTGGACCGACGTCGCGCTGGCGGCGGTGACCATCGCGTTGATCGCGAGCGTCGAGAGCCTGCTCTCGGCCGTCGCCGTGGACAAGCTGCACACCGGCCCGCGCGCGAACCTCGACCGCGAGCTCGTGGGCCAGGGCGCGGCCAACCTCGTGTCCGGCGCGCTCGGCGGCCTGCCGGTGACCGGCGTGATCGTGCGCAGCTCCACCAACGTCGCCGCGGGCGCCAAGACCCGCGCGTCCGCCATCCTGCACGGCGTGTGGGTGCTGGTCTTCGTCGTCGCGCTCGCCGGGCTGATCGGGAACATCCCGCTGGCCGCGCTCGCCGGCCTGCTCGTGCACGTCGGCGTGAAGCTCGTGAACCCCGGCCACCTCAGACAGGTCCTGCGCCACGGCGACCTCGCGCTCTACCTCGTGACGCTCGCCGGGGTGGTGGTGTTCGACCTGCTCACGGGTGTGGTCGCCGGGATCGTGCTGGCCGTGGCCCTCATGCTGCGCCGCACGGTGTGGTCCGGTGTCCACGCGGAGCGGGACGGCGACGAGTGGCGCGTGGTCGTGGAGGGCGTGCTCACGTTCCTGTCCGTGCCGCGCCTGTCGAAGGTGCTCGGCGCCGTCCCGCCCGGCACGGTCGTGACCCTCGAGCTGGTCGCCGACTACCTCGACCACGCCGCCTTCGAAAGCCTGTCGAGCTGGCAGCAGGCCCACGAACGGGCCGGCGGCACCGTGGTCGTCGACGAGGTCGGCCACCCGTGGTTCGGCAAGGGCAAGGAGGGCACCCCGACGCTGCGGCGCACGGCTGCGGCCGGCGCCGTGCCGCGCTGGCTCGCGCCGTGGTCCGACTGGCAGGCCGTCGACGTCCGCCTGCCCGGCCAGCGGACCCACCGCGGTGCCACGGAGTTCCAGCGCCGTGCCGCGCCGCTGCTGAAGGAGACGCTCTCGGGCCTCGCCGACGGCCAGCGTCCGCACACGCTGTTCATCACCTGCGGCGACTCGCGCATCGTGCCCAACCTGATCACCACGTCGGGGCCGGGCGACCTGTTCACCGTCCGCAACATCGGCAACCTCGTGCCGCCCGCGCAGGCCGACCCGTCGATGAACGCCGCCGTCGAGTACGCGGTGGGGGTGCTGCACGTGCGCGAGATCGTGGTGTGCGGGCACTCTTCGTGCGGCGCGATGGGCGCGCTCGCCGACGGGCCGCCGGCCGGCACGGCACTGGAGGGCTGGCTGCGCCACGCTGAGCCCAGTCTGCGCCGCGGCGGCCCGGTCACGCTCGGCGGCGAGCTTCCCGCCCGGGAACCCGACCGGTTGGCCCTGCACAACGTGCTGCAGCAGCTCGACCACCTGCGCGCGTACCCGCTGGTCGCCGAGGCCGAAGCCCGCGGCGAGCTTCTCCTCACAGGCCTGTACTTCGACGTCGGCGCGGCGCAGGTCTACCTGTCCGACCCGGTGGCGGGCGCGTTCGTGGCGGCGGGGACGCCGGTCACCCCACATCGTGGGTGATCCCACCCGGACGTGGTGCGCACCGGGTGCGGGTGACTAAGTTGATGGCCCGTGACCATGCTGGTGATGACGGGGACCGGGACCGAGGTCGGCAAGACGATCACCACGGCGGCGATCGCGGCGCTGGCGCTCGGGCAAGGGCAGCGCGTCGCGGTGCTCAAGCCGGCCCAGACGGGGGTCGTGCCGGGCGAGGCGGGTGACCTCGACGAGGTCGTGCGCCTGGCCGGCAAGGGCGTGACCACGCGTGAGCTGCGGCGCTACCCCGACCCGCTCTCCCCGGAGGCGGCGGCGCGGCGCAGCGGCCTGCCGACGCTGGGCCCTGGCGAGATCGCGGCAGCCGCCACCGCACTCGACGCCGAGCACGACCTCACGCTCGTGGAGGGTGCCGGTGGCCTGCTGGTGCGCTTCGACGCCGACGGCAGCGGGCTGGCCGACGTCGCGTGGGCGCTCGGCGCGCCGATCGTGATCGTGGCCCAGCCGGGCCTCGGCACGCTCAACGCGACGGCGCTGACCGCTGAGGTCGCCACGCGACGCGGCCTCAACGTCGTGGGTGTGGTGGTCGGCGCGTGGCCGGCCGAGCCGGATCTCGCGTCCGTGGAGAACCTGCACGACCTGCCCACCGCGGCAGGGGCACCCCTGCTCGGGGTGCTGCCCGGGGGGCTGGCGCCGACGGATCACGATACGTTCGTGGAACGGGCGCGCGCCGGGCTCTCGCCGTGGTTCGGCGGGGAGTTCGATCCGGAGGCTTTCACGCGGACCGCTTCCGTGAATAAGTGACGGGCGTCGCAGCCCATACGGCGGGCTCTCGGGCACCATGACTCCAGAGCGCGCCCGTGCAGAAGTTCGACAGACAGGAGACGTCGTGACCGCAGTGGCGGGAAAGCCGGCCCAGGACATTTCGGACGTGCTGGCCGTCGCGCGCGAGCAGGTGCTCGAGCGCGGGGTCGGATTGTCTGAAGAACAGGTGCTGGCCGTGCTCCGGCTGCCCGACGAACGGCTGGGCGAGGCGCTGCAGGTCGCGCACGAGGTGCGCATGCGCTGGTGCGGCCCGGAGGTCGAGGTCGAGGGCATCGTCAGCCTCAAGACCGGCGGCTGCCCCGAGGACTGCCACTTCTGCTCGCAGTCGGGCCGCTTCCCGTCGCCGGTGCGTTCGGCGTGGCTCGACATCCCAGGCCTGGTCAAGGCCGCGCGCCAGACCGCCGAGACGGGCGCGACCGAGTTCTGCATCGTCGCCGCCGTGCGCGGTCCGGACAAGCGGCTGCTGTCGCAGGTCCGTGAGGGCGTGCAGGCGATCCGTGCCGACGGCAACGACATCCAGATCGCGTGCTCGCTCGGCATGCTCACCCAGGAGCAGGTCGACGAGCTCGTCGAGATGGGCGTGCATCGCTACAACCACAACCTCGAGACGGCGCGCTCGCACTTCCCGGACGTCGTGACCACGCACTCGTGGGAAGAGCGCTGGGACACCCTGCGGATGGTCGCCGAGGCCGGCATGGAGGTCTGCTGCGGCGGCATCATCGGCATGGGGGAGACCGTCGAGCAGCGCGCGGAGTTCGCCGTGCAGCTCGCTGAGCTGAGCCCGCACGAGGTGCCGATGAACTTCCTCATCCCGCAGCCGGGCACGCCGTACGAGAACTTCGAGATCGTCGAAGGCAAGGACGCCCTGCGCACGGTCGCGGCGTTCCGGCTCGCCATGCCGCGCACGATGCTGCGCTTCGCCGGCGGCCGCGAGCTGACCCTGGGCGACCTGGGCGCGGAGCAGGGCATGCTGGGCGGGATCAACGCGATCATCGTCGGCAACTACCTGACGAACCTCGGCCGGCCCGCGAGCGCGGACCTGAAGATGCTCGACGAGCTGAAGATGCCGGTCAAGGCCCTCAGTGACAGCCTCTGACCCACCCGCCTACTGCGTCCACTGTGGACAGGCGTCGCCCGGCGGCGCCGATCACGACGCCTGCCACAACCCGCGCACGGCGCTCGAACCGCCGCGGTTCTGCGTGTTCTGCGCCCGCCGGATGGTGGTGCAGGTGACGCCCGTCGGCTGGACGGCGCGGTGCAGCAGGCACGGCGAGACCGCCAGTGGTTGACCGCGGGTGCTGACCGGTTACGCTCGGTCCGCACAAACGCAGGGAGGGAGTCCGGGGTGGTCGATTCCGCGGGCAAGGCAGCACACCGGTCGTCCGCCGTGGCCGACGCCTGGTCGGTGCCGAACCTCTTCCCACCGCACCGCGCGCGGCCGAAGGTCGTGGTGAAGGCCGACCTGCTGCCGGCCGTGAGCGTGCTGTCGACGGCAGGCCTGCTCGGCATCCCGCTCGGCTGGCTGTGGTCGCTGATGGCGCCGCCGCAGCGCGAGCGCGTGGTCACCGCCGACGGGCAGCGGGTGCCGCTGGAGCTGGAGAGCTGGCACCGCTTCGACGACCTCGCCATCTACGGCTTTCTGGCACTGGCCACGGGGCTGCTGATCGGCGTGATCGTGTGGCTGATGCGCGAACGCCGGGGCCCGGTCGTGTTCGTGGCCGCCGCCGGGGGCGCCGCGCTGGCCGGCTGGCTCGGCACGCAGGTCGGCGTGGCGTTCGTGAACTCGAAGTACGCCATCGACACGGCGCCCGCGCTGGGCGCGGTGATCTCGGCGCCGCCGCAGCTGGAGTCCGGGTGGATCTGGCTGGCGGCCCCGTTGGTGACCTCGCTCGTCTACGCGCTGCTCGCGGCGTGGAACGGCCGCGAGGACCTGGGCCGTCGCCTCGGCTGAGGCGCTAGTTGAGGTTCGCCGGCTTCGAGAAGTCGGCGAACTCGGTCGGCGGCAGCGGCACGGCGCTGAGCGTGTCCAGAAACCACGCCTCGCGCGTGAGCAACCGGCAGACGATACGCAGGCGCCGCAACGGGTGCGTCTCCTCCAGCAGCAGCTGGCGGTCTTCCAGCGGCAACAGGCAGTCGGCGGCGAGCTGGTAGGCGAGCTCGTTGACGTCGGCGTCGTCGTCCGGCGTGCTCCAGTCGTCGTCGTGCCAGGCGGCCTCGCAGTAGCGACGGTGGGCCGCGCGCGCGACTTCGCCGAGTCGTTGCCCCGGTTCGACCGCGCTGGCCGGCACGGCGTCGTCGGGCAGCCAGTCGACCACGCCCATCAGGTAGGGCGCCGACGTGCAGTCGAGCTCGCGCAGGCGGAAGCGGCGGGCGGCCTTGGTGACCACGTCGTAGCGCCCGTCGGGCAGCCGCTTCGCTTCGCGCAGCACGGTGCTGCAGCCCACGTCGTACACGTGGTCCAGACCACGTACCTCACGCACGAGCGGGGCGCGCAGCGCGACCACGCCGAACTCGCGCCCCGGCACGGCGCCGCCCACGAGGTCGGCGGTCAGCTGGCGGTAGCGCGGCTCGAAGATGTGCAACGGCAGGTGCGTACCGGGGAGCAGTACGGTCTGCAGTGGGAACAACGGCAGTGTCGCCGTCCCACTGGGGTTCTGCTCCTGCTCCGGCTCGGTCACGCGTCCACCGTACGGGTACCGGGGCACGCTCGCAGTCCATCACCTTTTCGGCGGCGGCTTGAGGACTGCGAACGGGTCTGTGATCTGCATCCCTTTGCCCGCGAAGGAGAACAGCGCCGCCGGGCGCCCGCCGGCCCGACCGGGTGACGCGGTGTCCCCGGTGGGCACGAGGAGTCCCCGGCGCGAGAGCACGCGCTGCAGGTTCGTCGCCGACACCCGGTAGCCCAGCGCGGCGGAGTAGAGCCCGCGCAGAGCTGAGATCGTGAACTGCTCGGGCGCCAGGGCGAAGCCGAGGTTGGTGTAGCTGAGCTTCGAGCGCAGCCGGTCGCGGGCGCGCAGCACGATCGCCTCGTGGTCGAACGCGGTGCGCGGCAGCGCGGTCACGTCGTGCCACTGCGTGTCCTCGGGGATCTCCGGGTCGACGTCTGACGGCACGAGCCCGAGGAACGCTGTGGCGACCACGCGCGGCCCCGGCACGCGGTCAGGCGCGCTGAAGACCGAGAGCTGCTCCACGTGCTTGAGCTGGCGCACGTCGACCTTCTCGGCGAGCTGGCGGCGGATGGACGTTTCGACGTCCTCGTCGGGGCGCAGCCGGCCGCCCGGGAGCGACCAGCGGCCCAGGTGCGGGTCGAGCGCGCGGCGCCACAGGAGCACGCGCAGTGTGTCCGAGCGCACTTGCAGGACCGCTCCCAGAACCTCGTGGGCCAAGGGGGTCTGGGTGTTAAGATGACTTCGCACGGTTTTCGATTATAAGGCGAAAACCCGTCGACGGTCCAGGAGGGCCACACATGACCACCACGGTTGAGCAGAACCTGACTCCGTACGGCGGGGTCGAGGCGAACGCGGACTGGGCGGAGGAGGTGCGCGAGCTCGCTCGTCAGCGCGACGCGGTGCTGCTGGCGCACAACTACCAGGTCCCGGAGATCCAGGACATCGCCGACTTCACCGGCGACTCGCTGGCGCTGAGCCGCATCGCGGCGAGCAGCGACGCGTCCACGATCGTCTTCTGCGGCGTGCATTTCATGGCCGAGACCGCGAAGATCCTGGCGCCGCAGAAGACGGTGCTGATCCCCGACGCGCGGGCCGGCTGCTCGCTCGCCGACTCCATCTCCGGCGCCGAGCTGCGGGCCTGGAAGGCCGAGCACCCGGGCGCGGTCGTGGTGTCGTACGTGAACACCACCGCCGAGGTGAAGGCGGAGACGGACATCTGCTGCACGTCGTCGAACGCGGTCGACGTGGTGGCTTCGATCCCCGCTGACCAGGAAGTTCTCTTCCTTCCCGACCAGTTCCTCGGCGCGCACGTGAAGCGCGTGACGGGCCGGCAGAACATGCACATCTGGGCCGGCGAGTGCCACGTCCACGCCGGCATCAACGGGGCCGAGCTGGCCGCGCGGGCCGAGGAGAACCCCGACGCCGACCTGTTCATCCACCCCGAGTGCGGCTGCGCGACGTCGGCGCTCTACCTCGCGGGCGAGGGCGTGGTGGCGCCGGAGCGGGTGAAGATCCTGTCCACCGGCGACATGGTTCACGCGGCTCGGGACACGAAGGCCCGCTCGGTGCTGGTGGCGACCGAGATCGGCATGATCCACCAGCTGCGCAAGGCCGCGCCGGAGATCGACTTCCGCGCGGTGAACGACCGGGCGTCCTGCCGGTACATGAAGATGATCACGCCCGCCGCGCTGCTGCGGAGCCTGCGCGAAGGCGCGGACGAGGTCCACGTGGACCTCGAGACCGCCGCCAGGGCGCGGGCCTCGGTGCAGCGGATGATCGAGATCGGGCAGCCCGGCGGCGGCGAATGACCACCCCGGTTAACGCTTCACAGGCGAAAACCCCGGTCTGGGAAGCCCGTGCAGACCTCGTTGTCGTGGGCAGCGGGGTGGCCGGGCTGACGGCTGCGCTGCGGGCGCAGGAGCTCGGCCTGCACGTGCTCGTGGTGACCAAGGCCGCGGTGTCCGACGGCAACACGCGCTGGGCCCAGGGCGGCGTCGCGGTGGTGCTGGAAGGCGAGCACGACCGCGACGACTCGGTCGCGAAGCACGCCGAAGACACCTTCACCGCGGGCGCCGGCCTGTGCGACGAGGACGCGGCACGATCGATCCTCGACGGCGGCCCGGCGGCCGTGGAGTGGCTGCGGGCCAGCGGCGCTCAGTTCGACGCCGGTGCCGAAGGCTTGGCGCGCGCTCGAGAGGGTGGCCACAGCGCGTTCCGCGTGATCCACGCGGGCGGCGACGCCACGGGCGCCGAGGTGGAGCGCACGCTGGTGGCGCAGGCGGGCGACCGGCGCGTGCCGGTGCTGCAGCACCACATCGCGGTCGACGCGTTGCTCACGCCCGTGGGCGAGGTGGCGGGCGTGACCGTGCTGGACCGCGACGGCGTGCCCGGCGTCGTGCGAGCTTCGGCCGTGCTGCTGGCCAGCGGCGGTTTCGGCCAGCTTTACCAGGCGACGTCCAACCCGGAGATCGCGACCGGCGACGGTCTTGCCCTTGCCTTGCGGGCGGGTGCGACCGTAGCCGACGTCGAGTTCGTGCAGTTCCACCCCACGGTGCTCTACACGCCGGGGGCTCGTGGCCGGTGCCCGCTCGTCACCGAGGCCGTTCGCGGTGAGGGAGCCACGCTCGTCGACGGCGCCGGCCAGTCGGTGATGGCCGGCGTGCACCCGCTGGGCGACCTGGCGCCGCGCGACGTCGTGTCGGCCGCGATCACCCGGCGGATGGGGCTGGCGCCGGGCGGGGTCGACGACCACGTTTTCCTCGACGCCACCGGCATTTCCGGCTTCGCGAGGCGGTTCCCGACCGTGCACGCGGCCTGCGCGGTGCTGGGCCTCGACCCGGCCGTGGACGCGATCCCGGTGACACCCGCGGCGCACTTCGCGTGCGGTGGTGTGGTGACCACTGTGGATGGACGGTCGAGCGTCACCGGGCTGTACGCGGCGGGCGAGGTGGCCCGCACCGGGCTGCACGGGGCCAATCGGCTGGCGTCCAACAGCCTGCTCGAAGGTCTCGTGGTGGGGCACCGCGTGGCGCAGGCCGTGGCCGCCGACCTCGCGGCCGGGCTGCTGCCGGACCCGTCGCGTGGGCGCTTGCCCTCGCGGACGTCGGCGCCGGCGGCCGAGCGTGACGCTTTGCAGCGCGTGATGAGCCGCTACGCCGCGATCGGCCGCGACGCCGACGGCCTGGCGGCGGCGGGTTCCGTGCTGGACCTGTCCACGCAGGACAGTCCGTTGTGGACGCACGCGGCCGTGGAGGACGCGGCGCTCACCGTGGTGGCGCAGGCGCTTCTCGCCGCCGCGGCGCGGCGCACCGAATCGCGCGGCTGCCACGTGCGGTCCGATTTTCCCGAGCGGGCAGAGGGCTGGCGGCGCAGCCAGCTCATCCGGCTCAGCCCCTCCGGCCAGCCCGTGCTGGCCGACCCGATCGCTCTGGAAGGTGTGGCATGACCGAGTTGTTCCCGTTTTCCGACGCCGTCTCACGCGCCCTCGTGGAGGCGGGGCTCGAGGTCGCCGACGTCCGCCGCGTGGTGACCACGGCGCTCGAAGAGGACCTGCGGTACGGGCCGGACGCCACCACGGCGTCGACGGTCCCGGCCGACGCGCGCGCGGTTGCCGAGCTGACCCCGCGTTCGCTGGGTGTCGTGGCCGGGCTGCCCGTGGCACTGGCGGTGTTCGACGCGGTGCTGGGTTCGGACTACGAAGTGGTGTCCAGCCGGCCCGACGGATCGCGGGTGGCGGCGGGCGAGCCCGCACTCGCGGTGCGGGGCACAGTGCGCGGCCTCCTGACGGCCGAGCGGACGGCGCTGAACCTCGTCTGCCGCCTCTCGGGCATCGCGACGGCGACCGCCCGGTGGGTGTCCGAAGTGGAGGGTTCGGGCACGGCGATCCGCGACACCCGCAAGACGACGCCGGGCCTGCGGCTGCTGGAGAAGTACGCCGTGCGTTGCGGTGGCGGCGTGAACCACCGCATGGGTCTGGGCGACGCCGTGCTGATCAAGGACAACCACGTCGTCGCGGCGGGTTCCGTCACGGCCGCGCTGGCGGCGGCGCGCGAGCACGCGCCGGAACTGGCGTGCGAGGTGGAGGTCGACAACCTGGCGCAGCTGGAGGAGGCGCTCGCCGCGGGCGCCGACGAGGTGCTGCTGGACAACTTCACGCCGCAGGACTGCGCGAAGGCCGTGGAACGGCGCAACGCCGTTTCGCCGAAAACGCGGCTGGAATCCTCTGGTGGCCTCACCCTCGACCGTGCTAAGGCCTACGCCGAGTCCGGTGTGGACTACTTCGCGGTGGGGGCGCTCACGCACTCCTCGCCCGCGTTGGACCTCGGGATGGACCTGCGCTGAACCTGTTGCCGCGGCGCCCGCTCGACTAGAATCCCGTTGTCGGACAGCGAGATTCTCCGGGAGGGTGCCGCGGTGAGGTGGCCAGCCGTCTTCGCCGTGGCCGGTCTCGTGGCCGTGTCTTCCCTGTCTTCCGTCGGAGTCGCCGGGTCCGCGAGCGCGGTGGGGGCGTGCGCGAACCCGTCCGGCACCTACACCGGCGCCGTGTCGTGGGGCCAGCGGCTCGTCGACCCGCAGCGCCTGTGGCCGCTCACCCGCGGAGACGGCCAGGTGGTGGCCGTGATCGGCACCGGCGTCGACGCGCAGAACGGCCAGTTCGCGCCCGGCCAGGTCCTCACCGGCCCCGGCACGGCCCCGTCCGACTGCGACGGCCGCGGCACCATCGCCGCGGGGATCGTCGCCGCGCAGCCTTCGGGGGAAACGACTTTCGTCGGCGTCGCACCGGGCGCGAAGCTCCTGCCGCTGCAATACGTCGACGCTTCGTCCCACGACGGCGGCGACCCGGGCGCACTGGCGGGCGCCATGAACACGGCCCTCGACCGGGGCGCGGGGGTTTTGCTGATCGCGGTGCCGGCGGCTTTCGACAGCCCGGCTTTGGCCGCGGCGGTCGCGCGCGCCCATTCCCGCGGCGCCGTCGTGGTCTCCGCCGCGGCCGCCACCCAGCAGGGCGCGCACACCTATCCCACCGCTTCGTCGGGCGTACTCGCCGTCGGCTCCACGAACCAGGCGGGCGCGCCGGTCCAGACCGAAGCCGGCGACTACCTCGGCGTCGCCGCCCCGGGCGCCGACCTCGTCAGCACCTCGGCCGGCGCGGGCGGCGCCGTCGCGCACCGCTGGCCGGTGACGGACCCGGGCCTGGCCGCCGCGTACGTCGCCGGCGTCGCCGCCCTGGTGCGCGCCGCCCACCCGGATTTCACGGGCGACCAGGTCGTGACCCGCTTGACACTGACGGCCTCGCGCCCTCCGTCGGGCGGCCACGACCCTCGCCGGGGTTGGGGCGTGGTGGACGCCTATGCCGCCGTCTCGTCGACGCTGCCCGCTTCCGTCGCGGGCCCGGGCGGCTCGGTCGCTCCGGTCGCTTTGCCTGCTGTTGTCCCTGCGCCGGTCCCCGCTGACGCCGGCGTGGACATCCCCGCCGCCGCCATCGCCCTCGGCGGAGTTGTCCTGGCCGCCGCCGCGGGCCTCGCCGTCGCCACCGTGCGCCGTGGCCGCCGCCGCTCGTGGCGCGCTTCCCGGTTCGGGGCTTGATTCCCGTGTCTCAAGGTCGCGTCCTGGTCATCGGCTTGGACCCCACCCGGCTCGACGGCTGGGACCCCGCCCCGGTCCAGGCCGCCATCGCGCGCGGCCAGGCCACTTTCGCGACCCACGGCCTGGAGTCCGACCTCTGCCTCGTCGCTCCGGACGACAATCCGTTGTCCGCCATCGAATCCGCTCTGACCCGAGCCGACTACGCCTGCGTCATCATCGGCGGCGGCATCCGCGGTTACGAGCCTTTGCTGGAACTCTTCGAGCAGGTCGTCAACCTCGTCCACCGCCTCGCGCCCGCCGCGGCCATCGCCTTCAACCGCACACCCGAAGACACCGCCGAAGCGGCCCTGCGCTGGCTGCGTTAGCTCGGCGGCGTCGGTGTGACGCCCGGTGATTCAGACCGGCACCACGCAGCGCGTCGAGCCGATGATCGCCACTCCGCCGCCGGCGCGGGCGACGTGGACGGTGAAGTCGGCGCCGTCGCGGTTGAAGCGGGCGATGAGTTCGCGGGGGGTGCTGCGGTCGTGTGCGGACCAGCCCGCGGCTTCCAGCGAGGGCAGCACGGACTCCGCCAGCCGGTGTTCCGCGTCGCCGCAGTGGTCGAGGCGGACGCCGTACTGCCAGCACACCAGGGTGCCCGGGTGGGCGGGGTCGCAGTCGAGCTCGCCGGCGACCGTGGGGGTCACGTCGGGGCCGAAGGTGGCGGCGACGTCGTCGATGACGGCCGTGAGCTCGTGGGCCAGCAGCGAGAGGGTCATCGCTGCACCCCCGGCACCGTCGTGAGCGCACCGCCGGTGAGGACACCGTAGATGTTGGTCCACGAGTCGGAGCCGGGCTTGAGCACGTCGCTGTGCGAGGACAGGCCCCAGAGCTCGTTGCCAGCCGCGTCGTTGCCTGTCGTGAGGTCGGTGACGCCCGGGAACGTGTCGGGGTCGGCGCCGTGGCCGATGCCGGTCCACTCGGCACCCCAGGCGTTGCCCTGGGCGAGCACGATGGGATCGAGCGGCGCCGTCATCGAGAAGCGCTGCACGCCCGCCTGGCTCGCGGGCAGGTCGGCCGGGCTCCAGACGCCGTGGCCCATGCCCGCCGACTCGACGTGCAGCACGCGGTCGACGGCCAGGCCTTGTGAGTCGGCCAATCCGACGGTCGCGCCGCCGTAGCTGTGGCCGATGGCGGTGATGGTCGCGGCGCCGCCGGTCTGGGCGTCGACTTGGCCGCGCAGCTCGTCGCCGAAGGTCTTGAGGTCCGGGGCCATCGTCTGCGCGTAGCTCGCGTCCGGGCCCTCGACCAGGGGGTTCTGCGGGAAGTCGCCGTCGGCCCACACGACCATCGCCGTGCGGCCCGTCGGGTCGGCGGCCACCAGGCTGCGGCCGAGGTCGGCGTAGCCCTGGAAGTTGTCCAGCCGCGTGTTCACGCCCGGCACGAACAGCCCGACGTTGCGCGTCCCCGGCTGGATCGAGCCCACCAGCTCGGCGATCCGGCCGTCGGCCGCGGGGTCGAACCGCAGGATCTGGCGATTATTGGCCAGGATGTCCTGGTACAGCGCGATCCTGCGCTGCGAGCTCGCGATGTCGTCGGCGCTGGCGCCAGAAGACTGAAGCTGCTGCAGGTGCGTCTGCTCCGAAGTCAGCGCGTCGGACACCTTGGTGCGGTTCGCCGCGATGTCCTGAGCCCACGTCCCGCTCGCCGCCGCCCCGGCGGGGCCGCTCACCGCCGGCAGTGGATCCTCCGGCAGCAACGACCGGTACGAAGCCGCCACCTGCTCGTCCGCGCGCCGGTAGCCCGCGGCCGACGCGGTGAGCCCGTTCTGCAGCACCTTCGCGCGCTGCACCTGACCGTCGATCTTCTCGCCGAGCTCGGACAACGTCTTCTTCAACGTGGCGGCGCAGTCCGCCGAAGCGGACACCTGGCCGAACGCCGTGGCGGGCACGGAAACCCCCGCCACGGCCTTCTGTGCCGTCTCGAGCGCGCCCGCGCGGCCGCCCAGGTCCGCCGCGGCCGCGTCGAGCTTGGCGGGAGCGACCCGGTAACCCCCGGAGTCCACTGCAGCAGTCACCGAGCCGTCCTCCCGATCAGTAGGTTTCCGGCTCTTCGCCGATCACCGACGGAGCCACGGGCGCCTGCTGGCCCCACACGTTCTCTGTCTCCACGAGCCACGCCGGGATCCGTCGTCCGGAACCCATGTCACCACCGGCTCCCATGCCCATGGGCATCATGGGCATCATCGGCATCGCGCTCTTCGCCGCCGCGCCCGCGGCACCGGCCGCGCCGCCCGCGAGTCCACTGAGGACGTTCGACGCGCCGCCGTCGCCCGCGAGGCCGGAGTGCGCCGCCGGGGCGTCGCTGCCGCCGGAAAGGCCGCCGCCGCCGGGGATTCCGCCGCCGTCGAGCGAAGGCGCGTCACCGCCGCCGATCGGGATGCCGCCGCCGGCACCGCCTTCGGTGCCCGCGCCGCCACCCAGCTTCGTGCCCGCAGGCTCGTCCTTCTTGTCGTCGGAGTCCTTTCCGGACGCCCACGAAGGCACCTTCGGCATGATCGAGCCGAACCGCCCGAACGCCGCCGCCGAAGCCGCCGCGAGACCCGCGGTGAACATATCGCCGAACAGCGGGCCGCCCGAAGTCGCCGGATCCGAGCCCGGAGCCCCCGGTGCGCCCGCCACCGAGCCGTCGGCCGGCAGCGGGTGCGAGTCGTCCGGGGTGCCGACGACGACACCCGGGTCGGCCAGGCCGTTGCCGGTCGCACCGCCACCGGACGCGCCGCCGCCGGCCGGGGGAGCGGCCGGCGTGTCGACCGCGTTGGGCGAGACGGGGATCGAGTCCTCGGCGGTGGTGTAGTTCGTAGCCAGGTTGGTCATGACCACGATCGCCTTGGCGTGCGCGGAACCCGCGGCGTTCGCGGCCTGCTGCTGCGCCTCGACGTCGGCGATCGCCTGCTGCCGCTGCTGGGCCGCGGCGGCGAGAGTGGCCGGCGACGAGTCGGACGGCAGCAACGGCGGGTTCACGGCCAGCGCGACCTGGCCGGGCGAGACATCGGGCACCGAGACCGGCGGCGGCATCTCGGCCTTGGCCTTCACGAGCGCGTCGGCCGCGTCCTCGAGCATGTGCTGCATGCCCTGCGCGGTCTGCGCGACCTTGCGGATGCCGCCGACGAGGTCGGTGATCATGTGCGAGTACTGGTCCGCCGCGCCGCCGGTCCACTCGCCCGAGAAGTCCGACAGCTCCTTCGACAGGTTCTCGGCCTGCTCGTGCAGCCCGATCGCGGTGGAGTTCCACTGGTCGGCCGCGGCCTGGGCGCTGCTGGGGTCACCGGCCTGCAGCATCGCGTACAGCTGCTGGTGCGTGTACGCGGCGAAGTTGGTGTGCGCCCCGCTCATGCGTCCGTCCCCCCGGAGTTGTTCGAGCCGCCGGACCCGAGGCCCAGCAGCGAAAGCAGCGGATCGAGCAGGCCGGTCTCGCTGCCCGACTGGTGCAGGTCGCCGGCCACCGACTGGTCCGCCTGCTCGTAACCGTCGGCGACGGTGGTGGTCACGTCCTGCGCGAAGGTGATCGCGCTGCGGACCTGTTCGAGCAGCCCCCGCATCTCCGCGACGGCGGCGCGGTGGGCGTCGACGAGCGAGCCGGCTTCCCCGAACTCCCCGAACAGCAGCGGGTGGTCGCCGAGCGTGCTGAGGAAGTCGTTGGGCTTGGACATCGCGTGGATCTGGGTTTCCAGTTCCCGCACGAAGTCCTTCAGCGATTCGAGGTGAACGTAGTACGACTGGTCGTGCATCGGTCCCGACCCTCTCGTGCATAACGGACGCTGGAAAGCCGGCCGGCCGGTGCGAGCGGGGGGTTTCCCGCACCGGCCGACCGACGTCGGGAGCGGATCAGGCGAACAGACCCTGGTTGCGGTTCTCCAGCTGCGACTGCAGGTCGTGGGCGTCGCCCACCTTGCCGCCGAACTGCGCGATGATCGCGACGATGTCGGCGGTGGCCTGCCGCAGCCGCGTCTCGGCCGCACGGGCGGCCTCACCGGCGGAGCTGCCGGAGGCGTACCACGTGGCCGTGATCGGCTGGAGGTTCTGGTGCAGCTGCTCGAGCTGCGAGGTCAGTGCCTTGGCCTTGGCGGCCAGCGACGCCGAGCTGTACTGCAGCGCGGCGAAGTTGATTTCGACGACGTCAGCCATCTTGCCGATCCTCTCCGTGACTCAAAGGTTGAGGCGAGGGATCACCGAAGCGCCCTCGAGGTTGTGGCCGACGCTCTGGAAGCTCTGGTGCACGTCCGAGTCGCCGGTGTTGTAGTTCGTGTGGCTCGTGTGCACGAGCTGCGACATGGTGTCGAGCTCCTTCACGGCGGCCGTCATCTTCTCCTGGAGCCGGCGCTGCAGGTCCCAGAACGCCACGGCCTGGTCGCCCTTGTAGTTGCGCAGAGTCTCGGTGAGCTCCGACTCCAAGCTGGCCATGGTCGTCTTCGCGTTCGACGCGGTTTCCTCGAAGCCCTGGACGGCGCGCGTCATCGCAGCGGAATCTGCCTGGAATCCCGGACTGGACATGACGGGCCACCTCCTTCCCTCTCGCGGAAGATCCCGGTGCGCGAGAGGCTTGCCCCTGCCCGCGCGTTGTGAATGTCACGCTAGAAAATGAGGAGGTGTGGTCAAACGGCACAACTGCCGGTCGCGTTGACGGCACTATTACCTACACGGGGTGGGGCGCTCCCCACCCCGGGGACGGGGGCGGTCTCCAGTGCCCTCCGCCGGCGCCCGCGCAACCCTGGTGACCATGAATTTCGGGGGAATGGTCAAGGATCGGCCGCACCGGCCGCTCGTGGTGCTCGCGGGGGCGATGGCGCTGCTGTTGGTGGTGTCGGCACTGGGACTGTTGTTCGATGATCGCACGCTCGTCAACGCGCCGCTGTGGGCGAAACCGTTCAAGTTCGCGGTGTCGGTGGGAATGTACGCGCTGACGCTCGCGTGGCTGCTCACGCTGCTGCGGCGCGGCCGGCGGGCCGGGTGGTGGATCGGCACGGTGTTCGCCGTCGGCATCGGCACGGACATGGCCTTGCTCGTGTGGCAGGTCGTGGTCCGCGGACGGGCGCTGCACTTCAATCACGCGACACCGTCCGACGTCACGATCAACAACTTCGTCGCCACCGGCGCCTTCACGGCGTGGGGCGCGACGGCCGCCGTGGTCGTGCTGCTGCTGTTCCAGAAGCTGCCGGACCGCGCTCTCGCGTCGGCGCTGCGGTGGGGGACGGCGCTGGCGGCCGTGGGGATGGGCTTGGCGTTGCTGATGTTCTCGCCGACACCGGCGCAGCAGGCGATGAAGGCGGCGGGGGAGCGGCCGCCGACGATCGGCGGGCACACGGTCGGTCTGGCGGACGGCGGGCCGGGGCTGCCCGTGCTCGGCTGGAGCACCGCCGGCGGGGACCTGCGGATCCCGCACTTCGTGGGCATCCACGCGATCCAGGCGCTGCCGCTGATCGCGCTGGGCCTCGCGGCGCTCGCGCGGCGGTACCCGGTGCTGTCGTCCGACGTCGTGCGCCGGCGGCTGGTGTGGACCGCGGTCGCCGGCTACGCGGGCGTGCTCGCTTTGGTGACGTGGCAGGCGTTGCGCGGCCAGTCGATCGTCCGGCCGGACTTCTGGACGCTGTCCGCGGCGGCGGGGCTGATCGTGGTGGTGGCGGCGGGAGTGGCGCTTTCGCTGCGCTCACCGAGAGTGCACGCTCTGACGGAATTCTGAGATCTTTCGGGTAGGGATGGTCCTGCGTTTTCCGGGTCGGACAAAGGACGGTGCGATGGTCTTTCCGCAGGCGGTGCTGGACGCGCTCGATTCGGAGCCGGACGCGGTGGCGTTCGAGCACGGCCCGCGGAAGGTCACGCGGGGTGAGGCGCGCGACCTGATCGGCCGCTTCGTCGCCGCCCTGCGGGGTGCGGGCGTCTCGCGCGGTGACGGCGTCGGGGTCGCCACCGCCGTGACGCCCGAGGGGTGGGCCGCGCAGATCGCCGCGCAGACGCTGGGGTGCCGCACCGTCGGCATCCGGGCCGGCCTGCCGGTCACGCACCTGCGGGCGGTGGTGGGCGACCTGGCGGCAGTCGTCGTCGACGAGGCCTCCGAGACGCCGGAACTGCGCGCGACGGCGGCGGGGGCGAAGATCCTGCGGGTCGGGCCGGAGTTGTTGTCGGTGTTCGAGGAACCCGTGCCGGCCGGGCGGCCGTCCGACATCGGCTGGGTGGTGTTCACCAGCGGCAGCACGGGGTTGCCGAAGGGCGTGGCCTACAGCTTCGAAGCGCTGACGGCGCAGGGGATCGAGCAACGTCCTGAGGAGACGCCCGCGGATCTGGCCGCGCGGTACCGGCGTTTCCTGCTGTTCGGCACCTTGACGAGCGCGGTGATGATCACGCACCTGCGCTCGTGCCTCCTGGCCGGCGGGACGGTGGTGATCCCTTCCGAGCTGCCCGACTTCCCGTGGATCCTGCCCCGGCTGGACATCACGGCGGCTCTGACGACGGTGCCGCGGCTGTACCGGATCCTGGACGTGCTGCGGACTTCGTCGGTGGATGTCAGTTCCGTGCGGATGCTGGTGGTGGCCGGCTCACCCGTCGCTCCGGGCCTGATGGCGGAGGCGTTTTCCCGCGTGGGGCCGGGAATGCAGCAGGCGTACGGCCAGACCGAGGTGGGCAAGCTGACCGTGCTGACGCCGGCCGACGTCGCCGCGTTCCCGGACGCCCTGGGCTCCGCGGGCCGCCCTTGCGCGGGCGTCGAGATCTCCGTGCGCGACTCCTCGGGGACTGACGTTGAGGCCGGCGCTTCGGGCGAGATCTTCGTCCGGTCGCCCGGCCAGTTCTCGGGCTACTGGGGCAATCCTTCCCAGACCGCCGACGTCCTGCGCGACGGCTGGGTCCGCACCCAGGACATCGGCCACGTCGACGCTGCCGGCTTCCTCCACCTGACGGGCCGGACCCGCGACGTCGTGATCGTCAACGCGGTCATCCACTACGCCGGCCCGATCGAACGCGCCCTCGCCTCGCACGCCGACGTGGACCAGGCGTACGTCGTGGCGGCTCCCGACCCTTCCACCGGCGAGGCGGCGCATGCTTTTGTCGTCGCGGCACCGGGTCGTGTCCCTGACGTGGCCGCTCTGCGTGGCGTGGTCGCGTCTTCGCTGGGGGAGGCCGCCGTACCGTCTTCTGTGACGGTGATCGACGGGGTTCCCGTTGCGGCCTCGGGAAAGCCGGACAAGCAGGCGCTGCTGGGGTTGTTGAGCTGACGGCTACTTCGCGGGGCCGAAGGCCGCGTGCAGGGCCGCGACGTCGGCGAGGTCGTGGGGCCGCGGTTCGTAGCCCGTGTGGAATCTCAGCTGCTGCGCCGCCGAGACACATGGCACGGTGACGCCGCCGATCGTCCCCGTGACGAAGCAGTCCGTCGGATAGCGGAAGAGGCCGCCCGCGGAGTCGGCGGATTGGGTGGCGGAGCCGTCGGCCTCGAAGTGCAGCGGGTGCAGGTCGAGGGCCGCTCCGTCGGGGCGGGTGAGGACGAAGCGCACCGGGCGGAAGTCCTCGGACTCCGTGAAGTCGTTCAGTGCCGCGAGAACCGTGGGCTCCTCCTCGAACCGGTGCAGCAGGTTCCAGGTCCGAATGCACGCGGGTTTCGCGGCCCAGCAAGGCATCGACGCCCCAGCCACCGGCGATCCAGACGTGACAGCCGGCTGTCTGCAGACGGGACAGGACGTCCACGGCGATCTCGGCGGTGAGCACGGGATCGAGTGTGCCGAACCGGCCCGGCCGGCGCATCGCAATAACGAGCCGCCCGACGCGGCGGGCGGCTCGTTATTGCAACGGAGTCAGACGCCCGCGGTCTGTTTGATCCAGTCGCGGCTCGCGGCGACGCTCGCGTAGTTCTGGGTGCCATTCTTGTCACTGCCGGAGTTTTCGCCCGTGGAGCACACACCGACCTGCACGCCGTCGGCGAGCTGGGGGCCGCCGGAGTCGCCGTGCCAGGAGGCGCCCGTGACACCCTCGCTGGTGATGGCCGTGCCGTTGAACGCGTCGGTGCCCTGGCCCGTGACCTTGACGTCGGCGGTCTTCAGGGTGTCCGACGGCGGGTTGTTGCCCTCGGTGCGGCCCCAGCCGTAGATCTGGTTGGTGGCACCGGTTTCCGGATCAGCGTCGCCGAGTTTCATGAACGTCGCGTCCACCGCGGACGACAGGTGCAGCAGCTCGATGTCCCCGTCGGGCGAGGCCTTCTGCTGGTCCACGGCTGCCTCGGTGCCCTGGCCGAGCGCGACGTTGCCGACCTTCACATGCATGCCGGGGGCGTTCAGGCAGTGCTGCGCGGTGAGCACCCACTGCGCCGCGATGATCGTGCCGGAGCACTCGAAGCCGCCGAAGTCCGTGGCGTCGTCCCAGAAAACCTGCGCACCCCACGGCGCCGAGCTCACGGTCTCCCCACCGATGATCCGCGGCCCGGCCGCGCTCGCCGCCCCCGCCGACACGACGCCGAACACCGCGGCCGCCCCGGCCACCACGGCCACTGCCTTCGCGAAACGCATGTAAGCCCCTCCACGTCGATGAAATGATTTCACCAACGTAGGCGGCATGTGGAAACTTGATAACCTACTTCAGTCGGGTCTCGGACCGACGGAAGTAGGGTGCTGACAGCGTTGTGCCACCGGCAGATCGTGGTCGTAGGCGTGGACGATCTTGCCTCAGAGGTGACCCGCGGTGAGGGGCGCGCAGGGATTCGCGGTTGTGTGGGTCCGTATCGTTGGTTCTGGCGAAGGCGTTTGTTCGGGGGTAGTGATGAGTGAGTTCCGTTGGCCGGACTGGCTGCGTTGGCCGCACAGACCGCTGTACTCCGAATTTCTGAAGCAGAAGCCGTCGGCGGACTGACGTCTCGGCGCGCGCCCAGTTGTGACCATTTACATGGAGTCCCACGATGAGCTACATCTTTTTCGTCGGTGACGAGGAGGTCTGGAGCCCCGCGCTGCAGATCGGCAAATTCTTCATGGGCATGGCCGAGATGCTCGCGGCGAACGAGAACCTCGACCTCGCGGCGGCAGGCTTCGGGATGTGTGCGAACGACTTCTGGAGTATCGACCCGCCGGCGCTGGCGTTGTTCGTCCAGCGGCTGTTGGCGAGTTCGGTGGTCGCGAACCGCATGTACCGTGAGCTCACCCGTGGGTTTCTCGGTGTCTGCCTCGTGATACTTGACCGAGCGGGAGTGCCGTTCGAGCCCGCCGACGAGGTCCAGCGCGAGTTGCTCGATCTCCGCGACGCGCTGGACGGTCCGGCAATGTGACGCGAGCTGGCCCTGCTCCGAGTCCTGGGCGGGGCTGGCTCCGGCCCTACGACTCCACCGGTTTCGTCCACGCCACCTGCACCAGCCCCGTCCCATGCCGACGCGACACCAGCGTCCCCCGGCCCGGGGGCTGGGGCGAAGGCTTCACGTCACCCAGTAACGGCCCCTCTTCCTTCGTGCCAGACATGATCAACCCCGGCGAGCCCAGTTCGCGCACGCGTTGCAGCACCGGCTCGTAAAGACCCCGCCCCGCCCCACCGGAAGCGCGGGCGATGATCAAATGCAGGCCGATGTCCCGGGCCTGCGGCAGGAACTCCAGCAACGGCAACAACGGATTCTTCCCCGAAGTAGCCACGAGTTCGTAGTCATCGATCAACACATACAGATCCGGCCCCCGCCACCAAGACCGCGAACGCAGCTGCTCCGGAGTCACATCCGGACCTGGCAGCCGGTTCCGCATCGCCGTCGCACACTGGCCCACCAGGTCCGTCAAGGTGTTCTCGGCGCCCGCGTAGCCCAACAGATGAGGCTGGTCCACGGCGCCCAAAAGACCCCGCCGGTAGTCGCCGACCAGCATCAGTGCCTGGTCAGGAGTAAACGCGGCAGAGATGCCCGACGCGATGGCCCGCAAAAGAGAACTCTTGCCCGACTCCACATCCCCGAATGCCAGGAAATGGGGATCCGAAGAGAAGTCCAGGTGAACCGGCCGCAGGGTCGACTCGGCGATGCCCAGGACCACCCGTCCGGAAGGCGCCGAGGGAAGCGACTCGAGGGGCACCTCCGAAGGCAGCAAACGCACCTGCGGAGCACGAGAACCAGGCCACGCGGCAGTCACCCGACGAACCAGATCCAGGCCACCCGCACCGATCGTCTCCGGCCGTTGGTCACCATCCACCCGAGGCAGCGCAGCCAGGAAGTGCAGCTTCTCGCCAGTCAGACCACGACCAGGCCGATCAGCGGGAACGTTCAGAGCCACCTTGCGATCGATCGACGAATCAGCCGGATCACCCAGCCGCAGCTCGAAGCGTGTACCGATGGCGTCGCGCAGCTGGGCGCGCACGCCGATCCACTGGTTCACCGTCACGATCACGTGGATCCCGAAACCCAGACCCCGCGCGGCAAGCCCGGTGATCTGTTCCTCCAGCTGCTCGTACTCCTGCCGGATCGTGGTCCAGTTGTCCACGAGGAGGAACACGTCGCCGAACTCTCGGCCGTCGGTGCTCTCGACCAAATCAGCACGCCGAGAACGGAACGCGGCCATCGACTCCAGACCCTGAGCCGCGAAGAACTCCTCGCGCTGCTCCAGCAACGTCGTCAGCTCAGCCACCACGCGCCGGCAGCGCTGGGCATCACGGCGCGTGGCGTAACCCGAGACGTGGGGCAGGCCGGCGATCGGTGCCAAGGCGCCGCCGCCCATGTCCAGCACAAAAAGCTGCACTTCCGAAGGGGTGTGGGTCAACGCGAGCATCGCCGCGACGGACTTCAGCAAAGTCGACTTGCCGCTTTGCGGTGCGCCCACGACCAGGGCGTTGCCGGCCGCGCCGGAGAAGTCGGCCCAGAGCATGTCGCGGCGTTGTTCGAAGGGTTTGTCCACCAGGGCGACGGGGATGGTCAGCTTGCCGTTGCCGCCCCAACCGAGGGGGCACAGGCCGCGGGACGGGTCGTCGCCCAGTGGTGGCAGGAGCTGGTCCAGGGTGGGTGGTTCGGACAACGGCGGCAGCCAGATCTGGTGGGCCTCCGGGCCGCGGCCTTCCAGACGGGAAAGCATTGCGCCGATGATGGTTTCCCCGGTGCCCTTCTCGACCGTCCCGGCCACAGGAACCGACGCGGCCAACGGCACCTCCACCGCCTCGAACGTGAACGGCAGCACCCCCACCTGCTGCCCGTCCTCACGCACGATCGTGCTTCGCGGCGGAAGCTCACCGGACACGTAAGCAGCCTTGAACCGCGTCAAAGTGTCGTTGTCGGACTTCAGATACGCCGACCCGGGCACCGGCGGCAGCTGATACGCATCGGCCACCCCGAGTACGGCCCGGCTCTCCGAAGCGGAAAACGTCCGCAGCCCGATCCGGTACGACAGGTGGGAATCGAGCCCGCGCAGCCGGCCCTCCTCCAGCCGCTGCGAAGCCAGCAGCAGGTGGATCCCCAGCGAACGCCCCAGCCGCCCGATCGCCACGAACAGGTCGATGAACTCCGGCCGCGACGAAAGCAGCTCGGAGAACTCGTCGATGATCACCAGCAGTGACGGCAACGGCTGCAGCGGCACCCCGTCGGCGCGCGCCTTCTCGTAGTCGCGCACCGACGCGTAGTTGCCGGCCGAGTGCAGGAGTTCCTGGCGCCGCAACAGTTCGCCGTTCAACGCGTCGGCCATGCGGTCGACGAGCGTGAGGTCGTCGGACAGGTTGGTGATCACCGCGCACACGTGCGGCAGCCCGGTCATGCCCGCGAACGTCGCGCCGCCCTTGAAGTCGATGAGCGCCAGGTTCAGCTTCTCCGACGAGTGCGTCACGGCCAGCGCGGTCACGAGCGTGCGCAGCAGCTCGCTCTTGCCCGAGCCCGTCGCGCCGATCACCAGCCCGTGCGGGCCCATGCCGCCCTCGGCCGACTCCTTGAAGTCCAGCTCCACCGACCGGCCCTCGGGGTTCACGCCCAGGGGAATGCGCAGCCGGTCGCGGGCCGCGCGTGGCGCCCACGTCACGGTCGTGTCGGTGTCGCGCGGGTCGCCGATGCCGAGCAGCCCGGCCAGTCCGAACGTCGCCGACATGGGCTTCTCGCTGACCACCGCCGTGCCCTGGTACAGCGGCGTCAGCGTGCGCGCGAGCGCCTCCGCCGCGCCACGGTCGAGTTGGTCGGGTGTGCCGAGGAAACCCAGCCGTGCCTCGGTGCCGCCGTCGAGCACGACCATGCCGAGCTGGTCCGGGGCCACGTGCAGGCTCAGCAGCTGCTCGTTCGACGCGGCGCGCGGCTGTTCGCCGCCGACCTCCAGCACGGTGATCCCGAGCCGGCCCTCCTCGGCGAGCAGCCGCGGCTCGCCCTGGGTGCCGCCACCGTCGACCACGACCACCACGTGCGGGAGGTCCTGCGGCGTGCCCGGCCGGCGCGTGAACGCGGGACGGTCGCCCAGGTCCGGGCCCAGCAGCTCGGCCAGCTCCACCGGGCCGGACGCCACGAGCCGGCGCCGGCCCGTCGCGTCGGTCAGGGCGGGCGCGGTGGCGTGCGGCAGCCACTTCGCCCACTCCCAGTCGTGCCGCCGGTCCGGGGCCACGCAGAACGCGACGCGCAGGTCGGTGGGGGAGTGGAAGGTCACCAGCTGCGCCAGCAGCGAACGCGTCATCCCGAGCACCTCGGGGCGCCGGCCCGAGAGCGTCGTCGCCGCGTACGAGCGCAGCGACACCGAAACCGGCAGGCCCTCCACAGTGGAGTACGTGCGGATGAAGTACTTGAGGTTCGTCGACGAGACCGGGTCGAGGTCCTCCAGGGGCACCGTCTGCGGCGCGCGCAACGGCGTCGCGAGCGGTTGCGGGCCGGTGGCCGCGCGCACCAGCGCGAAGTGCCGGTCGCCGCGGCGGCGATCCCAGTACTGGCCCGTCTCCACGTACGCCCACAGGTCGGCCGGGTCGGGCTGCTGCGCGATGAGCGCCGCGCGCTGCTCGTCGGCGACCGCGCGCACCTTCGTGCGCAGGCCCGCGAGATAACGCTGGTAGTCGCGGCGCTCCTCGTTGATCTGAGCCTTCTTGGCCATCCCGCCGCGCCCGAGCGACATCACGACCATGCCGCCCATCGCGGTCACGAACAGAGCGCCGAAAATCCAGGTCATCACCCCGCCGTCGCGTCCGATGTAGACGAACGACATCGCGCCCATGCCGAGCATCATCGGCAGGAACATCATGAGCTGGACCAGCCCGCCCGAGCCGCTCTTGGGAAGCATCGGCGGGGACTGCAGCATGATCTCCCCGGGCTGCTCGCCGAGCAGGTCCAGGCGGTCGACCGACGGGCTCATACCCCGTATTTTCGCCACCACCGCGGCCGTCCTGGTGGGTACTTTTGCCGTCCGCTCGCTCCCGGGAGCGCTTTTACGCTCTGCCGAGGCCACCCTCACGGGGGAGGCGACACGCCGCACCCAGGAAGGAGAGCCATGGTCACCGCGGGCGAGTACCGGGCGGAACCCGAGGCCATGCGCTCGATCGTGGGCAACGTCGGCGGCATCGTCGCCCACGGGATCAACGCGGTCGCCGACCTCGAGAAACTCGTGGTCCAGCCGACGTCGTTCGCGGCCTTCGGCAGCGCCGTCGCTGCGGCCAACTCGGCGCTGCAGTCGACCCAGGTCACGGCCGTGCGCACGCTGTTGCAGCTGCTGCAGCAGATCAACGGCCTGGTCAAGACCAGCGCCGACGCCTACCAGGCGGCCGATGAGGCCGCGGCGAGCGGCTACGGCGGCGGCACCTCGACGACGGCAGCGCCCTCGTCGTCGATCTGGGGCACCCCGCACGCCGGCGAGCTGGCCACCATCGCGATCAACGACAGTGCCGGCGCCCACGGCGAGCCGAGCTCCGTCGGCAACGTGCTGCGCTACCTCGGCGACGCCGACCTCGGCAAGCTGGGCGAGCACCCGATCACCGACGCCCGCTTCCACGGCGTCGCCGACTTCAACGACTGGCTCGCCGGAGACGCCGACAACCAGGCCCGGGTCGGCCTGATCGAGGTCTACGCCGGCACCGCGCGCACCTTCGGCGACGTGCCCGGCGGCGTGCACGCGGGCGACGTCGTGGTGGTCGAACCCCTGCTGTTCGCCGACTCCGGCCCGGTGATCGGCGTGGCCGGCGACGGCGGCGCCCTCTACAACCACGGACTCGTCGACCCCGGCCTCGGCGGCCTGGCCAAGCTCAGCGTCTACCGGCCCGCATCCGTCTGACTCCCGACTCCCGAGCAAGTGAGGTCCGATGCTGACATTCCCGAACTCCAGCGCGATGGACGCCACGGCGTCCTCGGGCGGCCCGATCACCACGCTGCCGCAGATCGTCACCGGCCAGCCGGAGCAGATCGCGAAGCACGTGCTCGACCTGCTGCACAAGGCGAGCGAGTTCGCATCGCTCTACACCGAGCTGAGCAAGGCGGCCGACCAGCTGGGCAAGGTCTGGTCCGGCACCGCGTCGGAGTCGGCGCTGAAGAAGGTCACCGATTCGCTCGACCAGCTCACGAAGATCATCGGCGTGATCGAGAAGGGCGCGCAGCTGCTCGGCGTGTCGGGCACGCTCGTGAAGACGGCGCAGGAGGCCTACCGTTCGGTGGTCTCGGCGGTGAACCCCACCGTCGCGTCGCTCATGTCGAACTGGTGGACCTACGGCGCCGCGGTGGCACTGTCCACGGCCACGAGCGCTTCTCTGAAGGCGTTCATCACGGCGATCGGCGCGCTGCTCAAGGCGCTCGGCGCGGGTGACCTCGCGAACCAGATCACGCAGGTCGCGCAGATCATCGGCGAGATCGAGAAGCTGTTCCACGGTGGTGACGCCGGTTCGGCCGCCGCGGCCGGAGCCACGGGCAACACGGCCGTGTCGAGCACCCCGGTCACGGCTCCGCAGGCGCCGCCGTCGGTGGCGAGCGCGGCCGGGCAGCAGGCGATCGCCGGCGGCACCGGCGGTGGTGTGGGCGGCGGGGCGACCGCGCCGGCTGGGCAGCCGCCGTTCACCAACTACACGCCGCCCGCGCTGGCCGGGACCACAGGAACCACCCCGACCACGCCGGTGACGGCCAATGGCACCCCGCTCGACCCGTCGAACAGCTGGATCGCCGTCGACCCGAGTACTTCGGCGCCGAGCACGACGCCGATCCAGCCCACCGCGCCCACCGCTCCGGCGGGCGGCACCGTCAGCCCGATCGCCCCCGCCGGCGCAGGAGAGGTCGTGATCCACACCGACCTGTCCACCGGCCAGTCGACCGTCGAGGCGCCCGCCGGCCAGGACCTCGACATCGACCTCGACCTCACCTACAACGGCCAGCACTTCCAGCAGCACGTCGACATCGACGCGAAGGGCGCCTAGGCCATGGCCGTCGACGCCTCCGGGGTCGTCAGCTCGGTCCTGTCGTCCTACCGGCAGGTGCTCCTCGAGTACCAGCGCCGCGTCACGGGCGACCCGGCGGCGCTGAACACCGCGTCGCAGCAGTGCGGTACGCAGGCGTCGACGGTGTCCGGCAAGGCGACCGAGATTTCCCAGGCGGCCAAGGACCTGCACACCGACTGGGACGGCGCCGCCTACACCGCCTACGCCACGGCCGCGCAGAAGTCGGCCGACGAGCTGACCGAGGACGCCACGTTGCTGGCCGACCAGGCGCAGCGGCTGGCGAAGGCCGCGCAGCTGCTGCAGTGGGCCCGCCAGGCGCTCGACTCCGTGCTCGCGCAGTTCGACCAGTACGGCGCGCAGCTCACCAGCCAGGCCAAGACCGCCAATCCCAACGCGGTCGGCGCGTTCATCTCCGCCGCGCGCCAGCTCGGCGAGCAGGCCGTCGCGATGGCGAAACAGGTGGCCGACGAGCTTTCCGAAGCGCTGGCACAGCTTTTCCCGCCCGAGGGCGTCGGCCGGCTGGAACACGAGCTGGGCAAGTGGAGCACGGGCGCGCTGAGCTGGCTCAACGGCGAACCGCTCGACGGGCGCAGCCGGCCGCGCACCGTGCCCTCGTGGTTCGGCAACTCCGGCTGGAAGAAACTCACCTGGGACGGCCTGCAGGGCACGCGCGCGCCGAAGAAGGCCGACACGCCGTTCGGTCGGCCGGAGCCGGAAACCTTGAAGGACAAGGCGTTCAAGAACACCGAGATCACCTACCTCAAGACCAAGCACGACCAGGACGGCTTTTCTCCCGAGTACGACGGGAAGATCACCTCCGAAGGCTGGGACGCCAAGGCCTCGGGCCACGCCCAGCTCGCCGCGCTCGACAAGGACGTGGACGGCAAGCTCGAGTACGGCGTCGCGGAGGCCCAGGGGAAGGCCTCGGTCTTCGCCGGCGGTGAGGTGAGCGGTTCGGCGCAGCTGGGTGCCCACGGCTTGGGGCTGCACGGCAACGCGTTCGTCGGCGGCAAGGTCGAAGGCGAGGTCTCGGCCGACGTCGCGGGTGTCGGGGTCGGCGCCAACGGCACGCTGCAGTACGGCCTCGGCGCGCAGCTCGACGGCCAGGCCGTGTACGACGCGGGGCACATCAAGGTGAACTTCAAGGCGGGTGTCGCGCTCGGCCTCGGCGCGGGCGTGGGGGCCAAGATCGACATCGACCTGCCGAAGCTGGGCCACACCATCGGCGAGTACGGCGGCGCGGCGGTCGACGCCGTCGGCAGCGCCGCGAACGAGGCGGCGGACTACGTCGGCCACACGTGGGACGACGCCGTGAACTACGTGGGATCTTGGTGAAAACACTGTGACTGTCCCTGAAACCGTCTCGCTCCCGCTGGGTTTCGACGTCCCCGAGGGGTGGATGCCGCTCGACCCGGCGGGGGCGGGCGCGCCGGGCGTCGCGTTCGTCGCTGTGCACCCCGAAGCGGGATTCACGCCCAACATCACGCTCGGCGTGCGCCAGCGCCCCGACCCGGCGACGCTGGCCGAGATCGCCGACGAGGCCGTGGAACGCCTGGGCCGCACCATGGCGCTGCTCGACGTGGTGAGCCGCCACGACGTCGGCGACGCCACCGCACCCGGGCTCACGCAGGTGCTGCGCCTGCGCACCGGCGAGGGCACGGATCTGGTGCAGACACAGGTGTTCCTCACCGTGCCGGGTGCCGACGGGCCGATCGCGCGCGTGGTGCTCGAGCTCGTCTTCACCGCCGAACCCGAGGCGGCGCAACGCCTCACGCCCGACTTCCGCCGATTCGTCGCCGGCGTGCACGTCCGCCGCAACCACCCCGCAGGAGAAGGAGAACAGCTGTGACCGACCCGTACGCCGTGCCGGACATGGACGAGCTGCTGGCGCAGGTCCGCCGGCAGACCGAAGAGGTGCAGCGCATCCAGCGCTCGGTCGAGGCCATGGAGGTCAAGGCGGCTTCGCGGCAGAACGAAGTCACGGTGTCGCTGCGTGGCGACGGCCGTTTCACCTCCATCGACATCGACCCGCGCGCGATCCGCGAGTACGACGCGCGCAACCTGTCGGAGATCGTGCTCGAGGCGGTGAACGCGGGCCTGCAGAAGCTGGCCGAGGCGAGCAGTGCGAAGTTCGCCCCGGTGATCGAGGCGTCCAGGTCCGTGCAGTGAGCGCTCCGGCCCTGGCCGGGTCCACCCGGCGCGTGACGATCGTGACGCCGCGCGCCCGCGTGGACGTCGCGTTGCCGCAGCAGAGCACGTTCGCGGAGCTCGTGCCGCAACTCGTGCGGCTCGCCGGTGCCACGGGTCAGGCCGCGGCCGAGCACCCGGGGTGGGTGCTCTCGCGGCTCGGCGGCGCGCCGCTCGCGCTCGGGCTCACGGTGGCCGCCGCGCAGGTGCGCGACGGTGAGGTGCTGCACCTGACTCCGCGAGAACGTCCGCGTGGTCCGCTGCTGTTCGACGACGTCGTGGACTCGATCGCCAGCGTCGGCGACGCCGCGTCCACCGCGTGGGGCCCTCGCATCGCGCGGCGCGCGGGCATCGCGGCGGCCGTGGTGCTGCTGGCGGCCGGTGGGCTGCTGGTTCAGGCGTCGACGGCGGGCAGCGTGCTGGCGCCGATCGCGACGGGGCTGTTGTCGCTGATCCTGCTGCTCGGCGGCGGGGCGTTGAGCCGCGCCTACGGTGACTCGGGCGCGGGTGCGGCCGGTGCGGTGGCGGGGGTGTTCGTCGCACTGCTGGCGGGGATGTCGATCCTGCCGCCGCATGGCGTGTTCTCCCTGTCGGCCGGTCCGTTGGCCGCCGGTTTGGCCGCGGTGACGGTGTACAGCGTGCTGGCCGCGGTGTCGGTGGCCGACCGGCTGCCGATTTTCGTGGCCATCACGGGTTCGGCCGGTCTTGGTGCGCTGACGACCGGCGTGGTGTTGCTGTCCGGGGTGAAGCCGGTCGCCGCGGCGGCTGTCGCGGCGGTCTTGGCGACGGCGTTGGCGGCCGTGGCGCCGATGCTCGCGCTGCGCCTGGGCCGGCTGCCGCTGCCGCGGGTGCCGGACGACATGGAATCCTTCCGGGCCGACGAACAGCCGTCCCTCGGCGCGGAGGTCATCGGCCGGACCACGTATGCGCAGATGTTGCTGACGGCGTTGCTCGTGGCCTTGGGTCTCGTCGTGGTGGCTTCGGCAGTGACGCTCGCCGCTTCCGGCGGGCCGTGGGAGGCGGGGCTGGCGGCTTTGGTGGGCGTGGCCTGGGTGCAGCGTTCGCGTTCATACGCGGGCCGGTTGCAACGCCTGGCGCTGGCCGGTTTCGGCGTGGTCACGGTGCTCACGGCCGGCGCGTGGCTGATCGCGGACGACAACCGCACGCTGCTTCTTGCTGCTGGCGCGGCGATGCTGATCGCCGCCGTGGTCTGCCTGGTGTACGCGACGCGGGTGGCGAAGGGCGTGCGGTCGCCGTATTGGTCGCGGTTGCTGGACGTATCCGAGTTCCTGGTGCTGCTGGCGCTGGTGCCGTTCGTGGGGATGATCGCGGGGGTGTACGAAGCCGTGCGTGGCTAGGTCGTCGCGGTCAGGAAATGGGTTCGGCCGGGGACGACGCCTTCGGGCTGGGAGTGGAGGCGGCCGTGGTTGGCGTCCGCGGCGCCGGGGGCGGTGAGGTGGTCCGGGGTCCAGCCGCCGGCTCGGCACAGCGCGGCCGGGTCGTCGGAGCCGAACGGTGGTGGGAAACCGTTGTCGGCGCACCACTTGCGGTAGGGCTGCATGGCGGGGGAGTCGAGGCCGGTGGTGCCGGAGACGTCGGCGGCTAAGCGGCTGCCCGGCGCGCACAGCTGTGCCGCGGTCTTCAGCATCGTGACGATCTGGTCTTCGGCGAAGTAGAAGAACAGCCCCTCGGCGAGCCACAGGGTTCGCGCGCCGGGTTGGTGGCCCGCGTCGAGCAGAGGCGTGGCCCAGTCGGTGGTGAGGTCGGCCGCGACGGTGTGGCGCCGGCACCTCGCGGTGGCCTGCGCGAGGACGGGTTCCTTGGTGGCGAACACTTCCGCACGGTCCACTTCGTACCAGTCGAGCGTGGCCGGCAGGTCCAGCCGATACGGGCGGGTGTCCAGGCCCGCGCCCAGCAGCACGATCTGCCTTACGTCCCGTGCCGCCGTGGCCAGGTCGTCGAACCAGCGGACGCGGACGGGGAGGTACGGGTTCTCGCCGCCGGTGGCGCGTTCGGAGGCAGCCATCGTCGCGAAGCCGCGCTCTCCGGCCAGTTCCCGGGCGAAGGGGTCGTCGAAGAGCCGGTCCGCGCGCTCGGACTCGCGAGCGCGGGCGGCGGCGATCCAGAAGGCACTGCCCACGGTCATGGCGCCAACCTACCTAGGCCCACCAGGTGGCCGAGCCGACCGTCGTGAAGCCGAGGGAGTCGTAGAGCGGTTTGCCGGGTTTGGCGGCGGTGAGGGTGACGGTTCGTCCGTCCACTTCGGACAGCACGGTGTGCATGAGGGCGCGGCCGACGCCGCGGGAACGGTGGGCCGGAAGGGTCGTGACCCAGTAGAGGCCGACGGCGGCGCCGTCGTCGATGACGAGGCAGGCGCCGGCGGGTTCGTCATCGCGGGTCACGAGCCAGGTGCTGACACCGTCGCGTGCCAGCAGGGCGGGCGGGAAGACCTCGCCGCGGACGTAGGGCTGGTGGCGTTCGAGCGGGAAGCCGTGGACGACCACGTTTTCCACCGTCGCGAGCAGGTCCGGGGTGTCGACGCGCAGGGCGCTGAGCTCGCCGAAGCCGGGGCCGGTGCGGGTCATCACGGGCAGCTGCCGCGCGGTGAGACCCAGCGGCGACATGTCGACAATGCCGTACGCGTCTTCGACCAGGACTGTCGGCGCGTTCTTGGCCAGCTCGGTGAGCTCGGCGACGTCGTCGGGACTCGGCGTCGCGGTCCGCAGGACAATCCGCGTGCCGCTGCGCTCGCTGCTGTGCACGCAGACGAACCCGGGCCGCGTCGTCACGGCGTGGCCGCGGCTTTCGGCGACGATCGTCCAGAAGGCGGCCGCGTTGGCCACCGCGAGGTCCAGCGTCATGCGCTCGACCCTAACCGGCCAGTGGCACTCTCAGAAGGGCCGATCCGGCCGCCGAACGGAGTGCCAATCGGGCTGGCGGACTTGAGCGTCCGGAGCACCGGAGCCGTCTCGCAGGTGCGGATGCCGTCGATCGCGCCGAGGCGTTGCGTGAGATAACGGTGCAGGTCGGACGCGTCGGTGCACAGGGCATGGGCGAGCAGATTGGTGGGACCGGTCGTCGCGGCGACGACCGCGAGCTCGCGGTGCCGGGCGAGCGTGGTGCCGACGGCGTCGAGATCGGCCGGTGCGACGGCCATCCACAGCAGCGCCTGCGTGGTGGCGCCGAAGAGGCCCGCGTCGATCTCGACGTCGAAGAACAACGCGCCGGCCGCCCGCAGGTCCGCGAGCCGCCGCGCGACGACGGCGGGGGAGCGGCCGGTGGCGGCCGACAGCTCGGCCTGGCCGGCGCGGCCGTCTTGGCCGAGTGCGGTGAACAGCGGCGTGTCGGCTTCGGTGAGCTCGACCGGGCCGGGGCTGACTTCCTGGGCCAGCCGCGCTCGCTGCTCGCCGGTGAGCCCGTCGACGCGGCCTTGCCACGCGGACGGGCCGCCGAGGTAGGTGTGCAGCATCCGGTGCGCGGAGACGCCCGTGATGCCCGCCGTGCGCGGGATGTCGCGCAGCAGCAGGGAATGGTCGCGGTCGGTCGGCGTGACGACGATCGTGCAGATCTCGGTGCCGCCGCCGGCGAGCTTCACCCACGTCGTGTCCGTGCGGCGCACCAGGGCCGTGGCGACGCGCTGGGCCACGCCGGGCACCACGGTCAGCCGCACGAGCCACTGCGCCTGCCCGGTGCGGTGCGGGTCGGCGAGCCCGACCACGCGCAGGCCCGCCTCCGCGCGCAACCGCCGGTAGCGGCGCGCGACGGTCTGCGTCGAGACGCCCAGCACCGCGCCGATTCGGGCGAACGGGGCGCGGCCGTCGAGCTGGAGGGCGTGGACGAGAGCGCGGTCGAGGTCGTCAAGCATGGAGTGATTCTGCGCTCGATCGAGCATTCGTGGAATCTTTGTCCACAAATCGTCTTGTGGCTGGAACGATCTCACTGCTGTCCCCAAGCTCGGTGGCATGTCGAACCACCACCGCTGGGCCGCACTCGCCGTCCTGCTCGTCGCCGAGGCGATGAACCTGCTCGACGCGACGATCGTCCAGGTCGCCGCACCCGCGATCCACGCCGAGCTGGGCGGCCCGGCGACCACGATCAGCTGGTACAGTGCGGCGTACACCCTGCCGTTCGCCTTGCTGCTCGTCACCGGCGGCCGCCTCGGCGACATCGCGGGCCGGCGCCGGGTGCTCCGGATCGGCGTCGGCGGCGTGCGCGCTCGCGCCTTCGCCGGTGCTGCTGCTGGTGTTCCGCGCGATCCAGGGCGCCGCGGCCGCGCTGGTGATCCCGCAGACCATCGGCCTCATCCGCGCGATGTTCGACGGCCCGGACCGCGCCAAGGCGCTCGGCGCGATCGGTCCCGTGATGGGCCTCGCCGCCGTGTGCGGCCCGGTCCTCGGCGGCGTCCTCACGCAGGCCTGGTCGTGGCGCGCGGTGTTCCTGGTGACGGTGCCACTGGGGCTCGCGGTGTTCGTGGCCGCTGGGCTGCTGCTGGAAGACCGGGCTTCGGCACGGCCGCGCCTGGACCTCGTCGGCACCGCACTCGTCGCGGCGGGTGCGGGCCTGGTCGTCTACCCGCTCGTGGCCGGCTGGCACATCGGGACCTTCGCGGGTGGCTTGGTGCTGCTCGTGGTGTTCGGCTTTCACCAGCGTTGGCGCCGCGACCGCAGCCCCCTCGTCGAAGCCGGCCTCTTCCGCGACGCGGGTTTTCCCGCCGCGCTGCTCACTTCCGTGCTGTTCTTCGCGGTGATGAACGGCCTCATGCAGGTCGTCGTGCTCCACCTCCAGGTCGCCCAACACGCCGGCCCCCGCACGGCCGGTCTGACGCTCCTGCCCTGGTCGGCCGGCCTCGCGGTGTCCTCGTGGGTGGCCGGCACCTACCTCGTGCCCCGTTTCGGAGGGCGGTTGTTGTTCGCCGGCCTCGCCCTCCTGGCGGCCGGCGTGGCGGGCCTGGCGGCGGCGTTCGCGGCCGGTTGGTCACCACTGGTGCCCCTCGCCGTCGGCGGCTTGGGGATCGGGCTGTTCACCGTGCCGTTCTTCACCGTGGCCCTGCGCCGCGTGCGGCCCGAGGAAACGGGTTCGGCCGCCGGCCTGCTCAACGCGGTGCAGCAACTGGGCGCCACGCTGGGCGTCGCGTCTCTCGGCAGCGTGTTCTTCTCCGCGGGCGCGCCCACCGCGTGCTGGATCGCGGTGGCGCTGCTGGCCGCCGCGGCGGTGACCGGCGTCGGAATGACCCGCGATCAGGTCAGCGCGAGCGGCAGCGTCCGCCGGACCGCCGCTTCGTGACCGCCATGCAGCGGAACGGCCGAAACTCCTTGCACCACCGGCGTTTCCGCACCCGACCGGGCCCCCACTCGCAGCGTCACGTCGATGCGTTCGCGGCCGCCCGGGGTGCGGCGCAGGGTGGCGGACGTGGCGGTGAACGCGGCTTCCGGCACGGAGAGGCCGAGGATGCGGGGCAGGTCGCGCGTCGAGCGGGGGCGGTAGCAGGACTGGGTGGCGCCGGCCCAGGACCAGGCGCGCCAGCCGTCGCCGTCGGTTTCCAGGGGTACCGGTGAAGCGGGGACGCCGAGGGCGACGCGTAGTTCCGCGGTCAGTTCGCCGGCTTCGAGCACAGTGGACGGATAGCCCGCCTCGGCCAACGCGACCATCAGGCTCAGCGCCGCGCTGGCCGTGCTGCGCAGTGCGCCGAGCTCGCCGCCGCCGCGGGCGAGGGCGGCGATGGGGGCGTCTTCGGGGCGGTAGCGGACGGCGAGCCAGCGCGCGCGGTAGACCTGCGCGCCGCGGGGCACGGCCCAGGTGAGCAACTGCACGGCGGCGAGCGGGATGTCGGTGCCGTGGAAGGACTTCCGCAGGATGGCGAGCAGCCCCTCGGCCGGGGGCTCGCTCGCGCCGGGCGTGAGGCGGACGATGGCGCTCCAGTCGCCGTCGACCTCGGCGACGCCGAAGCGGTTGCCGGCGCGGTCCACGTGCTGGCGCACCCGCACGGGCCCGGCGACGCGGTGCAGCGGATCGGGGCTGTCGCGGCGGCTGTCGTGACGCCGCAGCCGGTAGCCGAGCCACGCGCCGGCCCACGCGGCGAAGTGGCGGCCGCCGACGCGCACCGACGTGGTCAGCACCAGCACCCCCGCGACCGCGGCCACGGCGATCCGCACCGGCTGCGCTACGCCGTCCATGGCGAACGCCAGCAGCACCGCGATCGCCGCGAGCTCCCACAGCGCGGCCTGCAGCGGCCGGACCGGCAGCAGCCACGGCAACGCGGCGGTGCCGGCCCGCGAAGCCGGCACAGTCACGGCCGCCGGCGCCGGCGGTGCTGACACGGACACAGGTGTCCCCTTCCCCGGGCGGTACCGGCGACGCTAGCGCTCCACACACCGTCGCGTGGGCGTAAAAATTACCCTCGTCCTCCGCGCCCGGGCGCTCCTACGCTCGCGCCCGGAAGAAGCGCGAAGGGCAGGGGGCCGAAGCAGCGTGTGGACGCAGCGGGACCAGATCCAGGCCTACCAGTTCCTCCGGCGCAGGCTCGTCTCCGCGCTCGTGGCCGCCGACGCCAACCACCCCGTGTCGCCCAGCCGCAGGCTCGTGCTCGGCACGGTGCTGGGCCTGGCCGCCGCGCTGCTGGTGACGGCCGTGTTCGGCGTGATCGGCCTGCTCAACCCCTCGGGCGGCAAAGACTGGCTGGCCGGCGGGCACGTGATCGTCGAGGAGGGCACGGGCGCGCGGTTCGTGCTCGGCGCCGACGGCGCGGTGCACCCCGTCCTCAACTACGCCTCGGCCCGCCTGCTCGCGGGCGGCAACGGCGACGCGACCGTGTCCGTGTCCTCCACCGACCTCGGCGCCGCCCCGCGCGGCACGGAGATCGGCATCTCCGGCGCCCCCGACTCGCTGCCGGCCACGACCGCGCTCGTCTCGGCGTCGTGGACCAGCTGCAGCCGCACGACGCAGGACGCGCCCGCGTCGGCCGAACCTCTCGTGGCGGTGGTGCTCGGCGCGCCGGCCGCGGGAACGGAGCTGCCGCGCGGCTCGGGCGTGATCGTCCGGCTGCCGGTAGGCCAGCGCTACCTCGTCACCGACGGGCGCCGCTACCAGCTCAGCGACGAAGCCGCGGCCGCGCTGCAGTTCGACAGCTACCCGACCATCGCCGTGTCGTCGCGGTGGATCGACACCGTGCCGGCCGGACGCGACCTCGGCGAGATCGCCGTTCCCGGCGCGGGCGGCCCCGGTCCGCTCGTCGGTGGGGTGAACACCCGCGTGGGCGAGGTCCTCGCCGTGGTCGACGCCATGGCCAGCGCCGGCGACGCGACTTCGTACTACCTCGTGCACTCCGCCGGCCTCGAGCCCGTCGGCCAGACGGAGGCGAGCCTGCTCGTCACCACGCCCGGCAACGACTCCGCGTATGAGGGCAATCCGGCGCCGGTGCGTGTCCGCGCGGCCGACGTCGCCGCGGTGCCGAAGGTCGCGGCTTCCCGGGCCGGCGGCGCGGACCCGGCCGCTTACCCGGACCGGATCCCCGGCAAGGCGCCGATCACCGGCTCGTCGGTGACGCTGTGCGCGCAGGGTGGACGGATCTTCGTCTCCGCCGATGTGCCCGTGCCTCCGGGCGGGCGCGCGCTTCCGGTCACGACGCGGCGCGACGCCCGGGTGGCCGACGAGGTGTACGTGCCGCCCTCGGGTGGCGCGGTCGTCTCCGACACCGGTTCCGGCACGACCTACCTGGTCACGGACCTGGGGAGAAAATATCCGGTCGCGACCGCCCCGGCGCTCGCCTCGCTCGGTTACGGTTCCGTGGCCAGGCAAGCGCTCGCGAGCGGTCTCCTGGCACTGGTGCCGACAGGACCCGCGCTGGATCCGGCCACGGCCGGGCAGCCGGTGCCGTCGGGTGGAACGGGGTGAGCGAGTCGGTGCACATGACAGAGGAACGGCCACGCGCCGAAGAGACGCAGTCCGCCCGGATCCGGGTGGCGGTGATCGAAGACCACCCGCTGTACCGGCGGTCGGTGGAGCGGGTGCTCGCCGAGTCGCCGGACATCGAGCTGGGGGCGGTCGTCGACTCCGTCGCGCGCTTTCACGTGGAACGCCAGCCGCCGGGCTCGGTCGTGCTGCTCGATCTCGGGCTGCCGGGTGTCGCGGGCGCGGCCGCCGTGCTGGAGGTGTGCGAGCTCGGGCACCACGTGCTCGTGGTCTCGGCGCAGGCCGAGTCGGAGCAGGTGCTCGCCGCGATCTCCGCCGGGGCCAAGGGGTTCCTGTCCAAGGACGTGGACATCGACGAGCTGCTGACCGCCATCCGCGCGGTGGCCGAGGGCGGCTCGTACGTGTCGGCCGTGGTCGCCGGAATGATCATCAAGGACAACACCGAGCGGCCGGTGACGCGGCCGGAGATGGAGCTCTCGCCCCGCGAGGAGCAGGTGCTGCGCCTGGTCGCGGCGGGCGAGCGGGACATCGACATCGCCGCCATTCTCGACATCGGTGTCCGCACCGTGCGCGGCTACCTCGACCGCATCCGCGACAAGACAGGCGAACGCCGCCGGCCGGGCCTGGTGAAGGAAGCCATCCGGCGGGGCCTGGTGGGCGGCGCGGGAAGGACTTCGTGAGATGACCGACGCTGGGGGAGGCGCCGCGGAGGAGCCGGCCGGGATCGACCGGATCCGCGTCGGCGTGATCGAAGACCACCCGCTCTACCGCGACGCCGTCGCCCGGGTACTGACCGAAGCCCCGGACATCGAGCTCGGCGCCGTCGCCGACTCCGTCGCCCGCTTCGCCGTGCAGGAGCAGCCTGCCGGCAGCGTCGTCGTCCTCGATCTCAAACTGCGCGGCGTCCAGGACGCGGCTGCCGTCCTCGAGGTCGGCCACATGGGCCACAAGGTCCTCGTCGTCTCCGCCCACGCCGAACAGCCCGAAGTCCTCGGCGCCATGCAGGCCGGCGCCAAGGGCTTCCTCTCCAAGGACGTCGACGGCGACGAGCTCCTGCGCGCCATCCGCACCATCGCCCAGGACAACGCCTACGTCTCGCCCACCCTCGCCGGCATGATCATCCAGGACAGCGAAGACCGCCACGCGGGCCCCAAGATCGTCCTGTCGGAACGCGAAAGGCAAGTCCTGCGCCTGGTCGCCGCCGGCGAACGCGACGTCGACGTGGCCGAGATCCTGAACATCAGCGTCCGCACCGTGCGCTCCTACCTGGACCGCATCCGCGACAAAACGGGCGAACGCCGCCGCGCGGGCTTCGTCCGAGTGGCCATCCGCGAAGGCCTGCTCCGCTAACGCCCCCGGCCTCGGCTCTCCCCTCGCCCCCAATGCGGCATTGGTTGCGCTCAACGCACCGAACGCCACATTGGGTGCGCCCAGCGCACCGAACGCCACATTGGGTGCGCCCAGCGCACCGAACGCCACATTGGTTGCGCCCAGCGCACCGAACGCCACATTGGGGCGCTTTGGCCCCACCTCACCGCCGCCCGCCTGCCCGACGCACCACCCACTCAGGCCACGCGCGGCACCTCACAACCGCCGCCCACCCACGCGACGAAACCCTGCACCCAGACCCGCCCCGGCACCCCGATCCGAAGCCTTCTTGCGGCCGGCGAGCCATTGTCAAGGCACGCTTTCCCGCCTTGACAATGGCTCACCGGCCGTCAACACAATCCAGCTTCGGGGTGCACACCCCACGCAACACGCCCCCGCGAGGACCGCATCCCCCGCACAGCCTCACGCAACGCGCCCTGCGAGGACCAAGACCGCGAACGACCTCTAAAGCCTCCGATTCGCCAACGCCCCAGTGGCCCCCCGAGCCTTCCCCGCCACCGCAGGATCCACCTCCACCACAACCATCTCCGGCGCATCCCCCAACTCCACCAGCACCCGCCCGAACCCATCCGCCACCACCGAATGCCCGATCCCCGTCGGCGCCTTCGGATTCACCTCGATCCCCGAAGCAGCCGGATCAGCCTGCCCACACCCCACGACCCAGCACCCGGAATCCAACGCCCGCGCCCGCACCAACACCCGCCACTGGTCCAGCTTCCCGTCCCCAGCACCCCAAGAGGTGGGGACCAGCACGATGTCCGCGCCATCATCGGCAAGACTCCGGAACAACTCCGGAAACCGCATGTCGTAACACGTAGCCACCCCGAACACCGTCCCCTCGACCTCAAACGTCACAGGGGTCTCACCCGGCGCCACCGTGTCCGACTCCGCGAACCCGAACGCGTCGTACAGGTGGATCTTGTCGTACCCCAGCCGCTGCCCGAGCCCGGTGATCAGCAGCGTGTTCCGCACCCGCCCGTCCTCGGCCGGCGTGAACATCCCCGCCACCACCAGCACCCCGTGCTCGTCCGCGATCGCCGACACGGCCGAGGCCCACGGCCCGTCCAGCGGCTGCGCGACCGGCCCCAGGGGCCGGCCGAAGCGTGCCATCGTGGCTTCGGGGAACACGACGACGCGGGCGCCGTCCGCCGCCGCGGCCTCGACGCCGGAGCGAACCAGTTTCAGGTTGTCCTCCGGATCGTCGCCCGAGTTGAGCTGGCACAACGCGATCCGCGGCACAGGGCACTCCCTCATCGTGGGACAAGTCGTCACCACCGAGTATCCCTGCCCGAAGCCCGAGAGCCACCTCGTACCCTGGTCACCATGCTGAACCGCACCGACCTGCGCGGGCAGGTCCCGACCGCCGCCGAACTGCGCGCCGCCCTGCCGCGCGCCGAATACGACGTGGACGCGGCGCTGCATCACGTTCGGCCGGTGGTGGAGGCGGTCCGCGACCGCGGTGTGGAGGCCGCCCTCGAATACACCGAGCAGTTCGACAAGGTCCGCCCGGCGACCGTGCGGGTGCCCGTGGGCGAGCTCACCCAGGCCCTCGAAGCGCTGGACCCGCAGGTGCGCGCCGCGCTCGAGGAGTCGATCAGCCGCGCCCGCAAGGTGCACGCCGACCAGCGCCGCCAGGACGTGACCACGCAGGTGGTCCCCGGCGGCACGGTCACCGAGCGCTGGGTGCCGGTGGAGCGCGTCGGGCTGTACGCGCCGGGCGGGCTGGCCGTGTACCCGTCCACCGTGGTCATGAACGTCGTCCCCGCGCAGCTCGCGGGCGTGCGCTCGCTGGTGGTCTGCTCGCCCCCGCAGGCGGCCTTCGGCGGCCTGCCGCACCCGACGATCCTCGCGGCCGCCGCGCTGCTGGGCGTCGAAGAGGTGTGGGCCGTCGGCGGCGCGCAGGCCGTGGCACTGCTCGCCTACGGCGGCACGGACACCGACGGCGCCGAGCTCGCGCCCGTGGACATCGTCACCGGGCCGGGCAACATCTACCTCACCGCCGCCAAGCGCCTCGTGCGCGGCGTGATCGGCATCGACTCCGAGGCCGGGCCCACCGAGATCGCGATCCTCGCCGACGAGACGGCCGACCCGGTCCACGTGGCGGCCGACCTGATCAGCCAGGCGGAACACGATCCGCTCGCCGCGAGCGTTCTGGTCACCACGTCGGAGGAGCTCGCCGACGCCGTGGACAAGCAGCTCGCCGAGCGCGTCGCGGCCACCAAGCACAGCGAACGCGTCGGGCAGGCGCTGGGCGGCAAGCAGTCCGGCATCATCCTGGTGTCCACTGTGGACGAAGGTCTGCGTGTGGTCGATGCCTACGCCGCCGAGCACCTCGAGATCCAGACCGCCCACGCCCGGGAGGTCGCCGGCCGCGTGCGCAACGCGGGCGCGGTGTTCGTCGGGGCCTACGCGCCGGTGTCGCTCGGCGACTACTGCGCCGGCTCCAACCACGTGCTGCCCACCGGCGGCTTCGCGCGGCACTCCTCAGGCCTGTCGGTGCAGAGCTTCCTCAAGGGCATCCACGTGGTCGACTACAGCGAGGACGCGCTGCGCGAGGTCGCCGGTCGCGTCGTCGCGCTGGCCGACGCCGAGGATCTGCCCGCCCACGGCGAAGCCGTGACCGCGCGGTTCGCGGGGGAGGGCCGATGACCGAGGCGACCCCGGCCGTGCCCGGCGCCGAGGTGACTCTCGACGCCCTGCCGCTGCGCGAGGACCTGCGCGGCAAGAGCCCCTACGGCGCACCGCAGCTCGACGTGCCCGTGCGGCTCAACACCAACGAGAACCCATACCCGCCGCCGCCCGACCTGGTGGCGGACGTGGCCGAGGCCGTGCGCGCCGAAGCCGCTTCGCTGCACCGTTACCCGGACCGCGACGCCGTCGCGCTGCGCACCGAGCTCGCCGACTACCTCACGGTGTCGACGCGCGTGGTGCTTTCGGAGGCGAACGTGTGGGCCGCCAACGGGTCCAACGAGATCCTGCAGCAGATCCTGCAGGCCTTCGGCGGGCCGGGCCGCAGCGCGCTCGGCTTCGAGCCGTCGTACTCGATGCACCCGATCATCTCCTCCGGCACGCGCACGGAGTGGGTGCCGGTGCCGCGCCGGCCCGACTTCACGCTCGACACCGCGCGCGCCGCGGAGCTGGTGGCCGAGCGGCAGCCGGACATCGTGTTCGTGACGAGCCCGAACAACCCCACTGGCGGGTCGATCCCGCTGGAACAGCTGCGCGGGGTCCTCGAAGCCGCGCCGGGCATCGTCGTGGTGGACGAGGCCTACGCCGAGTTCTCCTCGCAGCCCAGCGCGGTCCAGCTCATCACTGAGTATCCGGCGAAGCTGATCGTCTCGCGCACCATGAGCAAGGCGTTCGCCTTCGCCGGCGGACGGCTGGGTTACCTCGCGGCCGCGCCGGCCATCGTGGACGCCCTGCAGCTTGTGCGCCTGCCGTATCACCTGTCCAGGCTCACGCAGGCCGCCGCGCGCGCCGCCCTGCGCCACGCCGACGCCACGCTCGCCACCGTCCACAAGCTCTCCGCCGAACGCGACCGCGTGGTGGAAGCCTTGCTGGGCCTAGGGTTCACCCCGGTGCCGAGCGACGCGAACTTCGTCCTCTTCGGACAGTTCGCGGACGCGAAGGCGAGCTGGCAGTCCTACCTGGACCACGGCGTGCTGATCCGCGACGTCGGCATCGAAGGCCACCTGCGCGTGACCATCGGCACCCCGGAAGAGAACGACGCGTTCCTCGAGGCGAGTAAGGAAGTACCGCGATGACCCGCATCGGCAAGGTGGAACGCACGACCAAGGAGTCGTCGATCCTGGTCCAGCTGGACCTCGACGGCTCCGGCCAGGTCGACATCTCCACCGGCGTGCCGTTCTACGACCACATGCTCACGGCGTTCGGCGTGCACGGCTCGCTGGACCTCAAGGTCGAGGCCACCGGCGACATCCACATCGACGCGCACCACACCGTCGAGGACACCGCCATCGTCCTGGGCCAGGCCCTGCGCCAGGCCCTGGGCGACAAGAGCGGCATCCGCCGCTTCGGCGACGCATGGATCCCCATGGACGAGACCCTGGCCCACGCGGCGATCGACGTCTCGGGCCGGCCGTACTGCGTGCACGTCGGCGAGCCGGAGCAGTTCAACACGTTCACGATCGGCAACAACTACCCGTTCGTGCTCACCCGCCACGTGTTCGACTCGCTGTCGTTCCACGCGCAGATCGCGCTGCACGTGCGCGTGATCCACGGCCGCGACCCGCACCACATCGCGGAGGCGGAGTACAAGGCCGTCGCACGGGCTCTGCGCGCGGCCACGGAACCCGACCCGCGCGCGGGCGGGATCCCGTCCACGAAGGGCGTCCTCTAGGAAAAGCTCTCCTGGGGTCGGTACAACGCCTGACTAGATCTCGAGGTGCGAGTCGACGCCGTCGTCGTGCAGGTCGAGGTTCGCACCGACGGATTTCATCAGGCGTTGTGCCGCCTTGTTGTCCGTGGTGGTCGAAGCGACGTACCGGCCCCCGCCGCCTTCGCGGGCCGCGTCGATCAGGGTCTCGGTGACCCACTTGCCGATCCCGCGGCCCCGGGCCCAGCGGGCGACCCAGACCTGGGCCTCGATCTCGACCGACTTGCCACGGTGGACGGGGTGCAGCCGCGCGCCACCGACGATGGTGCCGCCGACCTGGATGGTCCAGGCGGAGGTGGTCGCCGTCTCCGGGTCGAGCGAATTCCGGCGGTGGAACACCAGGAACGCCTCACGCCGCTCGGGTGTCCAGCCCGGTGGGCCGTCCATCGGCGGCAACACTTCGAGCGGGTCGGCGCCCTCGACCGCGACATCGAGCAGCCGGACCAGGGCCTGCTCGTCCAGCGGCGTCAGGACGATCTCGGCATCGGCGGCTCCGCTCACCCGGAGAGCTTGCCACGTCGCGCCGCCGAACGCGATGCCCAGGGGGTCGCACAACGAGGGAGACGTGGGTCACGTGATCGACGCCGACCCCGCATCGGAAGGCGCGGCGGCCTCGCTGCCCAGTCCTGGGCGGGTGGAGGTCGTGTGGCACGCTGAGCTTCGTGAGCAAAGAGATTGTCGCCATCCTGCTGCTGGCGCTGGCCGGCTTCCTGGCCGGTGGCGTCTACTCCACGTGGAAAACGGCGAAGTTCATCGCCGTGGCCCTGGGTGTCGCGGCACTGCTGGCGATCGGCGGCGCTGTCGCCTGGCTGGTCGGCTGAGCGACCCGCCAGGCGGACGGCGCGGCTTCACACGCGGGCGGGCTCGCGCTCGTCGTCACCGTGGCTGCCTCGGGAGTCGGACGCTTCGAGCGCCTTGGCCAGGCCCTCACCCTCCACGTCGACGTTCGGCAGCACCTTGTGCAGACCGCGCGGCAGCCACCAGGCGTGGCGCCCGAGCAGCGACATCACGGCCGGCACGATCGTCATCCGGATCACGAACGCGTCCACCAGCACGCCGAACGCGAGCGCGAAGCCGATCGACTGGATCAGTGTCGACTCCGCCAGCACGAAGCCCGCGAACACGCTGATCATGATCAGGGCCGCGGCCGTGACCACGCGCGATCCGTGGCGGAAGCCGGTGACCATGGCCTCCTGCGGGTCGGCGCCGTGCACGTGCTCCTCGCGCATCCGCGTCACCAGGAACACCTGGTAGTCCATCGCGAGTCCGAAGAGGACACCGATGAGCAGGATCGGCAGCATGCTCATGATCGGCCCGGTCGAGGCGACGCCGAGCAGGTCGGTCAGCCAGCCCCACTGGAACACCGCGACCACGGCGCCGAACGTCGCGACCACCGAGCCGAGGAAGCCGAGCGTCGCCTTCAACGGCACGACGATCGAGCGGAACACCAGCATCAGCAGGATGAACGCGAGCCCGACGATCAGCGCCAGGTAGGGGATCATCGCGTCGGACAGCTTCTCGGACACGTCGATGTTCGCGGCCGTCTGGCCGGTCACGGCGAGGCTCGCGCCGGTGGTCTCGTGCAGCGCCTCGGACTGCGAGCGGATCGCCGCCACCAGGTCCTCGGTCTGCTTGCTGCTCGGCCCGCTCTTCGGGATCACGGTCAGCAGCGCCGTGTCCCCGTCGGCGTTCACGCGCGGCGGCGTCACCCCGGCCACGTCGGGCAGCGTGCTGATGCCCGCGACGGCCTGCTTCAGCGACTCTGGGTCGTGGTTCACACCGGTGTCGACGACGACGAGCAGCGGGCCGTTGGCGCCGGCACCGAAGCTCTCGCTCACGAGGTCGTAGGCCTTGCGCTGCGTGGAATCGGGCGCCGCGGTGCTGTCGTTGGGCAGGCCGAGCTGCATGCTCAGCGCCGGGATGGCGACCACGACGAGACCGGCGAGCGCCGTGAGCAGCACGGGCCAGCGGTGCCGGGCGACGAACCGGGCCCAGCGCTCGCCGTGAGAAGCCTTGTCCGTCTTGCGGCGCAAGCGGATCCGGCCGCCCATGACCCGGGTACCGGCGAAACCGAGGATGGCCGGCAGCAGCGTGAGCGCGATGAGCACGGCGATCGCGACGGTCGCGGCCGCGGCGATGCCCATCTGGCCGAGGAACGGGATGCCGACCACCGTGAGCCCGGCCAGGGCGATGATCACGGTGAGCCCGGCGAACACCACCGCGGACCCGGCCGTGCCCGCGGCTCGGCCCGCGGCCTCCTCGGGATCTCGCCCGATGCTGAGCTCGTGCCGGTAGCGGGAGACGATGAACAACGCGTAGTCGATGCCCACGGCGAGCCCGATCATCAGGGCCAGCACCGGGGTGTTGGAGTTCAGCTCGAGCGAACCCGAGGCCAGCATGATGCCCGCCATGCCGATGCCGACGCCGATCAGCGCGGTGAGCAACGGGATGCCGGCGGCCAGCAGCGACCCGAACGTGATGATCAGCACGACGGCCGCGACGGCCACGCCGAGGCCCTCGGTGGCGCCGGTCGCGGGCATCGCCTGCACCGCGTCGCCGCCGAACTCGACTTCGAAACCGCGCTGCTTGGCGCTGTTCGCGCTGTCGAGCAGCGCCTGGCGGTCGCTGTCCGTGAGCTCGAAGCCCTTGACCCGGTAACTCACCTGGGCGAGCGCGACACGGCCGTCCGGTGAGATCGACTTCGCCTGGAACGGGTCGGCCACGCTCGAGACCTTCGGTGCCGTCTTGAGACTCGCCACCGTCGACTCGACCGCGGCCTTGCCGGCGGCATCGGTCACGGTGTGGCCCTGCGGGGCCGCGATCACGACCCGCGCGGTCGCGCCACCGGCCGCGGCCTGCGGGAACTTCGCCTGGAGCTGGTCGATCGCCTGCTGTGACTCGGTCCCGGGGATCGTCACCGAGTCCGAGAGCTGGCCGGACAGCGTGAGCGCGCCGATGCCGAGCGCCACGAGCACGGCCGCCCACACGGCCGCGACGAGAGCGCGGCGCCGGAACGACAACCGGCCGAGCCGGTACAGAAATGTCGCCACGAGTGTTTCTCCGTTTCGCCCGGATAGGGCCTTCGTCACACGAACCAGTGATCCCGAAGCTAGCCGATCGGCAAGGAGGCTGCCAAGCCGATCGGCAAGTATGTGACTAGCCGCACGGCTAGGAGGTTGCTTGTCGATCGGCAAGTATCTCGGTTTGCCGATCGACAAGCAGTCACGTACGCTTCCTGGGCTTGACGAGGAGGAACGATGACTACCGCCGCCCCGGCAGAGGACACTCGGACGCGGCTGCTCGGCACCGCGCTGCGGCTGTTCGCCGAACACGGCGTGGAGGGCACGTCGCTGCAGATGATCGCCGACGCGCTCGGGGTGACCAAGGCGGCCGTGTACTACCACTTCAAGACCAAGGCGGAGATCACCGAAGCCGTCGCGGCGCCCGCCATCCGCGAGCTCGACCACATCGTGTCGGAGGCCGCGAAGCAGCGCCGCCGCGGTACGCAGGTCGACTACCTGCTCGAGGGCTTCGTGGATCTGGTGGTGCGCCACCGCGTGCTCGTCGCGCTGTTCTCCAGTGACCCTGGCATCAACCGCGCGATCGAGAACTCGACGCGCGGGATGGAGGGCTTCAAGAACGCCCTCATCGACATCCTGGCCGGGCCCGAGCCCGACATCTCCTCACGGGTGGCTGCACTGGTCACGCTCACCGGCCTCGCCATGACGGGCGGCTCGCCGGACATCGCTCAGCTCGACGACGAAAGCCTGCGCCGCGAGCTCGTCGACGTCGGCCGCCGGCTGCTCGGCCGGCCCCGCCGGCACCACGACTAGTTCTCGGTCAGGTACTCCGGCGCGACGGCCGCGGTCAGCCACACGCCGTTCGCGCTGCGCTGGAACTCGTGTCCGGCAGCGGCCATTTCGCCCGCGGCAACGCGAAGGACCACCGGACGACCGTGCCGGGCCCCGACCGCGAGCGCGGTTTCGACGGCGGCCGACAGGTGCACGGCGTGGCGGCGCATCGGCCGCAGTCCTTCGGTGTAGATCGCGGGCAGGAAGCGCGTCGCGGTGCCGTGGTAGAGCACCTCGGGCGGAGCGATGCGCTCCAGACCCAGCTCGACGCTGACGCTGTGCCCCTGGTTCGCGCGGATCCTCGTTCCGCTCCCGTCGAGGGCGAAGCGCTGTTTGTTGCTGCGCTCCACCACTTCCGCCAGCTCGGCCCGGCTCACCCGCACGCCGTGGGCGCGCAGCGCCGCCAGCAGCTCGTCGACCCCGACCCAGCCGGCGGCGTCGAGCGTGAGGCCGATCGACTCGGGTTCGTGGCGCAGGTGGCGGGACAGCCGCTTCGAGACGCGGATCATGTGTTTCTCATCCATAACGGCTCAAGTGACCCACATCCGCGCCCGTACCACAACGGAAATTCGGCCGCGGGGAAGCTCAGATGCCGCCCTCGGAAACCGGCCGCAGCTTGCTCGCGCCGGGGCCGAAGCGGGCCAGCTCGTCGTCGGCGTTGTACAGGCTGCAGCTGCGCAGCGAGAGGCAACCGCAGCCGACGCAGCCGGTGAGGCGGTCGCGCAGGCGCTGCAGGGCGTCGATGCGCGCGTCGAGCTCGTACTGCCACTCGCGTGAGAGCCGCGCCCAGTCGGCTTTCGTGGGCGCGTGGTCGTCGGGCAGCGTGGCCAGCGCGCCGCTGATGTCCTCCAGCGAAAGGCCCACGCGCTGCGCGGCCCGGATGAAGGCGATGCGCCGCAGCACCGAACGCGGGTAGCGGCGCTGGTTGCCGGCCGAGCGCTCGGACGTGATGAGTCCCTTGTCCTCGTAGAACCGCAGGGCCGTGTGCGGGACGCCGCTGCGTTCGGCGACCTGCCCGATGCTCAAGTGCTCCGCCAACCTCGTCATTGGTCCAGGTTAGCGCTTGACCTAGACATTGGTCGAGGTTGCACGGTGGGAACATGACCACCACAGCAACGGCATACGCGGATCTGCCCCGGCTGATTTCGCTGATGACCGGCGACGACAAGCACCAGGCCGCGGCGGAGTCCACAGTAGACGTTCTCTGGGTGCTCTACGACCGCGTGCTCGACATCTCGCCCGAAAACTTCCACGACCCCGGCCGTGACCGGTTCCTGCTCTCCAAGGGGCACGGACCGATGGCCTACTACGCCGTGCTCACCGTCAAGGGTTTCCTCGACGAGGCCGAGCTCGCCGACTGGTCCTCGGCCCGCTCACGGCTCGGCCACCACCCGGACCGCAAACGCGCGCCCGGCGTCGAGATCTCCAGCGGTTCGCTGGGCCACGGCCTGCCGATCGCCCTCGGCACCGCGCTGGGCCTGCGGGCGCGCGGCTACGCCGGCCGCGTGGTGACACTCGTCGGCGACGCCGAGCTCGACGAAGGCACCAACTCCGAGGCGATCGTCGTCGCCGCGCGCCTGGGCCTGGACAACCTGACCACCGTGGTCGTGGACAACCAGTCGTCCACACACGGCTGGCCCGGCGGCATCGCGCGCCGGTTCGAGGTCGAGGGCTGGGCCACGCGCACCGTCTCCGGCCGCGACCACGAGGCGCTCTACGACGCGTTCACCACCGAACACCCGGGGCGCCCGCTCGCCGTGGTCGCCGTCGTCGAACCGAAGGGCTGACGAACATGCCGACCACGCTGAACATGCGCGAAACCTTCCTCGCCACCACCGAGGAGATCGTGGACGCCGACCCGGACGTCGCCGTCGTCCTCGCCGACATCTCCGCCGCCCAGCTCGCCGGTGCGGCGCGGCGGCACCCGGACCGGGTGGTGAACGTCGGCATCCGCGAGCAGCTGCTCGTGAGCACGGGCGCCGGGTTCGCGCTGGCCGGCCTGCGCCCGATCATCCACACGTTCTCGTCGTTCCTCGTGGAGCGCGCGTTCGAGCAGATCAAGCTCGACCTGGTCCACCAGGACGCCGGCGCCGTGCTCGTGTCCTACGGCTCGTCCTACGACATGCCGGCCGAAGGACGCACGCACCAGTCGCCGGGCGACGTCGCGCTGATCGACTCCCTGCCGTGCTGGTACGTCCACGTGCCCGGTCACCCCGACGAGGCCCGCCGCCTGCTGCTCGACTCCGTGCCCGGCGACAGCCGCGTGTACCTGCGGCTCTCGGCCGACCAGAACGCCGAACCGCACCTCGGCGTCGGGTTCCAGCGGGTGCGCAGCGGCAGCAACGGCGTCGTGCTCGCCGTGGGCCCGATGCTCGACCGGGTGCTCGCCGCGAGCGAAGGCCTCGACGTGACGGTGCTGTACGCGTCGACGATCCGCCCGTTCGACGCCGCGGGGCTGCGTGCCGCTGTGGGGGACGTGGCCGACATCGTGCTCGTGGAGCCGTACCTCAAGGGCACTTCGGCCTACCACGTGAGCGAAGCGCTGCGAGACGTTCCGCACCGCCTGCTGTCGCTCGGCACGCTGCGCGACACGGAGGTCCGCACCTACGGGAAGCGGGCCGACCACGACCTCGCGCACGGCCTCGACGCGGGCTCGATCGCGTTGTCCCTCAAGGACTTCCTGCGACCGTGAGTCTCGGGTCGCCGGGGCTGGGGGTCCCGGCGACCCGTCCACTCCGGACGGTCAGCGGAACGCCGCGATGCCCGTCACCGACTGGCCCAGCGACAGCGCGTGCATCTCCTCGGTGCCCTCGTACGTGAGCACCGTCTCGAGGTTCGCCATGTGCCGCATCACCGGGTACTCCAGCGAAATCCCGTTGGCACCCAGCATGGAGCGGGCGGTGCGGGCGACGTCGAGCGCCGAGCGGACGTTGGCCAGCTTGCCGAAGCTCACGTGGTTGTGGTGCAGCTCGCCGGCGTCCTTCAGCCGGCCGATGTGCAGTGCGACGAGGCCCGAGCGGTTGACCTCGACCAGCAGGTCGGCCAGCTTGCGCTGCGTGAGCTGGAAGCTCGCCAGCGGCTTGCCGAACTGCTCGCGCGTGAGCGTGTAGTCCAGCGCCGTTTCGTAGCAGGCGCGGGCGGCGCCGACGACGCCGAACAGGATGCCGTAGCGCGCTTCGTTGAGGCAGGACAGCGGGCCGCGCAGGCCACGTACCTCCGGGAACGCCGCGGATTCCGGCAGCCGCACGCCGTCGAGCACGAGCTCGGCCGTGAGCGACGCGCGCAGCGAAAGCTTGTGCTTCACCTCGTTGGCGGTGAAGCCAGGCGTCGACGTCGGGACCACGAAGCCGCGGATGCCTTCGTCGGTCTGCGCCCAGACCACCGCCACGTCGGCGACGGTGCCGTTGGTGATCCACATCTTCGTGCCGTTGAGCACCCAGTCGGAGCCGTCGCGCACCGCGCGGGTGCGCATGCTGCCCGGGTCGCTGCCGGCGTCGGGTTCGGTGAGGCCGAAGCAGCCCAGCGCCTCGCCGGCGGCCATCTTCGGCAGCCACTCCTGCCGGTGTTCCTCGCTGCCCCAGCGGTGGATCGCGAACATCGCGAGCGAGCCCTGCACGGAGACGAAGCTGCGCAGGCCGGAGTCGACGGCCTCCAGCTCGCGGCACGCGATGCCGTAGGCCACCGCGCTCGTGCCGGCGCAGCCGTAGCCGTCGAGGTGCATGCCCAGCAGGCCGAGCTGCCCGAAGCCCTTGGCCAGGTCACGCGCGGGGAGCGAGCCCGACTCGTACCACTCGGCCACGTGGTCGAGGAGCTGGTCGCGGGCGTAGTCGCGGACCGCGTCCCGGATAGCCCGATCCTCCTCGGCCAGTCCTGCGTCGAGATCGAGGAAGTCGTGTGGATCCGGGTTCTTGCTCATCGGCTGCTCCTACTGGCTCGCGTCGACGCGGTGCCAGCAGGAAATCACAGATGACCCCGGTTCCAGTGCGTGGGATTCATCACGTTCTCTTTGCGAGCGTCACGAGAACGACATGCGTCGACGTGGGCGCGGGAGGGTTGCGGAGGGATCACCAGCGTCGTGAACTGCGGAAACGGCACGCTGTTGATGTCGTCCCGCCACGCTTCGAACATCTGGCAGAGGAGGTCCGACTCGGACATGTCTTCCTCTTCCCTCGTCCGGGGGCGCCGGCGGCGCCTCAGCCGAACGGGTGAATACCCAGCGGGGCCTCCGGTGAAACGGGGGCGCGTGCAAAAATTTGCGGGCCGCCGCCAAGGTCACGTTCGCGAAGGAGCGAACCATGCGTCTGTCGACGTTGGCGGCGAAAGCCCTTGTACTGTCCGCCGCGGCTGTTCTGAGCTGCGCTTCCCTTGCCACGGCGAGCCCCGCCGCTTCCCTCGGCGGCTGGCGCCAGACCGGGAAGGTCTCCGTCGCCAACTCCGTCAGCGGCGAAGGCATCACCACGCTGCGGCTGCCGGGTCAGGCGCCGCAGACGGTCTACCGCAACGGCACCACGATCCCGCAGCCGCTGAAGGACGAGGGCTGGGGCCACGTCGGCGACCCGGACTCCCTGCGCGGCTATACCTTCGACGTCTACCAGGACACCGTCACCAACCCGCCGGTGTCGAAGATGTACCTGGTCACCTCGCCGTCCGGGCAGACCACGGAGTTCGTGCACCCGCTCGCGGCCGACGAACCCGCTCCCAACGCCAACGCCCAGGTCGCCGTAAGCCCCGACGGCCAGTGGCTCGTCTCGGGCGCGCTCGGCGACGCGACTGAGCTGTTCGTCTCGCCCACGCCGTTCCTCAACCGCCGCGCCCCGCGGGTGGCCGGCGACCTGCCGCTCGCGGCGCGGATCCGCCTCGACCACCCGATCCGGGCGGCCCAGGGCTGCGACTTCGTCTCGGCGACGCGCCTGCTGTGCGCGACGTCGGACTCCAACAACGACCTGTACCCGACGAGCTACCAGCTCCTGCAGGTCGACCTGCCCCACGCGCTCACCGGCCACGACGTCCGGGCGCGCGTGAAGGAGCTCGGCCAGCTGCCGCTGTCGAGCACCTGCGCCGGCGCGTTCACCCCGGAAGGCGTGGACTACGACGCGCCGACCGGCACCCTGCGCGTGGAGGTCGTGCCGCCCGCGCCCTGCAACACCGTGACGGACGTCTACTCCTTCCGCCGCGGCTGACGTGCGCTCCCGCCCCGGGACTAGGCTTGACGTGTGTCTCGTGTGGTGATTCTCGACTACGGTTCCGGCAACCTCCGCTCAGCCGAACGCGCCGTCGCGCGCGCGGGCGCCGAGGTGGAGGTCACCGCCGACCCGCATGCCGCGCTCGAGGCCGACGGGTTGCTCGTGCCCGGGGTGGGAGCCTTCTCCGCCTGCATGGCGGGGCTGCTCGACGTGCACGGGAACCGCATCATCGGCAAGCGCCTGGCCGGCGGCCGTCCCGTCCTCGGCATCTGTGTGGGCATGCAGATCCTCTTCAGTCGCGGCGTCGAGCACGGCGAGGAGACCGAGGGCACGGGGGAGTGGCCCGGCACCGTCGAGCGCCTGCACGCCGACGTGCTGCCGCACATGGGCTGGAACACCGTGCGCGCGCCCGAGGACTCGCAGCTGTTCGCCGGTGTCGACCCGGAGGAGCGCTTCTACTTCGTGCACTCGTACGCGGCGCGCGAGTGGGAGCTGGAGTCCGGCCTTGCCGGGCAGCAGCCCAAGGTGACCTGGGCCAACCACGGCGAGGACTTCGTGGCGGCGGTGGAGAACGGCCCGCTGTGGGCCACGCAGTTCCACCCCGAGAAGTCGGGCGACGCGGGCGCGAAGCTGCTGCGCAACTGGCTGGCCACTCTCTAGTCCGGCCTGGTTCGGTGCGGTAGGTCGGCCCGGTGGTCCGGCACCGTGACCGGCGCCTTTACGCTGTCGCGGTGACTTTCACGCTCTTTCCCGCAGTTGATGTGGCCGATGGCCAGGCCGTCCGACTCGTCCAGGGCGAGGCCGGGACCGAGACGTCCTACGGCAGCCCCCTCGACGCCGCGCTCGCCTGGCAGCGCGACGGCGCCGAGTGGATCCACCTCGTCGACCTCGACGCGGCCTTCGGCAAGGGCTCGAACCGGGAGCTGCTGGCGGAGGTGATCGGCCGCCTCGACGTCCAGGTGGAGCTCTCAGGCGGCATCCGCGACGACGCCTCGCTGGAAGCCGCCCTGTCCACCGGCGCGCGGCGCGTGAACCTGGGCACCGCCGCCCTCGAGGACCCCTCCTGGACCGCCAAGGTCGTCACCACGTACGGCGACCGCGTCGCCATCGGGCTGGACGTCCGCATCACCGAGGCCGGCCACCGCGTCGCGTCCCGCGGCTGGACCTCCGACGGCGGCGACCTGTGGGAAGTCCTGGAACGCCTCGACCGCGACGGCGCCGCCCGCTACGTCGTCACCGACGTCAGCAAGGACGGCACCCTCAAGGGCCCGAACCTCGACCTCCTCCGCGAAGTCGCCGCCCGCACCGACGCCCCCGTGATCGCCTCGGGCGGGGTGTCCAGTGTGGACGACCTCAGGGCACTGGCCGGCCTGGCCTGCGACGGCATCGAAGGCGCCATCGTCGGCAAGGCCCTCTACGCCGGCGCCTTCACCCTGCCGGAGGCACTGGCCGCCGTCCGCTAGGCATTACCCCGCGGGTAATCGACGTGGTTACGTCTTCTCGGCAGGATCGGTTCTCGACAGGGACCGATCCGACCGAGGAGACCGAGATGACCGCCTACGCCATCGCCCACCTTCGCCAGCCTGGTGTGATCCACCCCCAGGTGGGTGAGTACCTGCGCCGCATCCAGTCCACTTTGGACCCGTTCGGGGGTCGGTTCCTGGTGCACGGAGCACAAGCGCAGGTCGTCGAGGGGGTGTGGCCGGGGCCGATCGTCGTGGTCGCCTTCCCGGACCTGGGCCGGGCCCGGGGCTGGTACGACTCGCCCGACTACCGCGAGATCCTGCCGCTGCGCACCGACCACCTGGTGGGTGATGTGGTGCTGGTCGAGGGCGTGGAGCCGGGGCACGACCCGGCGAAGCTGGCCGCGGAGCTGATCGACGCCGGATGAGCGGTGCGCGGTGAGTGGTGGCGGCGAGCCCTTGCCAGGGCACTCAGCCTTCGTCGAGCTTCACGGCGATCCCGATCGTGCGCTGCGGGCCGCCGCGGAGCTTGCTGAAGAACATCGACACCGGCCCGACCAACGGGTAGTGCCGCCGAATCGCCTTTCGCACCCGCTCGGTGCCGGCGTCGTCGAGCAGCCGGGCGGTGCCGGCGACAGTCGGGCCGTGGGTACGGCCGCGGACGTCACTGGCCTGGACCTCCACCCGGCCACTGTTGCGAAGCCGCTTGACCTTCCCCGCCTTCCGCTCGGAATAGACCAGCAGCTCGTCGCCGTCGAGGCCGAACCACACAGCAGTGGGGACAGCCCGCCCATCGCGGCGGAACGTGGTGAGCACGACGTACTTCTCACCGGCGAACCGGTCCGGCTCCGTAGGCATGTGTCCACAGTAGCCGGATTCAGGACCCGATCCAGCCGTAGTCAGGCGACGGATCGACCACCACAGCGCCGGCGACCGCGACCAGCTCAGCGCGCGGCACCTTGCCGGAGACGGTGAGCCAGCGGCCGGAGGCCAGGCGCACCGTGACCAGGTCCGCCGCGGCGGCGCCGGGGACACCGCGGACCGTGACCGGGACCGACCCGCCGAGACCGGGCGACGCCGCCCCCACCGTGACCCGCACCGGCGCAGCCTCCAACGTCGTCGTCGCTTCCCCGGCACTCATCCCGCTCACCGTCGTCGCCGTCTCCCGAAGCCCGGCCGGCAGTGGCCCGAACCGCGCCTCTCCCCGAATCGGGATCGGCCGGCTCTGCGAAACATCGTCCGCGATCCGCTGCGCGACCGCCTTCGCCGACGGCACCGCATCGACCTCGGCCCGCAGCACGTGAGTCTCATCAGGCGACCAAGTCAGCACCGCCGACGTCGTCGACCCGGTCAGCATCGCGACCCGCCCGTGCACCAGCACCTGGTCACGCACCGCGGCGATGCGCAGCGCGGTCGCGGACCATTCGGGATCCTTCGTCGAGAACGCCGTCAGCTCGATCCGGCTCGGCCCGGCGAACCACCGACGCACCTGCGGCGCCCTTTCCGGCCCGGCCGACCGGTACTGCTCCGTGAACCCATCAGGCAACCACCCCGGCGCATACCCCAGCACCGGCTCACTCGCGGCAGGCGGCACCTGCGAGGGCCACGTGGCCACCACCGACACCCCGACCGTCACCGCGACCACTGCAGCAGCCACCGCGGCCAGCGCCAACCTCGGCCGCCTGCGCCTCGACTGGCGGGCGCGGACCAGCGCGTTGCGGACTTCATGACCGTCGGGAGCGCGTTCGGCGAGCCGTTCGAGGCTGTCGCGCAGCAGCGTCTCGGTGTCGCGGGCGGGCTGGCTCATTCTCCGGCTCCGGTGGTCAGGGCGGTGGGCAAGGGGTACGCCGTGGCGCGCAGGGTCGCGAGCGCGCGCGAGATCTGGCTTCGCACGGTGGAGGTGGCGCATCTGAGGAGGTCGCCGATCTCCTCGTCGGAGTAGTTCTCGTAGTAGCGCAACACCAGCGCCGCGCGCTGCTTGCGCGGCAGCGTCGCGAGGCGGGCCAGCATCTCGTCACGCTCGTCGTAGGCCACCGACGGGTCGGCCGTCGGCGGGCTGATCGCGTCGAGCACCTCGTGGCTCGACGGCACCACGCGCCGGACCGCGCGCCGCCGCCAGGACAGGTACTCGTTGGTGACCATCCGGCGCACGTAGGTGGGCGGCGAGTCGATCTTCGCCCAGCGCTCCTGGGCCCGCAGCAGCACGTCCTGCACGATGTCCTGCGCCAGGTGCGGATCGTCGGTGAGGACGGTCGCGTAGCGCAGGAGTCCGTCGAGGCGCTCCGCCACGAACTCGTCGAAGCTGGTGGTCACGCTCTCTCAGACGCGCGAGGGGCCCGTTCTGATGCATTCCGAGCGAATTTCAGTGGTGACTAGCCTATGCTGACACGCATGGACGACGACGTGCTCGAGTGGGTCGAGCGGGTCGCGGGCTTTCTCACGCAGGAGTACGGCCTGCCGCCGATCGCCGGACGCGTGCTCGGCTGGCTGATGGCGTGCGACCCGCCGGAGCAGTCGGCGGCGCGGCTGGCCGAGGCGGTGGGCGCGAGCCGCGCGTCGCTCACGACCAACCTGCGGCTGCTGCTCGACGCCGGGCTGGTCGGCAAACGGCTCGGCCGCGGCGAGCGCACCGCCTACTACCGCGTGGACGACGACGCGTGGCAACGCGTGATCCGTCGCCGCATCGCCACGCTGGGCTCGTTCCGCGACATCACGAACGCCGGCATCGAGCTGCTCGAACGCGACGGCGCCCGGGCGGCGCGCGTCCGCAGTGCCGACGCGGCGTTCGCGTGGCTGGCCGAAGCGTTCGCGGAAGCCGGCGAGCCGAAGTGAAGGCCGTGGTGGTGGGCGGTGGGATCGGCGGGCTGACGGCCGCGATCGCGTTGCGCCGCACCGGACACGAGGTCACGGTGCTGGAGCGCGCCCGAGCTGCGGGAGATCGGGGCCGGGCTTTCCCTGGCGCCCAACGCGATGCGGGCACTCGACGCGCTGGGGATCGGGGAGCGGGTGCGGAAGCACTCGGCGCAGTCGGAGGTCACGGGCACCCTGCGGACGTCGTCGGGCCGGTTCCTGCGCCGGTTCCGGGAGGGGCGGGACGAGCCGCTCGCCGCGTTCCACCGCGCGGAGCTGCACTCGGCTTTGCTTGCGGAGTTTCCGGAAACCTTGGTGCGCACAGGGATTGAAGTAACTGATCCATCCGAAGTGGACGCGGACGTGGTCGTGGCCGCCGACGGTGTCCACAGTGGATTTCGCTGCCGGGCATTCCCTGCCGCACCCGAACCAGGGTTTCGCTATACGGCCTGGCGCGGCGTCACCGAACCGGGCGCGGCGCCGCCGGTGCGCGGCAGCTTCACCATGGGCCGCGGCGCGTACTTCATGATCCACCCGCTGCCCGGCGACCGCGCCTGCTGGGCGCTCGGCGCCTCCGAGTCCACACCCGGCGTGCGCTACCCGAGCGAGCACGCCGAGGTGACCCGCCGCGTGGCTGACTGGCCGGCCGAGGCCCGCGAGCTCGTGGCGGCGACGCGGCCGGGCGCCGTGCTGCACAACGACATCCTCGACCTCGACCCGCTGCCCGCGTTCACGAGCGGACGCGTCGCGCTGCTCGGTGACGCGGCTCACGCCGTGCCGCCGGACCTCGGCCAGGGCGCCTGCCAGGCGATCGAGGACGCCGTGGTCCTCGCCGCATCGCTGCGGGCCCACCCAGCGCCCGAGGCGCTCGCCGCGTACGACGCCGCGCGCCGCCCACGTGCTGCGTACGTCACGAAGCAGGCGCGCAGCAAGGCGGTGGCCGACACGTCGTCGGCGTGGTGGCTGCACGCGCTGCTGGCGGTGACCGTGCCATTGATGCCCGCGTCGGTGATCCGGCGCCAGGCCGCGCCCCTGTGGGACTGGACGCCGCCGGTTCTCTGACCGCCGGTGCGCCGACCGGGCGGGCGGACCGTCGCAGGTGGACGGCTACGCTGGTGGCATGGCTGTGGCGGTGAGGGTGATCCCGTGTCTGGACGTCGACGCGGGTCGCGTGGTGAAGGGCGTCAACTTCGCCGATCTGCGCGACGCCGGCGACCCGGTGGAGCTGGCCCGGCTGTATGACCACGAAGGCGCCGACGAGCTGACTTTCCTCGACGTCACCGCGTCGTCGGGCAACCGTGAGACCACCTTCGACGTGGTCCGCCGCACGGCAGAGCAGGTCTTCATCCCGCTGACCGTCGGCGGCGGCGTGCGCTCCAACGACGACGTCAACCGCCTGCTGCGCACGGGCGCGGACAAGGTGAGCATCAACACGGCCGCGATCGCGCGCCCGGAGCTGCTGCGCGAGGCGTCGCGCCGGTTCGGGGCCCAGTGCATCGTGCTGTCGGTCGACGCGCGGCGCGTGCCCGAGGGCGGCGAGCCGACGGCGTCGGGCTTCGAGGTGACCACCCACGGCGGGCGCCGCGGCACGGGTATCGACGCGGTCGAGTGGGCCGCGCGCGGCGAGGAGCTGGGCGTCGGCGAGATCCTGCTCAACTCGATGGACGCCGACGGCACCAAGTCCGGCTTCGACATCTCCCTGATCGAGATGGTCCGGCGCGCGGTGCGCGTGCCGGTGATCGCCAGCGGCGGCGCGGGCGCCGTCGACCACTTCCTGCCCGCGGTGGAGGCCGGTGCGGACGCGGTGCTCGCGGCGAGCGTGTTCCACTTCGGACAGCTGAAGATCGGTGACGTCAAGGGCGCCCTGCGCGAAGGCGGGGTCGTCGTCCGATGAGCCTCGACGCGGACCTGTCCCAGCGGCTCAAGCGCAACTCCGACGGCCTGATCGCGGCCGTCGTCGTGGAGCACTCGACGTCCGACGTGCTGATGATGGCCTGGATGAACGACGAGGCCCTGGAATCCACCCTCACCACCCGGCGCGCGACCTACTGGTCCCGCAGCCGCCAGGAGCTGTGGGTGAAGGGCGAGACCTCGGGCCACGTCCAGCATGTGCGCGAAGTGCGGATCGACTGCGACGGTGACACAGTGCTCCTGCGCGTGGACCAGACCGGCCCGGCCTGCCACACGGGCACCCACACCTGTTTCGACTCCGCGGAGCGCCTGCTCCTCGCCGACGAGAGTGAGAACACCCCGTGACGGTTGTCGCGAACGTGCTGGTGGGGCTGGTCGCCCTCATCCACGTTTACATCGTGGTGCTCGAGATGTTCCTCTGGACGACCCCGCGCGCTCGCGCTGCGTTCGGCACCACCGAGGCGTTCGCGCAGGAGAGCAAGGCGCTTGCCGCGAACCAGGGGCTCTACAACGGTTTCCTCGCGGCGGCCTTGATCTGGGGCCTCATCGCGACCGACCCGACGGGCTTCCAGTTCAAGCTCTACGGCCTGGCCTGCGTGATTGTCGCCGGCCTGTACGGCGCTGCGACGGCCTCGAAGCGGATCCTGCTGGTGCAGGTGCTGCCGGGCGTCCTCGCGCTGGTGTTCGTGCTGCTGGCGCGCTGACCGCCGACCTGATCCGCGAGACGCGGCGGCTGCGTGCTGTCGCCTGGCGGGCGTGGGCGCTCGCGGCGCTGTGGTGCTTGGCTTTCGCGGCCGGCCTGGTCGCCGTGCTGGGCGTCCTCCACTCGGCGGACACCCTGCTGGCGACCGGCACGCGTGTGCCGGGGACGGTCGTTTCGGTCGCCTCCCCGCCGAAGGGCACGCGCTGGATCGACGTGTCCTTCCGCGCAGACGGCCGGCCGGTGACCGAACGCGTCGACCGCAGCTCGACCGACGCCTACACCCCGGGCGAGCGCGTCACGGTGGTCTTCGACCCGGCCGACCGCGCGCGGGCCCGCACGACCACCGAGGACGGCCTGAGCGAGAACGGCCTGGGCTTCGCCTGGGTCGGCCTCGGCATGGTCCTGCTGGGCTGCGTCGTGGCCGCGGTGGGCGCCGTCGGCTGGTCCCGCCGCTCCTTCGCCGTGCGCCGCACGGGCTGGCAGGAGGGCACGGCCACCGTCGTCCTCGCGCCCAGCACCGGCCGTGGCGTGAACCCGCCGTACTTGCACGTGCGCCTGCTTTCCGGCGAGGCCGTGCGCCTGCGCGTCGTGCCGTCCACCCACGGCGCCCGCTTCCTGCGCACCTACACCGACCGCCCCGCCTGGCTGGGCGGCACCGGGTCCGCGTCGGTGGTCCTGTTCCGCCATGGCCGCGGCGAAGCGCCCTACGCCGTGCCGGCCGTGGCCCTGCGCGGCTGAGTGGAAACGCCGGAGGAGCCCGTTCGGTTGCCTTCGGCGCCGGTGTTTTCGATCGCAGCTTTTTCCCTGGTGGAGTGCGATTTTCCGGCCGTACGCTCTCCAGATGGACCTGGGGAGGACCGACCGGGGCGAACGCCGCGGCGGTAACAACGATCAGCTTCTTTCGGCGGACGGCGGCCACGAACAGGTCCGCCTCACCAACGACGACGGCACCACCCGCACCGAGGGCGAATCCGTCCTGGTGCACCACGACCCGGGGCACGGGATCGTCGCCGGCCAGACCAGCCCGTTCTCCGGCGAGGGCAAGCGCCTGGTCGTGGTCGTCCCACGTGGCACGGACCGCACCACGCCGTCCGTGATCCGCCTCCACCGGGTCGAGCGGCGCCGATGAGCGGGCCGGCGCGGCCTCGGAACGCCCGCGAACGCCGGCTGGCCAAACAGCTCGAGGCGCAACAACGTGAGTGGGCGAAGTGGGACGGCGTGGTCCATCGCCGGTTCCGGCGTTCGGTGTGGACCGCCGCGGCGTGGCTGGCCGTGCTGCTCGCCGCATGCGTCGGTTTCCCGCTGACGAGCCTCCCCGGCGAAGTGCTCCTGACCCACGGCGCCCGGACGGACGGCGAGGTGACTGCTGTGAACAGCGAGGTCGTGACCGTCGACTACGCGGTCGCCGGCGTGACCTTGCGGGCCGCGATCGACCACATCTCCGACCACAAGTACGTCGCCGGGGAGACCGTGCCGGTGTTCTACGATCCCGCCGACCCGCACACCGCACGCCTGCGCGACGACGTGAACCTCAACGACTGGGCCATGTGGGCCTTCCTCCTCACCACCGTCACGGGCCTGGCCGCCATCCCGATCGAGATCGCCTACGCGGTGGGCTGGGCCCGCCGCCGGGGCTCGCCCTGGTACCTCGCCACGGCGATCGTCCTGCCTCCACACCTGCGGCCCGACGCCCCGGAGGTGTTCCACACGCTGAAACTCGCCCTCCCCGGCCACGTCACCATCGAGGCGAAGACCACCTCCGTCCTGCCCGGCCGGTACGCGTTCCTCCGCCGCCGTGGCTCGCGAGAGGTGTGGGTCTCCGGTTCCGGCCGCACGCTCGTCCTGGTCCTGCCCGTCGGCCCCCGCAATGGCGAGCCGTACGCGATCCCGCTTCGCCTGACGTCCAACACGAAGTGGACGCTCGCCTGAACTCACGAGAATTCTGTGGCGGAGCGCGATTACCCGGTCGCACTCTCTCCTGGTGGATCTGGCGGAAACCGCCGGCCGGGCCGGCGCGAAGGTCGCGGGGTCGGGCCGGCTGTTCCTTCTGGTGCTGCCCACCGGTTCCCGCCGTGGCGGGCCGCGTGTGGTGGCCTTGCGGGCGTTCGATCCACGCCGCGCCGGGGGACCGTCAACACGCTCGACCGGCACTCTCGGTTGCCTTCCCCCTCGGTGTTCTGCATCGCAGCTTTTTCCCTGGTGGAACGGGATTTCCCGGTCGTACCCTTTCCTGATGGATCTGGGGATGACCGGCGCGGGCGACCCCCCGCGCCAAGAAGACGACGAACCTCTCTTAGCCCGCACCGGGCGGCCGACGAAGCCGGACCCGGTGACGTTGAACCGTGCCGTGCGCTCGCGGATCCGGTGCGCTCTCGGCGTTGTCGCGCTGTGGGCTCTCGTGGTGGCGGCGTCCCTCGCCGGCGTGGCGCTGCTGGTCGGCCGGGCAGACCGGCTGCTCACCGGCGGGGTGAAGGTGCCCGCGCGAGTGGTCGTCGTGGATAACGACGCGCGAGGTGGGCCCTACATCGTCGTGGACTACTTGGCACCGGGCGTCGAAGGCGGGATCAAGCTCGACTCCGGCAACCGCTACTACGTCGGCGAAGTCTTGACGGTGTACTACGACCCGGCCGATCCGTCGCATGTACGCACCGCGGACGAGCCCAACGGCGACGACGCCTGGGCCGGGGGTTCGATCGTCGTGGTCGTCCTCGAGTTGGGCGCGTTCTCCTGGGCCGTCGTGTACACGGTGGTCCTGGTCCGGCGCCGGCGGATCGCGCGCCGCTCCGGTTGGCGACCGGTCAAGGTCACGTCCCTGGGCGACGGCACGTACGTCCTGAACCACGCCGGCCGCGAACGGACTTCGGCCCGCATCGTCACGCTGCTGCGCGGTCGGTACGAGTTCTTCGCCAAGGAACCCGTTTCCGCCTGGGTAGCCGGCGAAGGCCAACGCCTGGTCCTCGTGGCCCCACGCGGCAACGGCCTCTACGCCATCCCCCTCAACCGCAGCTCCGGCTGGTCCCCGATCACCTCGCCGCATCGGGAACGCAACCGATGAGCGGGGGACCGGACCCGGCCGCGTTGAACCGGGTTGTGCGGCTGCGCATCTGGCGTGCCCTCGGAGCCGCCGCGCTGTGGGCGGTGGCCGTGGCAGCGGCGGCGGACGGAGGGTGGGCCGGCTACTGGAACGACGGCGTGGTCCTGCTGGTCGTCTTCGCGGCGATCTACTGCCCGTGGGCGCTCGTGTTCGCCGTGACCTGGACCCGCCGGCTCCGGGCGGCACGCCGTTCGGGCTGGCGGCCCGCCAAGACGTTCGAGTTGGGCAACAGTGACGGCAACGAGACCCTTTTGCTCACCTCCAGGCACGAACGCATGATCGTGATGACCGTTTCGGGACTGCGCGGGCGTTACGAGTACCTCGGCAAGCCTCAGACGATGGGGTGGATCGCGGGGGCGGGGCGGCAGATGACGCTGGTGACGGACCACGGTCCGCGCGCCGCGGGCCTGTATGCCGTCCCCATCAGGCAGATCGGCGGCAAGGGCTGGACCGCGATCCCTTCGACCAGGAAACGAGCACGATGACCACCGAAAACAGCGACGGATCCGGGCCGCCCCTCGACGACGCCGAAGACCAACCCGCGAGACGGCCCCGTGCAAAACGCAACCGCGTCGCGCAGCGCGAACAAGCCCGGCGGCAACGCGCCGCGCGGGGGCCCGACCGAACCCAGCCCGACCAAATCCAACCCGACCGCACCCACCAAGACCGGCCCCACCCCGAACCGGCCGCCGCCGAAGCGTGGAATCGCTTGCTGCGCCGCCGGTTCCGGCGGGCGGCGGTGGCCGCGGTGGTGTGGTTCCTGGTGGTGGCCGGCACCTTCGCGGGGATTTCCGTGCTCACGGTCAGCGCGGACCGGCTGCTGGCCCACGGCACCGAGGTGGCCGGGACGGTGGTCGGCGTGCACACGCCCCGCGGCGGAGACGGAACGCCCACCATCACGGTGGACTACGAGGTCGGCGACGTCCTCGACGAGGCCGTGGTCGCCCGCTCCTCCGATCGCGCGTACGCCCAGGGTGATCGCGTGCGAGTGTTCTACGACCCGGCCGACCCGCGGGACATGCGGACCGCCGACGAGGAGAACCTCGACGACGGGTGGATGGGGGTCCTCGTTATCCCGCTGCTCGTCGCCGTGCTCGCTTGCCCGTTGATGGTGGCGTTCGCGGTGTGCTGGGCCCGCCGGCGCACGGCCGCGCGACGCGACGGGTGGGAGCCCGTCACAGCGACGGTGGTCGACTCCTCGGGTGGTTATCAGTTGCTGCGCCTCGACTTCCGCGGTGGCGCGCACCTCGCCGCACGAACTGTCGCGGCACTCCGTGGCCGCTACTCATTCCTGAGAACCCGTCCGGTCGAAGGGTGGGTCTCCGGCGCCGGCCGCGCGCTCGTACTCGTGTTGCCGTACGGCCCCAGCGGTCCGCTGCCGTACGCGATCCCGCTGCGCGTGTCGCGCGGCTCGCGCCGGACCGCAGCCCGATGAGCCCCGGCAGACGTCCCGCGGGCAAGAAGCGGCGCGGCGAGCCGAGGTGGCCGGTGGTGCGTGGGGTGCCCGGCGACGGTGAGCCGTGGCTGCCGCCCGGGGACAACGCGCGGCCCGAGGGCGGCGCACGGGTTCTCGAGCGGATGGCCGGGCGCGTGGCGCTGTTCCTCGGGGCTGCCGTCGTATGCGTCGGCGCGGTGGCCGCGGGGGTGGACCGGTTCGTCGCCGAGGAGGATCGCGCCGCTGCCGCGCACCAACGCGATCTCACGGTCTACGGCAACGTCGTAGAGGGCTATGACACCTACTTCGTGCTCGACTACCCCGAGCCGGGCGGCCAGTATCGGGTCGCGCTGTACCAGCGGAAGGGCGACATCCACCTCGTGGGCGACCGGGTCCAGGTCACCTACAGCCCGGACGCCCCCGACGTCGTGTGGATCCCCGGCGACGACCTCCTCGACCCCACCGGGGAATGGGTCGCCGACGGGCTGACTCTCGCCGGAATGGTCGGTGCGCTCACTGCCATCGGGTTCGCCGGACTGTGGTGGCGTCGCCGGCGCGCCGTGCGGCAGACCGGGTGGCGCGCGGCCAAGTTCGACTTCGGCGAGCCCGGCGTCGCCCGCGCCACGTTCACCGACGGCACCCGCCTGCGGCTGCGGCCGGTCCGCGGCCTGTCTCGCACGTACGCGCGCTTCGGCACCGGAAAGCACCGGGGCTTTCTGGCCGGCGCCGGCACCCGCATGGTCCTGCTCGTCCCGGGGGCGGACGGGGTCGTGGTGCAGGCGGTCAGCACGCGATGGCGATGAGTGTTCCTGCTGCTTGCAAACGGAAGGTGTATCCGTTGGTGTGCTTGGTTTTTCCCGGCCGTGTGGAGGTGGTGGCGCGACCCGCCGTGATCCCGCTGAACCGGTCGGAACGGACGATCCGATGAGTCCGAGGGACCGGCCGATCGGCGGACGCCCCATCGGCAAGCGGGAGCGGCGGGCGGCGGCCCGGGCGTGGCCGTCGGCCCGGACCGCGCCCGCGGACGGTGAGCCGTGGCTGCCACCCGGCGACAACGCTCGTCCGGACGGTGCCTGGCGGGTGCTCGCCGGCCTGATCCGGCGGACGGCGTGGGCTGTCGCGGGCGCGGTGACGTGCCTCGGGATGTTCGTGGGCGGCGGCGGGCTCGGCGTGGCGCAGGACTGGGCCGCAGCCGAGACCGGCGCTCGGGACGTCGCCGTCTACGACCCGGCCGGTCCCGACACCGCGTACTTTCCGGACGCTCCCCACCACCCGCTCGAGGAAACCATCGAGTACGGGCTGGTCGTCGCCGGCTTGATCGGCTCCTTCACGTCGGCCGGGTTCGCCGTGCGGGGGTGGCGCCGTCGCCGTGCTGTGGTCCGCACCGGCTGGCGTGCCGCGACGCTCGACTTCGGCGAGCCCGGTGTCACCCGTGCGACGTTCGCCGACGGCACCAAGCCGCGGCTGCGGCCATCGCGAGGCTTGTCGCGCGAGTACGCGTTGCTGCGCGCCGGTCAGGACGCCGGCGAGTACGGCTTCCTGGCGGGGGAGGGCAACCGCATGGTGCTGTTCGTGCCCGGAGCGGAGGCAGTCTCGATGCAGGCGGTGTCCACGCGCTGGACCTAGAGCCCGAGATCGCCCGTCAGGTACCGCTGCAGGTTCGGCGCGATCGCCGTGACGAGCGTTTCGACCTCGGCCGACGCGATCGGCTCGAAGCGGGCGATGTAGCGGACCATGCCGAGCCCCACGACCTGCGAGGCGCACAGCGTGGTCCGCAGGCCGGGCTGGTCGGAGCCGATGTGGCCGATCACCTCGGCGAAGAACAGCGAGAAGAAGTCCCGCAGCACGGTCGCGGCCAGCTCGTGCCCCGCGACGCTGCGGATGAGCGCCTGGAACGTGTCGCCGCCGGCGCCGTCCCAGCGGGTGACGAAGACGCGGACGATCCGTTCGCCCAGCTTGTCGTCGGGGCCGTCGCGCAGGGTCGCGAGCAGTTCGTGCGGCGAGAACGGCAGCTCCAGCACGGCCTGGGCGAACAGGCCCTCCTTGCCGCCGAACCAGTGGTTGACCATGGCCGCGTCGACGCCGGCGCGCGCGGCGATCGCGCGCACGGTGGCGCGTTCGTAGCCGTGTTCCGCGAACACCGCGCGCGCGGCTTCGATCAAGGCCGTCCGGGTGTCCTGCCCGGCGGGCCGGCGGCCACGCCTGCGGGAGGTAGTGTCTTCGGTGCTCACGGGTCCACTATGACTCGTCGCCCCCTTGAATTCAACAGGTGCTGAATTCAAGGGCCGCCCAAGGTCCGCCGAGGCCCGCGCGGCACAATGGGGCCCATGGTCAGCTCAGCAGCCGGCAAATCCACCGGGCCCGGCCCGGTCAGCCCCTCGCGCGCCGAGTTCCGCGCCCTCGCCGAAGGCCGCCGCGTGATCCCCGTGGTGCGCAAGGTCCTCGCTGACGGGGAGACCCCGCTCGGGATCTACCGCAAGCTCGGTGCCGACCGGCCCGGCACGTTCCTGTTCGAGTCGGCGGAGAACGGCAAGTCGTGGTCGCGCTGGTCGTTCGTGGGCGTGCGCAGCCCGGCCGCGCTGACCGTGCGCGACGGCAAGGCCGTGTGGACCGGCACGCCGCCCGTCGGCCTGCCCACCGAAGGCGACCCGCTGCAGGTGCTGCGCGCCACCGTCGAGGCGCTGCACACCGAGCCGCTGCCGGGCCTGCCGCCGTTGACCGGCGGCATGGTGGGCTACATCGGCTACGACGCCGTGCGCTGGCTGGAGAAGCTGCCCGAGCTCGCCGAGCGCGACCTCGACATCCCCGAGCTGACCATGCTCCTGGCCACCGACCTCGCGGCGTTCGACCACCACGAGGGCACCGTCACGCTGATCGCCAACGCGGTCAACTGGGACGACTCGCCCGAGCGCGTGGACGCCGCCTACGACAGCGCGCTGGAGCGCCTGTCGGCGATGACCGAGCAGCTGCGCGTGCCCGCGCCGCCCACCGTCGCGACGTTCGACCGGCCTGCGCCGGAGTTCAAGCGCCGCCGCACGAAGGAAGACTTCCACGCCGCCGTCGACAAGGCCGTGGAAGCGATCAAGGCCGGCGAAGCGTTCCAGGTCGTGCCCTCGCAACGCTTTGAGATCGAGACCGGCGCCGACGCGCTCGACGTCTACCGCGTGCTGCGCAACTCCAACCCGAGCCCGTACATGTACCTGCTGCGGCTGGAGGGCTTCGACATCGTCGGCTCCAGCCCCGAGTCGCTGGTCACCGTGCGCGACGGCCGAGCGACCACGCACCCCATCGCGGGCACGCGCTGGCGCGGCGCCGACCCGGAAGAGGACGCGCAGCTGGCCAAGGACCTGCTGGCCGACGAGAAGGAACGCGCCGAGCACCTCATGCTCGTCGACCTCGGACGCAACGACCTGGGCAAGGTCTGCCGCCCCGGCAGCGTGCACGTGGTCGACTTCTTCCAGATCGAGCGCTACAGCCACGTGATGCACATCGTGTCCACCGTCACCGGTGAGCTGGCCGAGGGCAAGACGGCGTTCGACGCGGTCACCGCATGCTTCCCGGCGGGCACGCTCTCGGGCGCGCCCAAGGTGCGCGCGATGCAGCTGATCGAGGAGCTCGAGCCCGTGCGCCGTGCCCTGTACGGCGGCGTCGTCGGTTACCTCGACTTCGCGGGCGACGCCGACACGGCCATCGCCATCCGCACTGCCCTGATGCGCGACGGCGTGGCCTACGTCCAGGCCGGCGGCGGCGTGGTCGCCGACTCCGTGGCCGACTACGAGGACACCGAGTCGCTCAACAAGGCGCGCACGGTGCTCTCGGCCGTCGCGGCGGCCCAGACCATGGTCCCCGCGGGCGAGCTCGATCCAGCCGAGGACTCCGCCGGTGTCTGAGCAAGCAGTGCCGGAACCAGCGGGCCCGCGGCAGTCCGCGCCGGAACAGACCGAGGCCAAGCCCTCGCGCCGTCCACTGTGGATGATCGTCGTCGGCCTGTTGCTGGGCGCGCTCGCGTTGTGGGGCGCCTCCAAGCTCGCGTGGTTCGCCGAGTTCCGCGACGGCGGCGTGCTCGGTACGCAGCTCTACACCGAAGACGGCGAGCAGCGGGCCACGGCGCTTGTGCCGCTGGCGTTGCTGGCGCTGGCCGGCGTCGCGGGCGTGATCGCGACCGGCGGCTGGGCACGGCGGATCCTGGGCTTGGTGCTGGCGCTGGCGGGCCTCGCGGGCGTCTGGACCGGCGTGAACGGCGTCAAGTTCAGCGACTGGGCGCCCGGATTGCCCGTCACGGAGATGCTTCTCGGCCGCGGGCTGGCCGTGCTGGGCGGAATTCTCCTCGTCGTCGCGGGGTTGGTCGCAGTCAAGGGTGCGGGCGCCGCGCGGCGGCTCGGCACCCGGTACGCGGCGCCGGGCGCCCAGCGCGCCAAGCGTGATCCGGACATCGAGCTGTGGGAGGCGCTTTCCGAGGGTGAGGACCCCACCGCGAGCAGGTGAGCGCCGGATACCGAAGCGCATTCGGAGCAAGGCGTGCACCCGGAACGGGCCGGTCTTCGAGCGGGGGTTAGCATCGTTTCGGCGGGAAGGGGAAGGTTTTTGTGAGCGAACTTGCGATGGGATCGATGAATTCGCCGACGGACGGGTGCGCCCGGTGAGCGTGCTCGAAGACATCGTCGCCGGTGTGCGGGAGGACCTCGCCGTGCGCGAGTCCGTGCTGCCCTTCGACGAGCTGAAGGCCCGCGCGGCCAAGGCCCCGGCGCCCCGAGACGTGATGGCCGCCCTGCGTGAGTCGGGCATCGGCGTGATCGCCGAGGTGAAGCGGCGCAGCCCTTCCAAGGGCGACCTCGCCGTGATTCCCGACCCCGCCTCCCTGGCCAAGGACTACGAGGACGGCGGCGCGCGCGTGATCAGCGTGCTCACCGAGCAGCGCCGCTTCGGCGGTTCGCTCGCCGACCTCGACGCCGTGCGCGCGGCGGTCGACGTTCCCGTGCTGCGCAAGGACTTTGTCGTCAGCCCGTACCAGGTGCACGAGGCGCGCCTGCACGGCGCGGACATGGTGCTGCTGATCGTCGCCGCGCTGGAGCAGAACGCGCTGGCCGCGCTGCTCGACCGCGTCGAGTCGCTCGGCATGACCGCCCTCGTGGAGATCCACAACGCCGAAGAGGCCGACCGCGCCCTCGAAGCCGGTGCCCAGGTGATCGGCGTCAACGCCCGCAACCTGCACACGCTGGAAGTCGACCGGGACGTGTTCTCCCGCCTCGCCCCGGGCCTGCCGTTCGAGGTGTTCAAGGTTGCCGAGTCCGGCGTCCGCGGCCCGGGTGACCTGATGTCCTACGCCGGCCAGGGTGCCGACGCCGTGCTGGTCGGCGAGGGCCTGGTGGCCTCCGGTGACCCGAAGGGCGCGTTGGTGAAGCTCGTCACCGCCGGTTCGCACCCCGCCTGCCCGAGGCCGTCGCGGTGACCGAGGAGCACAGCAAGCACGACCCGGACGAGCGTGGCTACTACGGCCCGTACGGCGGCCGGTTCATGCCGGAAGCGCTGATCGGCGTCGTCGACGAGGTCGCGGCCGAGTACGAGAAGGCGCGCCGCGACCCGGAGTTCACCGGTGAGCTGCGCCGCCTGCTCAAGGACTACGCGGGCCGCCCGTCGCTGCTCACCGAGGCCAAGCGCTTCGGTGAGCACGCCGGGGGTGCGCGGGTGTTCCTCAAGCGCGAGGACCTCAACCACACCGGTTCGCACAAGATCAACAACGTGCTCGGCCAGGCACTGCTCACCCAGCGCATGGGCAAGAAGCGCGTGATCGCCGAGACCGGCGCGGGCCAGCACGGTGTGGCCACGGCCACCGCGTGCGCGCTGCTCGACCTCGAATGCCTGGTCTACATGGGCGAGGTCGACACCGAGCGCCAGGCGCTCAACGTCGCGCGCATGAAGCTGCTCGGCGCCGAGGTCGTCTCGGTCAAGACCGGGTCCCGCACGCTCAAGGACGCGATCAACGAGGCCTTGCGCGACTGGGTGACCAACTCCGAGACCACGCACTACATCTTCGGCACCGCCGCGGGCCCGTACCCGTTCCCGATGATGGTGCGCAACTTCCACAAGGTCATCGGCGAGGAAGCGCGCGAGCAGATCCTGGAGCAGGCCGGCCGCCTGCCCGACGTCGTCGCCGCGTGCGTCGGCGGCGGGTCCAACGCCATCGGCATCTTCTCCGGCTTCTACGACGACCCGTCGGTGCGGCTGGTCGGCCTCGAGCCGGGTGGCGAGGGCATCGACGGCAACCGCCACGGCGCCACGCTCACCAAGGGCAGCCCGGGCAACCTGCACGGCGCGATGTCGTACCTGCTGCAGGACGAGGACGGCCAGACCGTGGAGTCGCACTCCATCTCGGCCGGGCTCGACTACCCGGGTGTCGGCCCGGAGCACGCGTGGCTCAAGGACTCCGGCCGCGCCGAGTACCGCCCGGTCACCGACGCCGAGGCCATGGACGCGTTCCGGCTGCTCTCGCGCACCGAAGGCATCATCCCGGCGATCGAGTCGGCCCACGCGCTGGCCGGCGCTCTGGTGCTCGGCCGTGAGCTCGGGCCCGAGGGCCTCATCGTCGTGAACCTCTCGGGGCGCGGCGACAAGGACATGGACACCGCGGCCAAGTGGTTCGGCCTCGTGGACGGGGAGGACCAGTGAGCGCGCTCGACGACCTGTTCGCGGCGACGCGTGCGGAAGGCAGGGCCGCGCTGGTCGGCTACCTGCCCGCCGGATTCCCGTCGGTCGACGGCTCGAAGGACCTCCTGGCCGCCACGATCGACGGCGGTGCGGACCTGCTCGAGATCGGCGTGCCGTACTCCGACCCGGTGATGGACGGGCCCACGATCCAGGCCGCCGCCGAGTCGGCGCTGGCCGGTGGGTTCAAGCTCAAGCGGCTCTTCGAGGTCGTCGAGTCGGTGTCGGCGCGCGGCGGCAAGGCCGTGGTCATGACGTACTGGAACCCCGTGCACCGCTACGGCGTCGACCGCTTCGCGCGCGACCTCGCGTCGGCCGGCGGGCTGGGCATGATCACACCGGACCTGATCCCCGACGAGGCCGCCGAGTGGACGGCCGCGTCCGAGACCCACGGTCTGGACCGGATCTTCCTGGTGGCGCCGTCTTCGTCGGAGGAGCGCCTGGCGCTCACCACCGCCGCGTCGTCCGGCTTCGTCTACGCCACGGCGGTCATGGGCGTCACGGGCGCCCGCGACGCGGTGGGCGTGCACGCGGAGGACCTGGTCCGCCGCACGCGGGCCCACACGCACCTCCCGATCGGCGTCGGCCTCGGCGTCCGCTCCGGCGACCAGGCGGCCCAGGTGGCCGGTTTCGCCGACGCGGTGATCGTCGGGTCGGCCCTGGTCACGGCCGCGGCCGAGGGCAGTGTCGACGGGGTGCGGAAGCTGGCGGAGGAGCTCGCGGAAGGCGTGCGCCGGGCTCCGGCCCGGGCCTGACTTCGGCGGTCTGCTCCGCGGGGCCACCTGCCGCTGGCAGGATGCGGGCCATGACCCGCACCGCCCGTCGCATGTTCGACCTGCTCGAACCGATCTGCCTGGTCACCTTCTTGTCCGACGAGTGCAACGACGAGCTGGCCGCGCTCGGCCACCGCACCTACTGGGACGGTTACTTCGCCAGCCGCGCCGCACCGCTGGGGCGCGTGCCGGCGCAGGTCGTGCACGCGGCCTTCTACAACTTCGCCGACGGCGAGGTCGCGCGGCACATCCCGAGTGCGTGGGAGACGATCCCGCCCGAGGCCTCCTTCGCCGCGCGCGAGCGAGGCAGCGCGGCCTCGTTGCGCCGGATCCTCGGTGAGGAGCTGGCTTCCTCGCCGGGCTTGGTACGCGCCGCCGAGCTGACGACCCAGGCGGCGGTCAACACGCCCACCGCGGGCCGCGTGATGTTCGCCGGCATGCGCGCCCTCCCGGTGCCCACCGATCCCGTCGCCCGCCTGTGGCACTCGGCGACCATGCTCCGCGAACATCGCGGTGACGGCCACATCGCCGCCCTCGTCGGCGCGGGCATCGGCGGCGCGGAGGCCCACGTGCTCTCCGCGCTCGACATGGGCATCCACCCGCCGGAATCCTTCGGGCGTGTCCAGCACCTGCCGAAGGTTCGGCTGGCCGCGGTCATGGCCGGCCTGCGCTCACGCGGCCTCGTCGACGCGGAGGGCCATTTCACCGACGCGGGGCGCGAGACCAAGCAACGCATCGAAACCCTCACCGACGAACTCGCCGCTGCGCCCTACGACACCCTCTCTCCCGCGGAACTCGACGAGCTGATCGCCGCACTCGAACCCCTCAGCGCGACGGTGGCGGCGACGGGGTCGCAGTGACGAGCGGCGGCTGACGAGGGAGCGGGGGCTGTGCCGGGCGGCCATTTGTACGGATCATGTACACCAACCGCCGACGCTCGCGGCATGACCTTCACCCACCTCCCTCGGCGTTCGTTCCTCCGTGGCGCCGCCGGCCTCACCGCAGCGACCGCCGCGGGCCTGATCCTGCCTGGCTTTGCCCGAGCAGCCGGGCAAAGCCAACAACAAGAGCCGCGCATCTACAGCTGCGCCGAATGGGGCGCCCGGCCGCCCGCCGATCCGTTGACGACGCTCGACCACCCGGCGAACCGCGTGCTCGTGCACCACATCGCGTGCCCCAACAGCACGGACTATTCGCTGGCCCACGCGTTTCAGGTCGCGCGCGACGACCAGGCCGACCACATCGACAACAACGGTTGGTCCGACACCGGTCAGCACTTCACGATCTCCCGCGGCGGCTACCGCATGGAAGGCCGCCACGGCAGCCTCGACGCGCTGCGCAACGGCAACCAGATCGTGCGCGCCGCGCACTGCCCGGGCCAGAACGACAACGCGATCGGCATCGAGAACGAAGGCACGTACACGTCGGTCGAACCGCCGCAAGCGCAGTGGGATTCGCTGGTCGTCTTCATCGCCTACGTCTGCGAGCAGTACGGCATCCCCGTCGAGGAGATCAAGGGTCACCGCGACTACTACAACACCGAATGCCCGGGCGACAAGCTCTACGCGAAGCTGCCGCAGCTGCGTACGGAAGTCGCCGGCCTGCTCGGCTGAACTCAGTGGAGCCAGCGCATCACGTCGCACAGCTCTTCGGCGTCGAGCCCACCCAGTTCGTCGATCTCGCCGCGGCGCACGTCCATCAACGTCGTCGCCAGTTCCGCGCCGAAGGCCGATTTCAGCACGTCGTCGGCGACGAACGCGGCCACGGCCTCCTCCAGTGAGCGGGGGAGGCGCACCACTCCCGCGGCGGCGGCGTCCCCGGCCGACAACGTCCCCGGATCCACCTCCACCGGCTCCGGCAACCGCACGGCGGAATCGAGTCCCGCGATTCCCGCGAACAGCAACGCGGCCACGACCAGATACGGGTTGGCCGTGAGATCAAAACACTTCACTTCGAAATTCGCGGCCGTGTCGCGTTTCCCCGCCGGGCCGCGCACCAACCGCAGCGGTGCTTCCCGGTTTTCCAGGCCCCACGCGGTGTACACCCCGGCCCAGTGATGCGGTTCGAGCCGCAGGTAGCTCACGACCGACGGCGCCCCGACGGCCAGCAACGCCGGCAACCGCCCGAGAATCCCGGCGGCGAACGACTCGGCGACCTCGGTCAGCCCGAACACCCCGGCGCCGCCGGCGCACAGGTTCCGCTCGCCCTCCCACAGGCTGCAGTGCACGTGCCCGCCGTTGCCCACGCCGCGGGGCGCGAACTTCGGCGTGAACGACGTTTTCAACCCGTAATTCAGCCCCACCGCGCGGATCGTCTCCCGCGCCAGCACCGCGACGTCCGCCGCCCGCACGGGATCGTCGGCGGCCACGGAAACCTCGAACTGCCCCGCCGCGTATTCCGGGTGCACCTGCTCGACGCCGAGGCCCTGACTGTCCAAAGCAGACACCAGATCCCGCACGTATGCCGATTGCTCGGCCAGCCGCGAAAACCCGTACGCGGGCCCCGCCACCGGCGCCCCGCCCGGCCCGGCGACCACCCACTCGAGCTCGAACGCCATCCGCGCCGAGTACCCGCGGCCGGCCAGCTTTGCCACCGCCGTCGCCGCCAGCGCCCGCGAGTCCTGCGGGTGCGGCTCGCCTTCCTGGTCGTAGCGCAGGGCCGGCGCCCACGCCCACCCCCGCTGCGCGTCGAGCACCGTGAGCGCGTCGAGGTCCGGGTGCAGCCGCAGGTCGCCGACGGGGCCGAGCGAGTACGCGCCCGACGTGATCGTGTCCGTGCACAGGAAGAAGTCGAACGAGTTCGACGCGCCCACGCCCCAGGCCGCGGCCTCGGCGAGCCGGCTCACCGGCACCGCCTTCACACGGGAGATGCCGGAGTTGTCGACGAAGGTCAGCGCCACCAGCTCGACCCCCGAACGGCCCAGCAGCGCAGCCTCCTCGGCACCCCGCCTGGAAAGTTCAACCCGATCGAGCTGGCTCATCCTGCCCCCGCGATGTTCACTGTGTAGTTCACGCCGTCGTCCTCGGCGGCCGTGGGACCACCTGCTGCTTCCGGACGAAGGAGCGCATCGTGTCAGACATCGTCGAAACCCGTCCAGCGCTGCGGCGCACCCTGTCGGTGTGGCAGGCCGTGGGCCTGTCCGTGGCGCTCATGGCGCCGAGTATGGCCGCCAACATCAACCCTCAGCAGACCGCGGCCGCCGCCGGGCGCGCCGTGCCGCTGGCCTTCCTGCTCTCGGCCGCCGGCGTGCTGCTGGTCGCCTACGGCTTCGTCCGCCTCTGCCAGCACTACCACCACGCGGGCTCGGTCTACGCGTTCGTCGGCGCGACGCTCGGCCCGCGCGCCGGCGTGGTGTCCGGCATCGGGCTGCTCGGCACGTACACCTTCTACGCCGTGGTCACGAGCTCCGCCGCGGGCACGCTCGGCACGGCGTTTCTCACGCAGGTGGGGATCTGGCCGAACCCGCCCTGGTGGGGGCCGTTCGTGCTCACGGGCGTCGCGCTCGTCGGCAGCTGGCTGCTCGCGGTGGCGCCCGCGCGCCGCGGCACGTCGACGCTGCTCGCCGTGGAGGGCGCGACGATCGCGGTGATCCTCCTGGTCACCGCCGTGATCCTGGTCCGCCTGATCGCCGGCAACGCACCCAACGACGCCCACTTCACGATGTCCGTGTTCACCTTCACGCCGGACATAGGCCTGTCCGGCGTGTTCCTCGGCGCCGTGTTCGGCTTCCTGTCCTTCGCGGGCTTCGAAGCCGCCGCGACGCTCGGCGAGGAGACCCGCGACCCGCGCCGCAACATCCCGCGAGCCATCCTCGGCACGGCCATCTTCGGCGGTGCCTTTTTCGTGATCGTGACGGCCGTGGAGATGATGGCGTTCCGCTCCGACGCCCAGGCCTTCCACGACTCGCCCTCCCTGCTCGGCGACCTGGGCAGCACGTTCGTCGGCTCGTGGGCCGGTGACGTGATCAGCGTGGGCGCCGCGATCAGCGCGTTCGGCTGCTGCCTGGCCTGCGTGGTCGGCGGCTCGCGCCTGCTCTTCGCCCTGGGCCGCGATGCCTTCGACGGCCGCGGCATCGGCCGCACGTCACCGAAGGGCACACCGGTCATTGCCGTCACGACCGTCGCCCTGGCGGCCGCGCTGATCATCGTCGTGTGCGCCGTCTTTTTCGGCGCGACGGCGGCGGACACCTTCGCGTGGTCGGGATCCATCGGCACGTTGATCCTGTTGGTCATCTACCTGCTGACCACCCTCGGCGCCATCCTGTTGCTCTTCGTGCGCCGCCGCATGCACGTCCCGTGGTGGCACCTGATCTTCCCTCTCGGCGCGCTCGCGCTGCTGGGCTACACGGTGTACGTCAACGTCGTCCCCTACCCGACCGAGGGCCCGGCCCGCTGGTTCCCCGTCGCGGCGGGCGCGGTGCTCGTGCTGGCCGTGGTCTTGGTCCTCGCGGCGCCCGGCTTCGCCCGTAGGGTGGGGGAAAGGCTGGGCGTCACCGAAGGAGGCCGATGAGCGAGGTGCTGGACTTCGTCGCGGAGGCGCCACTGGTGGACCACCACTGCCACGGCGTGGTGACGGGCGAGGTGGAACGCGAGGGCTTCGAGCGGATGCTCACGGAGGCCGACGCGGTGTCGCCGCTGGGAACGTCGCTGTTCGACTCGCTCATCGGGCTCGCCGTGCGCGAGCGGTGCGCGCCGGTGCTCGACCTGCCGAAGCACGCGCCGGCCGACGAGTACCTCGCACGGCGAGCGGAGCTGGGAGCCGAGGAGGTCAACCGGCGGTTCCTGCGCGGCACGGGGACCACCGACTTCCTACTCGACGGCGGTTTCCAGCCCGATGAGCTCACCGGCACCACCGAGTTCGCCCGCCTCGCCGGCGCCCGTGCCCACGACGTGGTGCGGCTCGAGCAGGTCGCCGAGGACGTGGTGTGCGCCGGCACGACCGCGAGCCGGTTCGCCGCGGACTTCGAGGCGGAGCTGGAAAAACGGGCGAAGCACGCCGTCGGGGTGAAGTCGATCGCCGCGTACCGGGTGGGGCTGGGGCTCTCGGGTGAGCGGCCCGACGCCGTCGAGGTGGTCGACGCGGCCGGGCGGTGGCTCTCGCGCTTCGGGGCCGGGCTGGGGCTGCGCCTGGCCGACGAGGTGCTGCACCGCCACCTCGTCTGGACGGGTATCGACCTCGGGCTGCCCGTGCAGTTCCACGTGGGCTACGGCGATTCCGACGTGGACCTGCACCGGTGCGATCCCTTGCTGCTCACCGGATTCCTGCGTGCCACGCGCGAGACGGGCGTGCCGATCCTGCTGCTGCACAACTACCCGTTCCACCGCAGCGCCGCCTACCTCGCGCAGGTCTTCGAGCACGTCTTCGTGGACACGGGCCTCATCACGCACAACGCCGGCTTCCGCGCGCCGGCGATCCTGGCCGAGACGCTGGAGCTCGCGCCGTTCGGCAAGCTGCTGTTCTCGACCGACGCGTTCGGCCTCGCGGAGCTCTACCACCTCGGCACAACCCTGTTCCGCCAAGGACTTTCCGACTTCCTGCGGTCCGCTTTGGCCGCCGGCGCACTGTCCGAAGTAGACGCACAGCGCCTGGTCCGCCTCGCCGGCCACGAGAACGCCACCCGGATCTACCGCCTGGAGCCCCGATGACCGACCTGGCCGCGCGCTGGCGTGCCGCTCTCGCCGACGAGCTGCCGGATGCCGTCGAGCTGCGCCACCGGCTCCACGCCGACCCGCGCGCGTCCGGCGACGAGGAGGACACCGCGCGCGTGGCGGCCGCCGCGCTGGGCGCCGGCGAAGGCATGCGCGTCGCCAAGACCGGACGCCTGGTCGAGCTGCCCGGCGAGCACGCCGGCCCAGCCGTCGCGCTGCGGGCGGAGATGGACGCGTTGCCGATCGTCGAGCGCACGGGTGCGGCGTGGGCCTCGGACTCCGGACTGATGCACGCGTGCGGCCACGACGTGCACCTGGCCGCGCTGGTCGCCGTCTGCCGGGCGGCGCGGCGCGTCGGCGTGCCGCGGAGGTTGGTCGCGGTGCTGCAGCCGCGCGAGGAGACCGCGCCTTCGGGCGCGCTGGACATCGTCGAGTCGGGCGCACTGGAGGAGCTCGGCGTCGACACCGTCATCGGCGCCCACGTGCAGCCGCGGCTGGCGCACAACGTCGTCTCGGCCGCGCCCGGTCCGGTGAACGCGTCGACCGACGAGTTCGAGATCGTGCTCCACGGCCAGGGCGGCCACGCGGGGTACCCGCACCTCGTGCGCGACCCGGTGCTCGCGCTGAGCCAGCTCGTGGTGAGCCTGCAGCAGCTCGCGAGCCGCCGGATCGACCCCGTGCACGGCGCCGTCTGCACGGTGGGGCGCATCCACGCCGGCACGGCCGCCAACGTCGTCCCGAACACCGCGACCGCGCTCGGCTCGCTGCGGCTCATGCGCGCGACCGACCGCGTACACGCGCTGGAGGTGCTGGCCGAGATCGTGCACTCCACCGCCCGCGCGTACGGCTGCACCGCCGACCTGCAGATCAGCCCGTGCGAGCCCGTGCTGGTCAACGACCCGGCGCTCGCGGCGGCCGCCCAGACCTGGCTGCTCGACGGCGGTGCCGACGTCGACGTGGACTTCCGCTCCTTCGGCGCCGACGACTTCGCCCACTACTGCGGCACCGGTACCCGCGGGCTGATGCTGTTCGTCGGCCTCGGCGACACCGCCGGCGCGCCCAGCCTGCACGACGAGGTGTTCCTGCCCGAGGACGCCGCCGTCGGCCAGGTCGCGCGGGCCTTGATGGCCGGGTACCTCGCCGCTCTGCAGCCGGGTGGCTACGAGTAGTCATCGTCGCGACCGGACCGTGACCGGTCCTTCACGAACCCTTCGGCGGCGCCCTCACCACACCGGAGCATTGACGCGCTACGGTGACCGCGTGTATTCCGCCTCGGCAGCCTTCCTGGCCACGATCCCGAGCCCCGACCGCGGTGTGTGGCACCTGGGGTTCATCCCGATCCGTGCCTACGCACTGTGCATCATCGCCGGCATCATCGTGGCGATCTGGTGGGGAGAGCGCAGGTGGGCCGCGCGCGGGGGCACCAAGGGGACCGTGATCGACGTCGCGGTGTTCGCGGTGCCGTTCGGCCTCGTCGGCGGCCGCCTCTACCACGTGATCACCGACCCCGAGCTGTACTTCACGGCCGGCAAGAACCCGTGGAACGCCTTCGCCATCTGGGACGGCGGCCTCGGCATCTGGGGTGCCATCGCCCTCGGTGGTGTCGGCGCCCTGATCGCCTGCCGCCGCAAGGGCATCCCGCTGCCGGCGCTGGCCGACGCGCTCGCCCCCGGCATCGTCACGGCGCAGGCCATCGGCCGCATCGGCAACTACTTCAACCAAGAGCTCTACGGCGCGCACACCGACCTGCCGTGGGGCCTGGAGATCTACCAGCGCATCGACCCGGCGACCGGCTTGCCCGATGCCCTCACCGGTGTCGCCGTAGGCCACGTGCCGCTGGCAGACAGCCCGGTGCACCCGACTTTCCTGTACGAGCTGATCTGGAATCTGCTCGTCGCGCTCGTCGTCGTGTGGGCCGACCGCCGCTTCAAGCTCGGCCACGGCCGCGCGTTCGCCCTGTACGTGGCCGGCTACACCCTCGGCCGCTGCTGGATCGAACTCATGCGCACCGACACGGCCAACCACATCCTCGGCCTGCGTGTGAACGTCTGGGTCGCGATCCTCGTGTTCCTGGGCGCGGTGACGTTCATGATCTTGGCGAAGAAGAAGGGCCCGCGCGAGCTGCCCGAGACGCTGCACAGCCGCGGGGACGAACGTGACGCGGTCGTGGAGCCTGCTGAAGCTTCGGGCTCTGCGGACTCTGCGGAAGCGGCCGAGTCTTCCCCGTCGGAGTCCGCTTCGGACACCGCCGCCCCACCGTCCGAACCCGACGCGGACACCCGCGACGAAATCACAGTCGACGCCGGGTCCGCTTCCTCCGGTTCGGATTCGGACAAGCCTGAGAAGTCCTGACCCTCGGTTTTTCACCACGCACGAGGTCCCCGGCTCGAAGTCGAGCCGGGGACCTCGTGCGTGGCGGGGTCAGCCGAGCGGGGAGCCGCCGAAGTAGTCGTCGTCTCCGGCGGAGCGGTCTTCGCCGCGAGGGCGGCGCGGGGAGGGCGGGTCCTGGCGCTTCGGGGTGCCGCGGCCGGCGAGGGGGTTGGTGAACTCGTCGTCGTCCGGGGTGGTGAAGCGCGAGCGCGGGTCCTCGTGCCGGGGTGCGGTGTGCCGGCCCTGGTCCGGCCCGGGCGAAGGCGGCGAAGGCGGTGCCGGAGGCGCGGGCGGTGCCGGCGGTTTGCGGTCGGCCAGCGGGTCGGCGAAGTCGTCGTCCGGCGGGGGAGCGCTGTGGCGGCCGGGCGGCGGCGGAGCCGGGCTCGACGGTGAAGCGCTGCTCGCCAGCGGGTCGTCCGTCGAGAAGCCCTTCGGCTCCTCCGCGGCGGCCGGGTAGGTCGAGCGGTTCGAGTCGGCGAGGAAGTCGCGCGAGCCTGTGCGGGCTTCGAGGACCTCCTCGGGCGACAAGCCCTCCTGCATCTCCTCGTACATGTCCTTCGCGTCGCCGAGCTTGGCGTCGGCCAGGGCACGCACCTCGGGGTCGGCGAAGGCCTTGCCGGACGCGACGTCCTTCCACGTCAGCTCGCCCGCGTCGACCTTGCGCTTGACCAGGCGCAGCGCAGCCGGGGCGTCGGGCTTCGACGCGGCGGTCTTGAGCGCCTCGATGCGTTCGGGGGAGTCGGTCTGCGGCAGCGGCTTCAGGCGGATCTTCTCGAGGTCCTTCAGCAACTGCCGCGACTTGCTCACGGTGCTGTCGAGCGCCGATTCCGCCTCGCGGATCTCCGGCGTCTTCCACGCGTCCTGCGCGGGGGTGGGCCGTGACATGACGGCGGGTCCTCTCAGTCGTCGATGCGGCCGCTGATCCGGCCGCTGCCGGAGTGCGCCGGGGTCCGGCTGCTCTTGCGGCTGTCCCAGTAGTCCTTGTTGTCCTCGTGGTTGCCGCGGGACTCCTCGACGCCGTCCTTCACGGAGTCCTTGATGTCGCCCACGTCGCCGGCGATACCGGAGGCGTTGTCCTTGATGTCGCCGACGTCGCCCGCGATGCCCTTGCCGATGTCGATCACGTCGGAGACGCTGCCGACGTCCTTGATCTTCGCGAGCTGCGACCCGATGTCCTTCACCGAGTTCCACAGGTCGCCGACCTTCTGCACGATGTCCTTGATCATGTCGATGATCGAGATCAGCGAGTTGATGAGCGGCAGGATCTCCGACAGCCCGGTGATCGCGTCGGCGATCCACCCCGCGATCGGCACGCACGCCTCGGCCGCCATCACCAGCAGCCGGTCGATCAGGCTCTTCAACAGGTCGAGCGCCTTGGCCGCCAGCTTCTGCGACGTGTCCGACAGCAGCTCGAACCCCTTGGCGATCAGCTCCGCGATCCCGGCCTCCGCGGCCAGCCCCGCACGCCACCCGAGGTCCACGTACGCCTTGTGCGCCAGTGATGCCGGGCCCGACCAGCTGTCGCCGAGGATCTTCTCGTTCCCCACCATCACGGTCGAGAACGCCTTCATCGCCTCGGCGATGTTGCGCCACGCCTCGGCGTCGGCGGAGATCTTCGAGAAGTCACCCGTGATCGGCTCGATGAACATCTGCGTGAGCGTCTGGCCGGTGATCTGCTGGAAGATCCACTCGACCGCCATGACCTCCACGCCGGCTTCCTTGACGAGGTCCTGGATGTCCTCGCCGGACGTGTCCTCGGGCGGCTGGAGCTGTTCGCTGATCGAGCTGCCCTCGTCGAACCCGCTCGGCGACGTTGCCGGCGCGGCGCCGGGATCCCCGCCGGACGACGACGGGGAATCGCCCCCGTCGTCGGAGTCGTCGTCGTCCGAGTCGTCGTCTTCGTCCTCTTCTTTCTTCTTCTTAGGCTTTTCCTCTTCATCATCGTCATCGTCGGGCGGTTCCGGAGGCGGACCGCCGGATCCGCCGTGCCCGCCGGGACCAGGAGGGTTGGGCGGACCGCCGGAACCGCCGTGGGGAGGGTTGGGCGGGGGCCACGGACCACCACCTCCGGGAGCTACGCGAGGACCATCCTCTTCACCGTGTGGTTGGGGTGAGCCACTGTGTCCTCCGGCCGGAGGGCCGGGGGTGTGCTGCTGCGGCGGCGAACCCGGCCGATTCGGAGGTGTGCTCGGGTGCTGTGGCGGTGTGTTCGGGTGCCCTTGCTGCGGCGGGGCAGGGTGCGTCGGCGTGTGGTGCGTCGTTCCGCCGGACCCGCCCGGGTGGCTGTGCCTGGCCATGTCGTTCCCCCTCGGTGGTGGTCGGAGTCAGTGGTGGGTGGTCATTTCGCGCCGACCTCGTCGATCGCGATGCCGAACTCCTTGAGGACCGCGGCGACCTGGCCGTCGTGGTGGTCGTAGGAGTCGGCGGCGGAGCGGACGCCCTGGCTCAGCGAGGTGAGCCGGTTGTCGCCGAAGTCGAGGGTGCTGCCGTAGAGGTTGCCCACCAGGTCCACCACGGGCTGCAGCAAAGCGAACAGGCCGGTGAAGCCCGACTTGTCGCACGCGGTGGTGCGCATGTAGTCCTTGATCTTGCCGACCTGGGCGTGCAGCCCGTCGACGACGTCCGCGTACTCGCGCATGACGTCGGTGTGTACGTCGAAGTCCGACACCGATTCCCTCCCCGTGATCGTCGGTCGACGAACACTATGGCAGGAAGTGATCACCCAGCGTGGGGTGTTTCGGGAAATCCACCGGATAGGAAATCGAAATCCGACAAATAGGACAAGTGTCTACAAAGGACGATCAGAGGTCCGGCAGCCCGAGCTCGAGGTTCGGCGCCTGGAGCCCACCGTCCACTTCGAGCACCTTGCCCGTCACGTACGCGCCGGCCGGCGAAGCCAGGTACAGCACCGCCGAAGCCACGTCCTCCGCGGAACCGATGCGCTGCAGCGGGGTCGCGTTCTCCATCTTCACGCGGATCTCTTCGTTGCCCGCCACCAGTTCCAGTGCCGACGTGAGCACCGAGCCGACGCAGATGGCGTTCACGCGCACCTTCGGCGCGAGGTCCACGGCGGCCAGCCGCGTGTAGTGCGACAGCGCGGCCTTCGCCGTGCCGTAGGCGAGAAAGCCGCGGCCCTGCACGCGGCCCATGATCGACGAGATGTTGACGACCGCACCGCCGCTTTCGAGCAGTGCCGGGGTCGCGGCGACGGTCAGTGCGTGGGCGGTCGCGACGTTGAACCGGAACGCTTCCTCGAGGAAGTCCGTCGTCGACTCGGTGAACGGCCTCGGGTACGTGCCGCCGACGTTGTTGACGACGATGTCAAGCCGTCCGAAAGCGGCCAGGGCTTCCGAAGCCAGCGCGCCGGCCGCCGCCGGGTCGGACAGGTCGGCCGTCACCACGTGCGCACGGCGCCCGGCCGCGGCCACGCCGGCGGCCACCTCGTTCAGCTGGGACTCGGTGCGCGAGGCGATGACCACGTCGGCGCCCGCCTCGGCGAGCGCCACGGCGGTGGCCGCGCCGATGCCGCGACCGGCGCCGGTGACCACCGCGACCTTGTCCGTGACGCGGAACCGATCGAGGATCATGCGGCGGACGCTAACACGTTTCACCGGCGAGCGGCATCGGTCACACAGGTGGTCGCGCGAGCCGGGCAGACCCCAGGAAAACGGCCGGAAACGGCTGTGTCAGGCCGGATGCGTAAAAGCCCGGTTACACTTGACGGCAACCGCCCAGATCCGATAGTTAGCTAAGCGAACGACCTGGGTGTCATCAGGAATTACGTCGTTCCGCGCAGCCAGATCGTTACCGTTCACCGCCGTCCGGGGCGCTCTGAGGTGCTGCTCCGGTGTTTCCCAGGTGTTAAAGTCGCGCTAACAAGCGGGCCATCGTCGTCCCGTGCGCTTCCCACGGCCGGTCCGCCGGCCTCGCACGTAGACGACGAAGGAGGTCCCTTTTCCATGATCTTCTCCGCCATTCCCGGCAAGCAGGGTCTCTACGACCCGGCGACCGAGCTGGACTCCTGCGGTGTGGCCATGGTGGCCGACATCAAAGGGCGCCGCTCCCACGGCATCGTCGCCGACGGGCTGACCGCGCTGGCGAACCTCGAGCACCGTGGCGCCGCGGGCGCCGAACCCACGAGTGGTGACGGCGCGGGCATCCTGCTGCAGCTGCCCGACGAGCTGCTGCGCGCCGAAGCCGGCTTCGCCCTGCCTCGAGCGGGTGCCTACGCGGCCGGTATCGCGTTCCTGCCCGGCGACGCCGAGCAGCGCCGCAAGGCCGTCGGGCTGGCCGAACGCATCGCCGCCGAGGAGGGCCTCGAGGTCCTCGGCTGGCGCGAGGTCCCCGTCGACGCGGACCGGGCCGGAATCGGTCCCACGGCGCGTTCGGTGATGCCGCACTTCGCCATGCTGTTCGTCGCGTCGCCGGGCGGGGAAGCCGGGCTGGAGCTCGAACGGCTGGTCTTCTGCCTGCGCAAGCGCGTGGAGCACGAGAGCGTGGCCTCGGACTGCGGCACGTACTTCCCGTCGCTGTCGGCGCGCACGATCGTCTACAAAGGCATGCTCACCACCGCGCAGCTGCCCGCGTTCTTCACCGACCTCACCGACGAGCGGCTCGAGAGCGCGATCGCCCTGGTGCACTCGCGGTTCTCCACCAACACGTTCCCGTCGTGGCCGCTCGCGCACCCGTTCCGGTTCGTGGCGCACAACGGCGAGATCAACACCGTGCGCGGCAACCGCAACCGCATGCGCGCCCGCGAGGCGCTGCTGGAGTCCGACCTGATCCCGGGCGACCTCACGCGGCTGTTCCCGATCTGCTCGCCCGAGGCGTCGGATTCGGCGTCGTTCGACGAGGTGCTGGAGCTGCTGCACCTCGGTGGCCGGTCGCTGCCGCACGCCGTCCTGATGATGATCCCGGAGGCGTGGGAGAACCACGCGACAATGGACCCGGCGCGGCGCGCGTTCTACCAGTTCCACGCGAGCCTGATCGAGCCGTGGGACGGCCCGGCCTGTGTCACGTTCACCGACGGCACGCTGGTCGGCGCGGTCCTCGACCGCAACGGCCTGCGTCCGGCGCGCTGGTGGCAGACGGTCGACGGTCGCGTGGTCCTCGCCAGCGAGGCCGGCGTGCTCGACGTGGCCCCCGGCGACGTCGTGGCGAAGGGCCGCCTCAAGCCGGGCCGGATGTTCCTCGTGGACACCGAGGCCGGCCGGATCGTCTCCGACGACGAGGTGAAGTCGGCGCTGGCCGCGGAACAGCCGTACGAGGGCTGGCTGCACGCCGGGCTGCTGAAGCTGGCCGAGCTGCCCGACCGCGACCACGTGGTGCAGAGCCACGACTCCGTGCTGCGCCGCCAGCTCGCCTTCGGCTACACCGAGGAAGAGCTCAAGATCCTGCTGGCGCCGATGGCCGCCAAGGGCGCCGAGCCGATCGGTTCGATGGGCACCGACACCCCGGTCGCCGTGCTGTCGAAGCGTTCGCGGCTGCTGTACGAGTATTTCAAGCAGAACTTCGCGCAGGTCACCAACCCACCGCTCGATGCGATCCGCGAAGAGCTTGTGACCTCGATGGCGCGCATCATGGGCCCGGAGCGCAACCTGCTCGCGCCCGGCCCCGCGTCGTGCCGGCACCTGAACCTGCCGTACCCCGTCATCGACAACGACGAGCTCGCCAAGCTCATCCACGTCAACGACGACGGCGACCTGCCGGGCTTCGCGTGCAGTGTCCTTTCCGGACTGTTCGAAGTGGACGGCGGGGCCGAGGCGCTGGCCGCCGCGATCGAGCGAGTACGCCGTGAGGCGTCGGAGGCGATCGCCGCCGGGGCGCGCACGCTCGTGCTGTCCGACCGCGACTCCGACCACCGGATGGCGCCGATCCCGTCGCTGCTGCTGGTCTCCGCCGTGCACCACCACCTGGTGCGCACCAAGGAACGCCTGCGCGTCGCGCTCGTCGTGGAGACGGGCGACGCGCGCGAGGTGCACCACATCGCCGTGCTGCTGGGCTACGGCGCCGCCGCGGTGAACCCGTACCTCGCGTTCGAGACGATCGAGGACATGATCGCCCAGGGCGCGGTCACGGGGATCGAGTCGGGCAAGGCGATCCGCAACTACGTGCAGGCGCTCGTGAAGGGCGTCCTGAAGATCATGTCGAAGATGGGCATCTCCACCGTCGGCGCGTACACGGCGGCGCAGGTGTTCGAGTCGCTCGGCCTGAGCCAGGACCTGCTCGACGAGTACTTCACCGGTACGTCGTCGAAGCTCGGCGGCGTGGGGCTCGACGTGTTGGCCGAGGAGGTCGCGGTGCGCCACCGCCGCGCCTACCCGGACAACCCGACCGACCGTGTCCACCGTGGACTCGACACCGGCGGCGAGTACGCCTACCGCCGCGAGGGCGAGCTGCACCTGTTCACCCCGGAGACGGTGTTCCTGCTGCAGCACGCGTCGAAGACCGGGCGCGAAGAGGTGTACCGCTCCTACACCGAAGAGGTGCACCGCCTCTACCGCGAGGGCGGCGCGCTGCGCGGGCTGTTCAAGTTCCGCGACAGCGTGCGCGAGCCCGTGCCGCTCGACGAGGTGGAGCCCGCCGCGGCGATCCTCAAGCGCTTCAACACCGGCGCCATGTCCTACGGCTCGATCTCGGCCGAGGCCCACGAGACGCTCGCCATCGCGATGAACCGCATCGGCGGGCGCTCCAACACCGGTGAAGGCGGCGAGGACCCGGAGCGCCTCTACGACTCCGAGCGCCGCAGCGCGATCAAGCAGGTCGCGAGTGGCCGGTTCGGCGTCACGAGCGAGTACCTCGTGAACGCCAGCGACATCCAGATCAAGATGGCGCAGGGCGCGAAGCCGGGTGAAGGTGGCCAGTTGCCGCCGAACAAGGTGTACCCGTGGATCGCGCGCACGCGGCATTCGACGCCCGGCGTCGGGTTGATCTCGCCGCCGCCGCACCACGACATCTACTCCATCGAGGACCTGGCGCAGCTGATCCACGACCTCAAGAACGCCAACGAGCAGGCCCGCGTCCACGTGAAGTTGGTGTCCTCGCTCGGGGTCGGCACGGTCGCGGCCGGCGTTTCCAAGGCCCACGCCGACGTGGTGCTCATCTCCGGGCACGACGGCGGCACCGGCGCCTCGCCGATGAACTCGCTCAAGCACGCCGGCACGCCGTGGGAGATCGGCCTCGCCGAGACCCAGCAGACGTTGCTGCTCAACGGTTTGCGCGACCGCATCACCGTGCAGGTCGACGGCGCCATGAAGACCGGGCGCGACGTGGTGATCGCGGCGCTGCTCGGCGCCGAGGAGTACGGCTTCGCGACGGCCCCCCTCGTCGTCGCGGGCTGCGTGATGATGCGCGTGTGCCACCTCGACACGTGCCCGGTCGGCGTCGCGACGCAGAGCCCCGAGCTGCGCAAGCGGTACACCGGCCAGGTCGAGCACGTCGTGAAGTTCTTCGAGTTCGTGGCCGAGGAGGTGCGGGAAACGCTGGCACAGCTGGGTTTCCGCACGCTCGACGAGGCCATCGGGCATGCCGAGGTGCTCGACACGGCCGAGGCGCAGGCGCACTGGAAGGCGGCCGGGCTCGACCTGAAGCCGATCTTCGAGGTGCCGACCGAAACTCCGTACGGCGGGGCGAAGCGGCGCGTACGGGCGCAGGACCACGGCCTGGAGCACGCTCTGGACCGCACGCTCATCCAGCTCGCCGAGGCGGCGCTGGAAGACGCGCACCCGGTGCGCCTCGAGCTGCCGGTGCGCAACGTGAACCGCACCGTCGGCACGCTGCTGGGCTCGGAGATCACCCGCCGCTACGGCGGTGAAGGCCTGCCCGAGGACACGATCCACGTGCTGCTCACCGGTTCGGCCGGGCAGTCGCTGGGCGCGTTCCTCCCGCGCGGCATCACGCTCGACATGGTCGGCGACGCCAACGACTACGTCGGCAAGGGCTTGTCGGGCGGCCGCATCATCGTGCGGCCCGACCCCGAAGCGGTGTTCGCCGCCGAGCGCCAGACGATCGCGGGCAACACGCTGGCGTACGGCGCCACGGCCGGCGAGATGTTCCTGCGGGGCCAGGTGGGCGAACGCTTCTGCGTGCGCAACTCCGGCGCCACGGTCGTCGCCGAGGGCGTCGGCGACCACGCCTTCGAGTACATGACCGGCGGCTGCGCCGTGGTGCTCGGCCCGACGGGCCGCAACCTCGCGGCCGGCATGTCCGGCGGCACCGCGTACCTGCTCGACCTCGACCGCGCCAAGGTCAACGGTGACATGGTGGATCTGTCCGTGCCGGGTTCCGAGGACCTGGCGTGGCTCAAGCAGATCGTGCAGCAGCACCACGACCTGACCCGCTCGGCGGTGGCCGCGTCGCTCCTCGGCGACTGGACGCGGCGTTCGGCGGCCTTCACCAAGGTGATGCCGCGCGACTACCAGCGGGTCCTCGACGCGGCGAAGGCAGCTCGCGCTGACGGCCGCGACGTCGACGAAGCGATCATGGAGGCCGCTCGTGGCTGATAATCGTGCAACCGGCCACGACGGCCGACTGGGTGCGGGTATCCCGCGGGAAACAGAGGCCGCTCGTGGCTGACCCAGCGGGTTTCATGAAGAACCGGCGCGAAGAGCCGAAGAAGAGGTCCAAAGAGGACCGTCTCGCCTCCTGGGGCGAGGTCTACGCCGACGTCGAACCGGCGCAGCGCAACGAAACCGTGCGCACGCAGGCCTCGCGCTGCATGGACTGCGGCATCCCGTTCTGCCACTCCGGTGGCTCGGGTTGCCCGCTCGGCAACCTGATCCCGGAGTGGAACGACCTCGTCCGCCGCGGCGACTGGGCCGCGGCGAGCGACCGGCTGCACGCCACCAACAACTTCCCAGAGTTCACCGGGAAGCTGTGCCCGGCGCCGTGCGAGGCCGGCTGCGTGCTGTCGATCTCGCCGCTGTCGGGCGGGCCGGTGGCCATCAAGCGGGTGGAGGCGACGATCGCCGACCAGTCGTGGGAATCCGGATACGTGCAGCCGCAGGTGTCGGAGGTGTCCTCGGGCCGCCGCGTTGCCGTGGTCGGCTCCGGGCCGGCCGGGCTCGCCGCCGCGCAGCAGCTCACCCGCGCGGGCCACGAGGTCACGGTGTTCGAGCGCGACGACCGCCTCGGCGGCCTGCTGCGCTACGGCATCCCCGAGTTCAAGATGGAGAAGAAGGTCCTCGACCGGCGCCTCTCGCAGCTGCGCAAGGAAGGCACACGGTTCGTCACCGGCTGCGAGGTCGGCGTGGACCTGACGGTGGAGGACCTGCGCTCGCAGTACGACGCCGTGGTGCTCGCCGTGGGCGCGCTGCGCGGCCGCGACGACCAGACCACGCCGGGCCGGGAGCTGCGTGGTGTCCACCTCGCGATGGAGCACCTCGTGCCCGCCAACCGGTTCGTGGAGGGCGACGGCCCGTCGCCGATCGACGCGGCCGGCAAGCACGTGGTCGTGATCGGCGGTGGCGACACCGGCGCCGACTCCTACGGCACGGCCACCCGCCAGGGCGCGCTGTCGGTGACGCAGCTGGACCAGTACCCCGTGCCGCCGACGAGCCGCGACGACGACCGCTCGCCGTGGCCGACGTGGCCCTACATCCTGCGCACCTACCCGGCGCACGAGGAGGCCGGCGAGCGCAAGTTCGCCGTGGCCGTGAAGCGGTTCGTCGACGACGGCGCCGGCAACGTCAAGGCCCTCGAGCTGCAGCAGGTCCGCGTGATGAAGGACCCGGAGACGGGCCGGCGCGAGGTCGTGCCGACCAGCGACGAGGTCGAGGTGCTGCCCGCCGACCTGGTGCTCCTGGCGATCGGCTTCGAGGGCGTGGAGCGGATGCCGCTGCTCGACGGTCTCGGCCTTTCCCTGACGCGGCGCGGCACTTTGTCGTGCGGCGCCGACTGGCAGACCGGGACGCCGGGCGTGTTCGTCTGCGGCGACGCCCACCGCGGCGCGTCGCTGGTGGTGTGGGCCATTGCCGAGGGGCGGTCTGTGGCCAACGCCGTGGACGCGTTCCTCATGGGCGACTCGGACCTGCCGGCGCCGGTGCACCCGACGGCGTTGCCGCTCGCGGTGGTCTGACCCCTCGTCCTCCGGGCCCCACGTTCTGCAGGCCCCACGTTCTGCAGGCCCCCAGCGCAATGGCGCGCTGGGGGCCTGTTTTTCACCGGTGACCTGGCGCGGGTGAACTTCCCGGCACACACGGTGGTCTCCGCTGACCGTCGAGAGGGCCGGCTGCTCGTGGTGACCTTCGCCAAGGACGGCATCGCCGCGCCTCGGACGGCGTGCTGACGCGGATCGAGAAGAACGGCGAGAAGACCGTGCTCGCGTCCGCCGCCCTGGCCCAGGCCACCGGCCTCGCGATCGACGGCGACGACGTGTACATCGCCAACCACGGCACGTCGCCGAGTACGGGAAAGCCGTCGGGCTCGATCGAGAAGCTGACGGTGCGCAGCTGAGGCCCAGCTCCGGGCGGACGGGTCCCCGTTCTCCCGGAGCCCGCTCTCGGCGGCGAGCGAAACGTGAAGCAGATTTCTCGTCACGCCGGCCCGTCGCGCTGTACCTGCCAGGACGAACCGGACGTGTGACCCGCGCCGCCCTCCCGGAACCACGCGGGCGGCGAACCTTATCCTGGGAGCCGTGAACTGGACAGTGGACGTTCCCGTCGACACGCTTCCCGAGCTCCCGCCGCTTCCGCCCGAGCTGCGTTCGCGCCTCGACGCGGCCCTGGCCCTGCCCGCCGCCCAGCAGCCCGAGTGGCCTGACGTCGAGCTGGCCAAGCGCGTCCGGGGCGTGCTGGAGAGCGTGCCGCCGATCACCGTGCCGGCCGAGATCGACCGGCTGCAGAGCCGGCTCGCGATGGTCGCGCGCGGCGAAGCCTTCCTGCTGCAGGGCGGCGACTGCGCCGAGACGTTCGAGTCCAACACCGAGCCCCACATCCGCGCCAACCTGCGCACGCTGCTGCAGATGGCCGTGGTCCTCACCTACGGCGCGAGCCTTCCCGTGGTGAAGATGGGCCGCATCGCCGGCCAGTACGCCAAGCCCCGTTCGGCGGCCACCGACGCGCTGGGCCTGCCCGTGTACCGCGGCGACATCATCAACTCGCTGGTGCCCAAGCCCGAGCTGCGCGTGCCCGACCCGGGCCGCATGATCCGCGCGTACGCCAACGCGGGTGCCGCCATGAACCTGGTCCGCGCCCTCACCGGCGCCGGTATGGCCGACCTGCACCAGGTGCACGACTGGAACAAGGACTTCGTGTCGGCCTCCCCGGCGGCGCAGCGCTTCGAGGCACTGGCCAACGAGATCGACCGCGGCCTGCGGTTCATGAACGCCTGCGGCGTCACCGACACGTCGCTGCAGTCCACCGAGATCTTCGCCAGCCACGAGGCCCTGCTGCTCGACTACGAGCGCGCCCTGCTGCGCCTGGACAACGCCGACGCGGCCAACCCCAAGCTGTACAACCTGTCCTCGCACTTCCTGTGGATCGGCGAGCGCACCCGCCAGCTCGACGGCGCGCACATCGCGTTCGCGGAGCTGCTGTCCAACCCGATCGGCCTCAAGATCGGCCCGACGACCACGCCCGAGCAGGCGCTGGAGTACGTCGAGCGCCTCGACCCGCGCCACGAGGAGGGCCGGCTCACGCTCATCTCGCGCATGGGCAATGGCAAGGTCCGCGAGGTGCTGCCCGCGATCGTCGAGAAGGTCGAGGCCTCGGGCCACAAGGTCATCTGGCAGTGCGACCCGATGCACGGCAACACGCACGAGTCATCCACCGGCTACAAGACCCGCCACTTCGACCGCATCGTCGACGAGGTGCAGGGCTTCTTCGAGGTGCACCACAAGCTCGGCACCTACCCGGGCGGCATCCACGTGGAACTCACGGGCGAAGACGTCACCGAATGCCTCGGCGGCGCCCAGGAAATCTCCGACGTCGACCTCTCCGGCCGCTACGAAACCGCCTGCGACCCGCGGCTGAACACTCAGCAGTCGCTCGAGCTGGCGTTCCTCGTGGCGGAGATGCTGCGGGGCTGAGTCCCTAAACGGTGTTCAGCAGCACCGCGGTGGACTTCAGCACCGCGTCGCGCAGGCCGCCGAGGTCGGGGACGGCCTCGGCGTTCGCCTGGAGTCCGATGTGGACGCCGTCGCGGTAGGTGGCGACGGCGATGCCCACGGCGTGGCGCGGGGCCAGCGGCACAAAGGGGTACACCTGAGCCAGGGGCGCGCCCGCGAGGGTGAGGCGCGCGGCCGGCAGGGGCACGGTGGTCACGACCAGGTCGAACAGCAGCGGCGCGGCCAGCCCGGCCGTTTTGGTGCCGAGGCGGTGCAGCACCGTGGGCACGCGGTCGGCGAGCAGCGGGAACGCGCCGGCGCCGCGGGCCGGGCCGGCGGCCTTGTTGCGGGTCATCGCGCGGCGCACCAGGCTCAGGCGCTCGACGGGGTCGTCCTCGCCGATCGGCAGGTCGCACAGGTAGCCGGACAGTTTGTTGCCGCCGACCTGACCGCCCGAACGGCCGCGCACGCTCACCGGGATCAGCGCTCGCAGCGTGCGCCCGTCGGCGCGTTTGCCGCGGTTGACCAGCCACTCGCGCAGCGCGCCGGCCAGCACGGCGAGCGCGACGTCGTTGCCCGTGCCGCCGTGCGCGCGGCGGATGCGGCGGATGTCGGCGGTGGGCAGCCGCACGAACCCCAGGCGCCGTTCGGCCGACGGGGGCGCCGACACGGGCGACAGGGGCGGCCGCGCCGCGCGGACGAGCGACGTCGCGATCCCGGCCGTCTGCCCGGCGTGCGCGAGGGTGTCTTTCACGCTGTCTTTCACGCTGTGCAGCGCCGAACGTGGCCGCGGGATCGGCGCCGGTCCGGACGCACGGGCGAGGGTGCGGTCCGCAACGGCCAGGCCGTCGAGCAGCCCGACGGTCACCGCGTACGCGCCTTCGCCGTCAGTGAGGGCGTGGTGCAGCTTGAGCAACACGGCGAAACCACCCTGGGGCAGTCCGGTCACCACGGTCAGATCCCACAACGGACGGCTCGTGTCGAGTGGCTCGGCGATCCACTGCGCGGCGAAGTCCGTGAGCGGGTCGGGGTCGTACAGCGTGCTCAGCTCGTGGTGGTGGATGTGGTGCGCCGCAACGAAATCCGGATCATCCGACCAAGTCGCTGAACCGGGCGGAAACAGCTCGGTGCGCATTTTTCGGCGCAGCTGAGGCATTTTCTCCGCGCGCGACGCGAGCAGTGCCGCGAGCTCCGCGCCGTCGGCTCGCCCGCGAGAGGTGAACACCAGTACCGCACCCATGTGCATCGGCGCGGTTTCGCTTTCAAGACACAGGAACGCGACGTCGAGCGGGCTGAGCGGGGTACGAACCATCGCGACCGTCCTCGTGCGGCTGGGCAGGAGTGGGATGCGCCCCACGACACCACCTTGACATGACGGGAGGGTGGTCACCGTGTTTCGCGGGCGCTAACGACCCGCGGTTTCACTCACCCGGGTCACGCGCACCCCGCCGCCGCGCCCACCCACCCCGGGCCGGCTTCTCCTGCTTCGCAGGCCGGGACGGCTGCGGCAACGGCAAGGGGCGCGCCACGGTGGGCGCCTCGGCGGCTGGGATCGGCGGCTGGGACGGCTGGGGGAGTGGCGAGCCTTCACCGGCCGTGCGCGGGGGTGCCGGTTGCGGCAGCGGCCCGGCTGCTTCGGGAATGGCCAGCGCGATCGTGGGGCTGTCGCCGACGTCGGTGCTGCGTGGGGGAAGCGGTGCGGGCTCGCCGAGTGACTGAGGTGGCTGCTCAGGTGCTCCTGCCGGGAGTGCGGACTGCGCCAGCAGCGCGGCGAGGCCGGCCGGAGGGTGTGCGGTGGGCGTGCTGTCGGCGCGGGTGCTGGGGGTGCGTCGGGGGAGGGGCGCGGCCGTGCCCGGTGGACGCTGCGTCGGGCGGTCGGGACCGAGGGCGACGTTGCGGCGGGGGAGCAGAGACGCTTCGGCCAAGTGCGGGAGCAGCACCGAGGGAGACCGCGGAGGCGAAGGCTCGCCGGGTGCGGTCACGGGCTGGGTGGTCGCCACACTGTCGAAACCGCTGCTGGAGGTAGGGCCGGCGGCGCGGGGTGCGGCTGCCGGGCCGCGGCCCTCGGCAGCGCCAAAGGCGTTGCGGTTGGGGAAGGGCTCGCCAGGTGCGGCAGCGTCGCCGAGGGGAAGGGGTTCGCCGCTGTCGGAACCGGTGCCGGAACGGCGCGGCAGCGACCCGGCGGACCCGGCTGACCGCACCGGCGGGACACCCTCGTCCGCCGAAGCCGAAGGAGGAGCCCCACCCTCACCCGCCAACGCCGTCGCCGCGCGCCGCAACGCCACCCCATGACCCGGCCGCTTCGGCAGCCCCGGCCACAACTCCCCGGCGTCGGCCGCCGCCGCCCGAATCGCCGCCCCGTCCAGCTCCGTGTGCGTTTCCTTGATGTCCCGGTCGAGCCACTGGATCACCAGCGTGAACGGCCCGTCCCCCGGCAATGGCCACAAGAAGATCTGGTGGTCCAGGTGGAACTGCGTCCCGCCGCCACCCACGGCGCGCAGGACCGGCTGCGCGGGCTCTGAAGCCGACGGCACCGAGATCGACTCGGAGCTGCCCCGGCTCCCGTCCGGGTACAGCACGCCGACGAGCAGCGCGTTGTAGTCCGGGATCCGCCGGTGGTCGATGAGGGAGCCGCTGCGGCCCTCCTGCAGGCTGTCTCGCGAGTACACCGCCAGGCGCAGCGTCAGGGCTTCCGGCCAGACCTCGATGCCGCGCAGGGCGACGATCGTGCGTTCGGAACGGCCGAGCGGCCGCGCCCACGGCAGGAGCGCCGGGACGATGTGGTCGTTCGGCGGGCCCATCCACGGACGGCCCTCGTAGCCGAACAGCTCCTGCTCCCGCACGGGGAACAGGGGGCGTTCACGAGGACCGTCCGTGAAGAAGCTCATGGGCTACTCGCGCGGGGAGAGGTCGCCGTTGGACAGCGCCTGCTCCGAGCCCGTGGTGGCCGAAGGCTTCGAGGGGCTGCCCATGGCGTCCATCAGCCGGCGGGCAAGGCCGAGGCCCGTTCCGCCGAGCGACAACGCCTTGGTGAACATGTCCGACATCCCGTCCGCGCCGTTCAGGACCACCATGTGGTCGACGTTACCGAACGCCTTCGCGCCGGCCTCGACGATTTCCGGCCAACGTTCGGCCAGCTGCTGTGCTACCACAGCTTCCTGGTTCTCCGCCAGTGCCGCGGCCCGCGCCTTGATGGATTCGGCCTCCGCCAGACCGCGAGCCCGGGCCGATTCGGCCTCCGCGAGACCCCGCGCCTTCGCGGCTTCCGCCTCCGCCAGACCGCGAGCCTGGGCGGCCGCCGCCTCGGCCTCACCGGTGGCGCGGGTGGCCCCCGCCGGCGCCTCGGCCCGGGCCTTCGTGGCCTGCGCCTCCGCCTCGGCGGCCGTCTTCACGCCCGTCGCGTCGGCCGCGGCCCGCAGCTCGGTCTCCTTGGCCTCGGCCTGCGCGCGGGCGATCTGGGCGTCGCGGTCGGCGTCGGCCGTCGTGCGCGTCTCGTACGCCTTCGAGTCGGCCGGCTTGCGGACCTGCGACTGCAGCCGCTGCTCGGCCGGCGCCGCCTCCAGCTCGGCTGCCCGCGTCTCCTGGACCACGACCTCCTGCCGCGCCGTCGCCTCGGCCAGCGGGCCCGACTGGCTCGCCTTCGCCTTCGCCTTGGCCTGGTCGACCTCGGCCTGGTAGCCGGCCTGCTTGATCTGGCTCTCCCGCATCGCGCCCGCCTTCTGCGCGGCGGCCACCTGCTCGGCCTGCGTGGCCTCCTGGTCGCGCTGCGCCTCGGCGATCCGGGCCGAGGCCGCGATGGCCGCGGCGTGCGGCTTGCCCAGGTTGTTGATGTAGCCGGACTCGTCGTCGATCTCCTGGATCTGCAGCGAGTCGACGATCAGGCCCAGCTTGATCATCTCCGTGGCCGACGACTGGCGGACCTCGCCGGTGAGGGCGTCGCGGTCGTGGATCATCTCCTCGATGGTCAGCCCGCCCACGATCGAGCGCAGGTGGCCCGAGAACAGCTCGTGGATGGTGTCGTTCATGCCCTTCTGCTGGTCGAGGAAGCGGCGGGCGGCGTTGGCGATGGAGGCAGTCTTGGTTCAAACTGCCGTCGCCCCGATGCAGTTCACCACCGCGCGCACGGTCACGGGCAGGCCCTGCTTGGTCACGCAGGACACCTGCAGGTTGACGCCGCGTGTGTCCAGCGAGAGCCGCCGCGCGGTCTGGAAGCCGGGGATCACGGCTACCGCCGCGATCACGACGATCAGCCAGATTTCCGTAACCCCTCGCAGCCCGATTTTCGGTTGTTGGTAGCTCTTCGACGCCGCTAAGGCTTCAGCGGTTGCCACCGTTCCACGTAAACCGTTCGCGGGGGTTCGAAATCCACCACAAGGACCTGAGTGCCGGTCGGGAAGCTCACCTCGGGGTCGGCCGCGTAGGCGTTCAAGGCCTCGGTGCCGCCGCGGACGCTGAGCAGCACCTCACCGATCAGGCCGGGGCCGACGGCGCCCGTGACGCGGCCTCGGTTGCCGATCATCCGCCGAAGCCCTGGATCTTCACCTTCGTGCCCTTCGGCACCAGCGAACCCGGTTGCGGGTCCTGCTGGAAGACGAAGTTGAAGCCGCCACCACCGTGGCCGCGGCCACCGCCGCCGCCCTGCTTGTCGACGTCGAGCCCGGCCTGCTTGAGGATCTTCTCGGCCTCGTCGAACTGCTTGAACCGCACGTCGGGCACCTGCACGGCGTTGGAGACGAAGACCCTCACCTGCTTGCTGCCCGGCGTGTTCGCCGGCGGGTCCGTCCGGGTGACGCCGCCGGCGGGGATCGTCTGCGAGAACTCCTCGCCGCCGTCCACCGGCTGGAACCCGGCCTGCTGCAGCAGCTGGAACGCCTCGTCCTTCGGCCGGCCCGTGACGTCGGGCACCGGCGGGAGCGGTTCCGGGCCCTTCGACAGGACCACGGTGACCTGGCCGCCGATGTTCACCGGCGTGCCGGCCGCGGGGCTCACGCTCACGACGGTGCCCTGGGGCGCGGTGTCGCTGAACGCCGGTGTGCCCTGCGTGACGTTGAGCTGCTGGCCCTGGATCGCCTTCGTCGCGTCGGCCAGCGAGGTGCCGACCTGGATGTTCGGCACCACCGGCTTGCCCTTGGACACGACGACGGACACGTTCGCGTCCTTCTCCAGCTGCGTGCCCTCGACCGGCGTCACCTTGACCACGGTGTTGGCCGGCACGGTGTTGCTGAACTCCTGGCTGTACTGCGGCGTCAGGTTCGCCGCGCGCAGTTTGTCGCCGGCCTCGGCCTGCGTCAGGCCCACGAGCTTCGGCACGGCCGACGTGGTGGGCGCCGACTCGCTGAGGATGAAGGCGAACGCCCCGATCAGCCCGCCCAGCACCAGCACGCCCACTGCGATCAGGGCGAACATCTTCCGCCGGTCGCGCGGTTTCGGCTCGTCGGCCGGCGGACGCGGGCGCCGCGGCGGAGGCGGGGTGGCCGGCGGGGGCACCGCGACCTGCTGCGTCGGCATCGGCTGGCCCGCGGGCGGCGACGGCGGCGCCCCGACCGGGACCGCCCGGGTCAGCGCGCGCGTGCCCTGCGGACCCGAGACCGGCATCGTCTGCTCGGTCACCGGGATGCGCGGCATGGTGCGCTCGGTGTCGGACATGCGGTCGCCGTCCGGCGGCGGGGGCACGGGCACCGGCACGACCGGCAGGCCCAGCTCCGTGCGCACGGCCTGCAGCTCGGCCAGGAACACGCCGGCGTCGGCCGGGCGCAGCTCGGAGTCGCGGCGGGTGGCGCGCAGGATGAGGTCGTCGAGCGCGGACGGCAGGTCGGGCCGCAGCTCGCTGGGGCGCGGCACGTCGTCGTTCACGTGCCGGTAGGCGACCGACAGGGCCGTATCGCCGGTGTAGGGCGCCTGGCCCGTGAGCATCTCGTACAGCAGGATCCCGGCCGAGTACACGTCGCCGCGGGCCCCTGTGACGCCCGTGGTGACCTGCTCGGGCGAGAGGTAGGCGACGGTGCCCAGGATGACGCTCGAGCTCGTGGTGCCCGCGCTGGCGACCGCGCGCACCAGGCCGAAGTCGCCGACCTTGACCACGCCGCCCGACAGAGCGCCGCTGCTGCGGCCGATGAGCACGTTCTCGGGCTTCACGTCACGGTGCACCAGCCCGGCGGCGTGCGCGGCGGCCAGGGCCGACAGCACGGGCTCGGCGATGCTCAGCGCGAGCGCGACGTCGAGCTTGCCCTGCTCGGACAGCAGGTCGCGCAGCGTCCCGCCGTCCACGAGCTCCATCACGAGGAACGCGAGCCCCGCGTCCTCGCCGGGCGGGACGTCGAAGCCCTGGTCGTGCACGGCCACCACGTTCGGGTGGTGCAGCTGGGCGGCCGAACGCGCTTCGCGCACGAAACGGTCCACGAACGAGCGGTCGTCGGCGAAGCGGGGATCCATGATCTTGATCGCGACCGCGCGGTCCAGCCGGGTGTCCATCCCCCGGTAGACCGACGACATCCCGCCCTGGGCGAGCAGCCTGTCCACGCGGTAGCGGCGTTCGAGCAGCGTGCCGACGAGGCTGGGGTGCGTGCGTGTCACGGCTGGCTATCGTACGGAACCACGCCCGCACGGGTGAGGTGAGGCGGCGGGTCACCCGTGCGTACCAGTCGGGGAAGCGGTCGAATGTGGCACAGTGTCACGTGTGAGTGGGATTCCTGTCGCCGATGACGTCCTCGACTCCGCTGTCACCGTCCTTCCCCTGAATCAGGTGGCGGCCGTGCTCGGGATCTCGTCCAACAAAGTGCGCCAGATGCTGCGCGACGGTCATCTGATCGCCGTGCGCCGCAAAGGCGACCTGTGCGTGCCCAGTGACTTCTTCGTCAAAGACGGAGTGGTCAAGGGCCTGGCGGGCACCATCACGGTGCTCGCGGACTCGGGGTTCAGCCGCACCGAGATGCTGCGCTGGCTCTTCGCGGCCGACGACACGCTGCCGGGCATGACACCCGTCAACGCGCTGCGGACGAGCCACGGCACCGAGGTGAAGCGGCGCGCCCAGGCCATGGCTTTCTAGGCTTTCGCCTGATTCGCTCCGCGCCGGTCCGACCACGCGGGGTGATCGATCACGGCCTGCCGGCGGCCGCCGTGTCCGCTGTCCGAAGGTTCTGTCCGAAACGCCCGAAGGCCTCCCCGCTCGCGCGAGGAGGCCTTCGGCGAACTTCGCGTGTCAGCCGTTCTGCTTGTCGCGCCAGGCGACCCAGTTCTTGAGGGCCGTGAGGTCGTAGTCGGGACCGCCGACGCCCACCGTGAACGTGCTCACGCCCAGCTCGACGAGCTTCGGGCCGAGCTCGTCCGGGTCGCCCTGCACACCGCAGGAGCGCTCGATCTCGAGCGGGTCGCGGCCGAGGTCCGCGCAGTGCTGGTCGAGGATCTTCACCTTGCGCTCGACGACCTCCGGGTCGCCGAAGCCGTGCCAGATGTCGGCGTGCTTGGCCACGAGCTTGAGGGTCTTCTTCTCGCCGCCACCGCCGATGAGCACGGGGATCTTGCGCGTCGGCGCCGGGTTCAGCTTGCCCAGGCGGGATTCGATGCGCGGCAGCGACTCGGCGAGGTTGTCGAGGCGTCCGCCGGCGGTGCCGAACTCGTAGCCGTACTCGTCGTAGTCCTTCTCGAACCAGCCCGAGCCGATGCCGAGGATGAGCCGGCCGCCCGAGATGTGGTCGACGGTGCGGGCCATGTCCGCGAGCAGCTCCGGGTTGCGGTAGCTGTTGCACGTCACCAGCGCGCCGATCTCGACCCGGGACGTCGACTCCGCCCAGGCGCCGAGCATGGTCCAGCACTCGAAGTGCATGCCGTCGGGATCGCCGTAGAGCGGGTAGAAGTGGTCCCAGTTGAAGACGATGTCGGCGCCGATGTCCTCGGCCGCCGAGGCGGTGCGGCGGATGGTGTCGTAGTCGGCGTGCTGCGGCTGGAGCTGGAGCCCGATTCGCAGCCGCCGGTTCGAAGCGGAAGTCATGGCTCAGAGCCTACGCACGCGGCCGCGGGCCCACACGGTGAGCAGCTGCGGCAACGCCACGGCCAGCCGGCGGCCCTTGCCGACGACCGCGCGCCGGTTGAGCACGTCGTAGTCCAGCGCTTCGATCTCGTCGAGGATGCCTTCGTACAGCGTGATCGCCGTCCGCACGCAGGGCCGGGATTCGGGACGCAGCAACGGAATTCCGGCTTCGGCGCGCCGGTACACCGCGCGGGCGCGCGATACCGCGACGGCGAGCGCGCGCCGCACGCGCGGGTCGGGCAGCCCGCTCCGTCGTGCTTCCACCAGCAGTTCGCGATCCACGCCGAACACCGAAAGTTCTTCCGCCGGAAGGTAAAGCCGGCCGCGGTCGAGGTCTTCGCCGATATCCCGTAAGAAATTCGTCAGCTGGAACGCTTCCCCGAGCGCCGCGGCGCCGGGTTCGGCTTCCGCCAAGGGACCGATGGTGCCGAACACCGGCAGCATCTGCAGCCCGATCACACACGCCGAACCGTGGACGTACTCCGCCAGATCCGCGTACGTGGCGTACTCGGTGACGGTGAGGTCCATCCGCATCGAGTGCAGGAACGCGTCCACGAGCTCACGCCGGATGCCGTAGCGGCGCACGGTGTCGGCGAGCGCGGCCAGTACCGGATCGGCGGGCGCGCCCCCGTCGTAGACCTCGTCGACCATCCCGGCCACGTTGTCCAGTGCCGCCTTGGGATCGGTGCCGGGTTCGGGGTTGTCCACGAGCTCGTCGGCCATGCGCGCGAAGCCGTACAGCGCGTGCGCGGCCGGCCGGGCGCGCGCCGGCAGGAGCCGGGTGGCGAGGAAGAACGTGCGGCCGTGGTGGGCGTTGATGCGGCGGCATTCGGTGTACGCGGCGCGCAGGCCGGGGTCCGAGATGCCGGCGGCGTCCAGTTCTGTCACCGGCCGGTGATCCTTTCCGCGGCGAGACGTCCGGAGATCAGCACCGGCGGGATGCCGACGCCGGGGGTGGTGCCGCTGCCGGCGAGCACCACGTTGCCCGCGGCCCGCACGAGGTTGGCGGGGCGGAACGGGCCGGTCTGGGTGAACGTGTGGGCCAGCGAGAACGGTGTGCCCGCGGACATTCCGCGCGCGGCCCAATCTGCGGGGGTCACGACCTCGTCGACGGTGAACTCGTCGGCGAACCCCGTGAGCCCGCGGGATTCCAGCGTGCGCAGCAGTTCCGCGCGGTAGGCGGGGCCGACGCGCGGCCAGTCGATGCGGCCGCGGCGCAGGTTCGGCGCGGGCGCGAGCACCGACACGATCTCGCCGCCGTCGCCCGCCAGCCCCGGTTCCGTCGCGGTGGGACGTGTGACGAGCAGCGAGGGATCGCTCATCAGCCGGCCTTCGCGCACGATCTCGGCGAACGTCCGGTCCCAGGCGCGGCCGAAGAAGATCGTGTGGTGCCCGAGCTGCGGCCACGACCGTTTCGCGCGCCCGTGCAGGACCACGGCCGAAGGCGAGTAACGCAGCGGAAGCACCCGGCTGGGCCGGGCGCCCAGCAGTCGGTACGCGGTGCCGAGCTCGGTGGCGAGCACCACCGCGTCGCACTCGATCCGCTCGCCCGAGCGGGTGCGCACGGCCCGCACCCGCGACGACACGCGTTCCAGCCACGCCGCTTCGGTGCCGAAACGCAGGTCGGCGCCCGCTTTCGCAGCGGCCGCGGCCATCGTGCGCGCGACCGCGCCCATGCCGCCGCGCGGGTAGTAGACGCCGCCGACGGTGTCCATGTACGCGATCACGCCGTACGCGCCGAGCGCCCGCGCCGGGTCCAGTCCGGCGTAGAGCGCCTGGAAGGAGAACAGCCGGCGCACGCGTTCGTCGCGCAGGAACCGCGCGACTTTCGGGCCGAGCCGCCCGAACCCGCCCAGCGCGGCGAGCTTCACCAGCTCCGGGCGCGCGAGGTCGAGCGGTGAATCGAAGTTGGCGCCGATGAAGTGGTCCTTCTGCGCCGCGTACAGGTCGGTGAGCCAGCGCCGCAGCGCGCGGTAACCGGCGGCCTCGGCGGGGCCGGCGAACGCGCGGATCTCGGCCTCCATCGCGTCGCCGTCGGTGCGCAGCGCGAGCGTGCTGCCGTCGGCGAAGCGGGCGTGGTAGGCGGGGTCGAGCTGGGTGAGCGGCAACGTGTCCGCCAGCGATTCGCCGACGGCGTGCAGCGCCTCCTCCACCAGTTCCGGCATGGTCAGCACGCTCGCGCCGGTGTCCACGGCGTTGGCGCCGAAGTCCTGCTGCCCGGCGCGCCCGCCCGGCACCTTGCCCTGCTCCAGCAGCGTCACGCGGCGGCCCGCGCCGAGCAGGTGCAGCGACGCCGAAAGACCGGCCAGCCCCGCTCCGACCACCACCACGTGGTCGGTGGGTCCGGAGACGGTCTTGGTCACGAGGTCCGCCGCGTCGCCTTGCCGACGAGGTCGGCCAGCGCGGCCGGAGCCGGCTCGGCCAGGTGCGCGCGCTCGAGGGCGGCCATCGCCGAGGCGGTGAGGTCGTCGATGCGGTGTTCCACGGCGTCGACGGCGCCGACGCCGGTCAGGGCTTCGCGCACGGCGTCGACGGCCGTGTTGGACAGGTCGGCCTTGCCGATGGCGCCGGCGATCACCTTGGCGGCGGTGCGGTCGCCCCGCTCGTCGGCCAGCTGCAGGCCCAGGGCTACGAGCAGGGTGCGCTTGCCCTCGCGCAGGTCGTCGCCCGCGGGCTTGCCGGTCACGGACGGGTCGCCGAACACGCCGAGCAGGTCGTCGCGCAGCTGGAACGCCACGCCGACGTCGCCGCCGAACTCGAGCAGCGTGTCGACGAGCCGGTCGTCGGCCCCGGCGAGGGCGGCGCCGAGGTGCAGCGGGCGCTGCACGGTGTAGGCGGCGGTCTTCAGCCGGTCGATGCGCAGCGCGGCCTCGGGCGACGCGTCGCCGACGGCCTGCGTGCGGACGTCGAGGTACTGGCCCGCGAGGACCTCCGTGCGCATGGCGCGCCAGGCCGGGCGGGCCTTCGCCAGCGTCTGGGCGGGAAGCGGGGCCTCGGCGAACATGTCGTCGGCCCACGCGAGCGCGAGGTCGCCGACGAGCACCGCCGTGGCCAGCCCGAACGTCGCGGGCGATCCCAGCCAGCCGTGGTCGGCGTGCACCTTGGCCGACGCGACGTGCACGGTCGGGTTGCCGCGGCGCGAGTCGGAGGAGTCGATGAGGTCGTCGTGGATCAGCGCACACGCCTGGATCAGCTCGAGGCTCGCCACGACCTGCAGCGCGCCCTCGGCGGCTTCCCCGGAGGCCGCCCCGCCGGCTCCGCGCCAGCCCCACCACGCGAACGTCGGCCGGATGCGCTTGCCGCCGCACATCACGAAGCCCGACAGCACGTCGATGCCCGCCGCGACGCTCGGCTCCGTGCGCACGATCTCGTCGCCCGCACGGTCGAGGAACGCGGTCAGCGCACGCTCGACGTGGGCAGGCAGATCGTCGTCGAAACCGGGCGCGTCCATGCCGCCATTCTCCGGGGCGCGGGCTCGGCCGGTCGCGCCGGGTGCCCCCGATGTGGCGCACGAGACGCCGGATGCGGCTGACCGCCCTCGCACCGGTCACGGTGGGCCCGCGTGTGCTCAGGCCCCCCGGCCTGGCGTCGTCCTGGTGGTGGGCATCGGCGGCCGGGTCCCGCCCGCCGACGTGATGCGGGATCTCCGGGGCCAGGCGAGCGCGGCCGGAAACCGCCCGCGGTCTCGGCTCACCCGGTCGAACGGGTGAGTCGCGACGTCAGGCCCGCTCAGCCGGTCCAGAACTCGCCGGGCAGCCCGGCGGCGGTGAAGTACGCGGCGGCTTCGGCCGGTTCCCGGCGCTGGTAGCCGTACTCCAGCCGCCCGGCGTACCAGCCTTCGGCCAGGCGCCACAGAGCCGGGAGGTCGAGCACGGCGCCCTTCTCCATCCCCGTGCGCTCGGTCCATTCGTCCACACAGGACTCGCCGCAGAACAGGCGCTGCACGGAACACGTGTGGCGCACGTCGTCCCACATCCGGGCCGTCGGCACGGGGAAATGGGCGACCTGCGGCCCTTCCGGCGGCGCTTCGCGGCTCACGACGAGGGCCGTGGGCTCAGTGCAGCACGGGCAGCGCGTGGCGATCAGCACTTCGGGCTCGGCGCGCACCAGGTGCGGGATCGCGAACGAGTCCCACGCGCAGCCGCCCCACCACAGCGTGCGCTCGCCCATCACGGAGAAACCCAGCGGAATCGCCGCGAACGGGTGGGCCAGCACCACGTGCTCGCACTCGTCGAGGACCAGGTGGCGGGCGTCGGCGAGGCGGTGCAGCGCCTGCTTGGCCACGGCGAGCGAACCGTGGGCCGCGTCGGCCAGCTCCGGTGCTGTGGGCGCGCGTCCGTGGGCGGCGAAGGCCTGGTACACGGCCACTCGCACGTCTTCGTCCCAGGCGGTGTCGTCTTCGCGGCTCATGACTGGCTCCTCGCCGGAGGGTGCGAGTCCGACGGTACCCGTGGCCAAGGCCACGCGCCGCGGCTCCCAGCGTCCGGTTCCGCCCACTAACATGTCCTTTCATGACGTCGGTGATCGAGCGGTTGCAGGGGGACGGGCCCCGGTTCTCCATCGAGTTCTTCCCGCCCCGCGACGAGGCCGACGAGGCTGTGCTGTGGCGCTCCATCCGGGAGCTCGAGCCGTTCGACCCGGCGTACATGTCGATCACCTACGGCGCGGGCGGCTCGAGCCGCGACGGCACGATCCGCAGCATCGCCCGCGTCGCCACCGAGACCACGCTCTGCCCGATGGCGCACCTGACCGCGGTCGACCACTCGGTGTCGGAGCTGCGCAACGTGATCGGCTGGTACGCGGCCGTCGGCGTGCGCAACATCCTCGCGCTGCGCGGCGACCCGGCCGGCGAGGTCTACGGCGACTGGGTGCCGCACCCCGAAGGCCTGACCTACGCCGAGGAGCTGGTGGAGCTCATCCGCTCACTGGGCGACTTCTGCGTCGGCGTGTCGGCGTTCCCCTACGGCCACCCGCGGTCGCCGGATCTGGAGTCGGACACCAAGTACCTCGTGCGGAAGTTCCGCGCCGGGGCCGATTTCGCCATCGCACAGCTGTTTTTCGAGGCCGAGGACTTCCTGCGGCTGCGCGACCGCGTGGCCGCCGCGGGCTGCGACGCGCTGGTGCTGCCCGGCATCATGCCGCTGACCACGCTGCGCACCCTGCACACCACGATCAAGCTCTCCGGCGCGCCCGCGTCGCAGCGGCTGCTCGACCGGCTGGAACCCCTTTCGGACGACCCGAAGGCGTTCCGCGCGGCCGGGATCGACGCTGTCACCGAATTGGGTGAGAAACTGATCGCCGAAGGCGTGCCGGATCTGCACTTCTACACGTTCAACCGCTCCAAGGCCACGCGCGAGGTGGTGACGCGCCTCGGGCTCGTGCCGGCGCGCGCGTAAGTCCGTACCCCCGGCAGGGCCCAGGCCGGTACGGTTCGGCCCATGGCTTCCACCGAACACAGCGTGCACGGGATTTCCGACCGGTACGTCGACGATTACGCGGCCGTGGACCCGGTCGCTGCCACCATGCTCGGCGTCGCGGGGTACGACGACCAGCTCACCGACTACTCGCCCGCCGGCCACGCGGCCCGGGCCGCGCTCGCGGCGAAGGCGCTCGCGGAGGTCACCGCCGCCGAGCCCGCCGACGCGGGGGAGCGGGTCGCGAAGGCGGTGTTCACCGAGCGCGTGGGCCTGGACGTGGAGATCCACGACGCCGGCCTCGACGTCGCCGCGCTGAACGTGATCGCGAGTCCGGTGCAGGACCTGCGCATGGTGTTCGACCTGATGCCGATGGACACGCCCGAGCAGTGGGCCGACATCGCGGCCCGCCTGAAGAAGGTGCCCGACGCACTCGCGGGGGTGCGCGCTTCGCTGCTGACCGCGGCCGACGCGGGGCGCGTGTCGGCGCTGCGGCAGGTGGGCAAAGTCGCCGAGCAGTGCGAGACCTACGCCGGCCTCGGCGAGGGGCCGAGCTTCTTCACCGGGCTCGTGGGCAGCGCCGGCGAGGTGGGTGCTGCGTTGTCCGGCGACCTGCGGGCGGGCGCCCGCGCGGCCGACGAGGCGTTCGCGGAGTTCGCGGGCTTCCTGCGCGCCGAGCTCGCGCCGAGGGCCCCGGCCAAGGACGCCGTGGGCGAGGACGTCTACCGGCTGTGGTCGCGCTACTTCATCGGTGCCGAGCTGGATCTGCGCGAGGCGTACGAGTGGGGCTGGCACGAGTTCGCCCGCATCGACACCGAGATGCGCGCGGTGGCCGAGCGGATCCGTCCGGGCGCGTCCGTCGCGGAAGCCGCCGCGGCGCTCGACGCCGACCCGCGCTACCGCGTTCAGGGGCGTCCGCAGTTCGAGGCCTGGATGCAGTCGCTGTCCGACGAGGCCCTGAAGTCCTTGCGCGGCAAGCACTTCGACATCCCCGACCGGCTGATGGCGCTGGAGTGCCGCATCGCCCCGCCGGGCGGTGGCGTCGGCGCGTACTACACCGGGCCGAGCGAGGACTTCACTCGTCCGGGTCGGATGTGGTGGTCGCTGCCGGCGGACAAGGACGAGTTCACCACCTGGCGCGAAGTGTCCACTGTGTACCACGAGGGCGTGCCGGGCCACCACCTGCAGATCGCGACGGCTGTCAACCAGGCCGCGTCACTCAACAAGTACCAGCGGCTCATGACCTTCATCTCCGCCCACGGCGAGGGCTGGGCACTGTATTCCGAGCGCCTCATGCAGGAACTCGGCTACCTCTCCGACGACGGCAACCTGCTGGGGATGCTTTCGGAGCAGCTGTTCCGCGCCGCCCGCGTCGTGGTCGACCTCGGCATGCACCTGGAACTGGAAATCCCGCGCGGCACGGGCTTTCACGAGGGATCGCGCTGGACCCCGGACCTCGGCCTGGAGTTCCTGCTCACGCGCACCATCACCGACCAGGCCCACGTCCGCGACGAGATCGACCGCTACCTCGGCTGGCCCGGCCAGGCCCCCGCGTACAAACTCGGCGAACGCCTCTGGCTCGCCGCCCGCGACGACGCTCGCCGGCGGCTGGGGGACGCGTTCGACATCAAGCAGTTCCACACGCGGGCGCTGGAGATGGGCGGGATGGGGCTGGACACGTTGCGGGAGCAGCTGGCTTTGCTGAACTGAGTCGCTTCCCCGCTCCCGCACTCCGCGCATGTTCGCGAAGTGCGGGAGCAGTCGGTTTCCTCGAGCTGAACACGCTGTGGGAGCGGCTGGTTTCGACGAGCTGACTTCGGCGGCTGGCTCAGGGCCGGACGATCGCTGGTCTTCCCTATTCAGCCGGTCGGATTTCTCCTTGCACAGTAACGAGTTCCCGAGTTGTCCACAGCTGCCTCGAGTTGTGGACAGCTCGGCCCCAGATCGGCTCGACGCCGGGTTTTGTCGGCGGGGGCCGATAGAATGGACATGGGCGCGCCCCCTCGGGGAGGGCGGGGGATGTCCGCCGCGGGTGGTGGCCTTGCAATAGGGCTACAAGTGCCGTCTTCCCTTCCTCCACCCCAAAACCCATGGCCCCACCATCGCCGCTGCCCCTAGACTCCCGCCCGTGCACCGGATCTTCCTCGTCACCCCGCCCCCCGCGCGCTGAGCGGGGTGGTGTCCGCCGCGTGAGTCCGCCACAGGACTCCGCGGCTGATCAGTGCTGCACGAAACTGCACGAAAAACCGCCCCGTGTCGTCGATGTCCGAAATCCTTCGACGCTGGAGCGTTGTCCATGTCTGTTGTCCTGTCCGAGCGCGCCCGCGGGTCGGTCGCGCTCGTCGTCGCCGGGGTGTTGTGGGGGACCGGGGGTTGGCCGGGTCGTTGCTCGGGCAGCTCGCCGGGTTGCACCCGCTGGCCGTCGCCGCGTATCGGTTGCTGCTGGGGGGTGCGGCGGCGATCGCGTTGTCCGGCAAGGGGATTCCGCGAACGCGCACGCAAATCAGGCGCGTGCTCGTCGTCGGCGCGTTGTTCGCGTTCTTCCAGACGACCTACTTCGCCGCCGTCGCGCTCGGGTCGGTCGCCACGGCGACCATGACCACCATCGGCGCCGCGCCTGTCATGCTCACCATCGCCACGGCGATCCGGAAGCGCCGGGCACCGCGGTCCTGGACCGTGCTGTCGGTCGTCGGCTCGCTGATCGGCCTGGTGCTGCTGTCCTGGGAGCCGCACGTCGAAACGTCCAAAGCAGCCATCGTCCTGGCCCTCGCTGCGGCCGCCGGGTTCGCCGTCCTTACCACGCGCCCGGTCGACGACCCCCTGGCCACCACCGCGTACGGCTGCCTCACCGGCGGCCTCCTGCTCGCCCCGGCCGCTCTCACGCTGGGCATGGCACTGCCCGCCCGGTCCGACGTGCTGCTCGTCGCCGTCTACTTCGGCGTCGTGCCGACGGCGCTCGCGTACGCCGCGTACTTCAAGGGCCTCACCACGGCCCACCCTGTGCTCGGCGCGCTCTCGGCGCTGCTCGAACCCCTCACGGCGACGATCCTGTCCGTCGCCTTCCTCCACGAGCACCTGAGCCCGCAGGCCTGGGGCGGCGCGGCTCTCCTGACCGCGGCGCTGGCCGTCGGCTACTGGCGCCCGGAACCTACTTCGGGTCGAGCGGCAGCGGACGGCCGAGGATCGCGAACGGACGCGGGTCGCCCGTGAACTGGTAGTCGCGCAGCACGTCGAGGAAGCCGGTGCGCCGGTACAGCTTCCACGCCCGGCTGGTGCCTTCGGGCGTGGACAGCAGCACGTGGGCGTTCGGGACGCCATCGAGCAGCCGGCGCAGCAGATCCTCGCCGATCTGCTTGCCCTGGCTCTCGGGGCGCACGTGGATCTCGGTGAGCTCGAAGTAGTCGCTCATCCACCGCTCGGCCTCCTCGGGGCCGGAGCGGCGGGTGAGGCCGTGGCGCACCTGCTCGTGCCACCACTGCCCGGCGCGGCCCTTGTACCCGTAGGCGAGGCCGAGCAGCACGTCGTCGGCGTCGAGGGCGGCCACGCAGCGCCAGCCCTCGCGCAACGCGTGGGTGAGCCACATCGGCGCACGCTGCTCGGCCGTGCCTTCGGGGTACTGCATGGCCTTCACGTAGATGGCCAGGGCTTCGGGCAGGCGTGTGCGGAACTCGTCCGCGGACAACTGCACGTATCGGGAACACCCGGAGGACATGGCGGTCACGGCTGTCCATCCTCCACTCCCGCCGCGAGCGCGCCCGGGGTGCCCCCGGTCAGCTCGACGAGCCCGTCGAACGTCGTCGGGAACACCGACTTCGGGTGCCCGGCCGCGGCCCACACCTCGTCGTACGCGCGCAGGGCCGTGTCCACGAGTGTCACGAGCCGCCGGGGGTGCCCGACGGGGGCGACGCCGCCGATGGGCTGGCCGGTGTGCTCACGCACGAAGTCCGCGTCGGCCTTGCCCACCTCGGCGAGGCCGGCGAGCGCGGCCAGGCGGGCCGGGTCGGCTCGGTGCGCGCCGGAGGTCAGGGCGAGCAGGGCCGTCTCCTCGCCACCGGCCGTGCGGGCGCGGAACACGAGGCTGTTGGCGATCGCGCCGACCTCGACCCCGAGCGCTTCGCCGGCCTGGGCCGCGGTGCGGACCTCGGCCGGCAGCACGCGCACACCCTCGGCGGCGGCCTGCTGGCCTGCTTCGCTCAGGGCGGCTGTGACCTTGGCGACGGCGGGATGGTCGAGGGAGCTCATCCGGTTATGAGATCACGCCAACGGCACCGTGTCCCGCACCACGTCCCCGGATTCCACCGGCGGGGTTGAGAGAACGCGGCACCGGGGGTTACTCTGGAAATCGTTCGAACAGACGTTCGACATCCGGTGAGTGTTCACCGGCAGGTGCCCGGCGAGGGGCGGGGGAAGCGCCCCGCAGCCGGGTACCTGCCGGACTCGCCCGAGCGGGAGGAGGGTCGTCATGTCCGTCTCGGTCGTGTCCCCTGACCCCGGGCAGCCCCAGCTGCCCCTGTCGCTGCGCCCGCCGGCACCCCCGGCGGCGGCCACCCTGCTCGCCCAGGCCAAGCGTGGTCTGGCCGACGCCGAAAACGAACGTGATCCCGCCGAGCGGTTCATCGGCGCCTACCTCTCGGCTCTGCGCGGTGCGGCCGCGGTGCTCGCCGTGCGCGGTCGGCCACGCCGGGGCCGCGGCCGTCCCGCCAGCGGCTGGGTGCTGCTCGACGCCGTGGCGCCGGAGCTGCAGGAGTGGTCTGCCTTCTTCGCGGCCAACTCGGCCACGCGCGCGGCCGCCGAGGCCGGCATCACCGGAAAGGTCACGGCCGAGTCGGCCGCGAACCTGCTGCGCGCCACCGGTCTGTTCCTCGAGCTGGTCCGCCGGCTCGTCCACGGCCTGCCCATCTCCGGCCAAGCCCATGTCGCGTGAGCTCGGTCCGGTCGACCACGGCCGGTTGCTCGAAGCGCTGGAGATCGAAGCGCGCGTGCTGGGGGAGGTGGCGCACGCGGCGTCGGCCGAGGCGCCGGTGCCCACGGCCCCCGGCTGGACGCTGGGGGAGCTGCTGCGCCACGTCGGCAGCGTCCACCGCGTCACCCTCGGCTGGCTGCGCGAGGGCCACAAGCCCGCGCAGTGGCAGCGCATGCCGCGCCAGGACGAAACGGTCGCGGAGTACTACGCCTCGGGCCGCGACGTACTGATCGCCGAACTGGCCGCCCACGACCCGGCCGACCACGCGGCCACCTGGTGGGCTGCCGACCCGACCTACGGCTTCTGGCGCCGTCGCACGCTCCACGAAACGCTCGTCCACCGCGTCGACGCCGAGCGCGCCGCCGGCGTCGACCACCCGGCTGTGCCCGCCGACCTCGCCACCGACGGCGTCGACGAGGCCCTCACCCTGTACTTCGGCCACAAGCTCGCCCTGCTCGGCCTCACCGGCACCCGCCACGGCACCGTCGGCATCCGGACCGGCGGGCACAGCTGGATCGCCCGCGCCGGCCCCGAAACCATGGACGCGTGGCGCTGCTCGCCCGAGGAGGCCCAGTCCGCCGACGAACTCGTCAGCGGCGACCCGGCCAACGTCTACCTCTGGCTGTGGGGCCGCGCCGCCCCGACCGCCGTCGTCTCCTCGGGCGGCCACGACCTGGCCGCCCAACTCTGGGCCTTGCTGCGGCTGGCCACCCGCTAGAACCGGAAAGTGGGGAAGCTTCCCCGGTTCCTGTCGGTGGTCGCCGCTACCGTCGGCTCATGAGCACGCCCAGCCGGCCGGTCGACAGCTTCACCGTCGATCGCCTCACCGTCGACGCAGCGCGGCCCCTCGCCCTCGCCGGGTTCTGGGCCGCGCTGCTCGGCTGGCGCCAGGACGGCCCGGTCGTACGGCCCCCGGACACCGACGGTTGCGAGTTCGCCCTCGCCTTCGTCCCCGAGACGGCCGCCAAAACGCACAAGAACCGGCTCCACCTCGACCTGTCCAGCCGCACCCTCGACCGCCAGCGTGAGGTGGTGGCGCACGCCCGGATGCTCGGTGCGCGCCTCCTGGACGTCGGTCAGGGTGACGTGCCCTGGGTCGTCCTCGCCGATCCTGAGGGCAACGAGTTCTGCGTACTCGAGCCCCGGCCCGAGTACGCCGACACGGGCGCACTGGCCGCGCTCGTCGTCGATTCCCACGACCCGGCCCGCCTCGCCGCCTTCTGGTCGGCGTTGATCGGATGGCCGGTGACGTCGACCCACGCGGAGATCACCGGCCTGCGCAGCCCCTCGGCCCGCGGACCGGCGATCGAGTTCCTGCTCTCGACGGAGCCCCAACGCGGCCGCAACCGCCTTCGCCCCGCCCTGCGCACGCCGGCGCCGAGCGAGCCCGCCGACGCCACGGATCCCGAGGGCAACGAGTACTCGCTCACTCCTCACGTCTGAAGAAAAGATCAATACAGCGCGGGCTTGTTAGCCCGCGGCCAACCGGCCACTGTTGGACGAGATCGTGGACTTCTACACGGAGTTCGGTTCGGCTTCGGCGCGTACGAACAGGGCCTGGGAACCGCGGCGACGCGTGAAACCGGCCGCCACTGACCACCTCCGCGGTCACCACCCTGCCGATGTCCATCGTCCGACAATCGACAGTTGACTGCCTCACCGTCGAGCAATGACAGTGAGCCCCATGGTGACCAGCAGTGATCACGAAGTTCGCGCCGTTCGAGCGCGGATGCGAGAGCTCCTCGCGCGGCCCGGATGTGTGGTGGCCCCCGGGTGTCATGACGCGCTCGCGGCGCGGATCGCGCAGGACGAGGGGTTCGAGGCCGTTTACCTGTCCGGCAACGCGGCCTCCGCGGGCTTGCTCGGGCGGCCGGACGTCGGGCTCGCCGACCGGCACGAGATGACCGAGCGGGCACGCTGGGTGACGGGTTCGGTCGCGCTCCCGGTTCTCGCCGACGCCGATGCCGGGTACGGCGACAGGCACGCCGTCGCGCGTACGGTGCGCGAGTTCGAGGCGGCGGGCGTCGCCGGCATCCACCTCGAGGACCAGGACCTGCCCAAGCGCTGCGGTGCGATGGAGGGGGTCCGGATCGTCCCCTTCGACGACGCCATCGCGAGGCTGCGCGCGGCCTTGAAGGCCCGCACCGACCCCGACTTCCTCATCATCGCCCGCACCGACGCGCTCGCCCTCGGCGACGAGGCCGAAGCCCTCCGGCGGGCAGAGGCGTTCGCCGAGGAGGGCGCCGACCTGGTGATGGTGGAGGATGTCCGGTCCGAGGACCAGGTGCGCCGGCTGCCGAAGCTGCTGCCCGGCGTCCCGCTGCTGTTCGACGCGTTCGAGGTCTGGCCCTGGACGCTGCGGGACACGGCCGAGCTCGGCGAGCTGGGTTACAAGATCGCGATCATGTGCCTGTCCACCACGCTCGCGTACGCGCAGGCCGCCCGCACGGTCCTGCGGGCGATCCGCGACGAGGGGTCCACTCGCGGCGTCCTCAGCACCCTGATGCCGCTGGCCGAATACGAACGCGTGCTCGGCATCGCCGAGTTCGAGAGCGAGGCGAAATGACCGTCACCCTCGTCACCGGCGGAGCCGGCGGCTTCGGCCGCGAGATCGGCGCCCGCCTCTCAGCGCGCGGAGACGACGTCGTGCTCGTCGACCGCGGTGACGCCGTCGCGGCCGCCGCCGAGCTGCCCCGCGGCCCGGGGCAGCGCCACCTCGGCCTGCACTGCGACCTGCGCGACGAAGGTTCCGTCGCCGCCGCCTTCGCCGAGGCCGAAAGTGAGCTCGGCACCGTGGCCACGCTCGTGAACAGCGGCGGCGTTCGCGAAATCGTCAACATCCTCGACATCACGCTGGCCGAGTGGGACGACGTGCTCGCGACCAACCTCACCGGCACCTTCCTCACCTGCCGTGAGTTCGCCCGCCGCGCGGTGTCCGAAAAGGACGGAACACCCCGCGCCATCGTGAACATCGCCTCGGTCGCCGGCCTCACGGGCATCAGCAACCGCCCGGCCTACTCCGCGAGCAAACACGGCGTCATCGGCCTGTCCCGCAACCTTTCCACGGATCTGGGCCGCTTCCGCATCCGCGTGAACGTGGTCGCGCCGGGCACGATCCGCACGCCGATGACCGAGAGCTACTACCACGACCAGGACTTCGTCGACTCGCTCACCGCCGTCGTGCCGCTCGGCGCGGGCGGCACGGCCCGGGACGTCGCCGACGCCGTCGCTTTCCTGTCCGGCCCGGAAAGCGGCTTCATCACCGGAGCCGTGCTGCCCGTCGACGGCGGCTGGTCGGCGGAGAAGAGTTACAGCGTCAACACGAACAGCGCCTACCACGGGAACACCCGATGAGCGGGCTCCTCGAACGGCGGACGCTGCGCCAGCAGCTCGTGGACAGCCTCCGCGCCGAAATCGCCTCCGGCGAGCTGGGCGCGGGCAGCGCGCTGGTCGAAAACGCGCTCAGCGAACGGTTCCAGGTCAGCCGCGGCACCGTCCGCGAGGCGCTGCGCGAGCTGCACGACCAGGGTCTGGTGGTGCAGCGGCCGCGCACCGGCACGTTCGTGCGCCGGCTCAGCCCCGCCGACATCACCGAGATCTACGACGTGCGCGCCGCGCTGGAAGGGCGCGCGGCCGTGGCGATCGCGCGCTCACCGCTGTGGGACGACTACGCGGACCAGCTCGAGCGGCACGTCGACGAGATGCACCGCGCCCGCACCGGCACGTTCCTAGACCGCATCCGCCTCGACCTCGAGTTCCACCGGCTGCTGTGCAAGCTGTCCGGCAACAACACGCTCGCCCAGGCGTGGGAGCACCTCGTGACCCAGATGCTCTCGGTCCACGCCGGCATGGGCGAATCGCTGGTCCTTCCGCTGATGGCCGCGGAGGACCACCTGGTGTTCGTCGACGCCATCCGCTCGCGCGAACCCGCCCGGATCCAGGCCACGTTCGACGAGATCATGGCCCACTCCGCGGCCCAGCTGCTCGCCTCGATGCGCGACCCCGCCCACGGCACCACTGGCTACTCCGATTCGACCCCCCACTAGATCGCCGGTACTCGACGAGGAGACCGACCATGAACCCCGAATCCTCCATGGCCCCCACGCCACACAGACCCGGCGAGGACGAACCGCCCGGCTCGGCCCCGGCCAAGGTCGTCGCCGCCAGCATGATCGGCACCACGCTGGAGTTCTACGACTTCATCGTCTACGGCACGGTCGCCGCGCTGGTCTTCAACCAGCAGTTCTTCCCGGCCGCCGCGCCCGGCGTCGGGACCCTGCTCGCGCTCTCGACGTTCGCCGTCGGCTTCCTCGCCCGCCCGCTCGGGGCCGCGTTGTTTGGCCACCTCGGTGACCGCATCGGCCGCAAACGCACGTTGATGCTGACGCTCGTGATCATGGGCGGCGCCACGGTCGCGATCGGTGTCCTGCCGCCGTACGAGGCCATCGGGTACTGGGCGCCGCTACTGCTGGTGGTCTTGCGCGTGCTGCAGGGCGCGGCGGTCGGCGGCGAGTGGGGCGGCGCCGTGCTGCTCATCGGAGAGCACACGGCGAAGGGCCGCCGCGGCTGGGCGACGAGCTTCGCGCAGCTCGGTTCACCGCTGGGCTTGTTGCTGTCCAACGGCGTCGTGCTCGGCACCGTCGGCCTCGCCGGCAGCGACCGCTTCGCGAGCTGGGCCTGGCGGATCCCGTTCCTGCTCAGTTTCGTGCTCATCGTGATCGGTGTCGTGTTGCGTCGCACCGTCGAGGAATCCCCGGTGTTCCAGCAGATGCAGGTGCGCCAGAGCACCGCGAAGTCACCCGTGGCCGAGGTCCTGCGCCGCCACTGGGCACGTTTGCTGCTCGCGATCGGCGTGACGGTGGTGTCCTTCGGCGGCTACTACGTCTTCACCACCGTCGGGCTGGCGTACGTGAGCCTGAAGAAGATCCCCAGCTCCTACGGTCTCTACGGCACCGTGATCGGCGCGGTGCTCACCGTGCCGGTGATCCTCGGCTCCGGCGCGCTGTCCGACCGCGTGGGCCGCCGACCGCTCTACGCGGTGTCCGCGGTGCTCATGGCCGGCTGGGCATTCGCGTTCTTTCCCTTGCTGGACACGGGTTCCGCGGTGCCGGTGGTGCTCTCGTTCGCCGCCGGCATCGTCGCCTGGAGCGTGCTCTACGGGGCCCAGGGCGCGTTCCTGTCCGAGCTGTTCCCCTCTCGGGTGCGCTACACCGGCGCGTCGATCGCCTACCAGGTCACCGGTGCGCTCGGCGGGCTCGTGCCCCTGCTTTCCTTGTCCCTGCTGCAATCCCTGGGCACCACGGTCGCGATCTCGGCGTTCGTGGCGCTGACGGCCGTCGTCACGCTCGTGGCGCTGCGGCTGGCACCGGAGACCTACCGGCTGGCCGACGAGGGGGAACGCGCATGACCACCGGCCTCACCCACCACCACGCCGACCTGGGCGACGTGCGCCTGCACTACGTCACGGCCGGGCACGGGGAACCCGTGGTGCTCCTGCACGGCTGGCCCCAGACGTGGTTCTGCTGGCGCCACGTGCTGCCCCTGCTCGCCGGCGACTTCACGATCGTCGCCCCCGACCTGCGCGGGCTCGGCGACTCCTCGCGGCCCGCCGGCGGGTACGACACGCGCACGGTCGCGTCGGACATCGACCGCTTGATGCGGGAAGAGCTGCGGGCCGGCCGGTTCCACGTGATGGGGCACGACTGGGGCGGGCTCGTGGCCTACGCCCTCGCCGCGCAGTTCCCCGGCCCCGTGCGCACCCTGACCATCGTCGACGTCGCGATCCCCGGCGACGGCAGTCCCGGCATCAACCAGGGCGGCCGCCGCTGGCACCACGAGTTCCACCGGACGCCCGGCTTGCCCGAAGCGCTGATCGCCGGGCGCGAAGACCTCTACCTCGGCTGGTTCTACGACCACTACGGCCACCGCGCCGACGTGATCACCCCCGCCGACCGCGCCGAATACCTGCGTACCTACACGCAGCCCGGGGCGTTGAGCGCGGGGTTCGAGTACTACCGCGCGATCGACCAGGACGCCCGCGACAACGCCGCGCGCGCCGCCGAACAGCGGATCGCCGTGCCGGTGCTCGCCGTCGGTGGCGCGAGCGGCTGGGGCCGGGGCGCCGAGGTCGAGGCGTCGGTCTCCCGGCTGGCCGACGACGTCACCGGCGCTGTCGTGGCCGAAGCCGGGCACTGGGTGCCGGAGGAGCAGCCGCGAGAGCTGGTGCGGTTGTTCCGCGAATTCACCGCGCGGAACACTCCACAGTAGACGGTTCACCGCCCGACCGGCTCCACCGGTTCCTGCGGACGTCCCCGCGGCCGCAACGCCTCAGCCGCGAACATCCGGTGCAGCAGCTGGATCGCGACCGAGCCCTCTCCCACCGCCGACGCCACCCGCTTCACCGAACCGTGCCGCACGTCGCCCGCCGCGAACACGCCGGGCAGGCTCGTCTCCAGTGGCAACGGGTCCCGCGAGAGCGGCCAGGCGCGCAGGTCCGGGCCGGTCACGATGAAGCCGCGGTCGTCGCGCTCGACCTCCGGGGGCAGCCAGTCGGTGTGGGGGTGCGCGCCGATCATGACGAAGAGGGCGTCGGCGGGGGCGGTGGCCGAGCGGCCGGTCCGGCGGTCGCGAAGCACGAGGTGGTCGAGCCAGCCGGTGCCGCCTCCGTCGACGATCTCGGTGGCGAGGCGGACGCTGAGCCGGGGCGTGACCTCGATTTCCCGCGCGAGGTAGTGCGACATGCCGGACCCCAGCGACTCACCGCGGATCACGAGTTTGACCTGGCCGGCGTACCGCGCCAGGTACAGCGCGGCCTGGCCGGCCGAGTTCCCGCCGCCGACGACGTAGACCTCGCGGTCGGTGACACCGGGCGCTTCCGAAGCCGGACCGCCGTAGTAGACGCCGGCCCCGTTCAACGCCTCGAGGGCCGGCACACCCAGCCGGTGGTAGGTGGCGCCCAGCGCGAGCAGCACCGCGCGGGACCGCACCCGCGTGCCGTTGGACAGCGTGATCGAGAGCTCGTCTTCGCGCCGCAGCTCGGCCGCCCGCTGCATGAACACGAACTTCGCCCCGAACACCCACGACTGGTCGTACGCCTGCTGCGCCAGCCGGCGGCCGCTGACGCCCCGGGGGAAACCGAGGTAGTTGCGGATCAGCGAACTGGACGTCGCCTGGCCCCCGAGCCCGCCCTCGTCGACGACCAGCGTGCCGAATCCTTCCGACGCGCCGTACATGGCCGCTGACAGCCCGGACGGGCCCGCCCCGATGATCACGAGGTCGAACTCCATGCGGTCCGGGTTGACCGGCGCGCCCGAGGCCACGGCGATGTCGGCGTCGGTGGGGTTGCGCAGGACCGTGCCGTCGGGGAAGACGACGATCGGGAGCTCGCCCGGCCCGGCCTGGGCGATGCGGGCACGTCCTTCGTTCGAGTCCGCCAGGGAGAACGAGTGCGGGATCGCGCACCGCCCGAGGACCTCCCGCAGCTGGTAGGCCCGGCCGGACCAGGAGTCGCCGACCACGTGGATCGTGTAGGGCGACGTGCGCCGCAGCTCGGTCCATTCGAGCAGCAGGTTCGAGATCGCGTGGTGGAACACCTCGTCCGGCGCGGCCAGCGGCCTGAGCACATAGTGGTCGATGTGCCCGCGCGCGATCGCGTCGAAGATCGCCTCGCCCGTGGCCCGGTCTCCCCATTCGCCCCAGGCGATCAGCAGCCCGCGTTTCGCGTGCGGGTGCAGCCGGCGCGCCTGGGCCAGCAATTCGCTGCCCGTCGTACCGGAAAGCCATTGACCGGCAAGGACGAGCGCGACGTCTTCACGATCCGCGGCGAGTTCTTCGAGCAGCGCCAACGCTTCCTGCGCCGAGCCCAGGCTCACGATGCGGTAGTGGCGCGCGTAGCGCTCGCGCAGTTCCCGGTCGACGTCACGCAGCGCATCCGCGTTCTCGTCGACGGCGAGAAGCACGGCGCCGGACATGCACCCGACAGTAACGGCGATCCACACCCGCGCGAACGCGTGGTTTTTCAGAGGCCGTCAGGCCCGGAACACGAACACCCCTCCGTCCTCGCCGTGCCGCGGCCACCCCGGGTCACCGGTCGTGGTGAAAGCCACCCACGCCGCCTGCACCCGATCCGCCAGCTCACGCGGCGGCGTCGGCCCTTCGAGACCGGACAACCCGAGGTTGCCGAACACGAACCCCAGCTCCAGCCCGTGCGCCGCGCCCACTCCGGGCAACGGCGAGGGCCACGCGAACTCGTACACGAAAGCCGGCCGCGCCCGGGCGATCTCCGCGACCGGACGGCGGAACAGGGAGTCGGTCAGCACGTCGGCGTAGAGCTCGACCGGCGTGGTCCCTTCAGGAGCGGCTTCGACCGCAAGACCCAGCCGCCCCAGCAGCTCCGTCACGTCCGAGTGCGAAACACCGCCCGGAAGTGACGCGCCGGCCAGCGCCAGCAGCTCGTCGGCGTTCGTCCCGATCAACAGATCCACCCCACCGCCGCGCACGACCACGTCGAACGGCGGTTCGGCCAGTACCTCCCCGTCCACCACCGGCAGGAACGGCTGCGCGGCGGCCACGGTCGTCGCACCCCAGCGAGCGGGGTCGAGGTCGGCCGTGAGGTCCGCGACGGCCGCCGTCGACAGCGCGGCAAGCTGCTCCGGCTCGACGCGCGCGAACCCCGCCGCCGTCGGCTCCACGCCGGCCGCGCGGGCGATCTCGCCGGTGACCAGAAGCGCGTCGGACGCGGAAAGCGCGGCCCGCGCGCTGGCACTCTGCACGATCGCCCGCCGGAACAGGCCGCGGTCCATCGCCACGTGCGCCAGCGTCGCGCCCGCGCCCGCCGACGTGCCGAACAACGTCACCGCGTCCGGATCCCCGCCGAACGCCGCGATGCCGGAGCGCACCCACTCCAGCGCCGCGACCTGGTCGAGCAGCGCGCGGTTCGCGACCGCGTCCGGCAGCAGCGCGAAGCCTTCCGCGCCGAGCCGGAAGTTCACCGACACGAACACGACCCCGCGCCGCGCGAAGGCGGCGCCGTCGTAGATCGGCATCGCCGACGAACCGGTGACGTTCGAGCCGCCGTGCAGCCACACCAGCACCGGCAGTCCGGCCGCGTCCGGGTAGGGCGTCCACACGTTGAGGTTGAGACAGGCCGGCCCCTCGACCACCGGCTCCGCGAGGAACGAACCCGGCAACGGCACCGAAGGCGCGGTCGGCCCGAACTCGAGCGCGTCACGCACGCCGTCCCACGCCTCGGGCGCGCGGCGCCCGGAACCGCGCCTCACCGAACGGCGCGGCCGCGTAAGGGATGCCGAGGAACCGCGTGACGCCTTCGCGCACGCTGCCCCGCACCCGGCCGTACGGGGTGGTGACGACGGGATCGGTCATCCCCCCATCGTTACCAGCGCCGGGCCCGCACCGGGGCACGGCTGCCCGAATCGCCAGGGATTCCTGTCCCGAACGCACGAACCCCCGGCCGGCGGTGATGCCGGCCAGGGGCCCGTGTCATGACTCAATCAGTGACTCAGCCGTCGGACTCGGCCGACGGGATGTACGCACCCGGCACCTGATCCGGCGAGAAGACCTTGTTCTCGCCGGGGTACGGGGTCTTGAACCCGTGCGTCTGGTACCACGTGAAGTGGTTCATCTGCGCGGGGTTGGCGTAGTCCGCCGTCGCGTTCGGACCGGTGAGGCGCTGGTTCTTCTGCCACGCCGACCACTGCGAAGCGACCTGCTGCTTGTCCGCCGGCACCGCGGTGTCGGGCTGGACGGACGCGAACTGCGGAGCCACCACGTCCGGACCGCACGACGGCTGCGTCGCGAGGCCGCCCGTGAGCGACGTGCGGTTCGCCACTGCGTTGAACGGCGTGAGGTTCGGCTTGCTCGTGAACGCACTCGCCATCGGGGTGGCCGCGCTGTCCTTCTGGTTCATCGGCTGGATCCCGAGGATCTGCTCGATCGTGCGAACCATCGTGATCTGCGAGTAGTAAGTGCTGTCCACGACACCCTGCTGGGCGTACGGGCTGATGATCTGGATCGGCGCCCGGTGCCCGTCGACGTGGTCCAGCCCGGCCTGGGAGTCGTCCTCGACCACGAAGATCGCGGAGTCCTTCCAGTACTGGCTGTGCGAGATCGTGTCGACGATCTTGCCCACGGCGAGGTCGTTGTCCGCGACCTGCGCGGCGGCGTTCGCGGGACCACCGGTGTGGTCACTGGACAGCCAGAACATGTTCAGGTTCGCAGGACCGTTCTTCTCGAAGTCCTGCTGCCAGATCTGCTCCCGGTAGACGTCCGGCACGCTGGTGTCGAACTTCGGGAAGCCGTGCACCGACACGTCGTTGAGCGACGGGATCGGCGACGACGACACGAGCGGGTAGGCGCTGGGCTCACCCGTCGCGGCCATATTCTTGCTGTCGCAGTACAGGTTCTGCCACGACGCGCCCGAAGGCTTGGTCAGGAACTGCTGGAACTCGCCGAAGTCGCGGACGGTGTTGCCCGCGGCCTCCGCGCCCGACCACAGCGTGCCGGAGGCCTGGTGGCCCAGCACGTCGTCCTCGGTGTCGTAGCTGCGCAGGTACTCGCCGGCCGAGGACTCGGTGTACTCCGGGTCGTCGGCCTGCATGAGCCAGTTGTGGCCCTCGGCGGAGTTCGTGCCGATGTCGTACGTGTTGTCGTACAACCCGAACTGCTGCGCGAGCGCGTGCTGGTTCGGCGTCACGTTCTCGCCGAACTGTGCCAGCGCCGCGTCACCGTTGCCCTGCGGGATGTCACCGAAGACCTGGTCGTAGGTCCGGTTCTCCTTGACGAGCAGGAACACGTGCTTGATCGGGGACGGGTCGCCGAGGCGAGCCGGCACCGGCACGGGCTTCTTGTTCTTGCCGTTCGCCACCTGGACGGCGTTGTTCGTCCAGCCGTTCTGCTTGAACACCTTCGGCGTGTACGACTTGATCGTCCGGTCGTCGGGCAGCTGGAAGCGCTGCACGCTGGACGTCGTGTCGTGCGTGCCGTGCCCGGCGGCCGTGGTCGGGCGCTGGGCGTCGATGCCGCGGGTGTTGGACACGACGATGTCTTTGCCCACCGTGGCGATCGCGGTCGGGAAGTAGTCCGTGGGCAGCAGGCCGATGTAGCTGGCCGGCTCCTTCGGGCTGGCGTACTTGTAGACGGCGATCGCGTTGGCGCGGCCGAGCGTCACGAGCAGGTGCCCGTCCTTGGTGAGCGTGATGCCGTCGGGCTCGTACCCGACCGTGGCCTCGGGCCACGGCTGGGTCGCGATGGTCTGGGTGACCTTGTCCTTGCCCGAGTCGATCACGGACACGTTGTTGCTCGACGTGTTCGCGACGAACACCGTGCCGTTGCTGGCGTACACCGCTGTCGGGTGGAGCCCGACGTTGATGGTCCCCACGGCGGCGGCCGGCTTCGCGGTGTCGATCACCGAAACCGTGCCGGTGGTGGAGGCACCCGTGAACGGGTCGGCCGGCACCTGGGTGTTGTACGAGTTGATCGTCGTCTCACCAGGAAGCGGCATCCGGCCGCCCTCGTTGCTGACGTAGAGCTTGTTGCCCACCAGCACGAGGTCGCGCGGCGCGATGCCGGTGTTCCAGCTCTGCTGGACGGCGCCGGTCGACGCGTTGATGGCGACCACGCGGTTCTGGCCGTTCACGGCGGCGTACACGACGGCGCCGTCGGGCGAGAACACCGCCTGGGCGACCAGGGCGTGCTTGGGTCCGTCGGCGGGGATCTTGACGGAGACGGGGTTGGCGAGCGAGCCGTCGGCGTTCACCGAGAACTTGGTGTAGCCGTCGGTCTGGGCGAGCCACAGGAACTTGCCGTCGGGGGAGTACGACGGGCCTTCCTGGCCGACGTCGCTGCCGGCGATCTTGAGGTTCACCTTCGCCGAGGTGCCGATCAGCTGCTGGACCTTGTAGCTCTTGAGGTCCACGATCGTCAGCGCGGCGTCGCCGTCGGTGGTCAGCGCGGCGAGGTGCGTGCCGTCCGGGCTGATCTTCGACGCCATGATCTTGCCGTCGTTCACGACCAGCCGGTCGCCGATCGGGTCGAGGTACTGGTCGCTCGAGACGACCAGCCCGTCCTTGGTGTTCTGGCCGACATGCTGCTGGCCGAACTCCTGCGTCGACGCGGTGCCGATGCCGGAGCCCGTCACGACCAGGGCGAGCGTGGCGGTTCCGGCGGTGACCAGGCGGATCTGACGCGATCTGCCGGTGCCGGACCTGGCTCTCCCTGCACGCCTGCGGCGGCGTGTTACCTGCATGGGGTCATCCCTTCGGGGTGTTGGACAGCAGTTCGACGCTGGCGTCGAACTGCCACAGCGGGTTGGGTTGGTCCCCGATCGGGGTCCGCACCTGGAAGTAGCCGTTCACTTCCTTCGGCCCGTCGCCGTCGGCGACGAACCGCCCGTCTGAGGTGACGTCGAGCTGGTAGATGGCCTGACCAGTCGCTTCGACGCCGGGGAGATGCCAAGAGACGACACACCGCCAGTCGTTGCCCGGTCCTTCCTGGGCGACGAGGCCGCCGCCCTTCTGGCACTCCGACGTGACGCCGAGCTGGGCTTCGGTCACGGCGGGGCGGTGCAGTTCGTCGGTCTGCAGGCGGTAGAGGTGCGCGAACGTGGTCGAAAGCGACTGCTGCACCTTGTCCTGCGTCACGCCGGAGCCGAGCGACGGCGTGGCCACGGCGATCACCGCGAAGGCGACCACGATCAGCCCGACCAGCGGCAGCGCGCCGGCGGTGATCGTGCGGCGGGCAGAGCCGTCGTAACTCAGGTTGGTGAAATCGCGGCGCAGGAACATGAAGTAGGCCAGCGCGGTCGCCACGACTGTCCACACGAGACAGACGAGGATGCTGACGAGCAGCGGCCCGGCTTGCGCGGGACTGGTGAACAGCCCTTCCCACGCGATGAACGAGTACGTCGGCAGCGCGAGCCGCACGGCCACCGGCAGCGGCAGCAGCTGAGCGACCGCCATCCCGAGCGCGACGACGGCGGGCAGCAGCAGGCCCATCGGCGACCGGCCCAGCGCGACGGACCCGAGCAGCCCGACCGCGGCCAGCGCGAGCGTCGGGGCCAGCGCGCACACCCAAGCGAGCAGCACGTGACCGGCGGCGGCGCCGGGGGAGAGCAGGTGCCCGTCGAGGCCGACGAGCAGATGGTTGCCGGCGCCGAGCACACCGCCGACGATGCTGGACACGGCCAGGCCGGCCACGAGTACGAAGATCACGGTGAGGCTGGCCAGCACCTTGGCCACGAAGATCCGCCGGTACGACCGCACGGCCACCAGCAGGTGCCGCCAGGTACCGAGCCGGTCCTCGGACGCGAACACGTCACCGGCGACCACCGACGTGAGCAGGGGGAGCGCGTAGCTGCCGGCGAACCCGAGCATCACGAGCGAACCCGCCCAGCCGGTGGCGTTCATCCAGCGGCCGAAGACGGTGTCCACGGGCAGGTCGCTCTGCTGGCTCACCGCGGCGACGAACAGCGCCGGGGCGATCCAGCAGGCGAGCACCAGCAGGCGGACGCGCCACTGGGAGACGAGTTTGACCAGCTCGAAACGGTAGCCGCGGGCCACCGAGGCAGGTGCTTCGCGTGCGGTCGGGGTTTCCGGTGTGCCCGGCGTGCCGGGTTCGGTGAGGGTCGCGGTCATCGAGCGGACTCCTGCTGCTGAGACGCGGTTTCGGGCGCCTCTTCGGATTCGGTGAGGGCGAGGAACGCGGCTTCCAACGGGGACACCACGGGCGCGAGCTCGCGAAGGGCCACGCCCGCGTGGACGAGGCGCACCACGAGGTCGTCGAGAGCGGGCACCAGCGCGCGCACCACGAGGACGCCACTGTCCTTTCCGGACTCGGCGCCGAGCCGGATGCCGGGGGTTTCGGCGGCGAGCTTCCCCGCGGACTCGCGATCGGAAGTCACGAGCCGGTAGTCGAGCTCCTGGCTCTCCGAAGAGAGCTTGCCCAGCGGGCCGGTGAAGACGACGCGGCCGGTCGCGATGATCGTGACCTCCGAGCACAGCGCTTCGAGGTCGTCCATGCGGTGGCTGGACAGCACGACGGTGGCGCCTTCGGCCGCGAGCCGCTTGAGGACCCCGTGCACGTGCTTCTTGCCGGCGGGGTCGAGGCCGTTGGCGGGCTCGTCGAGCACGAGCAGCCGCGGGCGGGTGAGCAGGGCGGCGGCGAGGCCGAGCCGTTGACGCATGCCGAGGGAGAAGCCGCGCACACGGTCGTCGGCGACGTCGGTGAGCCCGACCTGGGCGAGCGCGTCGTCGATGTCGGCGGTGCGGGTGTCGCCGCCGCGCAGGGCGGCCAGCGCGGCGAGGTTCTTCCGCGCGGTGAGCGAGGGGTAGAGGCCGGGGCCGTCGACGAACCCGGCGACGCCGCCGGGAGCGTCCAGGGTCCGCCCGACGGGCGAGTCGAGGATCTCCAGGCGGCCTTCGTCCGCGACGGCGAGGCCCAGCAGCAGACCCAGCAGCGTGGTTTTGCCCGCGCCATTCGGCCCGGCCACTCCGTGGATCTGCCCCTGGGCGACGTCGAGATCGATTTCGTCGAGCGCGACGACTTCGCCGAAACTTTTGGTGATTCCCCGAGCCCGGACTGCCAGAGGTGTGTCCATGGTCCCTTTGCTTTCGTCGTGAAACGTGCGTCAGGAACTTAGGGACGGTAAATTAATCTCGAACCGGTGCCGGGTGAACGATCGGGGAACGGGGCTCGGACGAAACAAGTCACACTCGTGGATTGTCCGAGTTAAACCGTGATCTTGCCTTGAGTTAACTGTCGCCTTGCATTAGGGGAGCCGGAACAGGGCTCGTGCGTTGTCCCTGCCGATCTTGCGACGGTCGGGTTCGTTCAGGGGTGCGGAGTCGAACCAGCCGGCCGCGTGGTCGACGTTTTCGAACGGCCAGTCGGTGGAGAAGAGCACGCGATCGGCGCTCAGTTCCGACATCGCGGCGAGCAAGGACTGGGTGCGGAAATTGCCGGACGTCGTCACGTAGAAGTGCTCGGTGAAGTATTCGGTCATCGGCCGTGCGGCGGGATACGGGAGCGAGGCATTGGTCCATTTGTTGTGGTGGTCGATCCGCCAAAGGGAGTAGGGCAGACCTTCGCCGAGATGACCGAGAATGATGGTGACACCGGGGTGGCGGTCGAACAACCCCGACGCGGCCAGGCGCAGCGCGTGCACCGCCGTCTGCTGGCCGAACGCCCAGGCCGGGCCGAGCAGCCACTCGTGGCCGGCGTACACGCGAGCGTCCTGCGGCAGCGGGTTGCGCGGGTGCAGGTAGAACGGCACGCCGAGGCGTTCGACCTCGGCCCAGAACGGCAGGTACTCGGGGGTGTCGTAGTAGGTGACGGTGCCGGCGTCGTCGAGCTCGGTGAAGCTGTTCACGAGCGCGCCGACGAACCCGAGCTCAGTGACCGCGCGGCGCAGCTCGTCCGTCGCGAGGTCCGGGTCCTGCAGCGGCAGCGCGGCGAACCCGCGGAACCGGTCGGGCCGCGCAGCGACGTGCTCGGCGAGGGTGTCGTTGGCGCGCCGGGCGAGCTCGGCGGCCTTCACCGCGTCGGGGATCCCTTGCACGGCAGGCGAGTTGAGCGACAACAGCATCAGCTCGATGCCGTGGGCGTCCATCAGCCGCAGCCGCTGGCCGTCGAGGTCGAGCAGGCGGGCGCGCAGCGTGGGCCACAGCGCGGGGGGAGCGTAGGGCTCGGAGTCGCCGAGCGTGTCCTCGGTGGCGAAGTGTTCTTCGAGGGCGATCTTGCCGTCCACAGTGGAGGTCCTTTCCGGATCAGGCCTGTTCGCGCCGCGCGTCTTCGAGCTGGATCTGCCTGACGCGCACGGGGTTGTGCAGCGCGGCGATGTGGACGCCGAAGAACAGGTGCCACACGAGGATCGCGAACGGGAACTTCCAGCCGTGCCCGAACGAGAAGAACCCGAGCCCGGTGCCCGGCCGGTAGATCAGCGGCGCGAGCAGGCCCGCGGCGACGAGGGCGAGGATCGTGCAGAAGGTGAGCGCTTTCAACAGGTTTCCGGTGTTCGTGGCGCGGAAGGGCAGCTTCGGGTACGCGAGCAGCGCGAAGACGAACACGAACGCGATCCCGTTGAAGTAGTGCATGAACTGCCCGGCGAAGTACGACGCGGCCGTGCCCTCGGGGGTTGCCGGCGCGGCGACGTGCCCGTTGTGCAACGGCCACGGCAGCTCCGGCAGGCCGATGGCCGGCATGAAGTAGCCGGCCGTCGTGGCCATCTGCGTCGCGACGAACGCGGTGACCAGCAAGGCGCCGACGGGATGGCGCCCCGACCAGCGGAACCACTCCCGGTCCGGGCGGAGGTCGGTGAGGCCGCGTGACGCGGCGCGTTCAGGCTGGGGCGCGACGATGCGCGTGGACACTGGAGTCTCCTTCGGCTCGTTCACTTATGTGGAGCGAGTTTACGAAAAGTGGATGACGGTGTCCAGGGGTGGGCGCGCGCGGGCGACGACCGGCGTGCTTTTGGGTGGTGTGGCTGAGGATTCGGGCTGGGGTCAGCCGGCGGCGGGGCCGCGTCCGCCGAGCTCTGCCGACGCGGCGGTGGTCGTGCGCAGCAGTTCCTCGGTGGCGCTCGCGACCTGCTCCGGGCTCGCGTGGCCGACGGGCATCGCGAGGGCGACGGCCAGCGGCAGCGGCGTGGCCTCGGAGAACACAGGGGCGGCGACCGTGGTGACGCCGGGGATCATGGCGTCTGTGGTCACCGCGGCGCCGGAGCGGCGGACGTCGCGGATGACGCGCGTGAGCTGGGCCGGCGAAGGGACTTCGGGTGCCGCGCCGGGGTCGAAGTCGCCGCGCAGGACGGGGGCGGTGATCGTCTCCGGCAGGTGGGCGAGGAAAACGCGGCCGACCGACGTGGTCAGCAGCGGCAGGATCGCGCCGACCCGCACGGTGATCGGCAGCACGTGGGCGCCGTAGTGCCAGCCGACGATGACCGGCCCGTGGTCGCCCCACACGGCGAGGTTCACGGAGTGGCCGGTGCGGTCGCGCAGGCCCGGCAGGTGCTCGGAGACGACCTCGACCTCGTCCATGCGCCGCAGCGCTTCCATGCCGAGGCGGCGCAGTGCGGGGCCGAGGTCGTAGCGGCCGGAGTTCGGCGACTGCGCGACCAGGCCTTCTCGCGACAGGCTGACCAGGTAGCGGTGCACCTTGCTCGGCGCCATCCCGCTCGCCTCGGCGACCTGCTTGAGGCTCATGGGACCCGGGCCCTGCTCGAGGGCGCGCACGACCGTCATCGCGATCTCGACCGACTGGATGCCCTGCCGGTCGTCTTCGGGTTCCCGGGCTGCCACGTTCTGGACTATACGGCCGGTCCGGTGCCGGACCCGGTGGGGTGAGCCGCCTCGGCGGGCCGTGGTCTGCCCTTGTGTACGGCGATGGTTCCCGGGCGCGCCTCGACAACTCGTCCACTTTTCGTAAACTCGATGCAGATAAGTGAATGAGATGGCCGTGTTGGCGGCCCACGAGGAGGTAGTGGTGAACGAGCGGAATCTGGGTCGCCGGGCGTTGCTGAAGGGTGCCGCGATCACCGGGGCCGCGGCGGCTGTCGCGACGGTGCTGCCGGCGGGGACCGCGGGCGCGGCTTCTCGGGGGTATGGCTCGGGTGGGGGTGTGCGGCAGGTTCCCGGCATCGGCACGGTCGTCGACACCTCCCACGCGACGCCCGGCGTCTCGCGGGTGCTCAGCGCATACTTCCTGGCCAAAACCGGGAAACAACCAGAAGCGACCATGGCGCAGATCAACCGCGCGCAGATGAACTACCTCGACGCCGTGACCGGCGAGATCTGGCCGTCGTGGCAGTCGCTGCACGATCTCTTCGCGAAGAACATGCCGAAGTGGCCCGCCGACGGGAAGTCCTACGCCACGCGCATCCTTGGCGACGACCGCAGCGCGATCGTCTTTTTCTCCAACACCCCCGGCCTGTTCGCGCCCGGCGAGATCCGCGCCACCGGCGTGGTCAACCTGCAGGGCGGCAAGATCGCGCGCTGGGTCGACTACTGGGACGGGCGCCACGTCGGCATCGACTACGTGCGCGGCAAGCGCGAGCCGTTTCCGGCGGATTTCAAGGAGGGGACCGTCGGCGAGACGGCCGCCCCCGTGATGCGCCGCGTGGTCGACGGCCTCGCCGGCGCGCTGGCCACCGGCGCGTCGCCGCGGCAGTTCTTCGCGGAGGACGCGGTGTTCGAGGACGTCGCGGCGCACGTGTATCTCGTGGGCCCGGCCGCGATCACACGGTTCCTGACCTCGGCGCGCGACCTGCTGCCGTACGCCGGCCCGGGCTCGGCCGTGCGCCACACCCTGGGCGGCGCGTTCGGCGGCGGGTACGAGTGGACCTCTCGCGGCCCCGTGCCCCACGGCGTCACCGGGCTCGAGCTCGACGCGCGCGGCCTGATCACGCGCGCGACCGCCGTCTGGGACGGCTCCTTCGTCGACGACGCGACGCTCGCCGCATTGGCGCAGAAGGCGGTCGAGCACTGATGGCGGCGGGCGATCCGGATTGGTGCGGGTGAGGTTGCCGGGCGGGAGAAGCGGGTTCGGGCGTTCTTCGGCTGAACCCGCTTCTCCGCGTGATCAAGCGTGGGCGGTGGTCCAGGTGTCCACGGTGCGGAAGCCGAGTGTCCGGGCGAGCTGCTCGTTGGTCGGGTCGATCGCCAGCAGCCCGCCTCGTGCGCCATTGTCGAACGCGTCGTGCAGGATTCGGGCGGTCACCAGCGTGTCGTATCCGCGGCCGGCGTGTGCGGGCAGCGTGAACAGGAAGTACGGCGCGACCAGGTCCGCGCCCCTCAGCCCGAGCCCGACGGCCACGACCTCACCGCCCACCTCGACCACATACGGCGACGCCGCGGGCAGATCGAGCACGGCGGCGCTGAGCAGATCGCGCACACTGTCGGCCAGCACGCCCGTGGCCGCGACGGAAACGTCGAGGAACGTCTGCGCGTGAGCCCCGTCGACGCGCCGTACTGTCGCACCGGGCGGGGTTGTGTCGAATGGTGGGGTGTTCTTCTCGAGAACTGCAAGCGCACGCTGATCCTGCACCGTGCGCCCGTGGCTTTCCGCGAGCTCCGTGAATTCCGGCGTCGCGGCACCCCTGGTCCGCAACACCCACGGCACCCCGTACCGCGGCATTTGCGCGGCGAATTCCGCCATTTCCACGACGCTCGCGTTTTCCGCGATCCCGAACACGCCGTTCATCCGGGCCCGGCTCTGGAAACTGACCAGCAGCGCGCTGCCTTTTCCGGCTTGATCGACTGACCTCGGCAACGCGCTGAGCAGGTGTTCGGTGGCCTGGAGTCGGCCACTGTTCGCGGCGTCGGCCAGACCCCGGCCCGCGGCGCGGCCATCGCGGGTGCCGCCATCAGCACCGCCCCGGCACTGCCCTTTCTCTCATTTCAGCGGAATATTCCGCTTGCGATATTCAAGAGCGTGAAAAAATCCCGGTGGTGCCGTTCGTGGAAAACGTTTCCGCGAACACTTCGCAGATGGTGCTCAGCGGTTCCAGAACCAGTCCTTGCCCCGCGCCTGCTTGAGCGCCTGCTTCTTGCGCTCGGGCGTCAGGCGGTCCAGGTAGAGCATGCCGTCCAGGTGGTCGGTCTCGTGCTGCAGACACTGGGCCAGCACGTCGACCCCCTCGACCTCGATCGGCTCGTTGCGCAGGTCGACGCCCCGCACCACCGCGTGCTTGGCCCGCACGGTCGGAAACCACAGTTCCGGCACCGACAGGCAGCCCTCGTCGATCTCGTGCTTCTCCTCCGACAACGAGACGATCTCGGGGTTGATCACGTAACCCGTCAGGCCGCCCACGTCGTAACTGAAGACCCTCAGCCCCACCCCGATCTGCGGCGCCGCCAACCCCGCGCGCCCGTCGGGCTTCACCGAGTCCATGAGATCCGTGACCAGCGCCTCGACCTTCTTGTCGAAAGTCGTCACGGGATCGCAGACCGTCTTGAGCACCGGGTCCCCGAAGTAGCGCAGAGCGCGCATCGCCATGATCGAACGTCCTTCTTCCCGCCGGGTATCCGGACGAAGTGTAATGACCACCGGGTCCGCCCCACCCGGCACCCGCGCTGGTCAGCCCCGCAGCACGAGCCCTTCGACGCCTTCCGCCGCTCGCGGCGATACGTCCGCCGCCGGGTGCCGCCTCGGCGCCGGCCAGAGCCCGCGCCACGCGGCCGGCCGGCCACAGCCTCCGTGGGGCCGGCCGACGCATGCGGCGGTCAGGCTGAGCGGGGCCTTCGGCTTCGCCGTTGCCCGTGGAGCACAACTGCGCACCGGCAGGCCTTCGGCGTCGCGGCTTCTTGCCTGCGGCTGCCAGGCATTGCCGCGGCTTTGGCGTCCGTCCGGACCCACGGCACTCAGGCGCGCAACCGCAGCCCCTTCGGTGTCGCCCGGAAACCGGCCTCGCGGAGGATGTCGGCGAGTTCCGAGGTGAGGGCTTGTTCGCCGTCGGCGCGTTGGACGGCCAGCTGGCCCAGCCAGCCCTCGCGGACGGCGGTGGAGAGGCCCGCCGCCGCGGCTTGGAGAGGGGCGCGGTCCTCGGTGAAGCTGAGCAGGGATCGGCCGCCGCGTTCGACGTAGAGGGCGGGGACGCCGTCGACGAGGACCGCGAGGGCGCCCGCCTTGCGCGCCGGGCGGTGTTTCGTGTCGCCTGTGGCGGCCGGCCAGGGCAGGGCCGCGCCGTAGGGCTGGGCGGGGTCGGCGGCGGCCAGCACCACCGCGCGGTCGCTGCCGGCCCGGGCCGGGGAACCGGACCAGCCGTCCGTGCCGGGCGCAGGACCGGACAGGGCACGCAACCGGTCGACCGCACCCTTCGCCGCGAACTGCGCCGCGCCGAGGCCCTCCACCACGTACCCGCGCACGACCTGGCCCGAGTCCTCCATGCCGCGCAACACCTTGTAGATCCCCGAAAACCCGCCTGTGACCCGTTCGGTGTCGAGCGCACCGCGCGTGAGCACGCCGTGCCGTTCGAGGAACGCCTCGGTGCGCGCGTGGGCCCGGCGCGTCGGATCGGTCTCCCGCGCCGGCGTGAGAGCCCAGCGGCCCGCGACCGTCGGCGGTCCCGTGCGCGACGGCATCGCCGGGCGCCCCGCCCGCAGCCGCGCATACCGGCCGCGCGGAGCCTGCCGCCGCGGTTTGTGCGCGCCGTGGCCCGCGACCTGCGCGCGCAGCGGCGCCAGCGTGTCGCCCGTAACCAGCCCGGCCCACACGAGGTCCCACAGCGCACCGGCGATGTCGCCGTCGTTCGGCGGCGACTCCAGCTGTGGCGAAACCCGGTCCACCAACTGCCGGAAGAACAGTGCACCACCCTCCAAAGTGGACACCAGAGCCTCGTGGACCGGGCTCGACGGCGCGTTCTCCTCGACCTCCGGCAGCAGCAGGTCGGCCACGTCCGTCGGTGCCAGCGCCAGCCACCCGTCCCCGCCGGACAGCGCGCCGCAGCCCGCCCACGTGACCTCGCCGGCCGTGGTGAGCTCGTCGAGCAGCGCGGGGGAGTAGCCCGGCAGCCGGCTCGGCAGGATCAGCGACTCCACGGCGCTGGCCGGCAACGGCGCACCTGCCAGCTGCTCGACCACCGACAGCACGTCGTCAGCCGTCGGCGCCGAGCGCATCCGCGCGCCGATCCCGTGCCACGACGGCAGGAACCGGCCCAGTGCCGCGGGCTCCACCGGCTCGACTTCCGCCCGCAGCTTTGCCAGAGACGCTCGCCGCAGCCGCCGCAGCACTGCCGCGTCGCAGTATTCGAGCCCCACGCCGTGGGTGTCCGGGTGCCCGACGGGGCTCAGCTCACCCCGGACCAGCCGCCCCTGCCCGGTCATCCGCTCCAGCACGCCCGTGACCACGGCCGAACCGAGCCCGAACCGCGCGGCCGCCGCCGAAGCCGGGAACGGTGCGCGGATCCGCGCGTACCGCCCGAGCAGGTCGCCCAGCGGATCCTCCACCGGTTCCGTGAACGCCTCGGGCACCCCCACCGGCAGCGCGACCCCGAGCGCGTCGCGCACCCGCCCGGCGTCCTCGATCGCCAGATACCGTTCCTCGCCGGCGATCCGCACTCGGATCGCCCGCCGCGCGGCTTCCAGTTCCTCCAGCCACTCGGGCTGGATCCCTCGTTCCAGAGCCTCCGCAATGGACAGATCACCCAGGAACCGCAACAGGTCGGCCGCGTCCTCGGCCGAACGCGCATGCCGATCGGGATCGAGCCGCTGCAGCGACCGCTCCACCTCGCGCACGGCATCGGGATCCAGCAGCTCGCGGATCGCCTCCGTGCCGAGCAGTTCGGCCAGCAACCCGGAATCCAGCGACAACGCGGCCGCCCGCCGCTCGGCCAGCGGCGCGTCGGTCTCGTAGAGGAACATCCCGACGTAACCGAACAGCAGGCTCCGTGCGAACGGCGACGCCGCCGGCGTCTCCACCTCCACCAGCCGCACCCGCCGCGCCCGGACGTCGGCCATCAGCTCCCGCAGCCCGCCCACGTCGTAGACGTCCTGCAGGACCTCCCGCATCGCCTCCAGCACCACGGGGAACCGCTCGTACTTCGCCGCCACCGACAGCAGCTGCGAAGCTCGCTGCCGCTGCTGCCACAACGGGGTCCGCCGCCGCGGATCGCGCCGCGGCAGCAGCAGGGACCGGGCCGCGCACTCGCGGAACCGGGCGGCGAACACCGCCGACCCGCCGACCTCCGCCACGATCAGCTGCTCGACCTCCTCCGGGTCCAGCAGCACGTCGTCGGCGCCGATGGTGACCTCGCCGCCCTCGGCGTCGAGCGCGTCGGGCAGCCGCAGCACGATGCCGTCGTCGGAGTGCGCCACCTGCGCGTCGACACCCCGGTTCTCCCGCAGCCGCGCGGCGATCGCCAGCGCCCACGGCGCGTTGACCTGCGCCCCGAACGGCGAGTGCACCACGATCCGCCAGTCGCCCAGCTCGTCGCGGTAGCGCTCCAGCAGGATTGTCCGGTCGTTCGGCACGTGTCGCGTCGCCGATTTCTGCTCTTCCAGGTACGCCAGCAGGTTGTCGCAAGCCCGTTGGTCGAGCCCGGCCGCCGCGGCCCGGCCCCGCGCCGCCTCGCTGTCCGAAGTGGACAGCTCCCGCACGAACGCGCCCAGCGCCCGCCCCAGCTCCAGCGGCCGCCCGGCCGCGTCGCCCTTCCAGAACGGCATCCGCGCGGGCTCGCCCGGCGCCGGCACCACGATCACGCGGTCGTGGGTGATGTCCGTGATCCGCCACGACGACGTGCCCAGCAGGATGGTGTCGCCGACGCGCGACTCGTACACCATCTCCTCGTCGAACTCGCCGACACGCGAGCCGGGTTTGTCGTCGGCTCCCGGCGTCATCACAGTGAACAGCCCGCGGTCGGGGATCGTGCCGCCCGACGTGACCGCCAGCCGCTGCGAACCCGGCCGCCCGTGCAGCTCACCGGTCACGCGGTCCCACGTGATCCGCGCCCGCAGCTCGCCGAACTCCTCGCTCGGGTACCGCCCGGCCAGCATGTCGAGCACCGCGTGCAACGCGTCGTCGGGCAACGCGGAGAACGGCGCCGCCCGCCGCACCAGCGCCGCGATCTCCGGCACCGTCCACGATTCGAGCGCCACCATTGCCACCACGTGCTGCGCCAGCACGTCGAGCGGGTTGCGCGGGTACCGCACGGCCTCGATCGCCCCCGCGGCCATCCGCTCGGCGACCACCGCGCACGACACGAGGTCGCCGCGGAACTTCGGGAACATCACCCCGGACGACACGGCCCCCACCTGGTGCCCGGCGCGCCCGACCCGCTGCAGCCCCGACGCGACCGTGGGCGGCGCCTCGATCTGCACCACGAGGTCGACCGCACCCATGTCGATGCCCAGCTCCAGCGACGACGTCGCCACCACGCACGGCAGCCGCCCGGACTTGAGCTCCTCTTCCACGTGGGTGCGCTGCTCCCGCGACATCGACCCGTGGTGCGCCCGCGCGATCGTCGGCGCCGGACCGGTGGTGAGCCCGGACTGCCCGATCGCCTCGGCGGGGAACGCGTCGCCGGCCCGCAGCTCGGTCTGTTCGGCCGCCAGCTCATTGAGCCGCGCCGTGAGCCGTTCGGTGAGCCGCCGCGAGTTGGCGAACACGATCGTCGACCGGTGCGCCTGGATCAGCTCCAGCACCCGTTCCTCGACCGCGGGCCAGATCGACGGCCGCTTCACCTCGGCGCCCGCGATCTCCTCCTGCGTGCCGATGCCGCCCTCGGAAGGCAGCTGCGACAACGACGTGAAGTTCTCCAGCCGCTCCATCGGCGACGGCGCCGGCCCGTCGAGGTTCGCCATGTCCTCCACCGGCACCTCGACGCGGACCTCGATGGTCTTCGCGAGCTTCGGCTGTACCACCGTGACCGGCCGCCCGCCGGCGAGGAAGGAGCTCACCTCGTCCACCGGCCGCACGGTGGCCGACAGCCCGATCCGCTGCGCGGGCTTCGGCAGCAGCGCGTCGAGCCGCTCCAGCGACACCGCCAGGTGCGCGCCCCGTTTGCCGCCCGCCACGGCGTGGACCTCGTCGACGATCACCGTCTCCACACCCGCCAGCGACTCCCGCGCCGACGACGTGAGGATGAGGAACAGCGACTCCGGCGTGGTCACCAGCACATCAGGCGGAGTCTTGCCGAACGACCGGCGCTCGGCAGCCGTGGTGTCGCCGGTGCGCATGCCGACCTCGATCTCCGGCACCGGCAGCCCCAGCCGCCGTGACGCCTGCGAGATCCCCGCGAGCGGTGCGCGCAGGTTGCGCTGCACGTCGACCGCGAGCGCCTTCAGCGGCGAGACGTAGAGGATCCGGCAGCGCTTGCGCGGCTCCGCCGGCGGTGGTTCCACCGACAGCCGGTCGAGCGCCCACAGGAACGCGGACAGCGTCTTGCCGGACCCGGTGGGCGCCACCACCAGGGCGTGCTGCCCGGCGTGCGCGGCCCGCCAGGCCCCTACCTGCGCCGCGGTCGGCGCGGCGAACGCCCCCTCGAACCACGTGCGGGTCGCGGGGGAGAAGAGGTCGAGGACGTCTGCTGCCACGTCCTCCATGATGCGCGGCACCCCCGACAGTTTCCGATTCCCGCCGTCGCGAACGGTCCCCTCGCGGCGAACGCCCAGGTCACGGCGCTGCCGACCACCCGACCGGGCGACCCGGACGTGCACCGCGTCACGCCCAGAGCCACCCACCCCCTCTACCCACCACGGCCCTGCTACCCACCCATCCCCTCCGGCCGACCCACCAGCGAGATCGCGCCGGCTTCCGGATGGGGCGGTGCGATCGGCCCCCGGCCGATCCGACCGCCCCATCCGGAAGCCGGCTCAAAGGCGATCTCGCCCGCCTCGGCGGAGCCGAGGCAGAAAATACAGCCGAGGCAGAAAACACAGTCACTCCGGGTGCTGCGCCACGGCCACCACGGCGTCGCGCAGCGCGGCCCTCAGCCGTCCGACGTCGAGGGGCCCGAGCACGGCCGCTTCGCCTGGCGGCGCCACGAGCACGATCTTGTCGTCGCTGCTCACGAACACCGTCACGTCCCTGCGCCTGCCCGCCAGATCCCGGCAGCCGATCGACCACTCGTCCCGGTCTGTCACGGCTCTCGCCCTCCCGATTCCGCGTTGCGGTCGTGCTTCGTGCGGGGGTGGGACGAGCGCCTCACGCGGCTCTTACGCGGGTTCACCCGAATTGCCTACCGACGGGTTGTCGTGGCGGGTTCGCCTGGGATGTGCCGTCCGCGCAACGGGAGTAGCGTCCACGCGGCAGGTGGTGGGGACGCGGGAGGTCGGGATGTCCGGGATGGCGCAGCCGCGCAAGATCGTGATCGTCGGGGCCGGTCTCGCGGGGGCCTCGGCTGCCGCCGCCCTGCGGGAGAAGGGCTTCGGCGGCGACGTGCTGCTGATGGGTTCGGACCCGCACCGGCCCTACGAGCTGCCGCCGCTGTCGAAGGGCGTGCTGCTGGGCACCACTGACGAACCCGATTGGGTGCACGAGGCCGGGTTCTACGACGCCCACGCCATCCGGCTCACCTCCGGACTCACCGCCACCCGCCTGGAGCTCGGCGCGCGCCTCGTGCTCGACGACGCCGGCGGCGAGCACCTCTTCGACCGCCTAGTGCTCGCGACGGGTTCCCGTCCGCGTCCACTGACCGCGCCCGGCGGCAACTTCCCGGGCCTCTACACGCTGCGCACGCTGGACGACTCGCTCAGCCTGCGCACGGCGTTCGTCGACGCCCGGCGCGTGGTGGTCATCGGCGCCGGCTGGATCGGCACCGAGGCCGCGGCGGCCGCGCGTTCGCACGACGCGGACGTGACCGTGGTGGCGCCCGGGCGCCTGCCGCTCGGGAAGGTCCTCGGCGCCGAGGTGGCCGGGGTTTTCCGGTCCCTGCACGAAGAACACGGCGTGCACTGGCGTCTGGGCGAGCACGTCGCGGAGGTCACGGGCGACCCGAGCGGCGTGCGCGGCGTGCGGCTGCAAAGCGGTGAGGAGCTGCTCGCCGACGTGGTCCTCGTGGCCGTCGGCGCCGCCCCGCGCGTGGAACTCGCCCACACGGCGGGCCTCGAACTCTCGGACGACGGCGGCGTTGCGGTCGACGCGGGCCTGCGCACGGCCGCCCCGGACGTCTACGCCGTCGGCGACATCGCGTCGCACTTCCACCCCCGCTACGGCCACCGCGTGCGCGTCGAGCACTGGGCGACCGCGCGCACACACGGCGCCCACGTGGCCGGGAACCTGTTGGGGGAGAACGAGCCCTACCTGGATTCGCCGTACTTCTTCTCCGACCAGTACGACCTCGGCATGGAGTACCGCGGCCTCGCCGACCTCGACCGCGACCGACTCGTCGTCCGCGGCGACCTCGCGGCGCGCGACTTCACGGCGTTCTGGGTCGGCGCCGAGGGCGAGGTGCACGCCGCGATGAACGTGAACCAGTGGGACGACGGGGATGCGTTGCAGCGCTTGGTGGACGGGCGCATGAAGGTGCGTGACGAGGACCTGAAGTCGGGCAACCTCGCCGAGATCGGGTGATGGCTTGATCGCCAGTGGCACCGGAGGCACAGTGAAAGGCATGCTGCTTCGCGCCGCTCAGCGCCATGAAGCCGCCGACCTCAGCGCGCTCACGCTGCGGTCGAAGGCCCACTGGGGCTACGACGAGGCGTTCCTGGAGACATGCCGAACCGAGCTGACCCTCCGACCCGACGACCTGGTCGCGGGGAAAGCGACCGTGGCGCAGATCGGCGAGCACGTGGTCGGGTTCTACACCCTGGCCGGTCAGGCACCCGAAGGTGAGCTCGCCTGCCTCTTCGTCGAGCCTGACCACATCGGTACCGGCGTCGGCCGCCGGTTGTGGCAGCACGCGGTGGACACGGCCCGCACGCTGGACTTTCAGCGGCTCATCATCGGCTCCGACCCGTTCGCCGAGGACTTCTACCGGAAGATGGGCGCGGTCCGGATCGGCTCCGTACTCTCGGGATCCATTCCGGGCCGGCTGCTCCCGCAGCTGGTCTACCGGCTCCCGCCTGGGCCGGCACCCGGGTGAGGCTCAGACCTCCACCTGGATGACCGGCCCGTCCAGCGCCAGGTACCCCACCAGGTTCGGCGGCGCGTAGTCCGTAGCGCGCTTGTGGCGGGTGACGGAGCTGGAGGCGACGTACTCGTGTTTCGGGTCCGTGGTGCCGATTCCGCGCGTCATGGAGGGCAGCAGGCGGTAGAAGCCCGTGCGGGACGGGTGGATCGGCCCCAGGGCGTCGGGTTCGGTGGCGAGGCCGGGTTCCAGCGCCAGGCCGCACGACCGCGCTCGGTCGGCGAGCCAGCGCAAGGTGACGTCGGCGAGGCCGTGCTGGGTCCGTCCGCCACCGCCGACGTCGCCGTGGCAACCGGCGAACCACACCTGTTCCACGTGGCGCGTCACGCCCTCGGTGGGAGGCGCCCACACCGACGGTGTGAACGGCTTGCGGTGCTCGTCGATCGCCAGCGCCTGGTAGGCGGCGTCGACGGTCGAGCTCAGTGCCGTGTCGTGGAACTGGAACCGGCGGTTGAAGACGTCGAACGGCCAGAACCCGGTCAGCGGCACGCCGAGCGCGCCGACCGTGTCCCACACGCCGATGAAGCGGATCCGCGGTTCGTGCGCGTAGGTCTTGCGGAACAGGGCCATCTCGGTGGACCGCGGGTGCGTCTTGTCGGAACGGTCACGGTAGAGCCCGTACGCCTGCTTCACCCGGTGCTCGTGTTCGCGGCGCAGCAGGCCGCAGTTGCGGATGAGCCCGGCCGTGCTGCGCGCCGTGTACGCACCGCGGCTGAAGCCCAGGAAGAAGATCTCGTCGCCGGGTTCGTAGGTCCGGACCAGGAAGCGGTAGGCCTCTTGGACGTTGCGCGAGAGCCCCACGCCGAACGCGCCGCCGAGCAGCTTCTGCCGTTTGGTGCCGACGCCAGACTGGTAGAAGGCCCGTTGTTCGGTCCCTGCTTCGTCGACCGGCGCCACGGCGAGTGCGAGCTGCGTGACGTTGGTCGGTGCCGGGGTGTGGCCGTCGACCACGTCCGCCATGTCCGCCGAGTCCCATGTGCCGTCGCAGCAGATCACGATCCGCTTGGGCATCCGCACCTCGTTCATCGGTCGAAGAGTCGGGGGCCATCAATTCACGACCCGCCGCGGTTTTCAACGGGTTCGGCCGAATCGGTACCGAAGACACGGTGTGACAAGGAAAAACGGGCGGGAACCCACACTCGGGCGGAGGGACCATCGGCGATAGGTCTCCACCAGGGAGATCCGATCAATTTTGACACCAAATCCTCCAGACCTCTGGATCCCACGCCGCCCATGCGCTATACATCGGATGTCTTGATGTGGCTGTGGTGAGAGGGGAACGTCCGTGCAGCTTGTGCGTCTCGGAGCCGCGGGAGAAGAGCGACCGTTCGTGCGTGCCGGAGACGGCACCCTGTACGACCTCTCCGGCCTCACGGCCGACGTCGACGGCGCGTTCCTCGCGGCCGACGGCCTCGCCCGCGTCGCCGCCGCGCTCGAAGCCGGCGAGCTGCCCGCCGCCGGCCCGGAAACCGCGAGCCTGCGTGTCGGCCCGCCGCTGGCCTCGCCCGGCAAGGTTCTCTGCATCGGCATGAACTACCGCCGGCACGCCGAGGAAACCGGCGCCGCCGTGCCGACGGAACCGGTGCTGTTCATGAAGGCCCCCGACGTGATCGTCGGCCCGCACGACGACGTGCTCATCCCGCGCCGCTCGACCAGCACCGACTGGGAAGTCGAGCTCGGCGTCGTGATCGGCAAGCAGGCCCGCTATCTCGACAGCGTCGAGGAGGCCCTGCAGTACGTGGCCGGCTACGTCGTGTCCAACGACGTCTCCGAGCGCGAGTTCCAGCTGCACCGCGGCGGGCAGTGGGACAAGGGCAAGAACTGCGAGACGTTCAACCCGCTCGGCCCGGTGCTCGTGACCGCCGACGAGGTGCCCGACCCGCAGGACCTCGGGCTGCGCACGTGGGTCAACGGCAAAAAGGTACAGGACTCCTCGACGAAGGACATGGTCTTCACCGTCGCCGAGATCATCCACTACCTGAGCCAGTTCATGGTGCTGCGCCCCGGCGACCTGATCAACACCGGTACCCCCGAGGGCGTCGCGCTCGGGCAGCCGGAGCCGAAGCCGTACCTGCGCGAGGGCGATGTCGTCGAGCTGGAGATCGACGGCCTCGGCCGCCAGCGCCAGACCCTGAGGCAGGCCTGACATGGCGAAGATCATCGGCATGGAGGTGCTCGACGTCCGGTTCCCGACGTCCCGGGAGCTTGACGGCTCGGACGCCATGAACCCCGACCCCGACTACTCGGCCGCCTACGTCGAGCTCCACACCGACCTCGGCCCCGACGGCTACGGGCTCGCCTTCACCATCGGCCGCGGCAACGACGTGCAGGCCGCCGCGATCCGCGCGCTCGCGCCACACGTCGTCGGCCGCGAAGTGCCGGAGGACGCCAACGCGCTCGGCCGGCTCTCGCGCGACCTGATCGGCGACTCGCAGTTCCGTTGGCTGGGCCCGGAAAAGGGCGTGGCGCACATGGCGATCGGCGCGGTCGTGAACGCCGCGTGGGACCTCGCCGCGCGCCGGGCCGACCTGCCCCTGTGGAAGTTCGCGGCCCGCATGACGCCGGAAGAGCTGGTGTCGCTCGTGGACTTCCGGTACCTGTCCGACGCGCTGACCGAACAGGAGGCGCTCGACATCCTGCGCGCCGCCGAACCCGGCCGCGAGGAGCGGATCGCGAAGCTCGAAGCCGAGGGCTACCGCGCCTACAGCACGTCGCCCGGCTGGCTCGGCTACTCCGACGCGAAGCTGGTGCGCCTGGCCGAACAGGCCGTGGCCGACGGCTTCGAGATGATCAAGCTGAAGGTCGGCGGCAACCTCGAGGACGACGTGCGCCGCATGAAGCTGGCGCGCGAGACGGTGGGCGCGGACATCCGCATCGCCGTGGACGCCAACCAGCGCTGGGACGTGGCCACGGCCGTGTCCTGGATGACGGAGCTCGCGCCGTTCGACCCGTACTGGATCGAAGAACCGACCTCGCCCGACGACATCCTGGGCCACGCGGCCATCGCGAAAGCACTGGCGCCGATCAAGGTCGCGACCGGCGAGCACGTGCAGAACCGCGTGGTGTTCAAGCAGCTGCTGCAGGCCGGCGCGATCGACGTGCTGCAGCTCGACGCCGCGCGCGTCGGCGGCGTGAACGAAAACCTCGCGATCCTGTTGCTGGCGGCCAAGTTCGGCGTTCCGGTGTGCCCGCACGCCGGCGGCGTCGGGCTGTGCGAGCTGGTGCGGCACCTGTCGATGTTCGACTTCGTGGCCGTCTCCGGCGAGGACACCGACCGCACCATCGAGTGGGTCGACCACCTGCACGAGCACTTCACCGACCCGGCCGTCGTGCGTGACGGCCGGTACCTGGCCCCGACCGCACCCGGGTTCTCCGCGCGGATGCACGACGCGACCCTGCGCCGCTTCCGCTTCCCGGACGGTCCAGAGTGGACGGAGGACGCCCAGTGAGCGAGTTCGACGGCCTGGTCGCCGTGGTCACCGGCGGCGCTTCGGGGATCGGCCTGGCCACGGCCACGCTGCTCGCCGAGCGCGGCGCGCGGGTGGCCGTGCTGGACCTCAAGACCGACGACGTGCCCGAGCCGCTGGCCGGCTTCCGGTGCGACGTCACGGCCGACGCCGAGGTCAAGGCCGCGATCGACGCCGTCGCCGAGCGTTTCGGGCGGATCGACGTGCTGGTCAACAACGCCGGCATCGGCGCAGCCGGCGACGTCTCGGACAACAGCGACGACGAGTGGCACCGCGTGTACGACGTGAACGTGGTCGGCATGGTCCGGGTCACGCGCGCCGCCCTGCCGCACCTCAAGGCCTCGCCTTCGGCGGCCGTGGTCAACACCTGCTCCATCGCCGCGTGGGCCGGCCTGCCGCAGCGGGCGCTGTACTCCGCGACGAAGGGCGCGGTGCTGTCGCTGACGCTCGCGATGGCCACCGACCACCTGCCTGACCGCATCCGCGTGAACTGCGTGTGCCCTGGCACCGCGGACACGCCGTGGGTCGGGCGCCTGCTCGACGCGGCCGCGGACCCGGCCGCCGAACGCGCGGCCCTGGCCGCTCGCCAGCCGATGGGCCGGCTCGTGACCGCCGACGAGGTCGCGAGCGCCATCACCTACCTCGCCAGCCCGCTGTCCGCGTCGACTACCGGCACCGCGCTCGCGGTCGACGGCGGCATGCACGGCCTGCGCCCGCGGGGACCTGTGCAGAACTAGTGCCCGTTTGCATGTCATCAAGGAGGATGCGGTGCGTACGAAGGTGATCCGGCTGGCTGCCGCGGCGGCCGCGTGTGGTTTGGTCCTGACCGCGTGCGGGTCCACGAAGGACAAACCGGCGGCCGCGGCGGGCGGCGGTGGCGACACCGGCGGGAAGATCGGGGCCACGCTGCCGCTGCTGACCTCGCCGTTCTGGCAGGCCTACAACAACTACGTGCCGCAGATGGCCAAGGAGACCGGCCTCGACGCGTTGCCGACGGTGAACGCCGACAACGACGCGGCGAAGCTCATCACCGACATCGGCACGCTGCTCAACCAGGGCGTGAAGGGCCTGGTCGTGACACCGATCGACTCCGCCGCGATCGTGGCCGGGCTGAAGCAGGCCGAGAACAAGGGCGTGCCGGTGGTCGCGGTCGACGTGGCGCCGGAGGGCGGCAAGGTCGCCATGGTCGTGCGCGCCGACAACAAGGCGTATGGCACCAAGGCGTGCGAGGAGATCGGCAAGCGCGTGAAGAGCGGCAAGGTCGTGCAGGTGATGGGTGATCTCGCCTCGGTCAACGGCCGCGACCGCTCGGCGGCGTTCCGCGACTGCATGAAGCAGAAGTACCCGGACATCAAGGTGCTGGAGATCGCGGCGGAGTGGAAAGCCGACAAGGCGTCTTCCGGCCTTGACAGCCTGCTCACCGCGAACCCCGACATCAAGGGCGTCTACATGCAGGCCGGCGGTACGTACCTCGCGCCGACCGAGCAGGCGCTCAAGCGCAAGAACATGTTCTTCCCGACGAGCGACCCGCGCCACGTGGTGCTGGTGAGCAACGACGGCATCCCGCAGGAGCTCGCGGCGATCCGCGCGGGCGAGCTCGACGCCACCGTGTCGCAGCCGGCCGACGCCTACGCCAAGTACGGCATGTACTGGCTCAAGAAGGCCATGGCGGGGGAGAAGTTCCAGCCCGGCCCGACCGACCACGGGTCGCAGATCGTCGAGATCAGCCCCGGCATCCTCGAGGACCAGCTGCCGGCCCCGGTCGTGACGAAGGACAACGTGGACGACAAGGCGTTGTGGGGTAACAACCTGTGAGCGCGCCCGCCCCCGAGACGGCCGCGCCGGTGGTGAGTGCCCACGGCGTCGGCAAGCGCTACGGGCCCACCGTGGCCCTGCACGACGTGAGCCTCACCGTGCACGCCGGCGAGTCACACGCGCTGGTCGGTCGCAACGGGGCGGGCAAGTCCACGCTCGTGTCGATCCTCACCGGACTGTCCCTTCCGGACACCGGCAGCGTCGAGTTCGGCGGCGTACCCGCGCCGCCGCTGTCCAAACAGGACGACTGGAAGGCCCACGTGGCGTGCGTGTACCAGCACGCCATGGTGGTGCCCCAGCTGACGGTGGCCGAGAACCTCTTCCTCAACCGGCAGGCGCGCGGCGGCTTCGCCATCGGCTGGCGCAAGCTGCGCCGGCAGGCGCGGGAGCTGCTCGACTCGTGGGACGTCCGCGTGGACGTGGACACGCCCGCGGGCGAGCTTTCGGTGGAGGACCGCCAGTTCGTGGAGATCGCCCGCGCGCTGAGCTACGGCGCGCGGTTCATCGTGCTCGACGAGCCGACGGCCCAGCTCGACAGCCAGGCCATCGAGCGGCTCTTTGAGCGCATGCGCCAGATGCAGCGCAGCGGCGTGACGTTCCTGTTCATCTCCCACCACCTGCACGAGGTGTACGAGGTGTGCCAGGCCGTCACGGTGCTGCGCGACGCGAAGCACGTGCTCACCGCCCCGGTCTCCGACGTCAGCCGGCCACAGCTGGTCGACGCCATGACCGGCGAGCAGGGTGGGCTGTCCGTGCGCGACGCGGCGAGCCGCGACCCGCTGGCCGTGGACGCCGCCGAGGTGCTCACCGTCGACGCGCTGTCCGGCGACGGCTTCCACGACGTGTCGCTGCGGGTGCACCGCGGCGAGGTCGTGGGGCTGGCCGGCAGCAACGCGAGCGGCAAGCACCAGGTGGCCGAGACCGTCTACGGGCTGCGCTTGCCTTCGGCGGGAACCGTGGCGGTAGACGGGAAACCGTTGCCCCCGGGCGACATCCCGGCCGCGGTGCACGCCGGGATCGGCTGCGTGCCGCGCGACCGCCACCACGAGGGGCTCGTGCTGGAGCACTCGATCATGGACAACGCCACGCTGTCCGTGCTCGACCGCATGGGCCCGGCCGGGTTCGCGTCGCCCAAGGCGCGTCACGACCGCGGGGCCCGAGCCCTGGCCGCGTACGACATCGTCGCGGCCGGGCCGGAACAGCCGGTGGCGGACCTGTCGGGCGGCAACCAGCAGAAGGTCGTGCTGGCCCGGGCGCTGGAGAGCGACCCGCGCGTGGTCGTGCTGATCAACCCCACCGCGGGTGTGGACGTGAAGTCGAAGGAGGCCCTGCTCGCGGTCGTCGACCGGGTGCGGGCCGAAGGCAAGGCGGTGCTGATCGTGAGCGACGAGCTCGACGACCTGCGCCTGGCCGACCGGGTGCTGGTGCTGCGCGCCGGTGCCGTCGTCGCCGAACACCAGGCCGGCTGGTCCGACGGAGACCTCGTGGCCGACATCGAAGGAGTCGGGCTCCATGACTGAGCTGATGAGCGATCCGCAGACGGCGCTGCCCGCGGCGCCCCCGAAACGGCGGAAGTCGCTGTGGCTGCGCGAGCTGGCGCTGCTGCCGGCGCTCGTGGTCGTGTTCGTGATCGGCGGGCTGATCAGCGACTCGTTTTTCACATTCGACAACGTGATCAGCATTCTCTCGGCCGCCGCCGCGCTGTCGCTGGTGGTGCTGGGCGAGTCCCTGGTGCTCCTGACGGGCAAGTTCGACCTGTCGCTGGAATCGACGATGGGAATCGCGCCCGCGATCGGCGCGATGCTGGTGATCCCGGCGACGTCCTCGGGCTTCGGCACGGGCTGGCCGGCCGCGCTGGGCCTGCTCGCGATCCCCGTGGTGGGCGCGCTGATCGGGTTCGTGAACGGCTTCCTGATCGTGAAGCTCAAGCTCAACGCGTTCATCGTCACGCTGGCGATGCTCACGGTGCTGCGCGGCACGCAGATCGGCTCCACCAACGGCAAGACGCTGTTCGACCAGCTCGACGCGTTCACGGCGCTGGCGACCACGACGTTCGCCGGGCTGCCGATGTCGGTGTGGCTCGCGGCGGTGCTGTTCCTGCTGTTCGGGCTCGGCCTGCGCTACCACCGCGTCGGCCGCTCGCTGTATGCGATCGGCGGCAACCGCGAGGCGGCGCGCGCGGCGGGCATCCGGGTGGACCGGATCTCGTGGGCGGTGTTCATCGTCGCGGGTGTGCTGGCCGCGATCGGCGGCCTCGCCTACACCGGCTACGTCGGCGCGCTCGGCGCCGACCAGGGTGACGGCCTGATCCTGCAGGTCTTCGCCGCGGCGGTGATCGGCGGTGTCTCGCTCGACGGCGGCAAGGGCACGCTCGTCGGCGCCGTGACCGGGGTGCTGCTCCTGCAGTCGGTGGACAGCCTGCTGCGCATCGCGCAGGTGCCGGCGGAATGGCTGAAGGCGATCTACGGCGGCATCATCCTGATCGCCCTGATCATCAGCCGCTACGCCGGCGGAAAGCCGCAGACCTGATCGGCGCCTGGGCCGTGATCATCCGACCTTCTCGCCGTTCCCTGAAGGGCCCCTTCAGGGATTCAGCGTCCCTCGAGGGGCCCCTCACAGAGCCTCGGCGACGCTCAGGAGGCGGCGGCTTCGGGGCTGTCGTCGGCCGGGCTGTCGGCGTCCGTACCGGTCTGCGTGAGCGTGCTGCGCAGCCACTGCTCGACCCCCGCGACGTGCACGGTCGCCCACGACCGGGCCACCTCCGGCTCACGGGCGGCGATGGCCTCGTAGATGGCGGTGTGCTGCTCACGCGTGCGGGCGACCGCGCCCTCCTGCGTGAGGCCGCGCCAGATCCGCGCCCGCGCCGTGGGCCCCGACAGGCTGTCGAGCAGCGAGCAGAGCACGGGGTTGCCCGAGCCATCGGCGATCTTGCGGTGGAACTGCAGGTCGTTGGCCACGAGCGCCTCCACCGTCGGCGCGTCGGCCAGCTCGTCGAGCAGCGCGCCGAGCTCGGTGATGTCGTCCTCGCTCATGTGCAGCGCGGCCAGCGCCGTGGCGGCCGGCTCGAGGATCCGGCGCACGGCCAGGAAGTCGAGCACGGTGTCGTCGCGGTGGAAGTCGACCACGAACGTCATGGCGTCGAGCAGCAAGTTCGGCTCGAGACTGGTCACGTACGTGCCGTCGCCCTGGCGCACGTCGAGCACCCTGATCAGGCACAACGCCTTCACAGCCTCGCGCAGGGAGCTGCGCGAGAGCCCCAGCCGCTGGGCGAGCTCGGCTTCCTTGGGCAGCCGGTCGCCCGGCGCGAGCTCCCCGGAGATGATCATGTCCTTGATCTTGTCGATCGCGACATCGGTGACGGGCATCGAGACCGCCCTCCCTCAAGAGACCTCGGATGTTTCGGTGTTCTGAACACAGAGTGCCACGTAACTCGTCAGGAGGGTTCATGACCCACGGCTCGGCCCCTGAAAGAGTCGCTCTGCGCACCCGGCTCAAGCCCGGGCAGGAAGCCGCGTACGAGTCCGTGCACGCCGTGATCCCGCCCGAGCTCGACGCGGCGCTGCGGCGCGCCGGCGTGCGCACGTGGCGGATCTGGCGCAGCGGACTCGACCTGTTCCACTTCGTGGAGGTCGACGACTTCGACGCCATGAAGGCCGCGCTCGCCGACGATCCCGCCGACATCGAGTGGCAGATCCGCATCAACCGGCTGCTCGACACGGACGACGACCGGTCCGATACTTCGACGGCCCTGGGGCTCGTCTGGGAACTTCCGGTGAAGGAGTGAACGTGAAGCTCTCCCCGCTCGGGCTCGGTGGCGCGCAGCTCGGCAACCTCTACCAGGCGATCGACGACGACACGGCGACCGCGGCCGTGCGGCGTGCGTGGGACGAGGGCATCCGCTACTTCGACACCGCCCCGCACTACGGGCTCGGGCTCTCCGAACGGCGCCTCGGCGCGGCGCTCGCCGCGTACCCGCGAGACGAGTACGTGCTCTCCACCAAGGTCGGCCGGGTGCTCGAACCCCACGCCGCGGCTCCGGGCGAGCGCGACGACCAGGGCTTCGACGTGCCGGCCACCTACCGGCGGCGCTGGGACTTCAGCCGTGACGGCGTGTCGCGGTCGCTGGAGTCGAGCCTCGACCGGCTCGGCCTCGACCGCGTCGACATCGTGTACGTGCACGACCCGGACGACCACTTCGCCGAAGCGGTGAGCGGCGCGTTTCCCGCGTTGCTGGAGCTGCGGGAGCAGGGCGTGATCGGCGCGGTCGGCGCCGGGATGAACCAGACGCCGATGCTCACCGAGTTCGTCCGCCGCTTCGACCTCGACCACGTGCTCATGGCCGGGCGTTACACCCTGCTCAACCAGCCGGCGCTCGACGACTTGCTGCCGCTGTGCCTCGAACGCGGCGTCGGCGTGGTCGCGGGCGGCGTGTTCAACGCGGGCATCCTCGCCACTGCGGAACCGGGCGCGATCTACGACTACGCGGCCGCGCCGGCGGAACTCGTCGAGAAGGCACGCCGGATCGCGGAGATCTGCGCCCGCCACGGCGTCGAACTGCCCGAGGCCGCGCTCGCGCTGCCGGCTTCGCACCCGGCCGTGGTGTCGGTGGTCGTCGGCGCGCACGACGCCGGGCAGGTGGCGGTGAACGCGCGCCGCGCGGCCAAGGTCGTGCCCGCCGTACTGTGGACCGACCTCGTCGACGCCGGCCTGCTGCGCGCGGACGCCGTCGGCCGGCCCGTGACGTCTGGAGGACCGCAGTGATCGACGCCCACCACCACCTGTGGGACCCGACCCGCCGCGACTACCCGTGGCTCGCCGGCGCGGAGATGGACCCGATCCGGCGTCCGTACACAGTGGACGATCTACGCACGGTGACGCACGCGGCCGGGGTGCACGCCACCGTGCTGGTGCAGACGCTGCCCGACCAGGGTGAGACCGAGGAGTTCCTGACCACCGCGGCGACCGAGCCGGTGATCGCCGGCGTGGTGGGCTGGGTGGACCTGACGGCGCCCGACGTCGCCGACCGGCTGGCGCGGCTGAAGGAGCTGGGCCCGCTCGTGGGCATCCGCCACCAGGTCGAGAACGAGGACGACCCGGAGTGGCTGTTGCGCCCGGACGTGCTGCATGGCCTGGCGGCCGTCGGGGCGGCGGGGCTGGTGTACGACCTGCTGGTGGCGCCCGCGCAGGTCGCGGCGGCGCGGAAGGTGGCCGAGCAGCTGCCGGAGCTGCGGCTCGTGCTCGACCACGCGGCGAAGCCGGCCATCGGGGCGCGGGAGTGGCAGCCGTGGGCCGACGGGATCGCGTCGCTCGGCGCGCGGGACAACGTGGCGTGCAAGCTCTCCGGGCTCGTCACGGAGGCCGACTGGCAGCAGTGGCAAGTGGGCCACCTGCGCCGCTACGCCGACCACGTCTTCACCTCGTTCGGCGCCGACCGCGTGCTGTTCGGCACCGACTGGCCGGTGTGCGAGCTGGCGGCGGCCTACGAGGTCGTGCTCGACGCGGCCATGTCCCTCACAGGCCCGCTGACGGACCCGGAACGGCTCGACGTCTTCGAGTACACGGCGAAACGCGTGTACGGACTCGGTTGACGCGTCAGAAGTCTTCGCCCTGCACCATGTCGCGCAGCTTCGTGAGCGCGCGGTGCTGGGTGACGCGGACGTTGCCGGCGGAGATGCCGAGCGTCTCGGCGGTCTCGTTGGCGCTCAGGCCCACGATGATGCGCAGGGTCAGGATCTCCTGCTGCAGCGGAGCGAGGCGGGTGAGCATCTCCTGCAGGCGGGAACCGAGGTCGAGCCGCAGCGCATACGACTCGGGCTCGTTGCCGGTTCCCGACAGGGGCCGCTCCGGCAGCTCGGGCACCGGCTCGGACCGGTCCCGCGCGACGGCGCGGTAGGCGTCGGCGACCTTGTTGGCCGCGATGGCGTGCACGAGGTACAGGAACGAGCCGCCGCGGTCCTGGTAGTCGGGCAGGGCCTTGAGGACGGCCATGCTCACGTCCTGGGCCACGTCGTCGGCCGAGAGGTAGGACAGGTCGCGCCCGCCCATGCGCGCCCGGCAGTAGCGGGCCACCACAGGCCGCAGCACGTGGAGCAGCTCGGTGATCGCGCGCTGGTCTCCCCGGCCGGCGGCGATCACGAGCGGGTCGAGGTCTTCCTTCGTCAGGCGGCCCGCGGGCCTCGGCAGCGTTTCCGGCGTGACGTAGCCTGGCACGTCGGCTTCGTCGGCGGCTGCTTCGGTATGGGACGTCTTCGACGGTGCTGTCATGGTCGTCTCCCCGGCGACCCTGCGACCGTCGCTGGTCTTGGGGTCAACACTCTGTGATGTTGCGGTCGCAGCTACTCCGGATGATCAGGTAGTTGCCGCTCCCGTTGCGACGCTCCGTAACCCTATGCGGCTCGCGGGCCGACAGTCCAGATTTCAACTACGAATACCCCGTTAGCAGCAGTGGTCTTGATAAAATCGAGACCAGTCAACGCACAGTACGATTCGCTGCTCGCAGGATGTGCGGACTGTCCACTCAGTACGTCACCAAGAGTGACAGCGCCGTTGCACAACAGAGGGTGGCCACCACCGCGGGTAGAACGGGTTTCAGTGCGGGCGGCTCGGGGTCGGTGCGGAGTGATCGCTCCCGGTGCCGGCCGACCCCCGCGAGCGCCAGCGCGGTGAGGGCTGCGAACGCCGCCGGGACGATGTCCCACGCGCCTTCGTTGCGCACCGCGGCACCCAGCAGCAGCACCGCGCACGCGGCGGCCGACAGCGCGGTGCGGCGCCACGCGAGGCCGGTGCGTTCGGGCTGGGCGCCGTTCGCGAAGGGCCGGCTCACGACACGATCACCAGCACCACGGCGGCCGCCATCAGCAGGAACACACCCACGGTGAGCACCAGGATCATCGAGCTGCGGGCCAGCGGCTGCCCGGCGCGCATGGCGATCTGCACGCGCCGCCAGCGCGGGTAAGCACCGGCCGCGAGTATCGCCGCGAGGACCACGCACAGCCCGGCGAGCACGGAGCTCATCGCAACGGGCCTCGGCACCAGCTGGTGGACCGCGACACCGCCGGCGATCAGGCCCAGGGCCGTGCGCAGCCACGCGAGGAACGTCCGCTCGTTGGCGAGGGTGAACCGGTAGTCCGGTTCGGTGCCACCGCTGTGGGGGCCGATGCTGGGTGGTTCGCCGTGGGGCGGGTCGAGCTTCTCTTCCGACACTGCCCGGACGTTAGTCGTGGTCCGCGGCGGGCGCTTCGGGCTTGGCGTGGGCGAAGACCCACCACCGCAGCACGGCGAACCGCACGACCCCGCCGATGAAGCTGGCGGCCAGCAGGCTGGCCGTTTCGTCCCACGCCGTCGGGTGGCTGACCACCGCGTCGAGGGTGGCCAGGACGATCGAGCCGTACCCGGCGTAGAAGACGAACGTGAGGAAGTCCTGCAGGTGGCGCTGGCCGGCCTTGCTCGCGCGCCCGGCGAACGTGACGCGGCGGTGGAACTCGGTGTTGCCGACCGTGGTGAGCGCGATGGCCACCAGGTTCGCCCACTGCGAGCCGAGCTCGGGGCGCAAGACCAGGAAGAGCACGGCCTGCAGGCCCGTGGTGACGCCGCCGGCGACGAGGTACCAGGCGGCGTGTCCGCCGAGCTCGTGGTCCTCGTGGTGACGCTGCGGGTCCCGGTGGAAAAGCGGCGGCCGGGGCGTCCACCTGGTGGTGGTCATGATCCTGACGCTACCTCTGCTTCACAAACTTGTGAACCTGATGAAGCCGATGAACACTTGTGATCCCGCTGACAGGGACTCCGCTCCTTTGGTTCAGCCCATCCGGCGCGCCGGCTATTCCGTGTTTTTGGGTGTCCGCGCGCACTCGCGCCCGCGTGTGGGCAGAACGCCCGGTTTTCAAACGTGTTTGTGACCGGTCCCACGGCTGCCCGGTGAGGGCGCCACTCACGCTGCGCTGCCGAACGGGCGCCCCTAGCGTGAAAACCCATCGCATCCGACCGCGACGAAGGGAAGGCCGAAGATGCTGACCGTGACCGAAGCCGCCGCCGAGGCGATCTCCGCGCTGACGGCTCAACAAGGCGCCGAGGAGAGCGGGCTGCGGTTCGCCCTCCAGAGCGTGCAGGAGGGCGAGGGCGCTCAGCTCGCGCTTTCCGTCGCCCCCTCTCCCCAGGACGGCGACCGCGTCGTGGGCACCGACGCCGGCGCGAAGGTCTTCCTCGAACCCCAGGCCGCCGCCCTCCTGGACGACAAGGTCCTCGACGTCCAGCAGGACGAAACCGGCGACGTGGCCTTTGCTGTTCTTCCGCAGCAGAGCTGAATCTTTGGCCCCGGCTTCGCCGGGGCGTGCGAGATCGCTGTGTCTTTGGCGTCGGCTCCGCCGCCGCGTGCGAGATCGCCTTTGAGCCGGCTCCTTCCCGCCCGACATGTTCGGCCCGGGGGGCCGCCCACATCGGGCGGGAAGAAACCGGCGCGATCTCGCGCTGTGGTCGGCGGGGTACCTGGCCCGGGTGGCATTTTTGCCCCGGCTTCGTCGGGGCGGCGAGATCGCGCCAGCGTCGGGAGCGAGCGGCGAGACCGACCTTCCGAGCAACTCAGCTTTATACGCGAAGCGGCACGCGGGTGACCACAGCGCGAGATCGCGCCGGCTTCTGGATGGGGCGGTGCGATCGGCCCCCGGCCGATCCGACCGCCCCATCCGGAAGCCGGCTCAAAGGCGATCTCGCACGCCCTGGCGGAGCCGGGGCAGACAACTCAGCGATCTCGCCGCCCCGGCGGAGCCGGGGCCGAAGACACAGCCCAGGTGCGCACGAGGTCGCTGGCGCGGGCGCGCAGTAGTTCGGCCGCGTGCGTGCGGGCGTGGTCGAGGGACGGGGCGTGGTCGATGAGCGCGCTGCTGCCGACCACGCCCAGGCTGGCGAGGCCGGCGGCGTCGAGCTGGATGCGCCCGGCCAGGACCATCAGTGGCACGCCCGCGCGACCGGCCCGGGCGGCGATGCCGGCGGGCGCCTTGCCCGACAGGCTCTGCGAGTCGAGTGACCCTTCGCCCGTGATGACGAGGTCGGCGCCGGCCAGTGCCGTGTCGACGCCGGTGAGGCCGGCGATGAGGTCGAAGCCCGACGCGACCGTGGCGCCGAGACCCGCGATGGCGCCGCCCGCGACACCGCCGCCGGCCCCCGCGCCGGGGATCGCCGAAACGTCCGGGGCGCCCGCGTTGACCAGGGCCTGAGCCCAGCGGCCGAGCGCCGTGTCCAGCTCCGTCACCTCGTGCGGCCGTGCGCCCTTTTGCGGGCCGAAGACCGCGGCGGCGCCGGACGGGCCGACGAGCGGGTTGGTCACGTCTGTCGCGACGGTGATCGGCACCGTGCCCAGCCGTTCGCGCGCCGGGCCCAATTCGACCTTCGCGATGCGCGAGAGCGTGCCGCCGCCGAGGCCGATGGGGGCGTCGAACGCGTCGAAGACCCCGGCGCCCAACGCGGCCAGCATGCCGGCGCCGCCGTCGGTGCTCGCGGTGCCGCCGACCGTCAGCACGAGCCGGGAAGCGCCGCGGGACAGCGCGTCGCCGAGCAGTTCGCCGACGCCCCACGTGTGCGCCGCCATCGCGGTCTCCGGCGTCGGGTCCACGAACTCGATGCCGCACGCGCGCGCCGACTCGATGTAGGCCGTTCCGTCGAGCACCACGTACCGCGCGTCGACGTGATCCTCCAGCGGACCGCGCACCGAGAGCCGCACGAGCTCGCCGCCCGCGTTCTCCAGTACTTCGAGCGTGCCTTCGCCACCGTCGGCGACGGGGCAGGCGGCGATGTCGGCGTCGGGCAGCGCGTCGCGCACTCCGAGGGCGATGGCCTCGGCCGCGGCGACCGCGGTGAGGCTGCCCTTGAACTTGTCCGGGGCGATGACGACACGAGTCACGGCGTTACCAATCCGACCGGAAGCAGGCGGGTACGCAGCTGGACGTCACCGCGGCGGGCAACTGTTCCCGCCGTGGCTGTAGTCGGATTGGTAACAATCAACACAAGACCTCCGTCAGCGGTGCTTCCCCGGCGAGTACCGAGGTCACGTTTCGGGCGGCCAGCACGGCCATCGCGGTGCGCGTCTCCACGGTCGCCGAGCCCAGGTGCGGCATGACCACGACGTCGTCGCGCTCCAGCAGCCGCGATTCGACCTCGGGCTCGCGCTCGAACACGTCCAGCGCGGCGCCCGCGATCTCGCCGGCCTCCAGCGCGTCGGCCAGCGCCGCCTCGTCGACGACCGGGCCGCGCGTGGTGTTCACGAGGTACGCGGTGCGTTTCATGGCGCGCAACGCCGCCGCGTCGATCAGGTGGCGCGTCTCCGGCGTGAGCGGGCAGTGCAGCGAGACGAAGTCCGAACGGCGCAGCAGCTCGTCGAACGGCACGAACTCGCCGTCGAAGTCGGGTTTCGCCGACCGTCCCGAGTAGACGGTCCGCAGCCCGAACGCCGCTCCCCGCGTGGCCATCGCGCGGCCGATCTGCCCGAGCCCGACGATGCCGAGTGTTTTGCCCTGCAACCCCGAACCGAGCAGGAACCCCAGGTGGAACGACCACGGCTGCCGCGCCCGCAGCAGCCGTTCGCCCTCACCGAGCCGGCGCGTGACGGCCAGCAGCAGCCCGAACGCCAGGTCCGCCGTCGCGTCGGTGAGCACGCCGGGGGTGTTGGTCACGGTTACCTCGCGCGCGGCCAGAGCCGGCACGTCGACGTTGTCGTAGCCCACGGCCACGTTCGCCACCACGGCCAGCTGTGGCCCGGCCGCTTCGGCCACGGACGCGTCGATCCGGTCGTGCAGCATCGAGACGATCGCCGACGCCCCGGCCACGAACGACCGCAGCTCCTCGGGCGTGAGCGGACGGTCGAGTTCGGACACCCGCACTTCTCCCGCGTCGGCGAGGACCTTCACCGCGTCGTCGGGAATCCAGCGCGTCACGGCGATGAGGGGGCGATCGGGCACGTCGGCAGCCTAATGGGTGGAGCGGCCCGTTAGCGAGGTTCGCGCCGCAGCCGCACGAGCACGCTCGCGGCGGAAGTGCCGGCCAGGTCGATGAGCAGGCCGTGGGTCGTCAGCACGGCTCCGTGGTGCGTGGTTCCGGTTCCCACATCGTGGTAGACCGCGTCCGGGTCGAGGCCCTGGAGCACCGGCGTGACGATCGGCCGGCCGTGGTCGTGCGGGCGCCGCGCGAACAGCACCACGACGTCGTCGTCGAGCACGAACTGCACCGCGGTGAGCGGGGAGACGGCGGGATCGGCCAGCCGGTAGGCCTCGCCGTGCTGTATGACGGGCCGGATCTCCTTGTACAGAGCCACGAGCTCGGCGGTGCGGCGCAGCTCGTCGTCGGTCCACTTCGTGAGATCGCCGCCGAGGCCGAGCACGCCGGCCATCGCGACGTGGAAGCGGAACTCGAGCGGCGTCTCGCGGCCGGTCACCGGGTTCGGGCTGTCGGTGACCCACGCGGCCATCGCGCCCGCGGGCAGCACCTGCGAGAAGCCGTGCTGGATCTTGACGCGATCGGCCGCGTCGGTGTTGTCCGAGGCCCAGATCTCGTCCGTGCGCGCGAGGATCCCCAGGTCGGTGCGCCCGCCGCCGCCGGCGCAGGCCTGGATCCGCAGCGCCGGGTGGTCGGCCCGCAGCCGGTCGAGCACGCCGTAGACCGCGCGCACGTGGTCGACCCAGACGCGGCCGGGACCCGCCTCCGTGAACGCACGGTTCATGTCCCACTTGAGGTAGTCGATGCCGTGCTCGGCGACCAGCCGGTGCAGCCACTTGTACGCCCAGTCGGCGATCTCGGGCCGGCCGAAGTCGAGCACGAGTTGGTTGCGCAGCGTGGTCCGCTCGCGGTGCGGCATGTGCAGCACCCAGTCCGGGTGCGCGCGGTAGAGGTCGCTGTCGGGATTGACCATCTCCGGCTCGACCCACAGTCCGAAGCTCATGCCGAGCCGGTGCACCTCGGTCACGAGCGGGCCGAGCCCCTCGGGGAAGCGTTCGCGGTTCACGGTCCAGTCGCCGAGGCCCGCGGTGTCGCCGGTGCGCGCGCCGAACCAGCCGTCGTCGACCACGAACAGCTCCGCGCCCACCTCGGCGGCGATGGCGGCGAGCTTGAGCTGGCCGCGCTCGTCGACCTCCCAGCCCGTGGCCTCCCACGAGTTGTAGACGACCGGGCGCAGCTCTTCGGGGTGTGGCTGGACGAACGTGCGCACGTACGAGTGCCACCGCCGGCTCGCCCCGCCGAAGCCGCCGGCCGCGTACAACCCGGCGAACACGGGCGTTTCCCAGGTCTCGTCCGGGTTCAGCGACCACTGCACGCCCTCGTGCCCGAACCCGCCGGTCCACGTCACGCGGCCGGTGTGCGAGCGCTCGACGGTGATCCGCCAGCTGCCGCTCCACGCCAGCGCCGTGCTCCAGACTTCGCCGCGCGTTTCGGTGGTGGTGCCGTCGTCGAGCATCACCCAGGGCTGGGCCTGGTGGCTGGAAACCCCGCGCCGGCTCGTCAGCGTCGTCTCGCCGACTGGCAGGGTTTCCCGCAGCAGCCGGGCTTCCGCGCTCCACGCACCCGTCGTGTGGGAGACGCGGTAGGCGTCGCGCCGGGGGAGCGTCCAGGCCGCGGAATCCGTGCGTAGCAAGGAGATCGGCTCGGTTCCGGTGTTGCGCAGCACCACGTGCCGCTCGACGATGTCACCACGGAGGGCGTAGTGCAATTCCGCTACGAGGCCGTAGTGCCGATCCTTCAGCCGCACGACCAGCCGGTCTCCAACGTCGTGCGCGGTGTCGTATCCGGCGTACGCCCACTCCACGGCCTGCGTCCCGTCCGCGAACCGCACCGACAGCCCGGCCACGCCGAAGAACGCACCGCCCTCGGTCGCCAGCTCGGGCCGGTCGTCGCCCGGCTCGTCGAAGCTCGAGTCCACGGGATTGCGCCGGCTCGCGATCTGCGCCGCCTGCTCCAGCGTGAGCGGCGGGCCCCAGTGCACCTGCCGCGGCTGATCGACTTCGTCGAGCCGGAAGGCGTACGCCGACTCGGGGGTTCGCAGCAGCCACAGCCGGTGATCGACGTCGAATTCCACGGACATGGGTCAGAGCGTAGGGATGACCAGCGGAAAAATAAATTCTTGACGAAGTTAATTTATCCGTCGTACGGTTCCGCGCATGCCACGCAGTGCACCGGCAAGGGCGCCGATCACGAGTCCCGCCGCGGCCACCGTGTTCACCACGGTGCTGACCCAGGGTCCGGTCAGCCGCGTGGACGTCGCCCGCCGCACGGGCCTCTCCTCGGCCGCCGTCACGAAGGCCGCGCGCCCGTTCATCGAAGCCGGTTACCTCGAAGAGCTCGCTTCCGCCGAACGCACCGCGCCCGGCGCCGGCCGGCCGGCCAGCCCGCTCGCCATCCGGCCCGACCGCGAGTACTTCATCGGCGTCAAGATCACCGGCGACGACCTGATCGGCGTGGTCACCGACCTGCAGGCCCAGATCCGCGTGGCCAAACACCACCCGCTGACCAGCCACGACGTGGACCACGTGGTGCGCGCGCTCGTCGACCTCGTCGCCGAGCTGCTGGCCGGCTCGGCGCCCGACGGTGCCACCAGCTTCCGCGACCGGGCCTACTGCCTGGGCGTCGCGATTTCGGGCGACGTCGACCGCGACACCGGCGTCGTGCGCTACTCACCCTTCCTCGGCTGGCGTGAGGTGCCGCTGGCCGAGTTGCTGGAGGAGAGCACGGGCCTGGCGACCACGCTCGAGAACGACGTCAAGGCGCTCACCGTGGCCGAGCAGTGGTTCGGCGAAGGCGTCGGCGCCTCGTCGTTCGCGCTGGTCACCGTGGGTACCGGCATAGGAAGCGCCCTCGTGCTCGACGGCCGGCTCGTCGGCGGCGCGCACGGGGTGGCCGGCGAGATCGGGCACGTCCCGGTCGCCGGCATGGGAGCCGACGGCCCGGCCTGCCACTGCGGTGGCACGGGCTGTGTGGAGGCGATCGCGTCGACCGAGGCGATCGTCGCGAGTGCGCGCCGGGTCGCGGGGGATCCGGCGCTGACGCTGGACGAGGCCGTCGCGAGGGCGCGGGCGGGGGACGAGCCGTTGCGGGCCGTCTTCGCGACCGCGGGCCACGCGATCGGGCTCGGTCTCGCTGCGCTGGTCAACCTTTTCGGCCCGGAACGGGTCGTCGTCTCGGGCGAGGGTGTGGCCACCTATGACCTGTTCGAGGACCAGATCCGCCGCACGTTCGCGGAGCAGGCCTTCGGCAGTGCCGCGCGGTGCGGCCTGGTGATCCGGCCGCTGCCGTTCGAGGAATGGGCACGGGGCGCCGCCGCTGTCGCCGTTCAGAGTCTTTTCGTGTCCGACCGTTTGTGAGGAGAAGTCATGGCCCCGTCCCCAAACCTGTCGCGCAGGAGCTTCCTCGTCGGCTCCGTGCTGTTCGCCGGGGGAGCCGCCCTGGCGGGCTGCACCTCCGACCCGTTGAACAAGAACTCCGGTGCCGCGGGCGGGGCGAAGGTCACGCTCAACCAGTGGTACCACGCGTACGGCGAATCGGGCACGCAGCAGGCGGTGCAGCGCTACGCGCAGGAGTTCACCAAGGCCAATCCGGACATCGCGATCAAGGTCAGCTGGATCGCCGGTGACTACGAGACCAAACTCAACTCCGCCATGCTCACCGCGGACGCCCCCGACCTGTTCGAGATCGGCGACTTTCGCTACCAGAACGTGAAGAACGGCTTGCTGGCCCCGCTCGACGACATCGTCGACCCGGTCAAGGGCGACTTCTCCAAGGCCGCGCTGGACACCGCGACCGTCGAGGGCAAGATCTACGGCGTCAAGACGATCGACGACGTCATGATGCTGTACTACCGCAAGAGCGTGCTGGCCGCGGCCGGGGTCAAGCCCCCGACGACGTTCGCCGAGCTGCTCGACGCGACGCGCAAGCTCACCACGAGCAAGCAGAAGGGCCTCTACGTCGGCACCGACGGTGTCGGCGAGGCCGCCACCCTGCTGCTGTGGTCCTCGGGCGCCGACTTCTTCGACGCCAGTGGCAAGAAGATCGCGTTCGCCACCCCCGAGGCCGTCGCCGCGATCGCGGGCCTCAAGCAGCTGCACGACACGGGTGGCCTGCTGCAGGGTTACCCCACCGACTGGTCCGACCCCGGCGCCTTCTCCGACAACGCCACCGCGATGCAGTGGGGCGGCCTGTGGTCGCTGCCGGACATCAAAAAGGCACTCGGCGACGACTTCGGCGTGGTGCCGTGGCCGAAGTTCGGCGACGCCGGCCGCCAGGTCGCGCGCGTCGGCGGCTGGTACCAGCTGGCCAACGCGAAGAGCAAGAACCTCGACGCCGCCAAGAAGTTCATCAACTGGCTGTGGGTCCAGCAGGCCGACCTGCAGAAGGACTGGTGCGTCAAGTACGGCTTCCACATCCCGGCGCGCAAGGAGGTCGCGGCGCAGACCACCGAGTTCTCCAGCGGTGCGGCGAAGGACGCCGTCACGATCTCGCAGCAGAACGGGCTGTCGTACTCGGGGCTGTGGAACAAGGCGTCGGCGACGCTGTTCCTGCAGGCGGCCACGAAGATCGCCAACGGTCAGGCCGACCCCGCCGCCGAGCTCGGCGACGCGGCGAAGCGCGCCCAGGCCGAAGTCGACAAGCAGCTCGACTGACATGGCCGTCTCGTCCCCGGCGGCCCTGTCGCCTTCGACCCGGACCCCGGCGGCGCCCGCCAAGCGGCGCCGCCGGAAGGTGGACTGGCGCGCGGTCGGCGCGTTCACGCTGCTCACCGCCCCGGTGGTGATCGGGCTCGGCGTGTTCAAGTACGTCGCGATCGCGTGGAGCTTCCTGCTCTCGTTCAACGACGCGCGCGGCACGATCTCGCTGGGCAAGTGGATCGGCTTCGACAACTACACGTTCCTGTTGTCCGACCCCGCGTTCCGCGACTCGCTGCTGATCATCGCGTTGTTCACGGTGTTCATCGTGCCGGTCACGTTCGTCGCGTCGCTGGGGCTGGCCGTGCTGGTCAACAGCATCCGCCGCGGCAGGGCGTTCTTCCGCACGGTGTTCCTCATCCCCGGCGCGGTGTCCTATGTGGTCGCCGCGCTCGTGTGGAAGATGGCGCTGTTCAACGGCCTGCCCTCGGGGGTCGCGAACGTGATCGGCGGCCTGTTCGGCGCCGACCCCGTGGCGTGGCTGTCGGAGACGAGCCCGCCGGTGTACTGGGTCGCGGTGGTCACGCTGCGGCTGTGGCTGCAGGTCGGGCTGTACATGATCCTGTTCCTCGCCGGCCTGCAGGCGATCTCGCCTTCGCTCTACGAAGCAGGTGAGCTCGACGGCACGTCGAAGTGGCAGGCCTTCCGCTACATCACGTTGCCGCAGCTGCGGAACACGTCGGTGGCGGTGCTGCTGCTCATCCTCATCGCGGCGTTCCAGGCGTTCGACGAGTTCTACAACCTGTTCGGCACCGGTCTTTCGGGCACGGCGACCGCGCCTGTGAAGCCGCCGCTGGTGTACCTCTACGACTCCGCGCTGGGCGACCAGAACTACGGCGTCGGTTCCGCGGGCGCGTTCCTGCTGACGGTGATCATCGTGGCGATCACGTTGCTGCAGGGGAAGTTCGTGGGCTTCGGGAAGAAGGACTGACATGGCCGTGCTGACCGCCAAGGCGCCGGCGAAGGTGCGGGAACGCCGCCCGGCCGGCTGGGGCCGCGTGCCGAAGTACGCGCTGGCCACCGTGCTCGTGCTGATCTTCCTGCTGCCGTTCTACATCATGGTGCGCAACGCGTTGATGACGCGCGCGCAGGTCGCCTCGCCCGAGTGGTCGTGGCTGCCCGACCCGCTGTCGTGGCTGAACTTCGGCGATCTGTTCGCCGACGCGTCGGTGCCGATGGCCCATGCGCTGCTCAACTCGTTCGTCATCGCCATCATCACGGCGCCGGTGGGCACGATGTTCGGCTCGATGGCGGGCTACGCGCTGGCGCGCATCAACGTGCCGGGCCGGCGCGCGGTGTTCACCTACGTGCTGGTGACGCTGATGATCCCGCAGTCGGTCACGTTCGTGCCGACGTTCGTGGTCGTCGGCGCCATGGGCGGGGTGAACACGGAGTGGGGCATCATCGCGCCGAACCTGTTCAGCGCGTTCACGGTGATCCTCTTCCGCAACTTCTACCTGCGGTTCCCGGCGGAGATCGAGGAGGCGGGCCGGCTCGACGGACTCGGGTACCTCGGCGTGTACCGCCGGCTCGTGCTGCCCAACTCCGGCAGCATGATCGCCTCCCTCGGCGCGCTGATGTTCATCGAGAGCTGGAACTCCTTCCTGTGGCCGCTGGTCATCGGGCAGGACCCGTCGTCGTGGACGGCCCAGATCGCGCTCTCGACGTTCCTCACCGCGCAGACGATCAACCTGCCCGCCCTGTTCGCCGGCGCGCTCGTGACCATCGCCCCGCTCGTGGCGATGTTCCTGGTGGCGCAACGGTTCATCGTCCGCGGCATCGCGGCGAGCGGGATGAAGGAGTAATCCCCCACCCCACCGGGAGCGTGACCGATGAAGTCCACACTCCGTCGACTGTGGACGGTAGCCGCCGTCCTCGTCCTGACCGGGACCCTCGCCGCGCCCGCGGCGCAGGCCAAGACCACGTTCGTGACGCCGTTCATGGGCTGGAGCAGCTGGAGCGTCCAGTCGTCCACCCGGCCGACCTACGGCACGGGCTGGCTGGTCGACTCGCACATCCGCGACGCGGCCGACGCCGTGTCGGCCAAGCTCAAGTCGGCCGGGTACACGAACATCAACCTCGACGCGGGCTGGAACGCGAATTTCGACTGGGTGTTCCACAGCGACGCCAACGGGATCGCCGACCCCGATCCCGGGCGGTTCCCGAACGGCATCGCGCCGCTGGCGTCGTACGTGCACGGCAAGGGCCTGAAGATCGGCCTGTACGCGGCGACCGGGCTCGACAAGGAGGTCTACGACAAGAACGCGCCGATCGTCGGGACTTCTTGCCACACGCGCGACATCGTGGTGCTGCCGCTCACGCCGTCGAACATGTGGGGCGGCAACTGGAAGGTCGACTACAGCAACCCGTGCGCGCAGAAGTACTACGACTCCGTGGTCGCGAAATTCGCTTCGTGGGGCGTGGACTTCCTGAAGGTCGACGGCACGACGGCGGACAACGTGCCCGACATCGCCGCGTGGTCGAAGGCGATCGACCGCTCCGGGCGCGCGATGTGGCTGACGGCCAGCGCTTGGCCGGTGCCGCGCGAAGCGGGACCGGGGCTGGCGCCGTACGCGAACAGCGTGCGCGTGGACACCGATGTGGAGTGCTACTGCGAGACGGTGTCTTCGTGGGACAGCTCGGTGAAGAAGCGCTGGGACGACCTGCCGGCGTGGCAGGGCGTGTTCAACGCCGGCTACCGGCCGGACCTGGACTCGATGCCGATCTCGAACAACACCGGGAGCGGGATCCAGGACGGGCTGAACGACGCCGAGCGGCAGAGCGTGATGACGTTCTGGTCGATGGCGTCTTCGCCGCTGTACGTCGGTGGTGACGTGTACTTCCTGGACGATTCGGCTGTGCGCGTCCTCACGAACCCCGAGGTGATCTCCGTCGATCAGTCGGGTACGTACCCGGCGCAGGTCGCGGGCGGGACGCTGCAGGTGTGGAAGAAGCAGCTGCCCGGCGGGAAGCAGGCGGTGGCGGTCTACAACCTGGGTTCTTCGGCGGCGAACATCTCGGTGAGCTGGTCGTCGCTGGGGCTGTCGGGTTCGCGCGCGGTGCGTGACCTGGTGGCGCGGGCGGATCTGGGCTCGTTCTCGGGTTCGTGGACGGCGACCGCGGTGCCGGCCCACGGGTCGCGGTTGATCACGGTCGGCTGAATTTCCTGCTGAAGGCTCCTCCCCTGAGATCGTTGGGGGAGGAGCCTTTCTGTGTTTCCGGGTGTTCTCGGGCGGGTTTCGGGGCCTCGCGTCGGGGTGTCGGTTCGTGCTATGTTCATATCAAGAACTTGTGTGCGCGATGCGAACACTTAGTGTTGGCGGGCGCGGTCGAGATCCAGGACGGAAAGGCTCGCGATGGCTAGGGTGCTGTCGCTCGGCGAGGCAGTCGCCGAGCTGGTGCACGACGGGGACACCGTCGCGCTCGAGGGGTTCACGCACCTCATCCCGGTCGAGGCCGGGCACGAGATCATCCGGCAGGGGCGCAAGAACCTCACGCTGGTGCGGATGACCCCCGACATCGTCTACGACCAGCTGATCGGCGCGGGCTGCGCGAGCAAGCTGATCTTCTCGTGGGGCGGCAACCCGGGCGTCGGCTCCCTGCACCGGTTCCGCGACGCCGTGCAGCACAGCTGGCCGGTGCCGCTGGAGATCGAGGAACACAGCCATGCGGGCATGGCCAACCGCTACGTCGCCGGCGCGTCCGGCCTGCCGTTCGCGGTTCTGCGCGGCTATACGGGCACCGACCTGCCGGCGCAGACGGACACGATCAAGCCGATCACCTGCCCGTTCACCGGTGAGCAGCTCACGGCGGTCCCGGCGCTCAACCCCGACGTCACGATCGTGCACGCGCAGCGCGCCGACCGCGCGGGCAACGTGCAGCTGTGGGGCATCGCCGGCGTGCAGAAGGAAGCGGTGCTGGCGGCGAAGCGGTCGCTGGTCACCGTGGAAGAGGTCGTCGACGAACTGGAGCCGAAGCCGGGCGCGCTCGTGCTGCCCACGTGGGCCGTCACCGCCGTCGCCGAGGTGCCGGGTGGCGCGAAGCCGTCGTACGCCGCGGGCTACTACGAGCGTGACAACTCCGCCTACCTGGCGTGGGACCTGATCGGACGCGACCGCGACGAGTTCACCAAGTGGCTGAACGAGCTGACCGGGGTGAAGGCATGAGCGAGTACACCGCCGACGAGATGATGAGCATCGCCGCGGCGCGTGCGCTCGGCGAGGGCATGTCCTGCTTCGTGGGCATCGGCCTGCCGAGCACCGCCGCCAACCTGGCGCGGCGCACGCACGCGCCGAACCTCACGCTGATCTACGAATCCGGCTGTCTTGGCGCGAAGCCGACCCGGCTGCCGCTGTCGATCGGCGACGGCGAGCTGGCCGACACGGCCGACGCCGTGGTGAGCGTGCCCGAGGTCTTCAACTACTGGCTGCAGCCCGGGCGCATCGACGTCGGCTTCCTCGGCGCGGCGCAGCTCGACAAGTTCGGCAACATCAACACCACCGTGATCGGGTCCGACTACCACGACCCGAAGGTCCGCCTCCCCGGCGCGGGTGGTGCGCCCGAGATCGCCGCCTCCTGCAAGGAGGTGTTCATCGTGCTGCGGCAGAGCCCGCGCGCGTTCGTGGACAAGGTCGACTTCATCACCTCGTTCGGCCACGGCACGGGCAAGGGCGACCGCGAGAAGCTCGGCCTCCCCGGCGCGGGCCCGACGCTGGTGGTCACCGACCTCGGCCTCATGCGGCCCGACCCGGAGACCGCCGAGCTCACACTCACCGAACTGCACCCCGGCATCGAGGTCGAGCAGGCGATCGCGGCCACCGGGTGGAAACTGAAGGTGTCGGCGGACCTCAAGACCACCCCGGCGCCCACCGACGAAGAACTGACCCTGCTCCGATCTCTGAAGAAGGCCGGCGAATGAGCGACGTATTCCTGTTCGACGCGATCCGCACCCCCTTCGGCCGCCACGGCGGCGCGCTGGCGAAGGTGCGTCCCGACGACCTCGCCGCCACCGTGCTGAAGTCGCTCGTCGAGCGCAACGATCTCGATCCGTCCACTGTGGACGAGGTGCTGCTCGGCGACGCCAACGGCGCCGGTGAGGACAACCGCAACGTGGCGCGCATGGCCACGCTGCTCGCGGGCTGGCCGGTGACTGTGCCGGGCGGCACGCTCAACCGGCTGTGCGGCTCGGGTCTCGACGCCGTGATGCAGGCCAGCCGCACGATCCAGGTGGGCGACGCGTCGCTGATCGCCGCCGGTGGTGTGGAGTCCATGAGCCGCGCACCGCTGGTGATGGCCAAGCCGGACAAGGCGTTCCCCGCTGCCAACCAGACGCTGTACAACTCGGCGCTGGGGTGGCGCATGGTCAACCCGGCCATGCCGCAGGAGTACGTGATCTCCAACGGCGACTCCACCGAATACCTCGCCGAGCGCTACGGCATCACGCGCGAGGAGCAGGACGAGTTCGCGGTGCGCAGCCACGTCAATGCGGCCCGCGCGTGGGACGAGGGCTTCTACGACAACCACGTGGTGCCGGTCGAGGGCGTCGAGCTGACGCGCGACGAGGGCATCCGCCCCGACTCCACTGTCGAGAAGCTGGCGAAGCTGAAGCCCGCGTTCAAGCGCGACGGCGGCACGGTCACGGCCGGCAACTCGTCGCCGATCAACGACGGTGCCTCCGCGCTGCTGCTGGGCGACGAGGCCGCCGGCAAGCGGCTCGGCAAGGCGCCGCTGGCCCGGATCGCCGGCCGGGGTGCGGCGGGCGTCGAGCCCAACGTCTTCGGCGTCGGCCCGGTCCGTGCGGCCGAGATCGCGCTCGAGCGCGCCGGTATCGGCTGGGGCGACGTCGCGGCCGTGGAGCTCAACGAGGCGTTCGCCGCGCAGTCGCTGGCGTGCCTCAAGGAGTGGAAGGAGCTCGACCCCGAGCTCATGAACGTCCACGGCGGGGCCATCGCGATCGGGCACCCGCTCGGCGCGTCGGGCGGCCGGATCCTCGGCACGCTCGCCTACCGGCTGCAGCAGACGGGCGGGCGCTACGGCGTCGCCGCGATCTGCATCGGCGTGGGCCAGGGGCTCGCCGTCGTCCTCGAACGCCAGTGACACCCCTGTTCTGAAAACTGATCCGACACCACCGACCGGATACGGAGGAACTGTGGCCGCTCCCACCGATCTCCGCCTGCCCCGCTACCCGCGGGAGCCGGAGGGGACGAACGCTCCGCTGGACTTCGCGGGGTACGGCTCCACGAAGCTGCGCCACCCGTCGCAGCCGCTCGTGCTGCTCCCGCAGATGCTCACCGAGGTCACCGGGCCGCTGCTCGGCCCGGGTCGCCTCGGCGAGCTCGACAACGACCTCACCCGCCAACACGACGGCGAACCGCAGGGCCAGCGCATCATCGTCACCGGCCGGCTGCTCGACGGCGACGGCCGCCCGATCCGCAACTCGCTGGTCGAGATCTGGCAGGCCAACGCGGGTGGGCGCTACCGCCACACCGGCGACCGCTGGCCGTCGCCGATCGACCCGAACTTCTCCGGGCTCGGCCGCGCGCTGACCGACGGCGACGGCCGCTACGAGTTCACCACCATCAAGCCCGGTGCGTACCCGTGGAAGAACCACGACAACGCCTGGCGCCCCGCGCACATCCACTTCTCCGTGTTCGGCTCGGCGTTCACGCAGCGGCTGGTCACGCAGATGTACTTCCCGGAAGACCCGCTGTTCTCGCAGGACCCGATCTTCAACTCGATCCCCGACGAGAAGGCGCGGCAGCGGATGGTCTCGCACTTCAACCTGGAGCGCACGGTGCCGGAGTGGGCGCTGGCGTACGACTTCGACATCGTCGTGCGCGGCAGTGAGCAGTCGGTGTTCGAGGACGAGGAGGACGAGGACTGATGGGCGAGCTGCTCGCGACGCCGTCGCAGACCGTCGGCCCGTACTTGTCGATCGGGTTGCCGTGGGAAGACGGGCCGTTCGTGGTGCCCGAGGGCACCGAAGGCGCGTTCTGGATCCGCGGCACCGTCACCGACGGCGCGGGCGCGGTCGTGCCCGACGCCATGATCGAGACCTGGCAGGCCGACCCGAAGGGCGGCTTCGACCACCCGGACGACCCGCGGGGCCGCAGCGATTCGGGCTTCCGCGCGTTCGGCCGGTGCCCCACCGACGAGAACGGCGAGTACCGCGTCCTCACGCTGCTGCCGGGTGTCCTGCCCGGTGAACAGGGCGAGCAGGCTCGGCACGTCGACGTGTCGGTGTTCGCGCGCGGGCTGCTCAACCGGGTCGTCACGCGGATCTACTTCGAAGACCAGGACAACTCGGGCGACGCGGTGCTGGCGAGCTTGCCGGCCGAGCGCCGGGACACGCTCGTGGCGAAGAAGACCGAAGACGGTTACCGCTTTGACGTGCGGCTGCAGGGCGAGGGTGAGACGGTCTTCTTCGCGCTCTGATCGGTTCACTGTCCACTTTGGAGGTACAGGCGTGAGCGGCGTGGCGGTACACCGGGTCGTCGAGGGTCGCGACGACGGCCCGGTGGTGGTGTTCTCCAACTCGATCGGCAGCGACCACCGCATGTGGGAGCCTCAGGTGGCGCCGCTCGTCGAGCGTGGCTACCGGGTCGTGCGGTACGACACGCGCGGCCACGGCGCTTCGCCCGTGCCGGACGGTCCGTACGACCTGGCCGATCTGGGCGGTGACGTGCTGGCGCTGCTGGACGATCTGGGTGTGGAGCGGGCGCACCTCGTCGGGCTTTCACTCGGCGGGATGACCGGGATGTGGCTGGGTGTGCACGCGGGCGAGCGGCTGCGGAGCCTGACGTTGTGCTGCACGTCGGCGAAGCTCGGCCCGCCGCAGGGGTGGGCGGACCGCGCGAAGCTGGTGCGGGCCGAGGGCACCGGCGCCATCGCCGAGGCCGGTGTGGGGCGCTGGGTCACGCCGGCGTACGCGCAGTCGCACCCGGACGAGATGGCGTTCCTGCGCGGGATGATGACCGACTGCCCGGACGAGGGGTACGCGGCCTGCTGCGGCGTGATCGAGCGGATGGACCAGCTGGCCGACCTGCCGAAGATCACCACGCCGACGCTGGTGATCTCCGGCGCCGACGATCCCGCGACACCGCCCGGCCCCCACGGCAAGCTCATCGCGGAAGGCATTCCGGGCGCGCGGTTCGAAGTCGTCGCCTCGGCCGCGCACCTGGGCAACTACGAGCAGCCCGCGGAGTTCACGCGGCTGATCCTCGAGCAGATCACGGAGGCAGCGTGATGGTCGACGTTCCGGGCGAGCGTTACGACGCGGGCATGAAGGTGCGCCGCGAGGTGCTGGGCGACGAGCACGTGGACGGGTCGGTGGCCCGGACCACGGAGTTCAGCAAGCCGTTCCAGGAGTACATCACCGAGGCGGCGTGGGGCTCGATCTGGACGCGCGACGGCCTGGACCGCAAGACGCGCAGCTGTATCACGCTGGCCACGCTCACCGCGTTGCACTGCCACGACGAGCTGGCCATGCACGTGCGCGCGGCCGTCCGCAACGGCCTCACCGCCGCGGAGATCCGTGAGGTCCTGATGCACACCGGCGTGTATGCCGGCGTGCCCGCGGCGAACACCGCGATGGGCATCGCCCAGCGCACGCTGGCCGAACTGGGCGAGCCCACCGCGCAGGTCCCCGACGCCGGATAGGGTTCGCCGCATGGACTCCGACGAACCGGCCGAACGCGGCGCGCACCACGTGCAGTCGCTGGAGCGTGGGCTGGCGGTGATCAAGGCCTTCAGCGCCCAGGCACCGCACCCGACGCTCAGCGACGTCGCGCGGATCACGGGCCTCACGCGCGCCGCCGCGCGCCGGTTCCTGCTCACGCTTGTGGATCTCGGCTACGTCCGCACCGACGGCAAGTACTTCTCGCTGACCGCGCGCGTGCTCGATCTGGGGTACGCGTACCTGTCGAGCCTGTCGCTTTCGGAGGTCGCGCAGCCGCACCTGGAGCGGCTTTCCGCGCTGGTGCGGGAATCCAGCTCCGTGTCGGTGCTGGAGCCGCCGGACATCGTCTACATCGCGCGCGTGGCGGTTTCGCGCATCATGACGGTGAGCATCAACGTCGGCACGCGGTTCCCGGCCTACGCCACGTCCATGGGCCACGTGCTGCTCGCCGACATGTCGGCGGCGGAGCTCGAGGCGTACTTCGTGATCACCGACCTCGACCGCCTCACGTCCCACACTCTCACCGACCGCGCCGCCCTCGAGGCCGAGCTCGCGCAGGTCGCCGAGCAGGGCTGGGCCATGGTCGACCAGGAGCTCGAGGAGGGCCTGCGCTCGGTCGCCGCGCCGATCCGCAACCGCCAGGGCCGCGCGGTCGCCGCCGTGAACATCTCCACGCACGCCAGCCGCACCCCCGCCCACTCCGTCCGCGAAGACCTGGTGCCACCCCTGCTCGACACGGCCCACGCCATCGCCGCCGACCTCGCCGGCTCGAGCCCCGCGCAGGCCGTCCGTGGCTGACCCGCTCACCACCGCTCCCGCCGCCGCACCTCTCGGCCGGCCGGGTGCCGCCGCCCGCAAGCCGGCCGACTCCGCGCGAAGCGCCCCGGCAGCCTCGATTGCTGCGAGCGGCGACCCGGAGGCCGCGCCGGCCGGACCACGAACCGGTGCGGCTCCAGCACTCGTGACCGCGCGACCGGGCGCGGCCACCACGAACGCCAATGCGCCGAAGTTCGTCGCGGGCCTGCCCGGCGATCAGGCAACTGTTGCGAGCGGCGAGCAAACGGCCTCAGCGGCTCGCCAGCGGACTGCGGACTCGGTTGCGGCGGCCGGTGAATCGACCGAATCGTTGGCAGGCCGGCCAACCGACCGGGCAACTGTTGCGAGCGGCGAGCAAACGACCTCAGCGGCTCGCCGGCCGACTGCGGACTCGGTTGCGGCGGCCGGTGGATCCACCGAATCGTTGGCAGGCCGGCCAACCGACCGGGCAACTGTTGCGAGCGGCGAGCTAACGGCCTCAGTGGCTCGCCGGCCGACTGCGGAGCCGGTTGCGGCGGCCGGTGGATCGACCGAATCGTTGGCAGGCTTGCCCGGCGACCGGGCGATTGCTGCGCGCGGCGACACGGAGGCCGCGCCGGCCGGACCACGAACCGGTGCGGCTCCGCGCGTGGCCGGGCTGCTGCTCGCTGCCGGGGCGGGGCGGCGGTTCGGCGGGCCGAAGGCGCTGGTCGAGCTGGACGGGGAGCCGTTGGTGCGGCGGGCGTTGCGGACGTTGACCGAGGCCGGCTGCGGCCCTGTGCGGGTGGCGGTGGGGGCCGCGGCGGAGGACGTGACGAAGCTGCTGCCCGACCCGAGCCAGGCGATCTACGCCGAAGGCTGGGAAGGCGGCATGGGTGCGTCGCTGAAGGCGGGGCTGGCGGCGCTCGCCGGGCAGTTCCCGGATGGTGCCGACAGCGCGCCCGTGGCGGTGCTCGTGCACCTGGTGGACCTGCCGTGGGTGCCGGCGGCGGCGTTGGCGCGCGTGGTCGCGAGAGCTTCGCCGACGGCGGTCGCCCGGGCCGCCTACGACGGCGTACCCGGACATCCTGTGCTTTTCGGGCGGCGGTGGTGGGGCGAGGTCGCCGAGTCGGCGCAGGGGGACCGCGGGGCGCGGGACTGGTTGCGGGGCCGCGAGGACGTCGTGCTCGTCGAGTGCGGGGATCTGGGCAGCGGCCAGGACGTCGACCGGCCCGCTGACCTGGGGCGGACCCCGAAGACGGCGGGATGACCGGCGCAACCGCGGCTGGGAGCCCTACGATCGGGAGCGTGACCGAGTCCCTCGCCTCGCCCGAAGAGCTCACCGCCGCGCTCGATGCCACCGGGTACCTCGCCGACGAGGGACTGGCGACAGCCGGGTTCCTCGCCCTGCGCATGCGCCGCCCGTTGTTCTGCGAAGGCGAACCGGGGACGGGCAAGACGTCGCTGGCGCTGGCGCTCTCGGCCGCGCTCGACCTGCCGCTCGTGCGCTTGCAGTGCCACGAGGGCATCGACGCCGCGCAGGCCCTGTACGAATGGGACTTCCCCCGCCAGCTCCTGCATCTGCGCGCCCTCGAAGCCTCCGACGGGGGCCGTCTCGACGCCGAGACGGCCGAGCGCTCGCTCTACACCGAGCGGTTCCTGCTCGCGCGCCCGCTGCTGCAGGCCCTGACCACCGCGCCGTGCGTGCTGCTCGTCGACGAGATCGACCGCGCCGACGACGAGTTCGAAGCCTTCCTGCTGCAGCTGCTCGACGACTACACCGTCACGATCCCCGAGTACGGCGAGGTCCGCGCCGAGCAGCCGCCGCTCGTCGTGCTCACCTCCAACCGCACGCGCGAGGTCCACGACGCCCTCAAGCGCCGCTGCCTCTACCACTGGCTCGAGCACCCCGACCTCGCCCGCGAGATCACCATTCTGCGCCGCCGCATCCCCGGCATCGGCGAAACCCTTGCCCGCCAGGTCGCCGACGCCGTCCACCGCCTCCGCGCCATGGACCTGCTCAAACCCCCGGGCGTCGCCGAATCCCTCGACTGGGCCCGCGCCCTCCTCGCCCTCGACCGCGACGAGCTCGACGCCGCCACCGCCGCCCGCACCCTCGGCGCGGTCCTCAAGTACAGCGAGGACATGGACCGCGTGCGCGCCAAACTGGACACGCTCTTCTCCTGACGCCGCCCGCCCGCTTGGCCGCTCGCCAGGGTGCTCGGCGGCGGCGATACCGGCTCGCGCACGGTCACTTCCACACGCCGCCCGCCAGGCGGTGCGCGGCGGCGGTGACCCCCGCACGGCGCAAGGTCGGCGATTCTCCTGCCGCACCCGTGCCGGCTGCCTCGGCGCAGCACTCGAACAGCGCGGAGGCCGCCCGCCGCGTTGGGTGGCGTTGCGTGGTGATGCCCGCGCGAAGCGGTTAGCGCCGTTCTGCGAGAGCGGCGTTGTTGTGTCCCGCCCGAACGTCGACTGCGCTGGCGCAGCGTTCGGACAGCGCCGAGGCCACCTGCCACGTTGGGTGGCGCCGCGCAGTGGTGCTCGCGCGAGGCGAGCAGTGGCTTTCCGTGGCGCCGCTGTTCCGGGAACGTGGTGCAGCACTTGCCCGATCCGTCCACTGTGGACCCACGGTTAATTGCGTTGACCGGACCACTACCCGCGAGTCATGCTTTTCCCATCACCGCGACAGAAGCAGTCGAGAGGAGGAAGACCGTGCGGATGACCGAGATCGATCGCGCAGCCGCGGTCTTCCCCGTGCTCTGACCTGGCAGCCGACCGGTACTGATACCCCGGCACCGAACTCCGGCACCGAACCGGCCCTGCCCCGCGCCAACCGCGCCAACCGCGGCACCGAAGCGCCTAACCGCGCCCCAGAACCACCAGCACCCGAAGCTCTCGATCTTTCCCCAAGCCTCCGTGCGCCCGCCCTCCCGCTACCTTGGGTGGTCGCTGCGCGGAGCCGCCGAGCGCGCGCGTCGTCCCGGGGGAGGGGCGGCGTGCGCGCCCGCGCGTGGCAGGCGAAATCCCGCCGCGGGGGAAACCGTTGCACAATGGGGGCATGGACACCGAGGTCGCCGATCCGCTGGCCGGGTTTGCCGGGTTCGCGGCGGCCCTGCGCGAGGCGGGCGTGGCGTGCGATGCGCGCCGCGTGCAGGCGTACCTGGCGGCCGTCGCGGAGGTGGACATCGCGGAGCCCACGCAGCTGTACTGGGCCGGCCGGCTCACGCTGTGCTCCGATCCCGACGACCTGCCGCGCTACGAAGAAGCCTTCGCCCGCTGGTTCGACGGCGACGAGACCCGCCGCGGCACCCAGGCCGCCCCCGCGCAGAAGCGCGCCCGCATCGCGCCGCTGACCTCCGACACCGGCGGCAGCGGCGAAAGCGACGAAGAGCTCGACAGCCTCAAAGTCGCCGCCAGTGACCACGAAGTGTTGCGCCACCGCGACCTCGCCGAGCTCACCAAGGCCGAGCGCGAGCACCTGCGCGAGCTCCTGGCCACCCTCAAACCGGTTCCGCCGCAACGCCGGGCGGCGCGCCGCCGCCCCGCCCACCGCGGCCGGCTGGACCCGGCCCGCACGCTGCGCGCCATGCTCGCCGACGGCGGCGAACCCATCCGCCTCATCCACAGCCGCCGCGGCACGCGCCCGCGGAAAACGGTGCTGCTCATCGACGTCTCCGGTTCGATGAGCCCCTACGCCGACGCGTTGCTGCGCTTCGCCCACGTGCTCACCCGGTCCGCACCGGCCAGCGTCGAAGTCTTCACGCTCGGCACGCGCATGACGCGGGTGTCGCGCCAGCTGCGGCAGCGCGACCCGGAGCAGGCCATGCTCGCCGCCGGCAACGCGGTGCCCGATTTCGCCGGCGGCACGCGCCTCGGCGAGACGCTGCGGGTGTTCCTCGACCGCTGGGGTCAGCGCGGCATCGCGCGCCGCTCTGTGGTCACCGTGTTCTCCGACGGCTGGGAACGCGGCGACGTAATGCTGCTGTCCGAGCAGCTCGGCAGGCTGCGCCGGCTCGCGCACGCCGTATTCTGGGTTAATCCGCACGCGGGGCGGGAAGGGTACGCGCCGGTCCAGTCCGGCATCGTGGCCGCTTTGCCCCACATCGACCGGTTGCTGGCCGGGCACAGCCTGGCGACGTTGGAACGATTGCTCGGGGAGATTGCCGATGCGTGACGTACTTGACGACGTGTACCGCCGCTGGCTGGCGGGCGAGACGGTGGGCCTGGGCACGGTGGTGGCCACGTTCTCGTCGGCGCCGCGGTCACCGGGCGCGTCGATGGTGGTGGCGCCGGACGGCACCGTTGCCGGCAGTGTGTCCGGCGGGTGCGTCGAGGGTGCCGTGTACGAACTGGCCCAGGACGTGGTCACCGACCGCAAACCCGTTCTGCAGCGCTACGGCGTGACCGACGACGACGCCTTCGCCGTGGGCCTGACCTGCGGCGGGATCATCGACATCTACGTGGAGCACCTCGACCGCGAGTCGATGCCGGAGCTGGACCAGGTCGTGGCCTCGGTGCGCAGCGGCGAGCCCGTGGCCATCGTCACGATCGTCGAGCACGAGGCGCCCGGCCTGGTCGGCGAGCGCATGGTCGTGTGGCCGGACCGCGTCGAGGGTTCGCTCGGCTCTTCGCGCATGGACGACGCGGTGGCCGACGACGCGCGCGGCCTGCTGGCCAGCGGCCGCACCGGCACCCTGCGCTACGGGCCGGACGGGCAGCGTCGCGGCGAGGGCATGGCCGTGTTCGTGAACTCGTTCGAACCGCCGCCGCGGCTGCTCGTGTTCGGCGCCATCGACTTCGCCGCCGCCATGGCGCGCATGGGCGCCTACCTCGGCTACCAGGTCACGGTGTGCGACGCGCGGCCCGTGTTCGCCACCAGCAGCCGCTTCCCCGACGCGCACGAGGTCGTGGTCGACTGGCCCCACCGCTACCTCGCCGCCGAGGCCGAGGCCGGCCGCATCGACAGCCGCACCGCGATCGCCGTGCTCACGCACGACCCGAAGTTCGACGTGCCGCTGCTGGAGATCGCGCTGCGGCTCGACGTCGGCTACGTCGGAGCCATGGGCTCGCGCAAGACCCACGACGACCGGTTCTCCCGGCTGCGCGAAGCCGGCATCACCGAGCCGGAGCTGGAGCGGCTCTCGTCGCCGATCGGCCTTGACCTGGGTGCACGCACGCCCGAGGAGACCGCGGTGTCGATCGCGGCGGAGATCATTTCGCTGCGCTGGAGCGGAACCGGACGACGATTGGCCGCCTTGTCCGGTCGGATCCACAACTGAGCGTTTTTCAGAAAGTCCCGCACGCCATGGTGTGCGGGACTTTCTCATGAGTCCGCACCTGCGGAGACAATAACCTGGAAAATCCGCATCTGCGGTAAAAAATTCACTGTGGACCCGGATGTACGGTGAACCGCGAGCAATTCTCAAGCGACTCGACGCGCAGTGGGCGAATGACCGGAAATCCCCTTGCCCAGGTAGAAGTCGACCATGTCGCGACCGTCCATCTGAGACTTGGGTGAGTTTTGCCGCCGGGTGGAAAAATCACTCTAACGGAGGTCCGCATCTGCGGAATGGTCCTGCACATAAGCGTGCAAATGCGGGAGCACGGCCCGGATGTACGACATCAGGACTTGTCCGCGCGCGAGAGGAGTAGCAGGCTCGCCTGTGAGGCCGATCACGATCGACCTTGGCCGTTCCCGAACCGGCCCGCCGGCCCCACCCGGGTCAGGCGGGCATTTGCTCTTGGAGGCCTTTGATGCGCATCACCGTCACCGTCGACGGCACGAAGTACACCGATGAGGTGGAGCCCCGCACACTTCTTGTCCATTACCTGCGGGAACGCGTCGGGAAGGTGGGCACGGTCGTCGGCTGCGACACGAGCAACTGCGGCGCGTGCACCGTCCACCTCGACGGTCACAGCGTTAAGTCCTGCTCTGTGCTCGCCGTCCAGGCCGACGGCAGCGAGGTCACCACCGTCGAAGGGCTCGCCCGCGACGGGCGGCTCCACCCCGTGCAGCAGGCGTTCCGCGACAACCATGCCCTGCAGTGCGGCTTCTGCACGCCCGGCATGATCATGGCGTCGATCGACCTGCTGGCCGACAACCCGGACCCCGACGAGAACGCCGTGCGCCAAGGCCTCGAGGGGAACCTCTGTCGCTGCACGGGTTACCAGAACATCGTGCGCGCCGTGCGCGACGCCGCACAGCACATGAGCCCGGGCGCCGGACCCGAGGCCGAACAGATCAAGCACGTCGGCGTGGGTGGTGAGTGATGACCGCGACCATCGAGCCCGAGGTCGGAAAGGCCCGTGTCCGCAAGGAGGACGAGCGGCTGATCACCGGCCGTACGCGCTGGACCGACAACATCACGCTGCCGGGCATGCTGCACCTCGCCGTGCTGCGCAGCCCCATGGCGCACGCGAAGATTACGTCGCTGGACGTTTCGGCGGCCAAGGACGCACCAGGCGTCGTCGCGGTCTACACCGCCAGGGACCTGGACCCGGACGGTTCGGTCAGCATGCCGTGCGCGTGGCCGATCTCGCCGGACATGAAGGCGCCGCGCCGGCCCGTGCTGGCCGATGGCCAGGTGAACTTCGCCGGTGAGGGCATCGCCGTGGTCGTGGCGCGCAGCGCCGGTGAAGCCCACGACGCGCTCGAAGCCATCGAGGTCGAGTACGACGAGCTGCCCGTGGTGCTCGACATGGAGGCGGCGCTCGCCGAGGGCGCGCCGCTCGTGCACGAGGACCTGGGCACCAACAAGAACGCGCTGTGGATCTTCGACTCGGCCGAGGCGGGCACCGGCGGCAACGTCGAGGACGCCATCGCGTCGTCGGAGATCGTGGTCAAGCGCCGCTTCCGCCAGCAGCGGCTCATTCCCGCGTTCATGGAGCCGCGGGCGTGTGTCGTCGACCCGACGAGCGCGCAGATGACGATGTGGTCGGCCACGCAGATCCCGCACATCCTGCGAGTGATGACGGCGCTGACGCTGGGGCTGCCGGAGCACAAGGTGCGCGTGATCGCGCCCGACGTCGGCGGCGGCTTCGGCGGCAAGATCGCCGTGCTGCCCGAAGAGATGATGACGGTCCTGGTGGCCAACAAGCTCGGAAAACCGGTGAAGTGGAACGAATCGCGTTCCGAGTCGATCCTCACCGCCCACCACGGCCGCGACCAGATCCAGGACATCACGATCTCCGCGAACGCCGACGGCACGGTCACCGGCCTGAAGGTCGAGCTGATCGCGAACCTGGGTGCCTACAACGGGCTCGTCGGCCCGGGCGTGCCGATCCTGGGCGCGTTCATGTTCAACGCGATCTACAAGTTCCCCGCCTACCACTTCGCTTGCACCAACGTGTTCACCACGACCACGCTCACCGACGCCTACCGCGGCGCAGGGCGGCCGGAGGCGACGTTCGCGATCGAGCGGATCATGGACGAGCTCGCCGACGAGCTCGGCATGGATCCGATGGAGCTGCGCGAGAAGAACTGGATCAAGCACGAGGAGTTCCCGTTCACCACCGTGGCCGGGCTGACCTACGACTCGGGCAACTACGAGGCCGCCACCGCGAAGGCCAAGGAGCTGTTCGACTACGACGGCCTGCGGCGCGAGCAGCAGCAGCGCCGCGATTCGGGTGACCCGGTGCAGCTCGGCATCGGCATCTCCACGTTCACGGAGATGTGCGGCCTGGCGCCCTCGCGGGTGCTCGGCTCGCTGGACTACGGGGCCGGTGGCTGGGAGTACGCGCAGCTGCGGGTGCTGCCCACGGGAAAGATCGAGGTCGCCACCGGAGCCTCGGCCCACGGTCAGGGGCACGAGACGGCGTGGAGCCAGATCGTGGCCGACCAGCTGGGCGTGCCCTTCGAGGACGTCGAGGTGCTGCACGGTGATACGCAGTCGTCCCACAAGGGCATGGACACCTACGGCTCGCGTTCTCTCACCGTCGGTGGCGTCGCCGTCGTGAAGGCGGCCGAGAAGGTCGTGGCGAAGGCGAAGCCGATCGCCGCGCACATGCTCGAATGCGCCGAGGACGACCTGGATTTCGCGAACGGCAAGTTCACGGTCAAGGGCACGGACTCGTCGACGACGATCCAGGACGTCGCCTTGGCTGTGTTCGCGGCCCACGACCTGCCCGACGGCATCGAGCCCTCGCTCGACTCCGACGCGACGTTCGACCCGGAGAACTTCTCCTTCCCGCACGGCACGCACCTGTGCGCCGCCGAGGTGGACACGGAGACGGGCCGGATCAAGCTGCGTTCGTATGTGTGCGTGGATGACGTCGGCGTGGTCGTGAACCCGCTGATCGTCGACGGCCAGGTGCACGGCGGGCTCGCGCAGGGCATCGCGCAGGCGCTGTTCGAGGAGGCCGTGCACGACGAGAGCGGCACGCTCACCACGGGTACGTTCGCCGACTACCTGCTGCCCTCGTCGGCGGACCTGCCGTCGTTCACCACGGCGCGCACCGAAACGCCGTCGACGACGAACCCGCTGGGCGCCAAGGGTGTCGGCGAGGCGGGCACGATCGCCTCGACGCCGGCGGTGGTCAACGCGGTGGTCGACGCCGTGCGCCACTTCGGCGTGAACGACATCGAAATGCCGCTGACGCCGATGCGCGTGTGGCACGCCATCCAGCACGGAACCACGGCAGCCGGCGGACCCGGCTCGGAGGCCGGCGGCGGCCTCGGTTCGATCGACGCTTCCGGAGGTGCCCAGTGATCCCGGCCCCGTTCGAGTACGTGGCTCCGTCCAGTGTGGACGAGGCCGTGCAGGCGCTCGCGGCGGCGGGCGAGGACGCGAAGGTGCTGGCCGGCGGGCAGAGCCTGCTGCCGGTGCTGCGGATGCGTCTCGCCGCCCCGACCACGCTCGTGGACCTGCGCAACATCGCCGAGATGCGCGGCGTGCGCGAGGACGGCGACGCTATCGTGATCGGCGCGATGACCACGCACTACGACGTTCAGCGCGACGCGCTGGTCGCCGAGCACGCGGCGCTGGCCAAGGAGGCGACCGACAAGGTGGCCGATCCGCAGGTGCGCCACCGCGGCACGTTCGGCGGCTCGCTCGCACACGCCGATCCGGCGGGTGACCTGCCCGCCGTGGCGGTGGCGCTCGACGGCTCGGTGGTCATCGCCGGGCCGAACGGCCGGCGCACGGTGGCGGCGGAGGAGTTCTTCCAGGACTTCTTCACCACCGCGCTGGCGCCCGACGAGCTGCTCGTGGAGGTTCGCCTGCCCAAGCACACGGGCTGGCGGGCGCACTACGAGAAGTTCAACCGCGTCGCGCAAGCGTGGTCGATCGTCGCGGTCGCGGCCACCGTCCGCACCGAGGGCGGTGTGATCGAGGAAGCCCGCGTGGCGCTCACGAACATGGGCTCGACGCCTGTGCGGGCCGTCGCCGTGGAGCAAGCGTTGGTGGGCGCTTCGGCGAACGCCGACGTGATCCGCGCGGCCGCCGCGCACGCCGCCGACGGCACGAGCCCGGCAGCGGACGGCAACTCCGACGTCGAGTACCGGCAGCACCTCGCGCGGGTGCTCACGGGCCGTGCCCTGACGGCTGCTGTCGGAGCCTGATGTCCATGAGGCCCACCTTTCGATCGCCGACGGTCGTAAGGTGGGCCTCATCGGCTTCGGCCGAGACCGGCTTTGACGAAGGAGAGGAGGTCGGCCCGTGCGGCTCGACCACGAATTCACCGTCCCAGCGCCCCTCGAGGAGGTCTGGCAGGCCGTCATCGACCCCGAGCGCGTCGCCCCGTGCATGCCGGGGGCAGCGCTCACGAAGGTGGAAGGCGACTCCTTCACGGGCACGGTGAAGGTCAAGCTGGGCCCGATCTCGTTGCTGTACAAGGGCTCCGGCGAGTTCCTCGAAAAGGACGAAGCGGCCAGGAAGGTCGTCATCAAGGCCTCCGGCAAGGACTCCCGCGGCGGCGGCACCGCGGCGGCCACCGTGACGGTGACCCTGAGCTCCGTCGACGGCGGCACCCACGGCGCGGTGGCCAGCGACATCGCGATCACGGGCCGCCCGGCACAGTTCGGACGCGGCCTGATCTCGGAGGTGGGCGGCAAACTGCTGGACACCTTCGCCGGCAACCTGGCCGACTCACTGCGAACGGACTCCGGAGCGAGTGCTGGTGCGGCTGGTTCAGCCGCGGCGTCGGCCGGCTCGGGCTCGGTTTCGACCGCGCCGGCGGCCGCGGCCGCTCCGGCTGCCGAAGCGGCCGCGAAGGGCGACCTCGCCGAACAATCCGCCGCCGACACCGCCGAAGCCGGCTCACCGGCCTCGAAGCCCCAGCTTCGCAGCGTCCCGTCCGGCGGCTCGACCGGCGAAACCGAACCCATCGACCTCCTGGACTACGCGGGCCAGTCCGTTGCCAAACGCCTCATCCCGGTCGCCGCGGGCGCCGCGGTGCTGTTCGTGGTCTTCATGATCATCCGGGTACTGCGCCGCCGCTGACCCACGAGCGCCGGCGGGTCGCTACTCGCGCCCCGCCGGCGGGCGACGCGCGTTGCTCTGGTCAGTGATTCGACGGCGGGGCCGCCGACGCCTCGTGACCATCGGCAATCCGTCCGTTCGGCGGGTAGCGCTTGAGCTGTTGGGTACGCGTCTTCTCGCGGGACACCCTCTCTGACGAACGCCTGCCCTAACTGACGAGTCGTTCGATCTCGTCGACCCGTTGCCCGAGCCGGGCCGAGTTGATCTGGTCAGAGGCTTCGCGTGCCCGCTGGATCACGTCCCGCGCCTCGTCCAACTGGCCTTCCTTCGCATAAGACTCGGCCAGCCAGGTCTGGTACAGCGCGATCTCGCGGGCGTGGTCGGTGTCGTAACCCTCGATCGCGTGCCGCAAAAGCGGGGCCGCCTTCGCCGGCTGGCCCATCTCGATCCAGCACCGGCCGGCCATGACGTCGATCTCGTCCCTGCTCATCCAGTAGACCCATTCGGGCTCGGGAATCCCGTCGGAGCGCTCCTCGAAGGCGTCGTCGACCAAGTCGAGCACGCGCCGGGCACTCTCGACGTCTCGTGACCGCGCGGTGGCCCACGCGACTCGCTCAAGGAGGAGCGTGCGCGCAACGGGTGTCGCTCCACCCGCACCCTTCACCGCTGTCTTGGCCAGCAGCGCGCCGTCCGACGGATCTCCCACGTTCGCAATCTGGTACGAGAGCGACGACAGCAGCTGCCCGGCGAGCACATCGTCACCTGCGTCGTGCGCGGCGGAGACGCCATCCAGGTACACGTGCTGCGCGGCCTCGTAGTGCCCAGCGTCGCTCTCCACCCAACCCACGAGCTGCGACAGCTCGCCAACGGCGATGAGGAGCCGCCTCCCCATCTCCTCGGAGTAGGTCGCGCAGTGCGCGACGTTCCTCAGCTCAGACAACTCACGATGAACAACGGGCGCGAGGTCTCCCCCGCCAACTGTGTCATCCAGATGGCGAAGATCGATCACGCGCTGCTCGATCTCGGAGACCAGGCTCTCGCCGATTCTGCGGCCGGCCGTGCTGTGCGCCGCCATCGGGGTGTCGGCCACCAGCCACTCGTGAGCGACGCGAAGCGGATCCAGTCGGCGTCCGTAGAGGGTGTCGACCGGGACGTTGAGCGCGCGGGCGTACGCCAGCACGTGTTCGCGCTTGACATGACGCTTGCCGGTCTCCAAGTGCCCCAGCTGTGCCTTGCTCCAGTGCGTCTTTTTCGCGAGCGCGGACAGGCTGACACCGGCGTCCTCGCATGCGGCTTTGAGGCGTCGGCCCAGGTCGCTCATGTGCCTCACCACCCTGTAGACGCCTGTAGACGGCGATTCCATTCCCATGACGCGCTGTGAGCACCACGCTACCCGAGAGGGTTGTTCCGGGCGGCGGCAAAACGGGTGCACATTCCCCCGCCGGGGCGGCCCCTTCAACGACACGGGGGCGACAGCGATGAACGTGGACTTCGGCCTACTAGGCGTGCTGCTCGCGATCGCGGTAGTGACCTTGTTCGGTACCGCGTTCGTGATCGGCGTCGCAATGCGGGCCGTAGCGGAGTGGCGACGTGGGCGAACTCGGTGGGAAAACGGGGAGAACTCCCTCCATCGGCTCGTCGACCGGGCCTCTCGCGCTCTTGGCTGCGCGATTTCGGAGAATCACAAAACGAGGAGATGGCAATGACAATAGCCGTTGAAGATATCACTGGCCAGGGGCTAGTTTCCGAAAATCTATTCGGTCGACTTTCCAATCGGATAGCCAAAGAGAACGTGGTGTCACGCGCGTACGCGGCGCGCATTATGGATCAGGCCCTGGCTTTCCTTGGCGCATGTGCTCGAACCTCTGCGTCGCTGGCCCCGAGCGACACTGTCGACATCGGCTGGCGCACGTTTATTTTGTACACACACGAGTACGCTGAGTTCTGCGACCGCATCGCGGGGAGCTTCATCCACCACGTCCCCAATGACGACGAAGATGCCGACGGAAGCGGCATCCCCCTTCGCGAGATGATGGATCGCACGACCTCCGCCATCCGGTCGGCCGGGTTCGCGGTCGATCGTGATCTGTGGTTCAATTCGTCGGGGAAATGCGCGAAGTGCTCGCAGTGCAAGAACGGCTGCACTGACGATCCGCCGCCCGCAGCTACGTCGAACTAGCCTGAAGGAATAGTGATGGCCGTTCAGGATTGGCAGGAAATTCCCGACGCCGTTCGTCGCGCGGTCGAGAAGGAGGCCGGCTCGGTCTCTTCGGCCGTGTCGCCGTCGAACGGGCGGAACTCCGATCTTTTGGCGACTCTCCAGACGGAACGGGGAAAGTTCTTCGTCAAGGGTGTCGTGGCCGGCACGCGGAGGGCGCGGATGCAACAGGTCGAGGCGGCGGTGAATGCTGTCCTGCCCCACGCTGTTGCACCGCGTCTTCTGTGGGAGGTCGAGGCTGACGGGTGGTCTGTCCTGGGGTTTGAGCACGTCAACGGCCGGCATGCGGAACTCCGGCCGGGATCACCCGATCTTCCACTGGTTGTCGAATCCGCAGCCGCGATGGTTTCGTCGCTGGCGCGATGCCGGCTCGACCTTCAGACAGCTTCCGAGCAGTGGGCATGGATGAGCCCCTGGCGCCGCCTGTCCAAGGCGACGCTTGACGACCTCGACCCGTGGGACCAAAAGCACATCGAGCAGCTCATCGAATGGGAGCGCCACGCGATCCAATCTGTGCGCGGGGACAGTCTTGTACACGGCGACCTTCACCCCCTCAACATCCTCGTGTCAGAACGAGCCAGGGTCGTCGACTGGGCGTGGTCGACCATCGGCGCCGCATGGCTCGATACCGCAGCATTGGTCTTGCGGCTCGTCGCGGCGGGCCACACCCCGGCGCAAGCCGAGGAGTGGGCGAACCAGATCTCCGCGTACCGGGACGCCCCGGACCGCGCGGTCACCGCCTTCGCCGTGTTGATCATGGGGGCCTGGGTGTACAAGGGTACATTTCCGCAGCTCAACGATGTCGCAAGGCGGTACGTCCAGTACCGCTTGAGCGGGTAATAGGTCCAGCAACCGCAAAGAGTCCGTCTTCGGTCTGTCCGACTCCGCCCGGCCAAAACGGCCGGCCTCAGTCAGACCTTGCCCACCCGCTCTACTCCCACCATGTCCGCAGGGCAGAGGACCTCCGGGAATTCCCCCGGTCCGGCGACGGCGGAGGGTTGACCGGCTACTCTGGGCCACCTCGTCGGCCGAAGGGGCGTCACGATGCTGGGAGCGGGTCCCCGGGGCGTCCGGGGTGCGCTGGCGGCGTGGCGGGAGTGGGACGGCCTGCCGTCGCGCTGGGGGATGTGGGTGGTGGCGCGGCGGAGGTGGATCGCGTACGCCGTGGCTTGTGAGCTGGCCGCCGTGTCGGCCGTGGTGGTCGGGTTCGCGACCGACTTCGGGGGCACAGTCCAGGTCGGGTGGTTCGCGACGCTCGTCGTGCTGGGTATCGCGCAGGCCGAGATGTCGCGGCGGATCGAGCGGCTGCGCCGGTGGATGAGCGGCCAGACGCACATCAACGTCACCTCCGTCTGGTACCTCGCGGGCGCTTTCCTGTTGCCGCCCGCGTGGGTGGCGTTGCTGGCGCTCGTCCTCTACCTGCACCTGTGGCTGAGGGTCTGGCGCAGCGTGCGTACGCGGCCCGCGCACCGGTTCCTCGCCAGCACGGCGTGGGCGATGCTCAGCTGCTTCGCGGCGTCCTCCGTGCTCACCATCGACCACCTCAACGACGCGACCCTCAACACGTGGCACGGCATGCTCGCCCTCGTCGCGGCGGCGGCCGTGTTCGAGGTGGTCAACATGGCGCTGGTCGCCGCCGGGATCTACCTCTACACGGGCAGCCGCCAGGCCACGGACCTCCTCGGCACGTGGGAGGACAACGCGTTCGAGATCGCCACGCTGTGCCTCGGCGGCCTCGCCGCGCTCGCCCTCGTGGCGCAACCCGTGCTCGTCGTCTTCGTGGTGGCGCCGCTGCTTCTGCTGCACCGCTACCTGCTGCTCAAGCAGCAACTGCAGGTCGCCGCCGTCACGGACGAGAAGACCGGCCTGCTCAACACTGCCGGGTGGCACGACCTCGCCACGCGCGAGTTCACCCGGGCCCGGAGGCGGGGGCCGGGCAGTGAGTTCGCCGTCCTGATGATCGACCTCGACCATTTCAAGCGCATCAACGACACCTATGGCCACCTCACCGGCGACGAGGTCCTCGCCGCCGTCGCCGTGGCGATCGAGGACGCCGTGCGCCAGAGCGACACGGTCGGGCGGTTCGGGGGCGAGGAGTTCGTGGTGCTGCTGCCGGCCACCGGCGGCACGCCCGTGCTCGCCATCGCCGAGCGCGTGCGCGTCGCGGTGGGGGAGCTGGGTGTGGTGGTCGGAGGGACCGTGCAGGTCAGCGGCCTGTCGGTGTCCGTCGGCGTCGCCGGGTACCCCGACGCGGGCGACACGCTCGACCAGGTGCTGCGCTCGGCCGACGCCGCCCTCTACCGAGCCAAGGACGCGGGGCGCAACCGCGTCGCCGTGTGAGTCACCGCTCGAAATACGCGCTCTGCCAAGTTGTTGAACGTTGTATGAGTGCGGATCACGAGACCGACGTCGTGGTGATCGGGGCCGGGCAGGCGGGGCTGTCGGCGGCGTACCACCTGCGCCGCGCGGGACTCGCCAACGAGAGGGGCTTCGTGGTCCTCGACCACGGCAAACGGCCCGGTGGTGCGTGGCAGTACCGCTGGCCTTCACTGGTCGTCGGCAAGGTCCACGGTATCCACGACCTGCCCGGCATGGCCTTCGGCACGCCCGACACGACCAAGCCCGCCAGCGAGGTCGTGTCCGAGTACTTCGGCCGTTTCGAGAAGACCTTCGACCTTCCCGTGCACCGCCCGGTCGACGTCACGGCCGTGCGCAAAACCGGCGACCGCCTGCTGGTCGAGACCCCCGCCGAGACGTGGGCCGCGCGCGCCGTGGTGAGCGCGACGGGCACGTGGGACCGCCCGTTCTGGCCGCACTACCCGGGGCAGGAGACGTTCGCCGGCCGCCAGCTGCACACCGCCGACTACGCCGGCGCCGAGGAGTTCCGCGGCCGCCGCGTGGTCGTGGTCGGCGGCGGTACTTCGGCCGTGCAGCTGCTGATGGAGATCGGGCCCGTCGCGAGGTCGACGACCTGGGTCACCCGCCGGCCGCCGATTTGGCACGACCAGGACTTCAACGAGGACTGGGGCCGTCAAGCCGTCGCGAAGGTGGAGCGGCGGGTGGCGGAAGGGCTGCCGCCGCAGAGCGTCGTGAGCGTCACCGACCTTGCCGTGACGCCCGAGGTGCGGGCCGCGGAGGCCGCCGGGTACCTCGACCGCAAGCCGATGTTCGACCACCTCGTGCCCGAAGGCGTCGTCTGGGCCGACGGCACCTTCGAACCCGCTGACCTGATCCTCTGGGCCACCGGCTTCCGCGCCTCGATCGACCACCTCGCGCCCCTGCACCTGCGCGCGCCCGGCGGCGGCATCCGCTTGGACGGCACACGCGTGGTCGCCGAACCGCGCCTGCACCTCGTGGGCTACGGGCCCTCGGCCAGCACCGTCGGCGCCAACCGCGCTGGGCGCGCCGCCGTGCAGGAGATCCGCCGGTATCTCGACCTCTGAACTCGACAACTCCATACGACGTAAAGTATCGTCGGCTCCAATCGCTTACAACGTAAAGAGATGGGGGCCCGCATGGTCACGCTGCCCGGCGGAACCACGATCGACGTCGAGGTGCACGGCGACGGACCCGCGTTGCTGCTGCCTGTGAATCCGCGCCCGCCGGAAGGCGAGCAGGCCGAGTCCGTGCGCCAGTGGGGCGGCGACCCCGCGCTGGGTCGCTCGCTCATCGACGGTCTCGCGGGCTTCCGCGTGATCGCCTTCGACTACGAGGGCCACACCCTCGCCCATCCACGCCCGGAAACCCTTACGCCGGACGAAATCTCGGCCGACCTGCTGGCGATCGCGTCAGCTGTGAACGCCGAAAGCTTCGCCTACTACGGCTACTCCTGGCTAGCCCTCGCCGGTCTGCAGCTCGCCCTGCGCACCGACCGTCTCGCCACCCTGGTGATGGGCGGCTACCCGCCCCTCGACGGCCCGTACGACGCGATGCTCGCCGTCACCCTGGCGACGCACGCGATGCCCCGCACGGAAGGCGGCGACGCGACACCGGGCGATTGGGACTCCGTCGACTTCACGATGTCCACGGCGCAGACTCGCCAGTTCGTCACGCTTTACGAGGCCCTGCAAGGCTTCGACGACCACGCCGTCCACCTGACGTGTCCTCGCCTGTGCTTCGCAGGCGCCGAAGACCGCATCGACTACGGCGAACGCTGGGGTGGTGTCACGGTCGACATCGCGGGTCCCCTCGTCGCGAACCGCGCGGCCCTCGAAGAGGACGGCTGGACGGTCGAGCTCCTCGAAGGTCTCGACCACATGAGCGCCATGCAGGCCAAGGTCGTGCTCCCGATCCTGCGTCCCTGGCTCGACGAGCACGTGGCGTAGATCAAGAAAATAGACAGCCGAGACTGATCAGTATAGGCTGTCTATCGTGAACGAACAGAGCTCTCCCGACGTCGTGGCCCAGCGGCTGCGGATCCTCGTCGGCCGGTTGCGGCGGCGGATGCAGGACGCGTCGTCCGTGCGTGGACTGAGCGCGCCGCAGGCGTCGGCGCTGGCGCGGCTGGCGATTTCCGAACCGTCGTCGGCCAGTCAGCTGGCGGGTGCGGAGCGGGTCCGGCCGCAGTCGATGGCCAAGACGGTCGCGGCGCTGCACGAGCAGGGCCTGATCCGGCGCGAGGCCGACGCCGAAGACGCGCGACGCCAGCTGCTTTTCCTGACCGACGAGGGGCGCGCCGTCGCCCAGGGGGCCCGCGCGAGCCGGGAAGAGTGGCTGGCCAACGCGTTCGAGCAGCGCTTCACCGAGGCCGAGCGCCAGGTCCTGGACCAGGCACTGACCTTGCTGGAGCGCGTGGTCGAAGAATGACCGCGCCTGTGAAACCACGCGAGCGGTTCGGCGCGGGCGACGGGTTCAACCGCAAGCTCATCGCACCACTCGTCTCCGGTGCGATCCTGAACCCGATCAACTCCACGATCGTCTCGGTCGCGCTGGTGCCGATCGGCGTCGCGTTCGGCGCACCGCCCTCGCAGACGGCGTGGCTGATCTCCGCGCTGTACCTCGCGACGGCGGTCGGCCAGCCCGTGGTCGGGCGCCTGATCGACATCTACGGTCCGCGCCGGCTGTTCCTCCCCGCGGCGGCGCTGGTCGGGGTCGCGGGCGTGATCGGCGCGCTCGCCCCGAACCTGGCGGTGCTGATCGTCGCCCGCGTGATCCTCGGCTTCGGCACCTGCGCCGGGTATCCCGCGGCGATGCGGCTGATCCGCGACGAGGGCCGCCGCACGGGCGAGGACAGCCCCGCCGGCGTGCTCACCATCCTGGCGATCGCCACGCAGACCATCGCCGTGATCGGCCCGCCGCTGGGCGGGCTGCTGATCGGCCTCGGCGGCTGGCGCGCCACGCTGGCGGTCAACATTCCCATCGCGGTCGTGGCGTTCGTGCTCGGGTGGCTGCGCTTCCCGCGCGACGAACGCGCCCCGGGCAAGCTGAACCTCGACTTCCCCGGCATGGCCTTGTTCGCGACGACGCTGGTCGCGCTGCTGCTGTTCCTCATGAACCCGCACGCCGGCTCGTGGTACCTGCTCGTGATCACCGTGCTCGCCGCGGCGGCCTTCACAGTGCACGAGTTGCGCCACCCCCGCCCCTTCATCGACCTGCGAGTGCTCGGCGGCAACGTCCCGCTGCTGCTCACGTACGGCCGCGCCCTGCTCGCGTACGTCGTGTCCTACAGCTTCATCTACGGCTTCACCCAGTGGCTCGAGGACGGCCGTGGCCTGTCGGCGAGCACCACGGGCCTGGTCACGCTGCCGATGTTCGCCGCCGGCATCGTCGTCTCGGCGATCACCGGACGCCGGCAAGGCTTGCGCGGCAAGCTGTTCGTCGCTGCGGTCGCGCAGCTCGTCGCATGTGTGCTGCTGCTGACGATGGTGCCGGCCAGTCCGTTGTGGACGATTGTCGGGCTCGTGCTGATCTTCGGCATCCCGCAAGGGCTCAACAGCCTCGCGCTCCAGAACGCGGTGTACGGGCAGGCGAACCCCGACGACGTGGGCGCGTCCGCTGGTCTGCTGCGCACCTTCGGCTACCTCGGCGCCATCGTCTCCTCCGCCGCCCAAGGCGGCTTCTACGGCCAACGAGCCGACACCGGCGGCCTCCATCACCTGGCGTGGTTCCTCGTGATCGCGAGCGTCGTCTTCCTGCTCGTCAACGTCCTCGACCGGACGCTGGCGCGATCCACCCCCTCCGAAAGGCACCCGGAAATGACCGAACAGCTCGACCCGGCCCGCACCGCCCTGCTCGTCATGGACTACCAGGCCGGCATCGTGAGCCGCGTCGCCGACGACCAGGCGCTGGTCGATCGCGTCGGCACCGCGATCTCCGACGTCCGCGCCCACGGCGGGCACGTCGGCTGGGTCCGCGTCGGCTTCGACGACGCCGAGTTCGACGCCATCCCGTCCACCAGCGTGTTCGCCCGCATGGTGGCGCCCGAAAGCCGCGCGGTGATGCACGCCGACGCCCCGGCCACCCAGATCGACGAGCGGCTCAGCCCGCAGCCGCAGGACGTCTCGGTGCGCAAGATCCGCGTCGGCGCGTTCACCACCACCGACCTCGACACCCAGCTGCGCGAGCGCGACGTCGACACCCTCGTGCTGGCCGGCATCAGCACCAGCGGCGTGGTGCTCAGCACCGTGCGCGAGGCGATGGACCGCGACTACCGCATCCTCGTCCTCGACGACGCCACCGCCGACTTCGAGCCGGGCACCCACGAGTTCCTCACCGGCACGATCTTCCCGAAGTTCGCCACCGTCCTCGACGTCGACGCGCTGGCGAAGCTCTGGGCCTAGCGGCTCAGGTAGCGGACCTGCCCGGGCTTCGCGGCGTCGAAGTCCGGGCGGCCCGCCAGGTGCTCGGGCACGCCGACCTCCCACCACGCGCCGGCTTCCGTCCACGCCGCGGGCAGCGTGCGCACCACGACCACCGCGGGCCGGCTCTCGGCGACGGCGGCCGTGCGCGCCTTGGCGTACGCGTCCCGGAGATCGTCGACCGACGAGGCCGAGAACGCCACGCAGCCCAGGGATTCCGCGTGGCGAGCGAAATCCACGCGGGGCGGCTCGGCGTGGGAGGTGCGGCAGTCGGCGTAGAAGTTGTTGAACGGTTTGCCACCCTGGCCCTGTTGCAGGCGCGCGATCACGGCGTATCCGTCGTTGTCGCAGACCACCGCGACGAGCGGGTGGCCCGCGAAGGCGGCGGAGAACAGGTCGGAGTTGAGCATCAGGTACGAGCCGTCGCCCAGCAGGGTCGTCACGAGGCCGCCGTCGTGGGCCATCGCGGCGCCCCACGCGCCGGAGAGCTCGTAACCCATGCACGAGAAGCCGTACTCCACGTCCATGCTCACCTCGCCGGACCCGCGCCAGCCGCCGATCAGCTCACCGGGCAGCCCGCCTGAGGCGGTCATCACGTAGTCGCGCGGCTCGGACAGGTCGTTGACCACACCGACGACCTGCGCGTAGCTGGGGATCTCCGAAGCGGCAGAACGCAAGGAGCCGATGTGCGCGTCCCACTTGACACGCTCCTCGGCGGCCTGGGAAGTCCACTGTGGATCGACGCGCCAGCTTTCCAGCTGTGCGGCCAGATCGTCGAGCCCGGCGTAGGCGTCGCCCACGACGGCCAGCGCGCCGTGCTTCACCGCGTCGAACGCGGCCGCGTTGAGCGTGACCAGCCGCATGTCCGGCGAGAACACCGTCCACGACGCGGTGGTGAAGTCCTGCAGCCGGGTGCCGACGGCGAGCACCACGTCGGCGGTCGCGGCCACGGCGTTCGCCGAAGACGACCCAGTGACACCCAGTGGCCCCGCGTACAGCGGATGGGTGTGCGGCACCAGCGTCCGCCCCGCCGTGGTCTCCGTGACCGGAATCCCGTGCCGCTCGGCGAACTCCAGCGCGCGCTTGCCCGCACCCGAGTAGCGCACGCCGCCACCCAGCACCAGCAGCGGACGCCGGGCCGCGCGCAGCACCCCGGCCGCCTCGGTCACCGCGCGCCGGTCCGGGCGCGGGCGCGGCAGCCGGTGCGTCACGGGCTCGAAGAGCGTTGGCGGGAAGTCGAACGTCTCGGCCTGCACGTCCTGCGGCAGCGCCAGCGTCACCGGACCGCAGTCGGCCGGGTCGGTGAGCACGCGCGCGACCTGCGGCAACGTCGCGAGCAGTTGCTCCGGGCGCGTGATCCGGTCGAAGTAGCGGCTCACGGCGCGGAAGGCGTCGTTCACCGTCGCCGTGCCGTCGTGGAAGGGCTCGATCTGCTGCAGCACCGGGTCGGGCGCGCGGCTGACGAACGTGTCGCCCGGCAGCAGCAGCACCGGCAGCCGGTTGGCGTGCGCGACCCCCGCGGCCGTCACCATGTTGAGCGCGCCAGGGCCGATCGACGACGTGACCACGCCGACCTGGCGCCGTTGTGCCGCCTTCGCGTAGCCGACGGCCGCGAGCGCCATGCCCTGCTCGGTGTGCCCGCGCCAGACGGGGATCTCGGCGCGGTGCTCTTCGAGCGCGGTGCCGAGGCCGAGAACGTTGCCGTGGCCGAAGATCGCGAAGACACCGGGGAACAGCGGCACCTCGCGGCCGTCGAGCGTCTCGGAGCGCTGCGCGAGCAGCCAGCGCACCAACGCCTGCGCCGTCGTCAGCCTCATCGCCGGATTCGCCCTTCGTAATCGGTGACGGGACACCGAGGGTCCTGCTGCTGCGTGGCCCAGGTGTCGCGGACCCAGCCGTGCGCGGGGTCGTCGCAGAACGCCATCGAACGCTCTTCGGCGGGCCCGGCCAGCACGTTCAGGTAGTACATCGGGTAACCCGGCGCCGCGACGCACGGGCCGTGGTAGCCACGCGGGATCACGAAAACGTCGCCGTCGCGCACCGCCACGTCTTCGTCGAGCGAACCGTCGGCCGTGTAGGTGCGGTGCAGGCCGAAGCCCTCACGGGAAGGCGTGATCCCGTCGCGCCCGGCGATGCGGAAGTAGTAGATCTCCTCGTTCACGACCTCGCACTCGCTCGCCTCGTCGTGCTTGTGCGGCGGATAGGAGGACCAGTTGCCGTCGGGCGTGATCAGCTCGCACGCATTGAGCTTGTCCGCGTGGTCCCACACGCCGGGCACGCCGAAGTTGGTGACCTGCCGCGTCGCCTGGCCTGACCCGCGGACCTCCACCGGCACGTCCTCGGCCGCGCCGTACCTCGGCTCCAGCCGGCGCTCGCAGCGGGCCATCGGCAGCGCGACCTCGGCGCCGGTGGCCGAGGTCAGCTCGACCTCGGCGTCGCGCGGCACGTAGACGAAGTCGGTGACACGCGAGAACACCGAATCGCGGCCTTCGAGCTCGAACTCCTCGTCGTCGACGCGCACGGTGAGCGAGCCGGACAGCGGCAGCACGAACGCCTCGAACTCGCCGGTCTCGATCATCCGGGGCAGCCGGCGGCCGACCTTGAGGACCCGCAGGCCGGTGTGCGACCAGCCGGCTCCTTCGGGCGTCAGCAGAATCGGGTCCGAGTCGTCGGTCAGTGTCCCGTGTGGACGGTGCAGTGCGCTCACTTCGCGGCCTCCAGGATCTTCGCGGCAGCTGCCACGGCGGACCCGACGTCGCCGTCGGGCGGGTAGAGCAGGGTACGGCCCACGACGAGGCCGCGCACCACGTCGTGCCGCAGCGTGCGGCCCCACGACGCCAGGTCGGCGGCGGGGTCGCCGGAGGGCACCCCGCCCAGGATCACCACCGGCAGCGTCGTGGCGCCGAGCACGGCGGTGTCGTCGGTCGACGGCAGCTTGAGCCAGGTGTGCGCCGACGTCACACCGATGCCCGAGGCCACCGTGACGGCCCGGGCCAGCGCCGCGGCGTCCTTCTGCAGCACCAGCCGGCCTTCGGCACGGGCGTAGGGCAGGGGCTCGACCATGGCGACGAGGCCGTAGGAAGCGAGCTCTGTGACGGCGTCGGCGCAGGCTTGCAGGGTCGGGACCGTGCCGGGGTCGTCGTCGACGAGCCGCAGTAGCATCTTGCCGCCGTCGAGCCGGGAGTCGACGAGCGACGCGGCGTGGTAGCCGGTGAAGCGGTCGTCGATCTCCCAGTCGGCGCCGGCCAGGCCACCGCGGTTCATCGAGCCGATCACGACCTTGTCGTGCAGCGCGTCGAGCAGCAGCAGCTCCTCGACGACGTCGGGGGTGGCGAGCAGCCCGTCGACGGCCGGGTTGGCCAGAGCCACCAGCAGCCGTTCGAGCAGCGACCGGCGGTCGGCCATCGCGAGCGGGTCGCCGCCCACGCCGAGTGCGCCGCGGGCCGGGTGGTCGGCGGCGACGAGGAACAGGGTTCCCTTGTCCGACAACAGGTTCTCGCGCCGCCGCCGCGACGCGTACGCCCGCCGCACGGCGCCCGGGTCGGTGGCCCGCACGCGCAGCAGCTCGCTCCAGCGTTCGTCGGTCAGCAACGGCGTCACAGCAGCTCCTCGATCTCCGCGGCGGTCGGCATCGCGTCGGCGCATGCGAGCCGCGCCGCGACCAGCGCGCCGGCCGCGTTCGCGTACTCCGCGAGGCGCACCGGCTCCCAGCCCGACAGCAGCCCGTGCACGAGGGCACCGCCGAAGCCGTCGCCCGCGCCGAGGCCGCACACCACCTCGACGCGCTGCGGTTTCACCGTCGCCCGGCCTTCGGGAGTCGCGACGAGCACGCCTTCCGCGCCCTTCTTGATCACCGCGAGCCGCACGCCACGGGTGAGCATCCGGTCCGCGGCCTCCTCCGGGTCCGCCGTGCCCACGGCCACCTCGACTTCCGCGCGGTTGCCGACGGCCACCGTCACGTGGTCGAGCATCCAGCCGATCTCCTCGCGCGCGTTCTCGACGTCCGGCCAGAACATCGGCCGGTAGTCGAGGTCGACCACGGTGTGCTGCCGCCGGCCGCGCGCCTCGAGGATCTTGCGCTGCGTCGTGCGCGCCGGGTCCGTGGAGACGCCCGTGCCCGTGACCCACAACAGCGGGACCTCGCGGACGACGTCCCACGGCACGTCGGCGTCGGTCAGCGTGAGATCGGGCGCGATGGGGGAGCGGTAGAACAGCAGCGGTGGGTCGGCCGGCGGGTTCAGCTCGCAGAACACCACCGGCGTCTGCAGGTCCGGCGAGGTGCCGACGTGGTCCGGTGAGACGCCGAAGCGCGTGAGCGCCTGGCGCACGTAGTCGCCGAACCCGTCGGGCCCCACCTTCGTGAGCACGGCGGTGCGGCGGCCGAGCCGCGCGGCGGCGACCGCGACGTTGGTCGCGGTGCCGCCGAGCGACTTGGCGAACGTGGCGACCTCGGCCAGCGGCACGCCGCTCTGCTCGGGGTAGAGGTCCACCCCGACCCGGCCGACGGTCAGCGCCTCGAGACTCACGTCTCCACCGCGCGCAGCTCGTGTTCCAGGGCCTCCAGCTCGGCACCGCCCGCCATCTGCCGCGTGAGCTCCTCGATGCCGATCTCGGGCTTCTCGTACGAGCCGAGCGCGGCACCCCGCTTGAGCAGCAGGAACCGGTCGGCCACCGGGTAGGCGTGGTGCGGGTTGTGCGTGATCAGTACGACGCCGAGGCCGCGGTCGCGCGCCTGCGCCACGTACTTGAGCACGACCCCGGCCTGCTTCACGCCGAGTGCCGCGGTGGGCTCGTCGAGGATCAGCACCTTCGCGCCGAAGTGCACGGCCCGCGCGATGGCCACGCACTGGCGTTCACCGCCCGACAGCGTGCCCACGGGCTGCTCGACGTCGCGCAGGTCGATGCCCATGTCGGCCAGCGCCTGTTTGGTGGTCTCGCGGCCCTTCTTCCGGTCGAGCATCCGGAACGGGCCGAACCCGGTGGTCGGCTCGGAGCCGAGGAAGAAGTTGCGCCAGACGCTCATCAGCGGCACCACGGCGAGGTCCTGGTACACCGTGGCGATGCCGAGGTCGAGCGCCTCGCGCGGCGAGGTGAACCGCACGGACTCGCCCTCGACCAGGAACTCGCCGCGGTCGTGCTGGTGCACGCCGGCGAGGATCTTGATGAGCGTGGACTTGCCGGCGCCGTTGTCGCCGAGCACGCAGGTGACCTCGCCCGCGTTGACCACTGTGGACACGTCGCGCAGCGCCACGACGCTGCCGTACATCTTGCCGACGTCCTTGACTTCGATCAGGGGAGCGTTCATCGCCGGACCCTTTCCGCACGTCGCCGGAAGGCGTTGTTGACCAGGACCGCGGCCAGCAGCATGATCCCGAGGAACAGCATGAACCAGTCGCTGTCCCACCCGGCGAACACGATGCCCTGGCGCGCCATGCCGAAGATCAGGGCGCCGATCGCCGCGCCCACGGCCGAGCCGTACCCGCCGGTGAGCAGGCAGCCGCCGATCACCGCGGCGATGATGTACTGGAACTCCAGCCCGATGCCCTGGTTGGCCTGCACGCTGGCGAACCGCAGGATGTTGATCGAGCCGACGAGCCACGCCGCGAGCGCCGTACCCATGAACAGCAGGATCTTCGTGCGCACCACCGGCACGCCGACCGCGCGCGAGCTGGCCGCCGAGCCGCCGACGGCGAAGATCCAGTTGCCGAACCGCGTGCGCGAAAGCAGCCACGCGGCCACCGCCGTCACCCCGATCCACCACACGATGGAGATCTGGAACGGCGTGCCCCCGATGTCCACCGTGGAGGCGAACACGAACCCGGCCGAGGCGTAGCCGTCGGTCGAGCGCATGCCCGAGACCTGCACGGTGCCGGTGACCAGCCGCGTCACGCCGAGGTTGAGGCCCTGCAGTGCCAGGAACGTGCCGAGGGTGACGATGAAGCTCGGCAGGCCCGTTTTCATCACGAGCCAGCCGTTGAACGCGCCGACGACCAGCGCGAACACCAGCGAGGCCAGCAGCGCGAGCCACACGTTCCAGCCCGCCTCGGTCGCGAGGATCGCGGTGACCAGCGAGGTCGATGCTGTCATCACGCCCGCCGACAGGTCGAACTCACCGCCGATCATCAGCAGGGAGACTGCCACGGCCATGATGCCGAGCGTCGCCGCGTCGTCGAGCCAGGTGGCCGCACCGCTGGCGCTGAAGAACTTCTCGGTGACCAGACTGAAGAACAGGAACACCACGGCGGCGCCGAGCAGGGCGCCGATCTCCGGCCGGACCACCAGCCGGTCCATGAGCGTCGGTTTCACGAGCCGCTCGTCGAGGGTCGTCATCGGGTGCCCCTTTGCACGTACTGGCCGACCTTGTCCACAGTGGATTTGTCGACCAGGTCGGGGCCGGTGAGCACCGGCTTGCCGCCGCCGACGATGTTCGCGTTGTCGCGGTAGAGCTTGAGGAACATGACCGGCAGGTAGCCCTGCTCGTACTGCTGCTGGTCGACGGCGAAGAGCACGTCGCCCGACTTGATGGCGGCCACCACGTCGGAGTTGAGGTCGAACGTGCCGACCTGCGCCTTCGAGCCCACCGACTTGATCGCGCTCACGGCCCGCGCGGCGACCTGCGAGTTCAGGGTCAGCACGGCGTCGATCGACGGGTCGGTCTGCACGGCGCCGCGGATGCGCGACTCGGCGTCGGTGGGGTTGGAGATGTCCACCTGCAGCGTCTGCACGTCGCCGCCGAAGCCGGCCTTGGCGCCGTCACACCGTTGCGCCTGGCCGATGTTGCCGGCTTCGTGGATCACGCAGAGCAGCTTCCTCTTGCCGAGGTCCTTGAACTTCTTGCCGGCTTCCTGGCCCGCGATGGACTCGTTCTGGCCCACGTGGGTGAGCGCGCCGTAAGCCGCGCTCTTGTCCTCACCGGAGTTGATGGTGATGACCGGGATGCCGGCCCGCACCGCCGCCTCGATCGAGGGCTGCAGGGCTTCGGGGTTGGCCATCGAGACGACCAGGCCCCCGATCTGCTGGGCGACGGCGTTGTCGATCAGCTTGGCCTGCGCTCCCGGGTCACCGTCGGAGGCGTACTCGACCTGCACACCCAGATCCTTGCCCGCCTGCTCGGCGCCGTTCTTGACCACGTTCCAGAACGCGTCGCCCGCGGTGCCGTGGGTGATCACGGCGACCTTGAGCGGCCCGGACTCGACCGGTGCCGCGGCGGGGGCCGTGGCCTTCGGCTCGGCCGCGGGCCCGGTGCACGCCGACAGCAGCAGGCCGGTGGCCAGCAGCCCCGCCACGACCCGGGCGGCCCTCGAGCGCGGTTTCGGCACCGTGCGCCTCAAAACCCCGCGCCTCAAGCGATGGGACATCGTCGTCTCTCCTCGCTGCGTTTTCCTCGTTGTCTTCTCAGCCGGCCAGGCGGCCGACGATCGCCCCGAGGCAGGCCAGACTCGTCGCCACGTCCCGCTTCGGCAGGTCCACGGGGCTGCGCTCGTCGAGCGCCGTGTCCTGCTCCAGCACGTACCAGCCGTCGTAGCCCGCTTCGTGCACGAAGCGAACCATGGCTTCGATGTCCACGTCACCCTCACCGAGCGGGACGTACAGACCTTTGCCCACGGCCTCGGTGTACCCGACGGTGCCCTTGCGGACGGCTTCGGCCAGCTCACCGCGCACGTCCTTGAGGTGCAGGTGCCCGATCCGGTCCGGGTGCCGCCGCGCCAGCTCGACGGGATCGGTGCCGCCGATCAGCAGGTGACCGGTGTCGAGGCACAGCGGTAGGTCGGAGTCGGTGAGGAACCGTTCGACCTCGGCTCGCGTCTCGGCGTGGGTGCCGACGTGGGGGTGCAGCACGGTCTTGAGGCCGTGGCGGGCCGCGACGTCGCGGATCCGGCCGGCCGTGGTGATCAGGGTGGCCCACTCGGCGTCGGTGAGAGCGGGCCGTTCGTCGTAGCCGTCGAGCCCGGTCGCGGCGGCGAGCACGAGCACCTCGGCCCCGCACGCGGCGAAGAGCGCGGCGGAGTCCTCGGCTTCGGCCAGCGCGGCTTCGGGGTTTTCGTGCAGCACCACGGCGAGGAAACCGCCGATGAGGTTGAGACCGTGACCGCCGAGGAGCTTTTTCAGCTCGGCCGGATCGCGTGGCAGGTACCCGGGCGGGCCGAGCTCGGTGGCGGTGATGCCGAGCTCCGCCATCTCTCCGAGCACGGTCGGCGCGTCGAGGACGCGGCCCCAGCCCGGCACTTCGCACACCCCCCAGGAGATCGGTGCGGCGGCGATGCGGATGTTCGCGGTCATGGCTGCCCACTTCCGTGCGGTGACTGGCGTTGGCCCGTTCAGTGCGCGTTGGAGCGCTCTATTGATTAGAGCGCTCCAAGCTTGTAGCGTCGGCCACACCCGAGTCAAGGGCCGGTTTCCGGCCGGTTCCGGCGGAGAGGCAAGCGAATCGTGAAGCCCACCATGGAGGACGTCGCCGCGCGGGCGGGGGTTTCGCGCGCGCTCGTGTCCCTCGTGATGCGGGGTGCGCCCAATGTTTCGGCGCTGCGTCGCGAAGCTGTGCTGAAGGCGGCCGACGAGCTGGGCTACTCGCCGCACGTGATGGCGCGCTCGCTCGCCAGCCGCACGTCGACCGTGCTCGGCGTGATGGTGAACGATCTGCGCAACGCGTTTTTCGCCGACGTGGTCGAGGGTCTCGACGCGGCGGCGCAGGCGGCCGGGTTCGACCTCATCCTCAACACCGGTGGGCGCGTGCCTTCGCGGGAGAGCGCCGCGTTGCGCAGCCTGTTGTCCTTTCGGCCGGCGGGGTTGATCCTGCTGTCGCCGGTGGTGCCCGCTTCGGCGATCGAGGCCGCGGCCCGCCAATGTCCGGTGGTGCTCGTGTCGCGGACTTCGCGCGCGGCCGGGGTGGACACGGTGAACGACGACGGTGAGGCGGGGTCGGCGCTGGCCGTCGAGCACCTGGTGGGGCTGGGGCACCACCGGATCGCGCACCTCGACGGCGGGGGAGCGGCCGGTGCCGCCGCGCGTCGGCGGGGGTTCCGGCGGGCGATGACGGCGCACGGGCTCGAACCGATCGTGGTGCGCAGCGAGCACACCGACACGGCGGGGGAGAAGGCCGTGCTGGAACTGCTGAGCACGTACGACGGGGCCGACCTGCCCACCGGGTTGGTGGCGGGCAACGACTTCAACGCCGTGGGCGCGATCTCCACGTTGGAGGACAACGGGTTGCGCGTGCCTGATGACGTGTCCGTGGTCGGCTACGACAACACGTCGCTGGCTTCGCTGCGGCACGTCTCACTGACCACTGTGGACCAGCCGCGTACCGAGATGGGCCGGCTGGCCTTCGACGCCCTGCTGGAGCGCGTGCGCGGCGAGCGTACGACGCCGGTCCGGCACCTGTTGCACCCCTCCCTGGTGGTCCGCTCGACCACCGGGCGCCGTTGAGCGTTTCGCCGCACGAGGTTTCCCCGCACGACAACGAGGAGGACTGCCACGATGAGGTTGGGACTTGCGGGCACCGGCCGGATCGGCACCGCCCACGCGGAAACTCTGAAGAGCTTCGCCGAGGTGTCCTCGGTGGTCGTCGCCGACGTCGACCCGGCCCGTGCGCGCTCGGCGGCCGCGAAGCTGGGCGTCGAGGTCGCCGACGGGATCGACGCGTTGTTCGCGGCCGGCCTCGACGCCCTCGTCGTCACCGCGGCAACGGACGCGCACCCGGAACTCATCGTCAAGGCCGTCGACGCCGGCCTGCCGGTGTTCTGCGAGAAGCCGGTGGCCGCGGACATCGCGGGCACGCTCGCGGTGATCGACCGCATCGTCGGCTCCGACGTGCCGGTGCAGATCGGCTTCCAGCGCCGCTTCGACGCCGGTTACCGGGCCGCGCGCGCCGCCGTCGCGAGCGGCGAGCTCGGCTGGCTGCACACGATCCGCGCCACCACCCTCGACCCGGAACCCCCGCCCGCGGAGTACGTCCCCCACTCCGGCGGCCTCTTCCGCGACTGCGGTGTGCACGACTTCGACGTCATCCGCTGGGTCACCGGCCGCGAGGTCACCGAGGTCTACGCCCTGGGCGCCAACCGCGGCGACCAGTTCTTCGCCGCCGCGGGCGACGTCGACACCGCGGCCGCCACCTTGACGCTGGACGACGGCACCCTCGCCACGGTTTCGCTCACCCGCTACAACGGCGCGGGCTACGACGTCCGCTTCGAGGCCCTCGGCTCCCTCGGCAACACCATCGTGGGCCTCGACGACCGCGCCCCGCTGCACTCCGCCGAGCCCGGCTTCGCCCCGCTGCCCGGGCCCGCGTACCCGGGCTTCATGGAACGGTTCCGCCCCGCGTACGCGGCCGAGCTGAAGACGTTCCTCTCCGTCGCCGCCCGCCACCTCCCCAGCCCGGCGACGGCGGCGGATGCGTTGGAGGCGTTCTACATCGCCGAGGCGTGTGAGCTTTCCCGCCACGAGCGCCGATCGGTGTCCGTGGCCGACGTCCGTCGCTAGGCTGCGCCGGCGAGGGTTTTCGGCGACACGACAGGAGTGGCCTTCGATGGAGTACGTCCGGTTGGGATCGAGTGGCCTGCAGGTCTCGCGGGTGATCCTCGGGTGCATGAGTTACGGCGACCCGGGCCGGGGAGGCCACGAGTGGTCGCTGGGGCTCGACGAGTCGCGGCCGTTCTTCCGGGAGGCGGTGGAGGCCGGGATCACCACGTTCGACACCGCCAACACCTACTCCGACGGCTCGAGCGAGGAGATCACCGGCAAGCTGCTCGGGGAGCTCGCCCGGCGCGAAGAGGTCGTGATCGCCACCAAGGTCTACAACCGGATGGGCCCGGGCGCATGCGGCGCCGGCCTGTCGCGCGGCGCCATCATGACGCAGATCGACGCCAGCCTGCGCCGCCTCGGCACGGATTACGTGGACCTGTACCAGATTCACCGCTACGACGTGAACACCCCGATCGAGGAGACGATGGAGGCGCTGCACGACCTCGTGCGCGCCGGCAAGGTGCGGTACCTCGGCGCGTCGTCGATGTGGGCGTGGCAGTTCGCGCAGGCGCAGTACGTCGCCGACCTCGGGGGCTGGACGCGGTTCGTGTCCATGCAGGACCAGTACAACCTCATCCAGCGCGAGGAGGAGCGGGAGATGCACCCGTTCTGCCTCGACCAGGGCGTCGGCGTGCTGCCGTGGAGCCCGCTCGCGCGCGGCAAGCTCACGCGCGACTGGGACGAGTCGACGAAGCGCAGCGAAAGCGACCGGTTCGCCCAGAAGCTCTACTCGCAGGCCGAGGAAGCCGACCGTCTGGTGTCGCGGGCGGTGGCGGAGATCGCCGCGGAGCGCGGGGTGTCGCGGGCGCAGGTCGCGCTGGCGTGGATGCTGCACAAGCCCGCCGTGACGGCCCCGATCTTCGGCGCCACCAAGCCGGGCCACGTCGCGGACGCGGTCGCCGCCGTGGACCTCGAGCTGAGTGACAAGGACCTGGAGCGGCTCGAGGAGAACTACGCGCCGCACCTGCCCGCAGGCTTCTGACCTCATCCCCTCGAACGGCCCCCTGAAACGGCCCCTGAAACCGGCGCGGTGGGACGGCACCCCTGCCGTGTCGTATGTTCGAACCATGCCTGGTCGTGACGAGAACGAGGCCGGCCTCGCCGGTGGCGCGGGCGGCCATACACCGCTGCTCGTGCTCGGGAAGATCACCGAGATCCTCAACGCGTTCACCCTGCGGGAGCCGTCGCTGACGTTGCGGGACATCCAGCAGGCCACCGGGATCCCGTCCTCGACGGTCCAGCGGCTGGTGACGAACCTCGTCGCCCACGGGTTCCTCGACCGGGTCGACGACCGGTTCCGGATCGGCGTGAAGATGGCGTACTGGGCGGCCGCCGCCGCGCGGGAGGTCGACGTGCTCGCGGTGGTCAACCCGGTGCTGAAGGACCTGCGTGACGTCACCGGCGAGACCGCGTGTTTCTTCCGGGTGGAGGGAGAGCACCGGGTGTGCATCGCCGTCGCCGAGACCCGCCACGGGCTGCGCCGGGAGATGTCGGTCGGCCGGATCGCGCCCGTCTCGGTCGGTGCGTCGGGGCGCGTCCTGCTGGCGTGGAACCCGGACCTGACCGAGCAGGTGCTGGGCCACGAGCTGCCTCAGCTGACCGCCGGCACGGTCACCGACCGCGACGAGCTGCGCAAGCTCATCAAGCAGACCGCGGCCGACCGGTACGCGATCACGGTGGGGGAGCGGGTCGACAGCGCGTCGGGTGTCGCGGCGCCCGTGTTCGACTCCGCCGCCGACCTGGTCGGCGCGGTCGTCGTGCAGGGCCCGACGCTGCGGATGCCGTACGAGAAGTGCGTCGAGTGGGTCGACCTCGTCGTCGAGCACGCCGAGCGCATCACCCGTGCGCTCGGCGGCCGCATGCCGGACTGACGCCGGTCAGAGTGCCCACGGGAAGGCCATGGCACTGGTGCGCGCGCCCTGGCCGGCCCGCGACCGGTTCGGTTCGCCCAGCTCGTCGAGCAGGTCCCCGGCGAGGCGCACGAGGCGAGCGAACACGCACGGCGTGAGCCATTCGGGACGCAGCGCGAACAACAGGTCCTCGGTCGAGGCGTTGCCACTGGCGCCTGGCGCGAACGGGCAGCCGCCGAGGCCGCCGAGCGCGCCGTCGACCTCGTCGGCGCCGGCGGCCAGCGCCGCGAGCGAGTTCGCGACGCCGAGCCCCCAGGTGTCGTGGCCGTGGTACACGACGCGCCGGCCCCGCCGCGCGACTTCGCGGACCAGGCTCGTGACCTGCGCGGGCACGGCTTGCCCCAGCGTGTCGCACACGACGACGTCCACAGCGCCGGCTGTCCGCGGATCGTCGGCGATCGCGAGCACCCGCTCCGGGTGCACCTCGCCGCGGAACGGACACGTGAACGACGTGGCGATGCACAGCTGCACCCGCCCGCCGCCCGCGTTCGCCACCGCCGCCGGCATGGCCGCCAGACTGTCCTCGGTGGACCGGCCGAGGTTGGCCCGGTTGTGCGCGTCCGAAGCGGAAAGGCAGTACTGGAAGTTGACCGCGCCGGCGGCCGCTGCCTTCTCGACGTGCCGCGGCGTGGCGACCCACACCCAGCAACGCGCGAGCTCCGCCGGAGTCAGCGCGGCCAGCACCTCGGGGGTGTCGGCCAGCGACGGCACGAGGTCGGGACGGGCCATCGAGCCCACCTCGACGGCGGGTACACCCAGCGCGAGCAGTTCGCGCACAAGGGCGATCTTGTGGTCGGTCGGGAGCGGCTTGCCCGTCAGCTGCAACCCGTCCCGCAGTGTCACGTCCCGGAGCGTCATGCCCGTCCTCCCGCGATGGCTTCGATCTCGTCGTCGCCCCGGCCGAGCACGTCGCGCAGCACCTCACGGGTGTGCGCGCCGAGATCCGGGCCCACCGAGCGAACCGGCAGCGACCGTGTGCCCAGCACGGGCACGATCCCGGGGAACCCGACGTCGGCCGGTTCGTCGCCGCCGACGTCGACCGGCAACGTCTGGATCATGGCGCGGGCGCGGTACTGCTCGTCGGCGCAGATGTCGGCGGCGGTGTAGATGGGACCCGCCGGGACAGCGGCGTCGTCGAGGGCCGTGAGCACCTCCTCGCGGTTGCGTTCGGCGGTCCACTCCGAGATGGCGCGGTCCAGCTCGTCTCGCCGTGCCCACCGGCCGGCGTTGGTCGCGAGCCCCGGGTCGTCGGCGAGGTCGGGCCGGTCGATGGCCCGCATGTAGCGGCCGAAGATCGAGTCGCCGTTGCCGGCGATCACCACGCTCGTGCCGTCGGCGCACCGGTAGGCGTTGCTGGGCGCGATGCCCTCCATCCGGCCACCGACCCGCTGCCGCTCCACGCCGTGGGCGAGGTGGTCGGGCACGAGCGACTCCATCATGGAGAACACCGCTTCGTGCAGCGCGACATCGACCACCCGGTCCCGTAGCGGGCCGCGCTTCCCCTTGCCCCGCACCGAGATCTCGCGCAACGCGACCAGCACACCGAACGCCGCGTACAGCCCGGCGATCGAGTCGCCGATCGACACCCCGACCCGTGACGGCGGCCGGTCTGCCTCTCCGACGAGCTCCCGCAACCCGCCGAAGGCCTCGGCCACCGCGGCGAATCCCGGCCGCTGCGCGAGCGGTCCGGTCTGCCCGAACGCGGAGATGCGCGCGAGCACGACGTCGGGGTTCGCCTCCTCGAGCCGGTCGGGGCCGAGGCCCCACGCTTCGAGCGTGCCCGGCCGGAAGTTCTCGATCACCACGTCGCAGTGCCCGACGAGGTCGAGCACTGCGGCGCGACCGTCCGGGGTCTTCAGGTCGAGCACCACGGACTTCTTGTTGCGGTTGATCGTGCGGAACAGCATCGAGGTGTCGCCCGCGTGCAGCCGCCAGTTCCGCAGTTCGTCGCCGCGGCCGGGCCGCTCGACCTTGATCACCTCGGCGCCGAAGTCCGCGAGCAGCCGTCCGGCGGTCGGTCCGGCGATGTAGTTGCCGAGTTCGAGCACTCGCACGCCCGAAAGCGGCAGCTGGGTCATCGGGTCCTCTCTCGTATTGGTCACAGCACCAGGCTCAGGGCGAGGATCGGGCCCAACGCGGTGACCGACGCGATCGAGACGCCCACCGAGCAGGTCTTCAGCGTGCCCCGCGTCGTCTGGCCCATCAGTGCTTGCAGCAGCCAGAACGTGTTGCTGGTCAGGTGCACGAGGAAGAGCGAGCCCGCGCCCGCGGCGAGTGCGATGAGTACCGGGTTGATCCCGAGCGCCGGTGCCACCGGGGCGAGCAGGCCCGCGGCGGTGATCGCGGAGATCGTCACCGAGCCGACCGCGATGTGCAGCACCGCGGCGATCACCCAGACCACGAGCAGCGGCGCCCACGCGCCGGCCGAGAGGTACTTGCCGAGGATGTCACCGAGGCCGACGGCCTTGATGACGGCCGCGAGCGAGCCACCGACACCGCTCAGCAGCAGGATCTGCCCGCTCTGGCGCAGCCCGGCCGCGAGCGCCTTCTCCACCCGGGGCTGGCCGGCGTACCAGCGGCCGACGAGGCACGTCCCGACGAGCCCGATCAGCAGGGCCACCATCGGCGTGGACAGCAGCGCGACGACCGGGTTCGACCAGTGCGCCATCTCGGCGATGGCTCCGGTGGCGACCAGCAGCAACGCGACGACGAGCGGGGCCAGGAGCACGAACAGCCGGGGCTCGGCCCGCTGCCGCGTCTCGACGAGAGTGGCTGTGGCGCCGCCACCCGCGACGGGCTCGGCGCCCGTCGGAGCCCGGTCATCGTCATCGTCATCGGCGGGTTCGGTCTTCGGGGTTTCCGAGGCGGCGACGTCCTGCTCGTCCATGGCCGGCTTCCACCAGCCGCGCGTGAGCAGGAAAGTGGACACGAAGATCGCGATGACGACCGTCGGGATGACCACGATCAGGCCGTACAGCAAGTAGGTGCCCAGGGGCACGTGCAGCAGCCCGGCGAGCGCGAGCGCGCCGACGCCCGGAACGGTGAAGATGATGCCGCACTCCAGCCCGATCGCCAGTGCGGTGGCCATCCGCGCGGTGCCGAACTTGCCCAGCCGGGGCGCGATGCCCTTGGCCAGCGGCGCGGCGATCACCAGCAGCACGTCCAGGTAGATCGACTGCAGGAAAGTGGAGATCGTCAGCGCCAGCGCGTACGGGATCCGTTTCGGCCCGACCGCGTGCATCAGGCGGTCCACCAGCCGCTCGATCGCTCTGAGATCGCGCAGGATCGCGCCCATGAGCACGCCGAAGGCGATGAGCAGGCCGATCTCGGCCATGATGTCGCCGAAGCCCGAGCTGATGGCGTCGACGGTCTTCCCGACGCCCAGCCCGGTGGCGAGCCCCAGATAGCAGCAGCCGATCACCAGTGCGATCAGCGGGTTCAGCTTGAACCTGACGATCAGCACGGCGATCGCGATGATCGCGACCGCCGTGTTGATCAAGATTGCCGTGTCCGACATAAGAGTTTTGTCCGTCCGCTCGTGCGACGTTGCACACTGTCCGCCCGGCTCCCCGGGTAAGTTGGCCCGAATTATGGGCACACGTTCACAATGTGGGTCAAGACGATGAGGGCAAAACGTCGTTACGGCTCAAATAGGGGATAAATCTTCCTCAACCGGACGCGGCTGAGGTTCGGTGCATTGGGTGCCTGCGAGCGAGTGCGGTCAGGGACGGAGCAGCTTGCGGGCCGAGTGGGCCACCAGGTCGGCGGCCTTCGGCGGTGGCGTCCGGCCGCCGGTGAGGTAGCGGTGGACCACGGCGCGTGGAACCTCGACGAGCGCCAGCACCACGTCTTCCGCGGTGCAGCCGACGGAGGACGGCAGCGTCGCCGTGGCGTGTTTGATCGCGGCTTTCAGTTCGTTCTCGGCGCGCGCGAGGTCGGCGGTCGCGGACGGAGACCAATCGGCCGGGGAGAACGCCTGCTTCCCCGCGTCCAGCACGTGCGCGCCGGCCGGGTGGCGGCGGCACCAGTGGACGACGCCGGCGGCGGCGGCGATGGCGTCGTCCACTGAGGGGGCCGGACCCAGCAGGGCAATGAAGTCGTCCTGGAAGTCGCGCAGCGTCGTGATCCACAGGGCGGCCAGGAGTTCCGGGCGGTCGGCGAAGCGGTGGTAGATCGAGCCGTTGGGGGCGCCCGTGGCTTTCGCTGTGGCGGCCATCGTCACGGCGCGCGCGCCGCCCCCGGCGAACAGTGCGGTGGCCGCGTCGAGGAACTGCGCGGTCGTGTAAGCCGGAGGCCTGCCCATGTTGTGGAGACTATGCTCTAATACGTTATGGAGGAAAGTCTCTAGAACGGAGCTGTCCCATGGCTGTGCTCAACGTTCACGCTCGCGAGTTCCCCGTGTCCGCCGCCGACGCGGGTGCCCTGCTCGACACGCTCGGCGCGCCCGGCGATCGGCTGTGGCCGGGCGAGCTGTGGCCGCCGATGCGGTTCGCCGGCCCGGTCGCGCCCGGTGTCCCGGGTGGCCACGGGCCAGTGCGCTACTTCGTGGAAAGCTTCCACGAAGGACGGTCATTCCGTTGCCGATTCACTTCGCCGCAAGGGATCGACGGTTTCCACGAGTTCCTCGTGCAGGACACTTCGGACGGTTGTGAGCTGCGGCACGTGCTCGCGGCGCACCTGCGCGGCGCCGCCCGGATCACCTGGCCGCTGTTCTGGCGGCCGCTGCACGACGCGCTGATCGAGGACTGCCTCGACCAGGCGGAACGGGTGCTGACCGGCGGTGTCGTGGCGCCGGCGCGGTGGTCCCCGTACGTCCGGTTGCTCCGCGAAGCCGGGAAGACGTTGGTAAGCCGTATTACCGGGTCGCGCGACCAAGATCCTCGTGCCAAGCTCCGTGCGTGACCGGAGCCTTCGATTCCGAGATCGTGCTGACCCCCCTCGACGAGCCGGCCTTGCACCGGCTGCTCGAGGCCGCGGTCGCCGACGCCGACCCCCTCGAGGTGATGCCTCCGGTGGAGGGCCCGCCGGGCTGGACGCCCGAGCGGCGCCAGGCGTTTCTCACGTTCCACCGGCGGCGCTGCCTCGACCCGGACACCGCGATCGAAACCACGTGGCTCGTTGAGGTCGGCGGCCGTGCGGCCGGGGCGGCGCGCCTGCAGCCCGTGCACGGGCCCTCGTCCGTCGTGGTGGAGGCCGGTGTGTGGCTGGGCCGCTCGGTGCGCGGGCGCGGCATCGGCAAGCGCGTGACGGAAGTGCTGCTCGAAGCCGCGCGCGACGGTGGCGCGGCGAGGTTCATCGCCTCGACCACCGTGGACAACGCCGCCGCCCGCCGCCTGCTCACCGGCACCGGCGCGGACCTCGACGTGCACGGCGCCGACGTGGACGCCAGCCTCGAACTCTGACCCGCCGACCCGAGAAGACGAGCCGTGGCCCGCCTCCCGGACGCGGGGGAGGCGGGCCACGGCGTCAAGCAAGGGAACTCAATCCAGCTGCAGCTCGGGCGAGTACATGTCGAACCAGTGGTAGAGGTCCAGCGCGCGGTCCATCCCCACCCGTTGCGTCGGCGCAATCGTCACCGGGTCCACTTCGGACACCTTCGTGAGCCACTCGCGGCTCACGAGCTGGAACACCGGGTTGTCGCGCTCCGCCAGCACTTCCTTCACCTGCTGCTGCAACGCGGCCGGGTACCCGGGGTCCTGAGTGGACGGGTACGGGCTCTTCACGCGGTCACGCACCGAGTCCGGCAGCACGTGCTTGGTCGCGTGCCGCAGGAGGCTCTTCTCGCGGCCGTCGAACGTCTTGAGCGACCACGGCGTGTTGTACACGTACTCCACGAGCCGGTGGTCGCAGAACGGCACGCGCACCTCCAGGCCCACGGCCATCGACGCGCGGTCCTTGCGGTCGAGCAGCATCCGCACGAACCGGCTCAGGTGGAGGTTGCAGATGGTGCGCATGCGCGCGTCCTGCTCCGACTCGCCGTCGAGGTGCTCGACCTTGTCCACGGCGGTGCGGTACTGGTCGGCCACGTAGTCGCCGAGGCTCAGGTGCGTGGCGACTTCGGGGCGCAGCAACGCTTCCCGCTCCGTCATCAGGCCCGAGCGGAAGGCCAGCCACGGGAACGTGTCGGCGTGCACCGACTCGTCGTGGAACCAGCGGTACCCGCCGAACACCTCGTCGGCCGACTCGCCCGACAGGGCCACGGTGGACTCGCCGCGGATCGCCTTGAACAGCAGGTACAGCGACGTGTCCATGTCGCCGAGGCCGGCGGGGATGTCGCGCGCCCGCAGCACGGTGCGGCGCACCTCCGGGTCGGACAGCTCACCCGGGTTGAGCACCACGTCCTGGTGCGCCGAGCCGACGAGCTTCGCGACGTCGCGGATGAACGGCGAGTCCGGGGTGTCGCGCATCTCGTCCGGCTGGAAGTTCTCCTCCTGGCCCGTGAAGTCGACCGAGAACGTGCGCAGCTGCTCACCCTGCTCGGCCAGCCGCGCTGCCGCGAGACCCGTGACGGCGCTGGAGTCGAGCCCGCCCGAGAGCAGCACGCAACGCGGCACGTCGGCCACGAGCTGGCGGTTGACGATGTCGGTCATCAGCTCGCGCACGCGCGCGACGGTGGTCTCCTGGTCGTCCGTGTGCTGCTTCGCGTCGAGCTTCCAGTACGTGCGGGAGCGGATGCCTTCCTTCGACACCGTGACGACGGTGCCCGGCTCGACCTCGGCCATGCCTTTCCACAGCGACCAGCCGGGGCGCTTGGTGAACGCCAACAGCTCGCGCAGGCCGTCGCTGTCCACTTCGCGCTTCGCCAGCGGGTTGGCCAGGATCGCCTTGGGTTCCGAGCCGAACAGCACGCCGTCGCGCGTCGGGTAGTAGTAGAACGGCTTGATCCCCATCCGGTCGCGGATCATCACGAGCTTCTGGTCGCGCTCGTCCCAGATCGCGAACGCGTACATGCCGTTCAGGTGGTCGACGACCGCGTCGCCCCACTGCAGGTACCCGTGGAGCACGACCTCGGTGTCACTGTCGGTCTCCCACGTGTGCCCGAGCTTCGTGAGTTCTTCACGAAGTTCGGTGAAGTTGTAGGCCTCGCCGCTGTAGACCATGGAGATCTCGCCGTTGGGCGTGCGCACACTCATGGGCTGGCGGCCGCCCGGCAGGTCGATGATCGCGAGCCTGCGGTGCCCGAGCGCGACGTTGCGGCGCACCCACGTGCCGCGGTCGTCCGGGCCGCGGCACGCCATCGTCTCCGTCATCGCGTCGACGATCTCCTGCCGTTGTGACAGGTCAGAGTCGTAGGAAACCCAGCCGGCGATTCCGCACATCCGCGTGCCTCCGTGATTTTGCTTAGGTAATACAACTATTCGAAACACTGGTGTAACACAGACCCGCGGGCCATGTCTGCCCGAATTGCACGCTCCGTCGTAGATCCACTACGTCTTGTGATGCCAGTCACTAACCAACTACGTCGAGTTACCACCCAAGATCAACCGAACGTCTGCGAGTACCAGGCGAACGGCGGTGGCGGGGGTCACCCGGCGTCAAGAACGCGTAAATGGCCAAGGAGGCCGCGTCAAGGAGGCGTCAGACCGTCTCCATCACGCAGCGCTACAACCGCACAGTTGCGACGTCCAACGGTCACCCGCCCTGGGTGACCTGTCTTGAGAGGTGCCTTGTGGCCGACTTGTTGTACGTCTTGCTGACGATCGGCGTGTTTGTGGTCCTAGCCCTGACGCTGCGCGGGATGGAGAAGCTGTGAGCGGCACCGGCACCGTGGCCAACATCGTCGGCGGACTGCTGGCGCTGGGCCTGATCGTCTACCTGTTCATCGCACTGGTGAGGCCGGAGAAGTTCTGATGAGTGATGTCGGCGCCGGCCTCCTCCAGGTCGGTCTACTGCTCGTCGCCCTGGCGGTGGTCTACAAACCGCTCGGCGACTACATGGCCCGGGTCTTCTCGAACGAGAAGCACTGGCGGGTCGAGAAGGTCTTCTACAAGATCGTCCGCGTCAACCCCGATTCCGAGCAGCACTGGAAGACCTACGCGTCCGGGGTCCTCGGGTTCTCCTTCGCGTCGATCATCCTGCTGTACCTGCTGCAGCGCCTGCAGTCGGTGCTGCCGTTGAGCCTCGGTCGCGGCGCGGTGTCGCCCTCGGTCGCGTTCAACACGGCGGCGAGCTTCGTGGCGAACACGAACTGGCAGTCCTACGTCCCCGAGACGACGATGGGCCACTTCGTGCAGATGACGGGCCTCACCGTGCAGAACTTCGTATCGGCGGGCGTGGGCCTGGCCGTCGCGATCGCGGTGACGCGCGGGTTCATCCGCTCGAAGACCGACCGCCTCGGCAACTTCTGGGTGGACCTCACGCGCGGCACGATCCGCGTGCTGCTGCCGATGGCGTTCGTCTTCGCCATCGTGCTCATCGGGCTGGGCGTGGTGCAGAGCCTGCACTCCGGCGTCGCGGTGACGAACCCCGACGGCAGCCAGAGCACCATCGCGCTGGCGCCGGCGGCGAGCCAGGAGACGATCAAGGAGCTCGGCACCAACGGTGGCGGCATCCTGAACGCGAACTCCGCGCACCCGTTCGAGAACCCGAACGCGTGGACGAACCTCATCGAGCTGTTCCTGATCCTCGTGATCCCGGTGAGCCTCACCCGCACCTTCGGTCAGCTGGTCGGGAACAAGAAGCAGGGCTACGTCCTGCTGTCGGTGATGGGCGCGCTCTGGGGCGCCATGCTGGTCCTGATCTGGACCGCGGAGTCCTTCACCAACAGCCCGGCCGCGCTGGCCGCCGGGGCCAACATGGAGGGCAAGGAACAACGCTTCGGGCTGAGCCTCACGTCGATCTTCGCCGATACGACAACGGGTACGTCCACGGGCGCGATCAACGGCGCGCACGACAGCCTTTCGGGTCTGGGCGGCGGCGGGCCGTTGCTGAACATGCTCTTCGGCGAGATCTCGCCGGGCGGCGTCGGCACCGGTCTCTACGGCATCCTCGTGATGGCCGTGATCGCGATGTTCCTCGCGGGCCTCATGGTCGGGCGCACGCCGGAGTACCTGGGCAAGAAGCTCGGCAAGCGGGAAGTCACCGCCGCGGCGATCTCGATGCTCGCGATGCCGACGCTCGTGCTCGTCGGCGCCGGGATCGCCCTGGCGATGCCCGACACGCAGAGCGCGCTGGGCAACCCGGGCGCCCACGGCCTGTCGGAGATCCTCTACGGCTACGCCTCGACCGCCAACAACAACGGCAGCGCCTTCGGCGGCCTGACCGCCACGAGCAACTGGTTCCAGTCCTCGTTCGGCGTCGCCATGCTGCTCGGCCGGTTCATCCCGATCATCGCGGTCCTCTGCCTCGCCGGTTCGCTGGCCAAGCAGAAGAAGGTTCCCGAGACCGCCGGCACCCTGCCCACCACCGGGCCGCTGTTCGCCACGATGCTCACCGGAACCATCGTCCTCGTCGCGGCCCTCACTTTCGTCCCGGCGCTCGCGCTCGGGCCCATTGCGGAGGCGATGGCATGACAGTCACCGAAACCCCTCGAAGTCCCCTGGAAGACCAGCAGCACCACGCGGAGAACGCGGGCCGCGTCGGGGCGGGCGCGTTCAACGCGCGCCAGCTCTGGCTCTCGATGCCCGAGGCGCTGCGCAAGCTCAACCCCAAGCACCAGCTGAAGAACCCCGTGATGTTCGTGGTGTGGGCCGGTTCGGCGCTCACCACGGTGTTCGCGATCGTCGAGCCGAGTGTGTTCGCGATCCTCGTCGCGGTGTGGCTGTGGCTGACCGTGCTGTTCGCGAACCTCGCCGAGGCCGTCGCCGAAGGGCGCGGCAAGGCGCAGGCCGAGTCACTGCGCAGGTCCAAGAAGGAGACGGTCGCGCGGCGGCTGACCGAGGACGGCTCGGAGGAGAGCGTGCCCGGGGTCGACCTGCGCGTCGGCGACCTGGTGGTCGTCGAGGCCGGCCAGATCATCCCCGGCGACGGTGACGTCGTCGAGGGCATCGCGACCGTCGACGAGTCGGCCATCACGGGCGAGTCGGCGCCGGTCATCCGCGAGTCGGGCGGCGACCGCTCGGCCGTGACGGGTGGCACCACGGTGCTGTCCGACCGGATCGTCGTGAAGATCACCACCAAGCCCGGTGAGTCCTTCGTGGATCGCATGATCGCGTTGGTGGAAGGCGCTTCCCGACAGAAGACGCCCAACGAGATCGCGCTGACGATCCTGCTCTCGACCCTGACCATCATCTTCCTGCTCGCCGTGGTGGCGCTGCAGCCGATGGCCGGGTACTCGGGCAAGGAACAGTCGGTGATCGTGCTGACGGCACTGCTCGTCTGCCTGATCCCGACCACGATCGGCGCGCTGCTGAGCGCCATCGGCATCGCGGGCATGGACCGGCTGGTGCAGCGCAACGTGCTGGCCACCTCCGGGCGCGCGGTGGAAGCCGCGGGCGACGTCTCGACGCTGCTGCTCGACAAGACGGGCACGATCACCTTCGGCAACCGCAAGGCCACCGAGCTGATCCCCGTCAGCGGGTCCACAATGGACGACCTGGCCCGCGCGGCCCGGCTGTCCAGCCTCGCCGACGGCACGCCCGAGGGCCGCAGCATCATCGAGCTGATCACGGCGAACCACGGCCTGCCCGACAAGGCCGGTGACAGCGAGAAGCTCGCCGAGTTCGTGCCGTTCACGGCGCAGACGCGGATGAGCGGTGTCGACCTCGGCGACCGCGAGGTCCGCAAGGGCGCCACCTCGGCCGTGCGCCAGTGGGTGCGCGAGCGCGGCGGCGCGATGCCGGACGAGACCGAGCGGATCGTCGACGAGATCAGCCAGCAGGGCGGCACGCCGCTGGTGGTGGCGGAGTCGGCCGGCGGACGCGCGTTCGTACGCGGCGTCATCCGCCTGTCCGACGTGGTCAAGCCGGGCATGAAGGAACGGTTCCAGGAACTGCGTTCGATGGGCATCAAGACGGTGATGATCACGGGTGACAACCCGCTCACCGCCAAGGCCATCGCCGAGGACGCGGGCGTCGACGACTACCTCGCCGAGGCCAAGCCCGAGGACAAGATGGCGCTCATCAAGAAGGAGCAGGAGGGCGGGCGGCTCGTCGCGATGACGGGTGACGGCACGAACGACGCGCCCGCGCTGGCGCAGTCCGACGTCGGCGTCGCGATGAACACGGGCACGTCGGCCGCGAAGGAGGCCGGCAACATGGTCGACCTCGACTCGAACCCGACCAAGCTCATCGAGATCGTGGAGATCGGCAAGCAGCTGCTCATCACGCGCGGCGCGCTCACGACCTTCAGCGTGGCCAACGACCTCGCGAAGTACTTCGCCATCCTGCCCGCGATGTTCACGTCCATCTTCGCCCAGCTGGGCGCGCTGAACATCATGCACCTGGCGACACCCCAGTCGGCCATCCTCTCGGCCGTCATCTTCAACGCACTGATCATCGTCGCCCTGATCCCGCTGGCCCTGCGGGGCGTGCGGTACCGGCCGTCGTCGGCTTCCGCGCTGCTGCGCCGGAACCTGCTGATCTACGGCCTCGGCGGCATCGTGAGCCCGTTCCTCGGTATCTGGGTGATCGACTTGATCGTGCGCCACATCCCTGGAATCGGGTGAATCTGATGAACTCATTGGTCAAGCAGACCTGGGCGGGCCTGCGCGTCATCATCGCGATGACGGTGCTGCTCGGGCTGATCTACCCGTTCGCCGTGTGGGCGATCGGGCGGATCCCGGGCCTGGAGTCGAACGCGGAAGGCTCGGTCGTCACGCAGAACGGGCAGGCCGTGGGGTCGTCGCTGATCGGGATCGACCCGGTCGCGGCCGACCCGGCGCACGACCCCTGGTTCCACAACCGGCCCTCGGCGTTGTCGAAGGACGCGCTCGGCCCCGGTGACCCGTCCACCTCGGGCGCGTCGAACAAGGGCCCGTTCAACGAGGACCTCGTGAAGACCATCACCGAGCGCAAGGACGCCATCGCGAAGCGGGAGAACGTCGCCCCGGCCCAGGTGCCGGCGGACGCCGTGACCGCTTCCGGTTCCGGCCTCGACCCGTCGATCAGCGTCGCGTACGCCGACCTGCAGATCCCGCGTGTCGCGAAGAACACGGGGCTGAGCGAGGACAAGGTGCGCGAGCTGGTCGAGGCGAACACCACGGGCGCCGGGATCGGTGTCCCCGGGGTGAACGTGCTGCTGCTCAACTTGGCCGCGCATTCCGCTGCGCCAGGAGCACACTGACAGCGTGAGCACACCGAGTACGACCCCGAAGCCGCGCCGAGGAGAACTGCGGATCTACCTCGGTGCGGCTCCGGGCGTGGGCAAGACGTTCGCGATGCTGGGCGAGGCCCGCCGCCGGCTGGAGCGCGGGACCGACGTCGTGGTGGGCCTCGTGGAGACCCACGGCCGTCAGAAGACCGCAGACCTGCTCGACGGCCTCGAGATCGTGCCGCGGCGCACGGTCAGCCACCGCGGGCACGAGTTCGCCGAGATGGACCTCGAAGCCGTCCTCAAGCGCGCGCCCGAGGTCGTCATCATCGACGAGCTCGCGCACACCAACGTGCCCGGCGCGCGCCACGACAAGCGCTGGCAGGACGTCGAGGAGCTGCTCGAGTCCGGGATCGACGTGCTGTCCACGGTCAACGTGCAGCACCTGCAGAGCCTCAACGACGTCGTCGAGCGCATCACCGGCGTCACGCAGCAGGAGACCGTGCCCGACGAGGTCGTGCGCAAGGCCGAGCAGCTGGAGCTCGTGGACATCACGCCGGAGGCGCTGCGGCGCCGGCTCGCGCACGGCAACGTCTACCCGGCCGAGCGCATCGACGCCGCGCTGGGCAACTACTTCCGCCCCGGCAACCTCACCGCGCTGCGCGAGCTGGCGCTGCTGTGGGTCGCCGACCAGGTCGACGTCGCCCTGCAGCGCTACCGCGCCGAGCAGAAGATCACCGACACGTGGGAGGCGCGTGAACGCGTCGTCGTGTCCATCACCGGCGGCCCCGAGAGCGAGACGCTCATCCGGCGCGCGAGCCGCATCGCCACGCGCGCGGGCGCGGAGCTGCAGGTGGTGCACATCCTGCGCGGCGACGGGCTGTCCGGGCTCGGGCCCACGGCCATGGCGCGCAGCCGCACGCTGGCCGAGGAGGTCGGAGCCACGTTCCACGCCGTCGTCGGCGACGACGTGCCCACGGCGTTGCTCGACTTCGCACGTGGGGTCAACGCCACGCAGCTCGTGATCGGCACCTCGCGCCGGTCGCGGGTGGCGCGGCTGTTCGACGAGGGCATCGGCGCGGCCGTGGTGCAGCAGTCCGGCTCGATCGACGTGCACATGGTCACGCACTCCTACGCCGGCGGCCGGCTGCGGGCGCGCCTCGGCGCGAGCCCGCTGGCGCCGTCGCGGCTCGTGGTGGGCTGGGTGCTGAGCCTGGCGCTGCCGATCCTCGCGACCGGCTTGGGCGTGCTGCTGCGCGACACGGTTGAGTTCTCCACCGACGTGATCCTCTACGTGCTCGCGACGGTGATCGTCGCGCTCGTCGGCGGGCTCGGCCCGGCGGTGATCGCGGCCGTGTTCGGCGCGGGCCTGCTCAACTTCTTCTTCACGCCACCGCTGTACACGCTCAACGTGCACAGTCCGCAGAACGTGGTCACGCTCGTGGCGATGATCGTGGTCGCCGTGCTGGTGGCCCTCGTCGTCGCCTCGGCGGCCCGGCGCGGCAGCCAGGCCGCGCGGGCGCGCACGGAAGCGGCGCTGCTGGCGTCGTACGCGCGCACGGTGCTGACGAACCCGAACCCGATCGAGCGGCTGCTGGAGAAGGTGAAGGAAAACTTCGGCCTGACGTCGGTCGCGTTGCTGGAGAAGAAGAACGGCGCGTGGCAGAAGGTCGCGATCGCCGGCCAGTTCCCGTGCGCCGACCCGGACGAGGCCGACGTGGACATCGCGGTGACCGCCGACGTCCACCTGACCCTGCGCGGCCGGGCGCTGCCCGCGGCCGACCGGCGGGTGCTGGACGCCGTGGCCGGGCAGGCGCTGCTCGCGCTGCGCCAGCAGCGGATGGCCGCGGCCGCCGCGGCGGCCGAGCGCAAGGCCGAGGCGACGGAGCTGCGCACCACGCTGCTCTCGGCCGTCGGCCACGACCTGCGCACGCCGCTGACGTCCATCAAGGCCGCGATCGGCAGTCTGCGCGCGCCCGACCTGTCGCTGTCCGAGGAGGACACCGGGGAGCTGCTCGAGGCCATCGAGCTCTCGGCCGACCGGCTCGCCGGGCTCATCGACAACCTGCTCGACTCCTCCCGCCTGGCCACCGGCGCGGTCACGCCGCACCTGCGGCCGGTGGGCTACGACGAGGTGGTGGCCCACGCACTGTCCAACGTGGACAACTCGCGCGACGTGAAGGTGGGCGTGGACGTGAGCCTGCCTTCGGTGCTGGCCGACCCCGGCTTGCTCGAACGGGTGATCGCCAACGTCCTGGACAACGCCCTGCGCCACGGCGGCGGCGTGGTGTCGGCGCGGGCGAGCGCGCACTCCGAGTACGTGGAGCTGCGGATCGTGGACCACGGCCGCGGCCTGAAGAAGGGTACGGCGGATTCGGCGTTCGCGCCGTTCCAGCGGCTGGGCGGCGACCGCGACTCGACGCCTGGCGTGGGGCTCGGGCTGTCGGTCGCGAAGGGCTTCATCGAGGCGATGGGCGGCAGCATCCGGGCCGAGGACACGCCGGGCGGCGGTCTCACCGTGGTGATCTCGCTGCCCGCCTACACCGGGCAGAATCCGGACAAGGACCTCCTCAAGATCGACGAGGCCGCCGGCTCAGTCGCTGACGAGGCTGTGGAGGGAGTGGGCTCGTGAGTCCCGACAAGGCGGCCACCGTGCTGGTGGTCGACGACGAACCGCAGATCGTGCGCGCGCTGCGGATCAACCTCAACGCCCGCGGGTACAAGGTGATCACGGCGCACGACGGCACCGCGGCACTCAAGGCCGTGGCCGAGACCAAACCCGACGTGGTGGTGCTCGACCTCGGGCTGCCCGACCTCGACGGCACCGAGGTGATCGCCGGCCTGCGCGGCTGGACCACGGTGCCGATCATCGTGCTGTCCGCGCGCGGCGACTCGGCCGACAAGGTCCAGGCACTCGACGCGGGCGCCGACGACTACGTGACGAAACCGTTCGGTATGGACGAGCTGCTCGCCCGGCTGCGGGCCGCCGTGCGGCGCTCGACCGTGGCCGGCTCCGACGGCGCGGAAGCCGTGGTGGACACGGGTTCCTTCACGATCGACTTGGCGGCGAAGAAGGTCCGTCGCGACGGCAAAGAGGTGCACCTGACCAAGACCGAGTGGGGTGTGCTGGAGCTGCTGGTGCGCAACCGCGGCCGGCTGGTGGCCCAGAAGCAGCTGCTGCACGAGGTGTGGGGGCCGTCGTACGAGACGGAGTCGCACTACCTGCGCGTGTACCTGGCGCAGCTGCGGCGGAAGCTGGAGCCGGAGCCCTCACGCCCGCGGCACCTGCTCACGGAACCCGGGATGGGGTACCGCTTCGAGGTCTGAACACGACGATGGCCGCCCCCGCGGGGGCGGCCATCGTGTTGTGCCGGCTCGGTTGTCAGCTCGTCGGGCCGGTGGGGTCCGTCGTGCGAACGTCCGAAGAGGACGACACCGGCGGTGAGCTCGGCGGCTCACCGCTGCTGCTCGAACCTCCGCCACCGCTGCTGCTCGGCGGCGGGTCGGACGGATCGGTGGGGGTCGTCGGGTCGCTCGGCTTCGTCGGCGTGGTGGGGGTGGTCGGCGTCGACGGCGGCGGGTCGCTGCGCGGTGTCGTCGACGGGCTCACCGGGTTGCCACCCGTCGGGTGCCCCGGGTTGCCCGGCTGACCGGGTGGGTTGTTCGGCGGTGGGATGACCACAGACGTGGTCGGCACGCCGTTGGCGCCCGTGGAGACCACGGTCGTGGGGCTCGAGGGGACCGACGTCGGGTCGCCCGGGGTCGGCTCGCCGGTCACGGTCATCGGGGCGCCCGGCACGGCGTTGCCCGGAACGACCTGCGAGCTGCCCGGCAGGGTGCCCTGGCCGCCGCCGGGGATGGTGGTGGACGTGGCGGTGGTGGTGCCAGGGCCCGCCAGTTCGGCGACCGCGGCGAAGGCGGTGGCGACCACGAGGCCGCTCACGCCGAGGATGGCGTAGCCGGCCCGGTTCATGAGGCCGCTCGCGGCCTTCGGTGGCGCGACGGAGATGCGTGAGCTCGGATCCGGCCCGTCGGGACGGGACATGCAGGCTCCTTACATACATGCGGTTCAACGCTGTACGGGTCGAGGCAGTCGGGTCGTCGCCGGTTTTCGGCGTCGTCGGGTGCGGCAGTCTTTTGACAGACGAGTCGGCACCCGGGTCGACGCCGGAAGTCGTGGCGCGGTTCGGTCCGGCTCCCCGGAGTGGTTCGGGGGATCGGGGCGCCGGACGCGGACCCCGGCCGGGAGGTTATCACCGCCTGTGACCCATTCGCGCAGGTACGGGACTTGCCCCGTCACTGTCCGCAGCCAGTGGCGTGGGGCAGGATGGACGCGTGAGTGAGGAAGAAACACACATCCGGCTGGCGGCGTGGGTCCACGGGCAGGTGCAGGGGGTCGGTTTCCGCTGGTGGACCCGGAGCCGCGCGCTGGAGCTCGGCCTGGTCGGCTTCGCCCGCAACCTGCCCGACGGCCGTGTCGAGGTGGTAGCGGAGGGTGGTCGAGACCACTGTGAGCGGTTGTTGGCCACCCTGAGGTCGGGAGAATCACCCGGAAGTGTGGATCACGTCGTCGAGCGCTGGAGCCCGGCGAAGGGTGGTCTGGCGGGCTTCGCCGAGCGCTGAGCGGCAGCGCCAGGCGCATTGCGCCGCCCGGGTGACCGCTGTGACGGGTGGGACACAAGGGGTTGCCGGTGCGCTGCGTTCTGTGCTAGGCGCGCCGGGAGAGGGCGGCCTCCCACGATCACGGCGGGTGCCCAGGTAGCCTTGGCCGACTGTAGAGCCAGTACCCGCGGCCGGAAGGGTCAGCACCACGTGCACCTGAAAAGCTTGACGCTGAAGGGTTTCAAGTCCTTCGCCTCGGCCACCACGCTGCGGTTCGAACCAGGGATCACGTGCGTGGTCGGGCCCAATGGTTCGGGCAAGTCCAACGTCCTCGACGCGCTGCGCTGGGTCATGGGCACTCAGGGCGCGAAAGACCTGCGCGGCGGCAAGATGGAAGACGTCATCTTCGCCGGCACCGCGGGCCGCGCCCCCCTTGGCCGCGCCGAGGTCACGCTCACCATCGACAACGCCGACGGCGCGCTGCCCATCGAGTACTCCGAGGTCTCCATCACGCGCCGCATGTTCCGCGACGGCGCGAGCGAGTACGAGATCAACGGCGACCGCTGCCGTCTGATGGACGTGCAGGAACTGTTGTCGGACTCCGGTATCGGCCGCGAGATGCACGTCATCGTCGGGCAGGGCCAGCTGTCGGCGATCCTCGAGTCGAAGCCCGAAGAGCGCCGCGCCTTCATCGAGGAGGCCGCGGGCGTCCTCAAGCACCGCAAGCGCAAGGAACAGACCTTGCGCAAGCTCGCGAACATGCAGGGCAACCTCGACCGCCTCGGCGACCTCACCACCGAGCTGCGCCGCCAGCTCAAGCCGCTGGGCAAGCAGGCCGAGATCGCGCGCAAGGCGCAGTCGGTGCAGTCCGAGCTGCGCGACTCCCGTCTGCGCCTGCTGGCCGACGACCTGGTGACCCAGCGAGGCGCCATCGCCCGCGAAGAGGCCGACGAGCGCACCGCGCGTCAGCGCCGCACCGAGGTGGAGCAGGCCCTGGAGGTCGTGGCCGCCGAGGAGACGGAGCTGGAGGCCTCGCTCGCCGAGGACGCGCCGAAACTGCAGACCGCGCAGGAGACCTGGTACAAGCTCTCCGCGCTGGCCGAGCGCCTGCGCGGCACTGTCCGGCTCGCCGTGGAGCGCCAGCGCCACCTGTCGTCCGACGTCTCGGCCCCGACGGGCGGGCGCGACCCCGAGGAGCTGCTGGCCGAGGCCGAGCAGGTCGCCGAGCGCGAGCAGGAGCTCAACGAGGCCGTGATGGAGGCCCGGGAGCTGCTGGCCGAGACGGTGCTGCGGCGCGAGGACCTCGAACAGCGCGTGCAGGCCGCCGAACGCGCCCACTGGGCCGCGGTGCGCGCCATCGCCGACCGCCGCGAGGGCATGGCGAAGCTGACCGGCCAGGTCGAGGCACTGCGCAGCAAGAACGGCGCCACCGCCGACGAGATCGACCGCCTGTCGGTGTCGCTGCAGGAATCCGCCGAGCGCGCGGAGATCGCGCTGGAGGAGCTCGAAGAGGCCAAGGCCGAGGGCGGCGTCGAGGAGTCCGACGACGCCGACCTCATGCAGCGCCACGACCGCGCGGTCGAGGCCAACAATGCCGCCAAGGCCCGCGTCGAAGAGCTGGTGAAGGCCGAGCGCTCCGCCGAACGCGAGATCGCGTCGGAGCGGGCGCGTGTCGAGGCGCTGTCGATGGGCCTCAAGCGCAAGGACGGCGCCGGCGCGCTGTTGGGCGCGTCGCACGAGCTGCCGGGCCTGCTGGGGTCGGTCGCCGCGCTGCTCACGGTGGAGCCGGGCCACGAGGTGGCGCTGGCCGCCGCGCTCGGGCCGGTCGCCGACGCCGTGGCCGTGGCCGGCGGCGAGCAGGCGCTGACCGCGCTGAAGTACTTGAAGGACACCGACTCCGGCCGAGCCGGCATCGTGCTGGGCAGCTACGGGTCCACTGTGGACACGTCGTCGTGGCCGATGCTGCCCTACGGCGCTCGCTGGGCCCGTGAGGTCGTGACCGCGCCCGAGCAGCTGCGCCCGGCCGTCGAGCAGGCGCTGGACAAGCTGGCGCTGGTCAACGACTTGGAAGTGGCGCGGCAGCTCGTCGTGAGCCACCCGGACGTCCGCGCGGTCACCGGCGAAGGTGACGTGTTCGGCGCCCGCTGGGTCGCCGGTGGCTCGGCCGCGCGCGAGAGCGTGATCGAGGTCCAGGCCGCCGTCGACGAGGCGGGCGAGCGGCTGCGCACGGCCGAGCGTGCGCTGGAGCGCCACACCGCCGAGCTGGAAGGCGCCCGCGCCGAGCAGCAGGCCCGGCGCGAAGAGGTCGGCCAGGCCAAGGATGCCCTCGGTGACGCGAAGGTCCGCAAGGCGCGGTCGTCGGAGCGGCTGAACCGGATGCAGCAGGCCGCGCGTTCGGCGCAGGCCGAGGTCGAGCGCCTCGCCGGGCAGCGCGCGAAGGTGGAGCAGAGCCGCGAGCAGGCGCTGGAGCAGCTGGCCGAGTTCGAGGAGCGGCTCGCCGCAGTCGCTGAGCAGCCGGTGGAGGACGATCCCGACACGGCCGAGCGCGACGAGGCCGTGGCCCAGCTGACCGTGGTCCGCCAGGAGGAGATGGAGGCGCGGCTCGCGCAGCGCACCTCCGAGGAGCGGGCGCGCAGCATCGCCGGGCGGGCCGAGTCGCTGCGCCGCGCGGCGCTCGCCGAGCAGCAGGCCCGGGAACGCGCCGCCAAGGCCCGCGAGGCGCGGGAGCGCGGCGCCGCGATCGCCAACGCCGTGGTCAACGCCGGCGAGCTCGCGCTGGAACGCATCGAACACTCCGTGCAGCGCGCGGCCGCCGAGCGCGATGAAGCCCAGGCACAGCGCCAGACCCGCGAGACCGCGCTCACCGCGGTGCGCGCCAAGGTCCGCGAGCTGTCCGGCGAGCTCGAGAAGCTCACCGACGCCGTGCACCGTGACGAGGTGCTGCGCGCCGAGCAGCGGCTGCGGCTGGAGACGCTCGAGACCAAGATCGCCGAGGACTTCGGCATCGGCCTCGCGGACCTGGTCCAGGAGTACGGCCCCGACGTGCCGGTGCCGCCGAGCGCGGGCGAGATGGCCGAGTACGAGGCGGCCAAGGAGCGCGGCGAGGACGTGACCATGCCGCCGCCCATGCCGTACGACCGCGACACGCAGGCCCGCCGCGCCAAGCGCGCGGAGAAGGACCTGACGCTGCTGGGCAAGGTCAACCCGCTGGCGCTGGAGGAGTTCGCGGCGCTGGAGGAGCGCTACAAGTTCCTTTCGACCCAGCTCGAGGACCTCAAGGACACGCGCAAGGACCTCGAAGCCGTGATCCGGCAGGTCGACGAGAAGATCCTGGAGGTCTTCGCCTCGGCCTACGCCGACGTCGCGCGCGAGTTCGAAACCGTGTTCGGCGTGCTGTTCCCGGGCGGCGAGGGTCGCATGGTGCTCACCCAGCCCAACGACCTGCTCGCCACCGGCGTCGACGTCGAGGCGCGCCCGCCGGGCAAGAAGGTGAAGCGGCTGTCGCTGCTCTCGGGTGGCGAGAAGTCGCTGGTGGCCGTGGGCATGCTGGTGGCCATCTTCCGCGCCCGTCCTTCACCCTTCTACGTGATGGACGAGGTCGAGGCGGCGCTCGACGACACCAACATGCGCCGGCTGATCGGGCTGCTGGAGCAGCTGCGCGACTCGTCGCAGCTGATCATCATCACCCACCAGAAGCCGACCATGGAGATCGCCGACGCGCTCTACGGCGTGAGCATGCAGGGCGACGGCATCACGAAGGTGATCTCGCAGCGCCTGCGCGCCGAAGACGAGGAGCCGGTGCCCGCGGGCTGAGTGCGGACGTGCGAAAAGGGGCTTCCCGGGGTGACCGGGAAGCCCCTTTTCCGTTGTTGCTTTTAGTTCGCGGCCCAGAACGCGTACTCGGCCGAGTACGGCGTGGAAGTCTGCTGGCCCGTGGTGCACGCGCCCTTCGGGGCGAGGCCGCCCTTCGTGGCCAGCCGCTGCACGTAGGTGACGGTGCCGAACACGCCCTTGCCGGTGTCCTGGTCGGACTTGAGCAGGATCTCGGGGATCGCGTCGGTGTGCTGCACGGCCTTGCCGGGCATGGCAGTGGCGGCAACCGTGCTGCCGTCCACAGTGGACGTCCACACCGGTCCCTTGCTGTGCAGGGCCACGGCCTTGCCGTTGTCGGACATGATGGCCGCGGGCTGGATCAGGGTCCACGCGCCGTCGGTGCAGCCGTAGATCTGCACGCCCTCGCCGTGGAAGGTGGCCACGCGCTTGTTGCCCGGCGGCACCTGCACCTGCGCGGGGGCCGCGATCACCTCGGGGGTGCCGTCCTGGGTCTCGGCCTGCGACTGCGCCGGCGCTCCGGCCTGGGCCCCGGCCGCCGCGTTCGCCGCGCCCGGGTCGGCCGCCGCGGCCCCGGAGGCCGACGAACACGCCGTCGCACCGCCCAGGAGGATCATCGAACCCGCCGCCAGTGCCAGAGAAATCCGCTTCATCGTCCCCGCCTGATCCGGGCCCGCCATCCGGTGGCGGGCGCTCGTCAGGTGCACGAGCGCCCACCCCGGGACGGTTCACCCGATCGGGGAAAATCTCGCAGCGGTGATCAGACGGTGACTTCCTCCTTCGGGAGGTCGACCTCTGTGGCGTTCGGGTCGGCGTCGCGGTGGCGCAGCGCGAGCAGCCCGCCGACGACCATCGTGATCACCACACCGACGAACGTGTACCAGTAGGTGGCCAGCGGCACGAGCGTCTTCGTGGCCGCGCCGAACTGGATGTGCACGGCCGTGGTCGCCTTGTCGAACTTGACGAACAGGATCAGGAACGCCATGCCCACCACCGAGCAGGCGAACGCGACGATCGCGTCGGGCTGGCGCGCCTTCTTCACGATCAGGCCGAGCAAGAACGAGCCCAGCAGCGCGCCGTAGGTGTAGCCGACGATGCCGAGGCCCTGCTGGATCACCGGGTCCTTCGAGTTGGTGAACAGCGACGCGAAGATAGCGAACACGACCGCCCAGATCAGCGTCCACATGCGACCGTGGCGCAGCAGCTTCGAGTCCTCGACCGACCGGTTCGTGAAGCGCTGGTAGAGGTCGGCGATGGTCGAAGTGGACAGTGCGTTGAGCGCCGAGGCCAGCGCGCCCATCGTGGAGGCGAGGATGCCGGCGATGAGCAGGCCCGCCAGGCCCACGGGCAGGTCGTTGACGATGAAGTTGGAGAACACGTCGTCGCCGGACATCTTCCCGGCCGCGACCGCCGTGGCCGTCGCGCCCGTCTTGCCGCCGGTGTAGACCCACAGCATCGCGCCGACCACCAGGAACAGGCCGAACTGCACGAACACCACGAACGACGAGCCGATCAGCGCGCGCTGGCCGTCGCGCAGGCTCTTGGTCGACAGCAGCCGCCCGACGATCAGCTGGTCCGCGCCGTGCGAGGCCATCGACAGGAAGGCGCCACCGACCACGGCGCCGATGAACGCGTACGGGCTGGTGATGATGTTGGACGTGAAGTCGGTGAGCTGGAAGCGGCCCTGGCTCGCGGCGATCGACGTCCAGCCGTCGGGCAGCTTGGTCGAGAGGAAGACGACCGCGCCGATCGCGCCGAGGACGTAGAGCGACCACTGGATCACGTCGACCCAGATCACCGACTTGATGCCACCGACGAACGCGTAGATGAGCGTGAGCGCGGTCAGCAGCACCACGATGTGCCAGTACGAGGTGTGGATGCCGTAGTGGTCGAGGATCGCCTTGATCGGGATGGCGCCGGCGAACAGCCGCAGGCCTTCGGCGAGCAGGCGCGTGACGACGAACGTGACCGACGCCGTGCCCTGCAGCCCGCGCCCGAAGCGGCGCCCGAGGAACTCGTACGCGCTCACGTAGTTGCCACGGAAGTAGCGGGGCAACAGCACGAACGCGGCGACGATGCGGCCGAGGATGTAGCCGAACGCCACCTCGAGGAAGAGGAACTCGCTGCCGAAGACCAGGCCCGGCGTCGAGATCACGGTGAGCGTGGACGTCTCGGTGGCCACGACCGAGAGCGTGACGGCCCACCAGGGCATGCTGCGTTCGCCGACGAAGTAGTCGTTCGCGGACTTCTGTCTGCGGCCGACCAGCACGCCGATGATCGGCATCGCTGCCAGGTACACGATGACGATCACCAGATCGACTGGGTTCATGGGGTTTCTCCTACCGTCGTGCGCCAACTTCCGTGACCCGCAAGCGGTTCACGGTGCCCCCCAGTGGGGCCGGAAGGTTCAGGGGGTGCGCGCCCGGGGTGAGCGCGCCGAGCAGCCGGGGCCCGCGCGCGCCCGTCGCGGACGGCAACGTGGCCGGCACGCCGCACCAGCTCAGCCAGCCGAGCAATGCGGTCAGGTACGCCTCTTTACCAGCGCCGGGCAGGCCGAGGTCGTCGCTGGTGCGCAGGGTGACGCCCGGGAGGTTACCCGCCAGCGCCGCCATCACGGCGGGGTTGCGCATGCCGCCACCGGACACGACGACCGTCGCCGCGTGGTGGCGCCGGCATTCGGCGGCGACGGTCGCGGCGGTGAGCTCGGTGAGCGTCGCCAGGAGGTCTTCGGGCGTGAGCGGCGCCACGCCGGCGAGGGCGGCGTCGAGGTAGTCACCGTGGAAGTGCTCCTTGCCGGTGGACTTCGGTGGTGCTGCGGCGAAGTACGGGTCGGCGAGCAGCCGGTCGAGCAGGTCGCGGCGGACGGAGCCGGCCAGCGCGAGCTTCCCGTCGACATCGGCGTGCTGCTCGCCGCCGGTCACGCGGGCGGCGGCGAGGTCGAGCAACGCGTTGGCGGGGCCGGTGTCGTAGGCGAGCACGGTGTCGCTGCCGCTGACGACGGTGATGTTGGCGATGCCGCCGAGGTTCAGCGCGGCCACGGGTTTGCCCGCCTCCTCGGCTAGGCCACGCAGCCACAACGCGTCGAGCGTGCTGGCGAGCGGCGCACCCTGGCCGCCCGCGGTGATGTCGCGGATGCGCAGGTCGGCGACGACGGGGGTGCCAGTGCGTTCGGCGATCCACGCGGGCTGGCCCAGCTGCAGCGTGCCGAGCGCCACGCCGTTCTCCACCCAGTGGTAGACGGTCTGGCCGAGCGAGGCGATCACGTCCACGGGCCCGTGCTCGGCGATGCCCCGCGCGGCGGCTTCGGCGAAAGCCTGGCCGACGCGGGTGTCGAGCACGGTGAGCGCTTCGGCGCTGCTCGGGTTGGGCGGCAGTGCGGCCAGCACGGCTTCGCGGGTTTCCGCCGTGAAGGGCACGTCGAGTTCGCCGAGCGGGGTGAGGACCACGGTGCCGTCTTCGGCGTGCAGTTCGGCGACGGCGACGTCGATGCCGTCGACCGAAGTCCCCGAAAGGAGGCCGAGGACGCGGAAGCCGTGGGTTTTCATCCGGAGTGGTTTAGTCGGGGTGAAGCGGTGACGCAACCCACGTCGTGAAGTCTTGGCCGAATCGGAACTGTACGTGTGATCCGTTGGCCTGAAGGGTGCAGCGCGGTGGGGTGTCCGGGGGAGCATCGGAGCAGATGACAGGATGGGTGCGTGTCGAGTACCTGGTTCTGGATCGTCATCGTCGCCGTCGTCGTCCTGGTCGCCGTGCTGGTGTCCGGGCTGCTCATCGCACGTCGGCGGCGGATCAGCCTCGAACAGACGCGCAAGGTCGAGGAGAAGCCGAAGGGCGGCGGGTACACCGCGTCCGGCGGCATCACCTTCGCGCCCGGAGGTGAGGCCGAGGCTGCCCCTGCCGCGGAACCGGTGCCGGCCGAGCACCCCGTCGAGGACCGCCCGGAGGTCGACGGCCAGCCCGCCGTGGGCGACGACGCCGCGGTGCCGCGCGACTCCGACCAGCGCACGATGCGCGACGTCAAGCTGCCCGAGCCGGAGTCGGAAGGCCCCGCGGCCGCGCCGGTCGCCGGCACTGTCGAACCGATCGAGCCGGTCCTCCCGATCGACGAGATCGACCCCGCGGCCGGCCGCCTGGATCGCCTGCGCGGCCGGCTGTCGAAGTCGCGCTCGATGTTCGGCCAGAGCCTGCTGGGCCTGCTCGGCGCCGGCGACCTCGACGAGGACTCCTGGCAGGACGTCGAGGACTCGCTGCTCATCGCCGACCTCGGCGCGGCCACCACGACCCAGATCGTCGAACGCCTGCGTGACGAGCTGTCGCGCCGCGCGGTGCGCACGCCCGCCGAAGCGCGCGAAGTGCTGCGCGAGGTCCTGACCGCTTCGCTGTCCACGGACGGCATTCGCGCCGTGCGCGCGCTGCCGCACGAGGTCGACGGCCAGAAGCAGCCCGCCGTCGTGCTCGTCGCCGGCGTGAACGGCACCGGCAAGACCACCACCACCGGCAAGCTCGCGCGCGTGCTCGTCGCGCAGGGCTCCACTGTGGTGCTCGGCGCGGCCGACACCTTCCGCGCCGCGGCCGCCGACCAGCTCCAGACCTGGGGCGAGCGCGTCGGCGCGTCGGTCGTGCGCGGCAAGGAAGGCGCCGACCCCGCGGCCGTCGCGTTCGACGCGGTGAAGCGCGGCATCGACGAAGGCGCCGACGCGGTCCTCGTCGACACCGCGGGCCGCCTGCACACCAAGACCGGCCTCATGGACGAGCTCGGCAAGGTCAAGCGCGTGGTCGAGAAGCAGGCGAAGGTCGACGAGGTCCTGCTGGTGCTCGACGCGACCACGGGCCAGAACGGCCTCGCCCAGGCCCGCGTGTTCTCCGAGGTCATCGACGTCACGGGCATCGTTCTCACCAAGCTCGACGGCACGGCCAAGGGCGGCATCGTCTTCCAGGTCCAGAAGGAGCTCGGGGTGCCGGTGAAGCTCGTCGGTCTCGGCGAAGGGCCCGACGACCTGGCGCCGTTCGAGCCCGGCGCGTTCGTGGACGCCCTGCTCGGCTGAGACAGGATTCGCCCGTTGAGGTGATCAACCGGCGAAGCGGGCAGAACCCTCGTGAGTTTCTGCCACCGTGGACTCGTCGTTGCAGGCCGGACGAGGGGTTCACGGGGGATGACGGGCGGGTTCGACGCCGTAACAGAGGAGCTCGAACGCGCCGCCGACACGATCGGCGACGTCGTCGGGGGCGCTGCGGGCCTGCTGTGGCAGGGCCCGAGCGGCAACTACGGGCACCCCGGCGTGCAGGCGGGCTGGGGCAGCTTCATCGCGGACATCGAGTCCGTCGTCGAAGGACTCACCGGCAAGGCCCACGGCCACGGCGAGGACCTGCGCACGGCGGCGGTCCGCTACGCGAGCGCCGACGACACCGCGAGCGACTCGATCGTGAAGACCGCGGCGAAGGCGTTCGGCGGCTCTTCCGGCGGCGGCATCTTCGGCCCACTCGGCGAGGTCCTGCACACCTCCGTTGACCCGAAGCCGGACGACGGCGAGAAGCTCGGTCCCGCGTGGACCGGCGGCGCGAGCGGCCGCATCAGCGGGTCGATCGACGAACTCCCGCCGGACGTGATGAGTCCCGAGCGCTCCCGGGAACTGTTCCCCGGTCCGAAGTCCGAGGTCCAGTGCCCTGACCCCGTAACCGAGGCGGACCGCGAAGGACCGGTGTTCTGATGGCCGCCGAACTGGGGGATACGACCGACCCGAAGGACCTCGTCCCCGGCGAGCCGCGCTTCATCTCGGGAGACCTGAAGGATCTCGTCCGCAACATCCAGAAGATGGCCGCGATCTCCGACGGCCTGTCCGGCGTTGACGCGAAGCAGTGGTCCGGCGAAGCGAGTGACCGGTTCCGCGAGACCTTCGGCCGGGAGCCGAAGAAGTGGTTCGACACCATCGGCGTCCTGGGCACCGGGGCCAATGCCCTCGCCGATTACGGCGACGCCCTGACTCGCAGCCAGTCTGAAGCCCAGCGGGCGATCGAGCTGTACACACAGGGTCAGGCAGCCACGCGGGCCGCGTCCTCGCAGTGGATTGTGGACGCCTACCAGGCCCTCACCGGCGGGTACTCGGTCCCGGCCTTTGCTGATCCTGGCCAGGGCGCGACTCGTCAGGCCGAACAGATCTTGCGGGCCGCCCGCGCCGCTCTCGAGGAGGCCGGCGGCTCCACGGCGGAGAAGCTCGGGTTCGAGAAGAAGGCCGACGGCACGTACAAAAAGGATCTCGGGGATTCTCACGAGTTCGGCGCGGAGCACCGCGACAAAGAGACGAAGACGGAGTGGGACCCCGACAAGAAGAAGTGGGTCAAGGTCGAGGAGGACCCCGGCGGCTGGCAGGACCACAAGGGCGGCAAGAACTATTCCCGCGAATTCGGTTCGCAGTCCGACGGCATGCTCACCGACAAACTCGGCGGCCTCCTCGAAAAGTTCGGCATCGACACCTCCGAAAGCACCGTGTCGGCGTCCGCGAGTGTCGACCTCGTCGACGGCTCGCTGGAGGGGAAGTTCGGCGACGGAACCTTCGGCGGCAGCGGCAAAATCGAGGGCGCGGCCCTCGGCGCCGGCGCCGAGGCGCACGCCGGTGCGGGCCCGCTGGGTCTCACGGCGGGTGCGTCCGCCGAGGCGTACCTGGCCAAGGGCAGTGCCCAGGGTGAGGTCCACTACGGCGACCACGTTGCGGTCAAGGGCGATGCCTCGGCCGAGGTCGGAGCCAAGGCGTCCGCCCAGGGATCGCTCGGCTGGTCCGGGATGCAGGGCAGCGTAGAAGGATTCGCGGGCGGCCGCATCGAGGGCAACGCGAGCGCCGAGGTCGCCGGTGTCACCGCCGGTGCGCACGGCGAGGCGTGGGCCGGCGTCGGGGCCGAGGCGAGCGCCCAGTTCGGCATGGGCGACGACGGGAAGTTCCACGTCGGTGCTTCGCTCGGCGTGGCCTTGGGTATCGGTGGCAAGGTCGGGTTCGACCTCAGCATCGATCCGGGTGAGGTCGTCGACACCGTGCAGGACGTGGCCGGTGACGTCGCCGACGTGGCCTCCGACGTCGGGCACGGCATCGCGAACGCCGCGGGCGCTGTGGGCGACTTCCTTGGCTTCTGACCACCAGAGATTCGGAGCAGACACAGTGGCAGGCACTCTCCCCGTCCCGATCGTCTTCGAGCTGCCGGACGGATGGCGTTCCGTTCCGCCCGACGAAGTCGGCACGCCGGACGCCGCGTTCGTCGCGCTCAACACCGGCAGTTCGCGCGAGGGCTTCACGGCGAACATCACGATCACCGGCGAGCTCCGCGAGGACGACGCGCCGCTCACGGCCATCGGTGACGAGGCCGTCGAGCGGTTGCGGAGCGCGGGCGCCGCGGGCGTGCAGCTCGGACGACGCAACGAGGTCGGCTCGGCGGAGAACCCGGGTCTCACGCAGGCGGTGAAGCTGACCGTCGGCCTCAAGGGCAAGCAGGTGGACCTCGTGCAGTTCCAGGTGTTCATGGTCATGCGAGACCAGCAAAACCCGGAGCGGCGTGCGGTCTTGCACATCGTGCTGTCCGCGCTGCTGGAAAACCAGTTCGAGCATGTCATCGACGACTTCCAGAAGTTCCTCACCACCGTCAAACCGGAGCAGGCGGCATGAACGACACCGCACGGCAGCTGCTGGCGCGCATCGAGGCGATCGACACGGCCGCGGCCGACAACCGCTTGCGGGCCGAGGCATACCAGCGCGTGGCCGACGAACTGAAAGACGCGATGGGCAGCGCCACCTCACCGGACGGCGTGGTCACCGTGGTCGCCGGTCCCGGCGGCGCGATCGCGTCGGTCACCTTCAGCGAACGGGCCCGGGAAACGGATCCCGCTGTGCTGTCGTCGGACGTGCTGCGAGCGATCGGCGAAGCGCAGGCCGCGGCGGCGCGGATGCAGGCCGAAGTCGTGCGACGGGGCCTGGGGAGTACAGAGTTCCTCGACCGCGTGCTCGACTCCGACGAGCAGCTCTTCGGCGCCCCGCGGCCGGCAGCGCCGGCCCCGCCGAAGCCGACTCGAGCAGCGCCCGCGGACGACGATTTCGACGACTTCAGCGTCTACGACCAAGAGCCGACCCGGTGAGCACAGCGCTCATCCTCGTGATCGTCATCGGCGGCACGCTCCTGATCGCGGCCGCGGTGACGTGGTTCGTGGTGTGGAACAACCGCGGTATGCAGCGCGCCGAAACCGCGGTGCTGCAGCGGTTGGGCCAGGAAGCGCCGCGGCGGGGCTGGCGGTACGAGGAGCGCAACGACTCCTACTGCGCCTACTACAACGAAGGCGACCACTATCTGCAGCGTTCCTTCGCGGACGAGCTGTTCTCACCGACCGATCCGTTCGCGCGGCTGCCCGAGGCGTTCGAGGCGCACGAGATCGTGAGCGGGACGCACCGGGGACGACCCTTCCTCGGCGCCAGGTTCAAGGTGCGCCAACGCGGCGTGGCCATCCACTACACGCGGGCCGTGTGGGTGCGCACTCCGAAACTCGGCCCTGCCCTGCAAGTGGGCCCGGCAGTGGCGCTCGAGAGCCGCGTGAACGACTCGATCGGACGCGGCGACCTTCGAGTGGGCGACCCCGAGTTCGACGAACGCTACGAGGTGCTCACCGGCGACGATCGCTTCGCGCAGGCGGTACTCGTCCCGCAGGTCACCCACTTCTTGAAGACCGACCCGCGCCAGTTCCGGGGATTCTCCCTGTTCGGCGCGAACTTCGAGGTCTACGACCGCCTCGTCGATCACCGTGACCCCGAAAAACTCGTCGCCGCCTTGGATTTGCGGTGCGATCTGCTCGATTTGGTTCCGCGTTCCGTCTGGGCCTAGAGGAGGCTGGCTGTGGTGCGTCGTTTGGTGGTCGCAGTGTGTGGCATCGCGTTGGTGGCCGGGTGTTCCGCGCACGTAGAGGTGACGCGGCGGGTGGCGAAGACCGATCTGGAGAAGGGGATCGCCGACGCGCTGCAGAGCTCGATAGGGCAGCGGCCGGACACGGTGACGTGCCCAGGGCCGATCGACGCGAAAGTCGGGCAGCAGATGCGCTGCGAGCTGAGCGCCGGCACGACCAGGGCGGGCCTCACAGCGACCATCAACACCGTCAACGGCAGCGACGTCCGCTACTCGGTGAAGGTGGACGACCACGTCATCAGCAATTGAGGTGACACACCGGTCCCCGCCGGCGCACACTCGCGGTGTGTATTGACGCCCGCGTGGACCGCCCGTTTCCCCTCGTCACCCGAACACCCCCCGACGAGAGGAAACCCGGTCATGATCATCGAAGGCCCGCGCGTCCGCCTGCGTCCGCTCACGCGTGACGATCGCCAGCGCGCCCAGGAAATCCTGTCCACGCCCGAAGTCGCGCAGTGGTGGGGCGAAGCCGAGCCCGAGGTCGAAACCCTCCTCGAGGAGGATACCGGCTACTCCAGCTACGCCATCGAACGCGACGGGGACGTCATCGGGCTCATCCAGAGCTCCGAAGAACTCGACCCGCAATACCGCCACGCCGGCATCGACATCGCCGTCGACCCGGCCCACCACGGCCACGGCATCGGCCCTGAGGCCATCCGCGTGCTCGCGCAGCACCTGTTCGCCCGGGGCCACCACCGGCTCACGATCGACCCGGCCGCCGCGAACGAGAAGGCCGTGCACGTCTACACCAAGCTCGGCTTCCGGCCCGTCGGCCTGCTGCGCCAGTACGAACGCGGCCCCGACGGCACCTTCCACGACGGCCTGCTGATGGACCTGCTGGCGGGCGAGCTCAGGTGACGGGCAGCTGCTGCGAAAGCCGGTCGGCGATCTTCTGCACCACCGGCGCGATGCTCGCCACCGCGTCCGCGGTCAGCCGGCCGGACGGACCGGACACGGATACCGCCGCGGGCACCGGCATGCCGGGCACCGCGACGGCGATGCACCGGACCCCGAGCTCCTGCTCGGCCTCGTCCAGCGCGTAACCCTGCGACGCGATGCGCGTGAGCTCGACGGCGAGCGAAGAAGGGTCGGTGAAGGTGTGTTCGGTGTACGCGGGCATGCCCGTGCGCGCCAGAAGCGCCGCGACGTCGTCGACGGGCAGCTGCGCGAGCATCGCCTTGCCGACCCCGGTGCCGTGGGGCAGCAGGCGCCGGCCGACTTCGGTGAACATGCGCATGGAGTGCTTGGAGGGCACCTGGGCGACGTACACGACCTCGTCGCGCTCCAGCACGGCGAGGTTGGCCGTCTCGCCGACCTCCTCCACGAGCTCGACCAGCAGCGGCCGCGCCCACGAGCCGAACTGCATGCTCGCGTTCTCGCCGAGGCGGATGAGCCGCGCGCCGAGGGCGTAGCGGCGGTTCGTGTTCTGCCGGACGTACCCGAGATCCACGAGGGTGCGGATCAGCCGGTGAATGGTCGGCATCGGCAGCCCCGACAGGGTCGCGAGCTCCGACAGGCTGGCCTCCCCACCCGTGTCCGCGAGGTGCTCCAGCAGCTCGAACGCGCGCTGCAGGGACTGGACGCCGCCGTCCCGTCCGCCTTTCTCAGCTGCCACCGGTGGTCCTCCTCACAGGTCCTCTTCTTCCGAGCGTTTGAGCTTCCGCTATGCAGAAACTATAGTCCGTCAGGTAAAAACCGTAGGGACGTTATCCAAAGTACGACTCGGGGTGTTTCGCATGTCTGAAGTCCAGGTCCTCGGCGGCTCGGTGGAGCGCGGCGACGAGATCCTGACGCCGGAAGCCCTCGCCTTCCTGGCGGGGCTCCACGACGCCTTCGCGGCGCGCCGGGACGAGCTGCTCGCGGCCCGCGGCAAGCGCCGCGAAGAGGCCCGCGCGACCGGCCGGCTCGACTTCCTGCCGGAGACGAAGGAGATCCGCGAGGGCGACTGGAAGGTCGCCGAGGCGCCGCCGGCGCTGCGCGACCGCCGCGTGGAGATCACCGGTCCCACCGACCGCAAGATGACCATCAACGCCCTCAACTCCGGCGCCAAGGTGTGGCTCGCCGACTTCGAGGACGCCAACACGCCGCACTGGGCCAACGTCGTGTCCGGCCAGGTCAACCTGTCCGACGCCATCCGCGAGACCATCACGCTGGAGAGCGGCGGCAAGAGCTACGCGCTCAAGGACGACGTCGAGCACGCCACGATCGTGGTCCGCCCGCGCGGCTGGCACCTCGACGAGCGCAACCTCACCTTCGGCGGCCGCCAGGGTGTCGGCGCGCTGGTCGACTTCGGCCTGTACTTCTTCCACAACGCCGCCGAGCTGCTCAAGCGCGGCAAGGGACCGTACTTCTACCTGCCGAAGATGGAAAGCCACCTCGAGGCGCGGCTGTGGAACGACGTGTTCACCCACGCCGAGAAGACCCTCGGCATCGAGCACGGCACCGTCCGCGCCACCGTGCTGATCGAGACGATCCCGGCCGCGTTCGAGATGCAGGAGATCCTCTACGAGCTGCGTGAGCACGCCTCGGGCCTCAACGCGGGCCGCTGGGACTACCTGTTCAGTGTGATCAAGTACTTCCGCGACGCCGGTGAGAAGTTCGTGCTGCCGGACCGCAACTCGGTGACCATGACCGCGCCGTTCATGCGCGCCTACACCGAGCTGCTCGTGGCCACCTGCCACCAGCGCGGCGCGTTCGCGATCGGCGGCATGGCGGCGTTCATCCCGAGCAAGGACCCGAAGGTCAACGAGGGCGCGTTCGAGAAGGTCCACGCCGACAAGGCGCGCGAGGCGGCCGACGGCTTCGACGGTTCCTGGGTCGCGCACCCCGGCATGGTCGCCCTCTGCAAGGAGGAGTTCGACAAGGTTCTCGGCGACCGGCCGAACCAGCTCGAGCGCACCCGTGACGAGGTCAGCGTCACCGCCGACCAGCTCCTCGACGTCGCCTCGACGCCGGGCAGCGCCACCGCGGCCGGCCTGCGCGCCGCCGTCGAGGTCGGCATCCGCTACATCGCCTCCTGGCTGAGCGGCAACGGCGCGGCGGCCATCCACAACCTCATGGAGGACGCGGCCACCGCCGAGATCTCGCGGTCGCAGATCTGGCAGTGGGTCAAGAACGGCACGCAGCTCGACACCGGCGACACCGTCACCGCGGAGTTGGTGCGCGGCGTGGTGGCCGAGGTCCGCGGCGAGCTGTCGGCCGAGGTCAAGGAAGACGTGCTCACCCCGGCCGTCGAGCTGTTCGAGCAGGTCGCGCTCGCCGACGAGTTCCCGGACTTCCTCACGCTGCCGGCCTACGAGCACATCAAGTAATGCGGGACGGCAGGCTCACCGAGGACGTTTACACCGCCGCCGACGCGCGCCTGGCCGAGGCCGATGCGCGCGTCGCGGCGCTGTACCCCGGTGAGCCGCCGGGCCGCCGCCCCGTGCACACCGTGTACGTGCCGGCGTCGGAGTACCGCACGCGCCTGGTCGCCGACTGGGGCAAGCAGGCCATGCGGGTGTTCGTCGAGCGCGGCGACGTACTCGGCCTCGACGCGGACGTCGCAGAGCGCGTGCGCGCGAAGCTCCTAAGCGAGCCGATCGAGGACTTGCGGATCGACTTCGAGGACGGCTACGGCAACCCGGGCGACGAAGCCGAGGACGCCGCCGCCCTGGCCGCCGGGCAGACCCTCGCGACCACGGGCGGCACACCGTTCGTCGGCATCCGCTTCAAGAGCTTCGAGTCCGCCACGCGCCGGCGCGGCATCCGCACACTGGACCTGTTCCTGACCGGTTTGCTCAGCAACGGCAACCTCCCCGACGGCTTCGTGGTCACGCTGCCGAAAGTGACCGCCGTCGAGCAGGTCTCGGTGGCGGCCGACGTACTCGGGCAGCTCGAGGTCGCCTACGGCCTGGCGGAAGGCACGCTGCGCTTCGAGGTACAGATCGAGACCGCGCAGTCGATCCTCGCCCACGACGGCACGGTCGCAGTGGCCCGCATCATCCAGGCCGCCGCCGGCCGCTGCTCGGGCCTGCACTACGGCACCTACGACTACAGCGCGGGCCTCGGCATCGGCGCCGCCTACCAGAGCATGGCCCACCCGGCCGCCGACTTCGCGAAGCACCTCATGCAGGTCGCGGCCGCCGGCACCGGCGTACGCCTCTCCGACGGCTCCACCAACCGCCTGCCGATCGGCGACGACCTGCCCGGCGCCTGGGCCGAACACCTGCGCCTGGTTCGCCGCTCCCTGGAAAACGGCTTCTACCAGGGCTGGGACCTGCACCCGAACCAGCTGCCGACGCGCTTCGCCGCCACCTATGCCTTCTACCGCGAAGGCTTCCCCACCGCGGCAAAACGCCTCAGCGACTACGCCTCCCAAACCTCGTCCGGCGTCCTCGACGAACCCGCCACCGCCGCCGCCCTCGCCCACTACCTCCTCGGCGGCCTCCACTGCGGCGCCCTGGAAGCGGCCGAACTCCCCTTCGACGCCGCGACCCTCGACCGCTACGCCCGCCGCCTCACCTGACGCCCCACTGAACGCACCCCAACGCGGCGTTGGTTGCGCTCACCGCACCCAATGCGGCGTTGGTTGCGCTCAACGCACCGAACGCCACATTGGGGTGCTTTGACGCCCCACCCACCGCCGCCCGCCTGCCCGAATCGGCGCCTCACCCAGGCCGCGTCCACCCTCACGACCGCCGCCCACCCACGCAGCGGAACCTGCACCCAGACCCGCCCCGGCACCCAGCTTCGGGGTGCTCACCCGACGCGAGCCGCCCCGCGAGGGCCTGCACCCCACACAACACGCCCCTGCGAGGGCCTGCACCCGCAACACGCCCTGCGAGGACAGCAACCCACCCCAGGTAGGCTCGCTGCCGTCTTTCTGGTGTGGGGTGGGAAAGGAAAAACGCGACACCATGTCTCAAGAAGCGGCGACTCAAGCAGCACAGCCCGAAACCCTCGAATTCCAGTCCGAGGCCCGCCAGCTCCTCCAGCTGATGATCCACTCGATCTACTCGAACAAGGACATCTTCCTCCGCGAGCTCATCTCCAACGCCTCCGATGCCCTCGACAAGCTCCGCCTCGAGACCTACCGCGACAAGGACCTCGAAGCCGATACCTCGGACCTCCACGTCGAGCTCACCCTCGACAAGGACGCCCGTACCCTCACCGTCCGCGACAACGGCATCGGCATGAGCCGCGACGACGTCGTGAACCTCATCGGCACCATCGCCAAGTCGGGCACCGCCGAGTTCCTGCGCAAGCTCAAAGAGTCGCAAGACGGAAGCTCGCAGGACCTGATCGGCCAGTTCGGCGTCGGCTTCTACTCCAGCTTCATGGTCGCCGACAAGGTCACCCTCGTGACGCGCAAGGCCGGCACCGCCGACGGCGTGCGCTGGCAGTCCGAGGGCGAGGGCACCTACACGATCGAGCCGGTGGCCGACGCCCCGCAGGGCACCGCCGTGACGCTGCACCTCAAGCCGGCCGACGACGAGGACCACCTCTTCGACTACGCGTCGGAGTGGAAGGTCCGCGAGATCGTGAAGCGGTACTCCGACTTCATCACCTGGCCCGTGCGGATGGCCAAGCAGGCCAGCCCCCTTGAGGCCGCGGAGGAAGGCGCCGAGGAGGGCTCCGAAGAACGCACCGACCCGGAGTTCGAAACCGTCAACTCCCGCAAGGCCCTCTGGGCCCGCCCCTCCTCGGAAGTCTCCGACGAGGAGTACCAGGAGTTCTACAAGCACATCAGCCACGACTGGAACAACTCGCTCGAGACCGTCCGCATGCAGGCGGAGGGCACGTTCGAGTACCAGGCGCTGCTGTTCATCCCGTCCCAGGCGCCGATGGACCTGTTCATGCGGGACGCGAAGCGCGGCGTGCAGCTGTACGTGAAGCGCGTGTTCATCATGGACGACTGCGAAGCGCTCATGCCGAACTACCTGCGCTTCATCAAGGGTGTCGTCGACGCGCAGGACCTCTCGCTCAACGTCTCGCGCGAGATCCTGCAGCAGGACCGCCAGATCCGCGCGATCCGGCGGCGGCTGGAGAAGAAGATCCTCTCCACGATCAAGACGATGATGACCGAGGACGCCGAGAAGTACGCCACGTTCTGGCGCGAGTTCGGCCGCGCGGTGAAGGAGGGTCTGCTCGACGACCCGGAGAACCGCCCCGCCATCCTCGAGATCTCGTCGTTCGCGTCCACGCACCACGCTGAGAAGCCGACCTCGCTGCGCGACTACGTCTCGCGGATGAAGGAAGGCCAGGAGCACATCTACTACCTCACCGGCGAGTCGCGCACGGTGATCGAGAACTCGCCGCACCTGGAAGCGTTCCGCGCCAAGGGGTACGAGGTCCTCATCCTCACCGACCCGGTCGACGAGATGTGGGTCGACGGCGTGGGCGGGTTCGAGGAGAAGTCGTTCCAGTCCGTGGCCAAGGGCGAGGTCGACCTCGGCGGCGACGAGACGTCCGACGAGCAGAAGGCCGAGTACGCGGACCTGCTCAAGTGGATGTCGGCGACGCTCACCGACAGCGTCAAGGAGGTCCGCCTCTCCTCGCGGCTGACCACCTCGCCGTCGTGCATCGTCGGCGACTCGGGTGACATGACGCCGACGCTGGAGAAGATGTACCGCGCGATGGGCCAGGAGATGCCGCAGATCAAGCGGGTCCTGGAGCTCAACCCGGAGCACGCGCTGGTCTCCGGGCTGCGCAAGGCGTTCGCGGAGAACCCGGCGGACGGTTCGCTGGCCGAGACGGCGGAACTGCTGCACGGCATGGCGCTGCTGGCCGAGGGCGGCGAGCTGGCCGACCCGGGCCGGTTCCTGAAGCTGGTCGCCGACCGGGCCGCGAAGGCTCTGTAATTTGGCGTCGGCTCCGCCGACGCGTGCGAGATCGCCTTGGAGCCGGCTCCTTCCCGGCCGACATGGGCGGCCCCCCGGGCCGACCATGTCGGCCGGGAAGAAACCGGCGCGATCTCGCGCCGTGGTTGGCAAAGGTCGGCTGGTTTTGGCCGGTTAGGTCCGGGAAGGGCCTCCGAGGAATTCCTCGGAGGCCCTTCCCGGCTTCAGGACTCCGAAACCAGCGCCAGGTATACGTCGACCTGCGCGACGAAGTCCGTGAGGTCCACGCCGAGCAGCTCGGCGGCGCGGCCGATGCGGTAACGCAGGGTGTTCACATGGATGTGCAGGGTTTTCGCCGCGCGCGTGGGGGAGCCGGAGCACTCGAGGAACACGCGCACGGTGCGCACGAGGTCCGAGTGCTGCTCGGCGTCGTAGTCGAGCAGTGGCCCGAGCAGGCGCCGGCGCAACGCGGCGCGCAGGTCGGTGGACGCGCCGGCGAGCAGGAGCTGGTGCACGCCGAGCGCGGCGGCGGGCACGACCACCACGTCGCCTTCCCGGTCCGCCGCAAGGGAAAGCGCGTGGCGCGCCACTTCGAACGCGCCGCGTGATTCCGCCGCGGGCACGGCATCGCTGACACCGGCGAGGATCCGCGTCGCGCGCAGCAGAGGTTCCACTGTGGACAGAGCGGTCACGGCGTCGTTGGCCCAGCCGGCGGGCCACGAACCGTCGTCGGCGACGAGGGCGAGCGCCTCCGTGTGGTCGCGGCTGCCGGTCGGGGTGACGGCTTTCCCGGTGGTGGCCAGGAGTTCGGCGAGGACGTCGTGGGCCTCCGCGCTGTCCTCGGTCCGCAGGGCGACCGCGCGGACGTTCCCGCCGAGCGGCGCCGGCGACGGACGCGACCGCGCGCGAGCCAAACCGACCAGCCCGGCCAGCTCCTCGGCGAGCTCGGTCTGCGCGGTGCTCAGCGGTCCGTCCACGGCGAGCAGCCACGGCACCGCGTGGCGGCTCTCCACCGGCAGCACGGTCAGGCCGCCCGCCGCCGTCGGGCGGGCGCGGGCGGCGGCGAACTGGCGCACGGGCTCGGCCGCCGACACCGGCAGCGGCGCCGTGCCGGCCACCACCCGGGGCACGCCCGAGAGGACCCAGCACGCCGTGCCCAGCTCCTCGGCCGCGCGGGCCAGCAGGTCTTCCAGCGGCGCGTCCTCCGCGGCGGCGGTGAGCAAGCGTTTGCGCGCCCCGTCGGCGGCGGCCGCGAGTGCGAGCACCACGCGTTCGGTGACCACGGCGAACGACAGGTCTGGCGGCACTTCCAGCAGCGGGACGCCGTGGCGCGCGCACGTGTCGATGACGTCTTCCGGGATGCCACCGGCGTCGGCGCCCGACGCGGCCAACGCGGCGGCGCCCCCGGCCGCGAGCGCCGCCACGAATGGCTCGGCGTCGCCCGGCGCGCGCCACCACAGCAGCCCGGACAGCACGAGCTCACCCGCCGTCAGGTAGCGGCCCGGGTCGGGCAGCTCGGTCACGTAGATCCGCGTGACGGCGTGGTCGAGCAGGTCCTCGGCGGTGCTCGGGTGCGGGCGCAGGCCGGGCAGGCCCAGCAGGGTTCTCACGGTCGTCATCAGGCTTGTAGGAAAGCACAAACGGGTGGTCTTCCGCTGGGACGGCTTTCATGGCGGGGCACCGTTGCCGCGCGGGCGCGTTCGGCGTGTACTGGGATATCAGCCCGTGGGGAGGAGCTCGAGCGTGGATTTCCTGCGACCCGCCGACCTGGCCGAGGCGCTGGCCGTGAAGGCCGAACGGCCCGACGCGGTGCCGATCGCCGGTGGCACGGACGTGATGGTGGAGCTGAACTTCGACCACCGCCGCCCGGCCGCGCTGCTCGATCTCACCGGCGTCGCGGAGCTGGCGGAGTGGTCCACTTCGGACGGCACTCTTTCGGACGGCACTCTTGAGGGCAGCACTCTTTCAGACAGAACGGTGCGGCTCGGCGCCGCCGTGTCTTATTCGCGCGTGATTACGGAATTGGGTGAACCTTTGCCCGCGTTGGCGATGGCCTCGCGCACGGTCGGTTCGCCGCAGATCCGCAACCGCGGCACGGTCGGCGGCAACCTCGGCGCCGCGTCACCGGCCGGCGACACGCACCCGGTGCTGCTCGCGCTCGGCGCGCGCGTGGAGGTCGCGTCCGTCCGGGGCACGCGCGTGCTGCCGGCGGAGGAGTTCTACCTCGGCGTGAAGCGCAACGCGCTGGAGCCCGACGAGCTGATCACCGCCGTCCACCTGCCCGCGCACGCGGGTCCGCAGCAGTTCGCGAAGGTCGGCACGCGCAACGCGATGGTGATCGCCGTCTGCTCCTTCGCGGTGAACCTGCGGCCTTCGCAGCGCCAGGTGGGCGCCTCCGTCGGGTCCGCCGCGCCCACCCCGCGCCGGGCCCGCGCGGCCGAGGAGTTCCTGGCCGCCGAGCTGCCGTGGGACGCGCCCACGGCGTTGGCCGACTCGCTCAAACGGCGCTTCGGCGAACTCGTCGCCGAGGCCGCCGCACCGATCGACGACGTCCGCGGCAGCGCGGACTACCGCAGACACGCCCTGGCCGTGCTCGCTCGGCGCACGCTGACCTGGGCCTGGGACGAGCACCGGGGGAGTGAGCGCACGTGCGCGTGAACGTGACCGTCAACGGCGAGGCCCGCGAGGCCGACGACGTGTGGGAAGGCGAGAGCCTGCTCTACGTGCTGCGCGAGCGGCTCGGCCTGCCTGGCTCGAAAAACGCCTGTGAACAGGGTGAATGCGGGTCCTGCACGGTGTACCTCGACGACGTGCCGGTGTGCTCGTGCCTCGTGGCGGCCGGCCAGGTCGAGGGCCACTCGGTCCGGACCGTCGAGGGTTTGGCCGACGGCGACAAGCTGGATCCCGTGCAGCAGTCCTTCGTGGACAACGGCGCCGTGCAGTGCGGTTTCTGCACGCCCGGTCTCGTCGTCGCGGCTCACGACCTGCTCAACCGCGTGGCGCAGCCCAGCGACGAGGAGATCCGCGAGGCGCTGGCCGGGAACCTGTGCCGGTGCACGGGGTACGAGAAGATCCTCGACGCCGTCCGCGCCGCCGCTGTCCTGAAGGGCGGCGCCGTGAACGGTGGTGTCGCATGAGGACGGTCATCGAGAACGCCGCGATCGCCACCGTCAGCGGCCCCGAGTACGGCTCGGGGTACGTGCTAGTGGACAACGGCGTGATCGCCGAAGTCGGCGAAGGCACCTTCACCGGCGACGCCGAGGAGCACGTCGACGCGTCCGGCTGCCTCATCACGCCGGGCCTGGTCAACACCCACCACCACCTCTACCAGTGGGCCACGCGCGGGATGGCGGCCGACCACACGCTGTTCGAGTGGCTCGTCGCGCTCTACCCCGTCTGGGGTCGCCTCGACGCGGAGATCACGCACGCCGCCGGCACTGCCGGGCTGGCGCGGCTCGCGCTGACCGGCTGCACGACCGTGGCCGACCACCACTACGTCTTCCCGCGCGACGGCGGTGACCAGGTCGAGGCGCTCGTCGCGGCCCGCCAGCGCGTCGGCGTGCGGCTGCACCTCGTGCGCGGCTCGATGGACCGCGGCGAGTCCGACGGCGGCCTGCCGCCGGACAACCTCGTCGAGGGCACCGACGCCGCGCTGCTCGGCACGGAGGCGGTCATCGACCGGTTCCACGACTCGTCGCCCGACGCACACCTGCGGATCGCGGTCGGCCCGTGCTCACCGTTCTCCGTCACCGAGCGGCTGATGACCGGCGCGGCGGACCTGGCGCGCCGCAAGGGCGTGCGGCTTCACACGCACCTGGCCGAGACGCTCGACGAGGAACGCCAGTGCCTCGCCGAGGTCGGCTGCACGCCGGCCGAGTACGCGGACAAGCTCGGCTGGCTGGCGGGTGACGTCTGGCTCGCGCACACCATCCATCTCTCGCCCGACGCGATCCGCCGCTTCGGCGCTACCGGCACGGGCTCGGCGCACTGCCCCACGTCGAACGGCCGGCTCGGCGCGGGCATCGCCCCCGTGCGGCACCTGCTGGACGCCGGCGCGCCCGTGGGCCTCGGGGTCGACGGCGCCGCGTCCAACGAGTCCGGCGGCCTCGGCGAGGAGCTGCACCAGGCGCTGCTGCAGGCTCGGCAACGCGGCGGGCCGACCGCGCTGACCACCCGGGAAGCGCTGTGGCTCGGCACAATGGGCGGCGCGCGCTGCCTCGGCCGCGACGCCGAACTGGGCTCGATCGAGGCAGGCAAGCTCGGTGACCTCGCCGTGTGGGACCTGTCGGGGCTCGAGTACGCGGGCATCACCGACCCGGTCGCCGCGCTCGTGCTGGGCGCGACCCCACCGTTGGCGCGGCTGCTCGTGGGCGGCCGGACCGTGGTGGAGCACGGCACGCTGCGTGAGGAGGACGAGTCCGCGATCGCCCGCGACCTGGCCGCCGCGAGCACCCGGCTGCGGGAGGGCCGATGACGACCACCACCACCACCACTTCGCAGGCCACCGGCACCACCAACGGCGTCGGGGCCGACGCGCCGAGGCCCGACGGCACGGTGAAGGTGCGCGGCGAGTTCGCGTACTCCTCGGACCTGTGGCACGAGGACATGCTGTGGGGCGCGACCCTGCGCAGCCCCCACCCGTACGCGCGGATCACCGGGATCGACCTCACGGAAGCCCTTGCGGTGCAAGGGGTTTACGCCGTGCTGACCCACGAGGACGTGCCCGGTGTCAACCGCTACGGGCTGGAGCACGCCGACCAGCCGGTGCTGGCCGACGAGGTCGTGCGCTACCAGGGGGAGCCCGTGGCGCTCGTCGCCGCCGACCACCCGGAGACGGCGCGGCGGGCGATGAAGCGGATCAAGGTGACGTACGAACAGCTGTCGCCCGTCACCAGTTCCGAGGCGGCAGTGCGGGGCGACGGGCCTTTGTTGCACGATGGTGGCAACGTGGTCCGGCACGTGCGGATCCGGCGTGGCTCCGAGGACGTGCGGGCCGACATCGTGGTGTCCGGCGTGTACGAGGTCGGCATGCAGGACCAGGCGTTCCTCGGCCCGGAGTCGGGGCTCGCGGTGCCCGACACCGTCGGTGGCGTGGACCTGTACGTCGCGACGCAGTGGCTGCACGTCGACCAGCAGCAGATCGTCGCCGCGCTCGGCCTGCCGGTCGAGAAGGTGCGGCTGACGCTGGGCGGCGTCGGTGGCGCGTTCGGCGGCCGCGAGGACCTGTCGATGCAGGTGCACGCTTGCCTGCTCGCGCTGCACACCGGCAAGCCGGTGAAGATGGTCTACAACCGCGAGGAATCCTTCTACGGCCACGTGCACCGGCATCCGGCGAAGATGTACTACGAGCACGGCGCCACCTCCGACGGCCGGCTCGTGTACGTCCGCGCGCGCCTGTTCCTCGACGGCGGCGCGTACGCGTCGTCAACCGGCGCCGTGGTGGCCAATGCGGCGACGCTCGGCGTCGGACCGTACACAGTGGACAATGTGGCGGTGGACTGCTGGGGCGCCTACACGAACAACCCGCCGTGTGGCGCGATGCGCGGCTTCGGCGCGGTGCAGGCGGCGTTCGGGTACGAGTCGCAGATGGACAAGCTGGCCGCCGCGTGCGGCCTCGACCCGGTCGAGCTGCGCATCCGCAACGCGATGACCGAGGGCGCCGTGATGCCGACGGGCCAGGTCGTGGACTCGGCCGCGCCCGTCGCCGAGCTGCTGGAACGCTTGCGCGCCAAGCCGTTGCCCGCTTCGCGGTCGTTCGACCTGCGCCACCTGCCCGGCGGTGTCTCCAACACCACGCACGGCGAAGGCGTGGTGCGCGGCGTCGGGTATGCCGTGGGGATCAAGAACGTCTGCTTCTCCGAGGGCTTCGACGACTACTCCACCGCGCGCGTGCGCCTGCAGCTCGTCGGCGGCGAACCGGCGGCCACCGTGCACACCGCGGCGTGCGAGGTCGGGCAGGGGCTCGTGACGATCATGCAGCAGATCGTGCGCACCGAGCTCGGCGTGGAGCAGGTGACCGTGCTGCCCATGGACACCTCCATCGGCAACGGCGGCTCCACCTCGGCGTCCCGCCAGAGCTACGTGACCGGCGGCGCGGTGCAGGCCGCTTCCGCTGCCGTGCGCTCCCGCTTGCTATCCCAGGCCGGGCTTTCTTCGTCGACGCGTGTGGCCGGCGGCAAGCTCGTCGCGTCCGACGGCGTGGTGCTGGCGGATCTCGCGTCGGTGCTGGGGTCCTCGACGTTCGACGAAACGGTCGAATGGCGCCACCGCCCCACTTATCCGCTGGATCCGGTTACCGGCCAGGGTGTCGCCCACGTGCAGTACGGCTTCGCCGCCCACCGCGCCGTGGTCGACGTGGACGTGGAGCTGGGCCTGGTGAAAGTGGTCGCGCTCGACTGCGCCCAGGACGTCGGCCGCGCCCTCAACCCGCAGGCCGTCCTCGGCCAGATCCAGGGCGGCTCCGCCCAGGGCCTCGGCCTCGCCGTCATGGAGGAAATCCAGGTCGACGCGGGCCGCGTCCGCAACCCCTCCTTCACCGACTACCTCATCCCCACCGTCCTCGACATGCCCCCGATGTCCATCGACGTCCTCGAACGCCCCGACCCGCACGCCCCCTACGGCCTCCGCGGCGTCGGCGAACCCCCCACCATCTCCTCCACCCCGGCCATCGTCGCCGCCATCCGCGCCGCGACGGGCCTGGCGCTCACCCGGGTGCCGGTCCGGCCGGAACACCTGACGGGGACCTGAACCCGGCGTAGTCTCCGACGCGGAACGTCCGATGTGGATCAGACGGGGGAGCGCGCATGCCGGACCGCGGACACGACCGCCTTTTCGACCCACTCACCACAAAAGGCACCGCGTTCACCCACGACGAGCGGCGGGAACTCGGCCTGCTCGGCCTCCTTCCCCTCGCCGAGAAGACGATCGGCGAGCAGGTGGCGCACACCTACCAGGAGTTCGCGCGCCAGCCGGCCGACCTGGACAAGCACGTGTTCCTGCGTGGGTTGCAGGACCGCAACGAGACGCTGTTCTACCGGCTGCTCGCCGAGCACCTCGAGGAAACCCTCCCGATCGTCTACACGCCCACCGTCGGCGAGGCGTGCCAGCGGTTCAGCGAGATCTACCGGCGCCCGCGGGGCCTGTACGTGGCGTATCCCGACCGGGAGCACCTGCGCGAGGTGCTGCGGAACCGGCCCCGCGGAGAGGTCGACGTCATCGTGGTCACCGACGGCCAGCGCATTCTCGGGCTGGGCGACCAGGGCATCGGCGGCATGGGCATCCCCATCGGGAAGCTGTCGCTGTACACGCTCATCGGCGGCATCGACCCGGCGCGCACGTTGCCGATCATGCTCGACGTGGGCACCGACAACGTCGAGCGCCTCGAAGACCCGCAGTACCTGGGCTGGCGCCGCCGGCGCATCGCCGACGACGAGTACTACGCGTTCGTCGAGGACTTCGTCACGGCGGTGCGCGAAGAGCTGCCCGAGGTGCTGCTGCAGTGGGAGGACTTCGCCACCGCGCACGCCCAGCCGATCCTCGAGCGCTACCGCGACCGCCTGCTCACCTTCAACGACGACATCCAGGGCACCGCCGCCGTCGCGGTCGGGGCGCTTCACGGCGCGGCGAAGGTGGCCGGGCGGCCGCTGTCGCAACAGCAGATCGTGATGCTCGGCGCGGGCTCGGCCGGTATCGGCGTGCTGGAGATGATCCGCCAGGAGATGGTGGCGCAGGGCCTGTCCGACGCGGAGGCGGCCGAGCGGATCTGGGTCGTCGACATCGCGGGCCTGCTCACCGACGACCGCACCGACCTGTCGGAAGGCCAGCGCCGGTTCGCCCAGCCGGCCGCCAAAACCCACGGCTGGACCGGCACCGGGCTGGCCGACGTCGTGCACAACGTCGACGTCGGCGTGCTACTGGGCCTCTCGACGGCGGCGGGCGCGTTCACCGAGGACCTCGTACGCGAGCTGGCCGCCAAGACCGACCGGCCGATCATCTTCCCGCTCTCCAACCCCACCAGCCGCGCCGAGGCGACTCCTCGGGAGCTGGACGACTGGACCGACGGCCGCGCCCTCGTCGCCACGGGCTCGCCGTTCGCACCGGTGGAACGCGACGGCAAGCAGCACCGCGTCGCGCAGTGCAACAACGTCTACATCTTCCCGGCCATCGGCCTGGCCGTCACGGCCGTCGGCGCAACCCGCGTGACCGACGCGATGATGCGCGTCGCCGCGAAGACGCTCGGCGAGGCGTCACCCGCCCTCGCCAACCCGGACGAACCGCTGCTGCCGGCGTGGGAGGACGTGCCCGAGGTCGCCACGCGGATCGCCACGGCCGTCGCCGAGCAAGCCGTGAAGGACGGCGTCGCCCCGGCGAACGACCACCTCGCCGACAAGATCCGCGCCGCCCGCTGGACGCCCGAGTACCCCTAGTGCTTCTTCCCGTCGTGTCCGAGCTCGTCGAGGATCCGGCGGGCCACATCCACCACGGCGGCGCCCGCCACCGCCATCGGTTCCGGCGACCGCATCGAGCGCGCCAGCACGAACGCGCCCTCCAGGCTGGTGATCAGTGCGATCGTCAGTACCCGCGCCTGCTCCGCCGGCAGGCCGAACGCGGCGAACCCGGCCGTGCCCACCGAGATCCACGCGGCGAAGACGTCGGCCGTCGCCTGGCGCAGGGGTTCGCTCGTCGTTGCGACTTCCAAGGCCACCGTGGCGATCGGGCAGCCCTCCACGTAGTCGGTGTCCAGCAGCGTGGTCACCCCGGCGGCGAAGAAGGCTTCGATGCCACTCACGACGTCGGGCGCGGGGGCGATGAAGAGGTCGAACAGCTGCGCGTACTCCATCCCCGACGTGCGGATGACCTCTTCGGCGAGCTGCTCCTTGCCGCCGGGGAAGAAGTGGTACAGCGAGCCGAAGGGCGCGCCGGCCTTTTCGACGATCTGCTTCACGCCCGTGCCGGTGTAGCCACCGCGGCGGAAGAGCTCCGCGCCCGCGGCCAGGATGCGGTCCTTCGTGCCTGTCACGGCACCGAGGATAGCTCCGGGGCGGTAGAGCGTTCTATCAACCGTTCGTCGAAAACCAGGTTCAGCACCACGGCCGTGAGGCAGCCCGCGCTGATGCCGGAGTTCAGCACCACCTGCAGCGCCGCCGGAAATCCCGAGTAGAAGCCCGGCACCGCGATGGGAATCAGGCCCACGCCCAGCGACGCGGCCACGATCGCGACGTTGCCGGGATGCTCGAACGATGCCTTCGCCAGCGTCCGCACGCCGCTCACCGCCACGCTGCCGAACAGCACCAGCCCGGCCCCGCCGAGTACCGGCTGCGGCACGAGCGCCACGATCCCACCCGTCACCGGCAGCGCGCCAAGCACCACCAGCACCACGCCGCCGGCCGCGACCACGTACCGGCTGACCATCCGCGTCAGCGACACCAGCCCGATGTTCTGCGCGAAGGCCGTGCACGCGAACCCGCCGAACACCGTGCTCACGGCGGTGGCGAGCCCGTCGGCCCGCAGGCCGTCGGCCAGGGTCCGGCTCGTGGTCGGCCGTCTGACGATCTCGCCGAGCGCCAGCAGGTCGGCCGTGCTCTCGGCCATCACGACGAGCATCACGATGAGCATCACGATGAGCATCGAGACGATCGCCGCGATGTCGAACACCGGCGCGCCGAAGTGGAACGGCGTGGCGATGCCGAACACGGGCGCCTGCTTGAGTGTCGATGTGTCGACTTCGCCCAGCGGCCACGCCAACAGCGTCCCGGCGACCAGGCCCAGCAGCAGCGCGATCCGGCTCCAGAAACCCTTGAGGAACCGCGTGAACACCAGCACCGCGACCAGCGTGACGCCCGCCAGCAGCAGCCCGCTCGGCCGTGCCGCCGGCTGTTGCGCGGAAATCCACTGCACGGCCACGGGCAGCAGCGAGATGCCGATGAGCGTGATGACGGTCCCCGTCACCACCGGTGGGAAGAACCGCGTGAGCTTGGAGAAGAACGGCGCGGCCAGCACCACGAACAAGCCGCCGACGAGCGTCGCGCCGTAGACGACGCCCAGCGCGTTGCCGGCGTGCTGCTGTGCGATCGAGAGAATCGGCGCGACGGACGCGAACGTGACGCCGTTGACCAGCGGCAGCCGCGCGCCGAAGCGCCACACGCCGAGCGTCTGCAGGAGCGTCGCGAGGCCGGCGGTGAACAGGGACGCGCTGATGAGCAGGCTCAGCTGCCCGGGCGAGAGCCCGACGGCCGCGCCGATCACCAGCGGCGGGGCCACCACGCCGGCGTACATCGCCGCCACATGCTGGATTCCGCCGAGCACGAGCTGTGGCCACTTCGGGCGCACATCGACGGGATGACGGGATGGCCGTTCTGACACGTGCTCTCCCGGTGGGGATTCGGGGCTAGAGCACGGCGTCGGTCCAGGCCGGGCCGGGCTCTTCGGCTTCGTCGCGGACCGCGGTGCCTTCGATGAGGCCGTAGGGGCGGTCGGCGGCGTAGAACACCTCGTTGTGGTTCTCGAGGCCGAAGGGGCTCAGATCGACGAGGAAGTGGTGCTTGTTCGGCAGGGAGAGCCGGACCTCGGCGACCTCGGGCCGCGCGAGCAGCACGGCCTCACCCATCGTGTACAGGGTCTGCTGCAACGACAGGCTGTGCTTCGTGGCGAACGCCTGTAGCAGCGTCCGCCGGATTTCCTGGTGGTTCTTGGCCCAATCGACATCGGTGTCGGCCGGGTCGCCGTCGTAACGCCAGCGCGCGGTGACGGCGGTGGCGAGAATGCGGTCGTCGGTCTCCGCGAGCGTCGTGTACTCGTCGCGCGGGAAGCCGTGGAACTCCGAGCCGCCGGACTTGAGCACGGTCAGACCGTCCACACCGGACACCACCCACGCGCGGCCGGCGTGCACGGTCACAGTGGTGGTGCGGCTTTCACCGCTGGAGCGGCTGAACGCGTGGTCGTGCGGCCGGCCGTCGACGGGGATGCGTTCCCAGGCGTGCTCGGCGACGGTGATGCGCGCGCCGGTGATCGCCTCCTGTGTGGCCACGAAGTGCCGGCCCAGGCGCAGCGCGAAGTCCTCGATCTCGCCGACGTCCTGCTGCTTGGCGAACGCGTAGACGGTGTTCTTCTGCGCGTCGGTGGTCAGCACGGCGCTGTTGTCGCCGGTCAGGTGCGTCGCGGCGAGGTCGCCGCGCAGGGCCGTGGACACGGTGAGGTCGCGCAGGTGGTGCACCGGACCGTCGCGGCGGACGGTGACCAGGCGGACCTCCGCCTTGCCGTACTGGTTGGGGCCCAAGGAGATTCCCACAGTCAGCTCCCTTTCAGCTGCCACGGTAGGTCGAGTAGGCGAACGGGCTCAGCAGCACCGGCACGTGGTGGTGCGCGGTACCGTCGGTGATGCGGAACGCGATGGTGACGTCGGGGAAGAACGCCTCGGGCCCGAGGTAGGCACCGGTGTCGAAGACCAGCCGGTAGACGCCGGGTTCGAGAGTCTCGGGTCCTAGGTCGCGGGCTCGGCCATCGGCGTCGGTGACACCGGAGGCCACGAGCGTGCCGTCGCCGCGTTCGAAGCGCACGGCGATGCCGGCGGCGGGTTTGCCTGCTGCCGTATCGAGGACGTGCGTCGTCACCAAGCTCATGTGTCAATCGCTTTCCGCAGGCGCAGCGCGGCGATCTTCGCCAGCTCCGCGCCCGCCACGTCGAGTTCGGTCTCGGGGTCGTTGCCCAGCCGCGACCGCAGGTTCGCGAGCAGTTCGACGCCGCTGCGGCCGCCGGCGCACACGAGGAACACGTGGCCGAAGTGGGCTTCGTATTCGGTGTTGGCGGCGGCGAACTCGTCGGCGTTGTCCACACCGGACTGTTCGGAGCGCGACCACTCGGCGTCGGCGCCCTTGCTCGTCGGCTTCTCCCCGATCCGCGGGTGGGCGGCGATGGCGGCACTTACCTCGTCGCGGTGCAGGGGAGTGGCTTTTTCAGCGGCGGTCAGGAGCGCGTCGAAGTCCGCGTACGGCCGGCCGGTGAGCACCGCGTCGACCCAGCGCGGCACGGCCAGGCAGGCCGTGAGCGCGGGCCGCACGTCGGCTGCGTCGGCGGTGTTGAACTCGGCGAGTGCGAGTGGCACGGGATCTCCTCACTGCGGGGGAGCTGGTGCCTGCCGACGGTACGGCGCCCTCGCATCGGCGTCAACATTTTGTTGAACGCGCTGGTCAGTCCACTTCCCGGTTGAGGTAGTTGTAGACCGTGAAGCGTGTGACGCCCAGCGCCTCGGCCACGGCGGACACCGATTTCCGCAGGCTGAACGCGCCGCGTTCGCGCAGGAGCCGCACCGCCCGCTGCTTGTCCGGGCGGTCGAGGTCGCCGAGCTTCGCGCCCAGCTCGCGCTCGACGTCGGCGATGAGCCGGGCCAACGCGGTGTTGAGCTCGACGGGCGGGGTCGGCCCGGGTTCGTCCGTGCGGCGCAGCTGGACCGTGACCCGCGTGGCGCCGCCTTCGAGAGCGGCTCGCGCGATGGCCGGCAGCGCATTCATCAGCTGGTCGGCCGGGCCGCGAGCGAGTGTGCCGAGTGGACCGAAGTCGGTGTCGAGTCCGGCGTCTCGGGCCGCGTCCCGAGCGCGCACGGCGTGCTCCGGCGGGGCGCCCTCGCCCTGGAAGGGTTCGCTGGTGAACTCGGCTTCTAGCTCCACCTGGTGACCGTAACGTGGAGGGCGAGGCGTTGACGAGGCGAGAGCGTCGTGGTTAATCTCGGTTGGCGAAAGATACTTTCCGTACTGTGAAAGAACCCGTCGGTCCTGCCGACGGGAGAAGGAGTGTGCCCGCAGATGGATCTCGTGGTGCGCGCCGCACGTGCGGTGACGGCGGCCGGTGAGGGCCCCGCGACGCTGGGGGTCGACGGTGGCCGGATTGTCGTGCTGGAGCAGGGAATCGTCGACCTGGCCGGCACTCGCGTGGTCGAGCTCTCGGCCGACGAGGTGCTGCTGCCGGGTCTCGTGGACACCCACGTGCACGTGAACGACCCCGGCCGTGCCGAGTGGGAGGGCTTCGAGACCGCGACGCGCGCGGCCGCCGCCGGTGGGGTCACGACGATCGTCGACATGCCGCTCAACAGCCTGCCGCCGACGGTCGACGTCGCCGCGCTGGAGGTGAAGCGCAAGGCGGCTTCGGGGCGCGCGCACGTGGACGTCGGCTTCTGGGGCGGCGCGATCCCCGGCAATATCAGCGATCTGCGTCCGCTGTACGACGCGGGGGTGTTCGGGTTCAAGTGTTTCCTGCTGCACTCCGGCGTCGACGAGTTCCCGCCGCTCGACCCCGCGGGCCTGGACGCGGCGCTGCGCGAGCTGGCCTCGTTCGACGCGCTGATGATCGTGCACGCCGAGGACTCCGAGGCCATCGACGCCGCGCCGGACCCGCACGGAGAGAAGTACACCGACTTCCTCGGCTCGCGTCCGCGCGGCGCCGAGAACCTGGCCATCACGCACGTGATCGAGGCGGCCCGGCGCACCGGCGCCCGCGCGCACGTGCTGCACCTGTCCTCTTCGGACGCTCTGCCGCTGATCGCGAGCGCACGCCGCGAGGGCGTGGCACTGTCGGTGGAGACGTGCCCGCATTACCTGAGTTTCGTCGCGGAGGAGATCCGCGACGGCGCCACGCAGTTCAAGTGCTGCCCGCCGATCCGGGAGGCGACCAACCGGGAACTGCTGTGGCAAGGGCTCGCCGACGGCGTGATCGACACGATCGTGAGCGACCACTCGCCGTGCACGCCGGAGCTGAAACGCTTCGACACCGGCGATTTCGGCCTCGCGTGGGGCGGGATCTCCAGCCTGCAGCTGGGGCTGCCCGCGGTGTGGACGCAGGCGCGCCAACGCGGGTTCGGCCTCGCCGACGTGGTGCGGTGGATGGCCGAGCGCCCGGCGGCGCAGGTGGGGATGACGCGCAAGGGCCACCTCGCCGTGGGCTACGACGCGGACTTCTCCGTGTTCGCGCCGGACGAGGCGTTCGTCGTCGACGTCGCCGAGCTGAAGCACCGCAATCCGGTGAGCGCGTATGACCAGCGGCCGCTGGCCGGCGTGGTGCGCGGTACGTGGCTGCGGGGTTCGCCGGTGACCGGCGACGAGCCGCGGGGAGAGCTGTTGACCAGGGGGAACTGCTAGAGATGGAGGACCACGTGTCGCACGACCGTCCCGAGTGGACAGCCCAGCCGGACCTCGCTTCCCGCGTTTTCGGGGGCACGGTGATGTGGGCGAGCGACGAGCTGTTCGCCGAGAAGGAGAACCTCGTCAACCCGTGGCGCCCCGCGCACCGGGCCGAGACGTTCGGGCCGAAGGGCCAGGTCTACGACGGCTGGGAGACGCGCCGGCACCGCGAACCGGGTGACGACCAGGCCGTGCTGCGCCTGGGCGTCGCCGGTGTGGTGTCAGGCGTGGTGGTGGACACGGCGTTCTTCAAGGGCAACTACCCGCCGTTCGTGTCGGTGGAAGCGGTGTCTGTGCCCGGCTACCCGAGCGCCGCCGAACTGTCCGAAGTGGACTGGGAAGCGCTGGTGGACCACGCACCGGTGGTCGGTGACTCGGAGAACTTCTTCAAGGTCTCCTCGCCGCGGCGGTTCACCCACGTCCGCCTCACGCAGCACCCGGACGGCGGCGTGGCCCGCTTGCGCGTGCACGGCTCGCCGGTGCCCGACCCGACGCTGCTGGACCCGCGCTCGCTCGACCTCGCCGCGCTGGCCAACGGCGGCGTCGTCACGGGCTGCAGCAACATGTTCTATTCGTCGCCCAACAACCTGTTCTCGCCCGGGCTCGCCGCGCACCAGGCTGAGGGCTGGGAAACCGCGCGCCGCCGCGACAACGGCAACGACTGGGTGACCGTACGCCTCGCCGGCGCCGGCATCGTCCGCTTCGCCGAGGTCGACACGAGCAACCTCAAGGGCAACGCGCCGGGCTGGGCCACGATCTCCGGCCGCCTGGACGACGGCGACTGGGTTTCTTTGCTTCCCCGCACCCGCCTGCAACCGGACACCCGCCACCGCTTCGCGCTCGAAGACGGCCCGCAGATCACCGATGCCCGCCTCGACATCTACCCGGACGGCGGCCTAGCACGCCTGCGCCTCTACGGCGAGCTCACCAAACGCGGCCGCGAAGCCGTCACCACGCGCTTCACCGAAACGACGGCCTGAGGTTCTAGGAGTTCGCGCCGGGCCGGTTCAGGTAGATCGAGGCACACGACAGCAGCGTGCCGACGGCGAAGATCGTCCCGAGCCACCACGGTCCGCCGGTCACGACGTTCCAGATGAACCCAGCCAGCATGAGGACTGCGGCGAGGGAGTTCCGGACTTGCAGCGGGGTCGGCTTGGCCATGCGGCCAGCCTCTCACGGGCCTGACCAGCCCCTCGCGCCAGGACTGGCCATGATCGAGCTGCTTCGCGGACCGTGGCGCCCCGGCTGCGGACCGCGACGGGCGGCGCGGCTTGCGCGGCCGTACGCGGGTCGGGCCGGGTGAGGGAGTGAGGTTCCCGCGCGGGTCTGTTGCGTGCGGTTGGTGGCTGGGCCGGGCATGGTCCGGCGACCGGCGAGGCCGCGCGTTCGAGCCGCGGCGGCCGCCGAGCGGAGATCTCCGGTGTTCGGACCCGGCGAGGTTTGCGCGAGGTGTCGCCTCCGCGGGCGTGGCGTGCCTGCGCAGGCAGGCATGGACGGCGCGGCTTGCGCATCTGTTCTATGAGTTGTAGAACAGATCAATGATCCTCACCGCGTTCCTCACCGCCGCCGTACTGGTCGCGAGCGGCGGCACCGCCACCGCCGCCGCGCCCGGCACGGTGGCGGCGTCCGACCGGGAAGTGCAGTTCGTGTCCGACGGCGTGCCGGCCTACGGCACGCTCCACGTCCCCGCGCACCGGGCGGGCGCGCGGGTGCCGGCGGCGCTGCTGATCCCCGGCAGCGGCCCCACGAACCGCGATGGCGACGAGCCGCCCACGGTCACGCCGGGGACGTTGAAGCTGCTCGCCAACGCCCTGGACCAGGACGGCGTGGCCACGTTGCGGTTCGACAAGTACGGCACCGGCCGCACGGGCCTCGGTGGGCTGGACCCGGCGGCACTGGACCTGCCGACGTTCACGAGGCAGGCCGTCGCCGCCGAACAGACGCTGGCCAAGCAGCCCGAGGTCGACCGCGACGAGGTGTCGATCGTCGGGCACAGCGAAGGCGGGTTGCAGGCGATGCTCGTCGCGCGGCGGGTCCGCGTGAAGAGCCTCGTGCTGCTCGCGCCGCAGGACCTGCGGCTGTTGGACCTGCTGAAGATCCAGCTCGACGCGCAGGTCACCGCGGCCGACCAGACCGCGCTGAGCAAGGTGATCACCGACTTCCGCGCCGGCCGCGAGCTCGACTACACCGGGATGAGCACGCAGCTCGCGACCTTCCTCCAGCAGGCCATCTTCAGCCCGGTCAACACCCGTTTCGTCCGCAGCGACGATGCCGTCTACCCGCCGTCGGTCGCGCGGCCGGGCCCGCGCGTGCTGCTGACGTGCGGAACGCAAGACACCCAAGTGCCCTGCTGGACCACGTCGCCGCTGGCCGCCGCCCTGCGAACGCTGCCGCGGCCTCTGCCCGTGGACCACTTCCAGCACGCGCCCGGCACACGGGTCAACGACCAGGTACTCGACCCGAGCGTGGTCACCGCCCTTCGGACCTTCCTGGAGCACCGATGATCCTCGACGTCGACCTCACCAGCGAGGTCCCGATCTACCAGCAGATCCACGACCGAGTGGTCGAGGCGATCGCGGCCGGGGAGCTCGCCGACGGCGACCCGTTGCCCTCGACGCGTCAGCTCGCCGTGGACCTCGGCATCAACTTCCACACCGTGAACAAGGCCTACGACCAGCTGCGGCGCGAGGGGCTGCTGCTGATCACCCGGAAAAGCGGCGCGGTGGTGCGGCGGGCCTCGACCGCGGGTTTCGCGGCCGACTGGCAGGCACGGCTGAAGACGTTGCTGGCCGAGGCGATCGCCCACGGGCTGACCGAACGAGAGGTCCTCGGCCACTGCGAAACGACGCTGCGGGCGTTCGAGGAGGTGCGCGCGTGATCGGGGTGATCGTCCTGCGGGACCTGCTGGTCCCGGTGCTGTTGCTGGTCAGCGCGTGGGTGATGCCGTCGGTGGCGAAGCCGACGGTGCCGTTCGGGGTGCGCGTGCCGGCGGCGCGGGTGGCCGACCCGCTGATCGCCGAGCAGCGGCGGATCTACCGCTGGTGGGTGGGCGTGGCCGGGACCGCGCTGGTGGTCGCCGGGCTCATCGTGGGCGTGGTCGTGCAGAAGGTCCTGGTGCCGGTGCTCGTGGTCGTGGCGCTGCTGGGGGTCGTCACGCCGGCGTACGTGCGGGCTCGCGCCGTGATCCGCTCGGCCAAGCGGCGGGAGGACTGGTACCAGGGGCTGCGCCAGACGGTCACCGCCGACACCTCCCGCGTCACGCGGCCGCCGTTTCCGTGGCTGTGGGCGGTCCCGGCGATCCTCGTGCTCGCCGCGACGGTCGTGGTCGGCGTGGTGCGTTACCCGGACCTGCCCGCGACGTTGACGCTGCACTACACCGCTTCCGGCACCCCCGACCGCACCGCCGCGAAGTCGGTGGGCAGTGCGTTCGGCCTGGTGTTCGTGCAGGCCGGGCTCACGGTGCTGTTCTCCGCCCTGGCCTACGTCGCGCCGCGGTTCCGGCCCGACCTCGACCCGGCGCGCCCGAAGGCCAGTGCCGGCCAGCACCGGCGCTTCATCGAGGCCATGCCGCGCCTGCTGCTGCTGTTCGGGGCGTGCGTCAACCTGACGATCGCCCTGGCCGCGGGGCAGATCTGGTCGGCCCCGGCGTCGGTCTCGGTGGTGCCGATCATCCTGCCGGCGTTGGTGGGTGCCGTGGGCCTGCTGGGTTTCGCCGTCCGCTACGGCCAGGGCGGCAGCCGCCTGGAGACCGACGAAGAGCCGCCCCGCGACGCCGTCGAACGCGACGACGACCGCTTCTGGAAAGGCGGCCTGCTCTACGTCAACCGCGCCGACCACGCGGTCTTCGTGCCGAAACGCTTCGGCCTCGGCTGGACGCTGAACTTCGGCAACCCCGTGGCGATCGGCGGGTTCGTGGTGCTGATCGCCGCGGTGGTCGTGGTGCCGTTGGCCGTCCGTTAAGGGGCGCCCTGGCGCCGCGAGCTGATCACGCCCGTGTTGAAGCCGGCCAGGTGCAGGCCGCCGGCGAAGCGCGCGTGCTCGATCTTCACACAGCGGTTCATCACCACGTCGAGCCCGGCCTCGCGGCCGCGGTCGGCCACCTGCTCGTGCCACAGGCCCAGCTGCAGCCACAACGTGCGCGCGCCCGCCGCGATGACCTCCTCGGCCACCTGCGGCAGGTCGTCGTGCTTGCGGAACACGCTCACCAGGTCGATCTCACCCGGCACGTCGGCCAGCGTCGGGTACACCGGCTTGCCGAGCAGCGTGTCGAGGCGCGGGTTCACGAAGTTGACCTCATACCGCGTCGACGAGGTCAGGTACGTCGCCACGAAGTAGCTCGGCCGCGCCGGGTTGGCCGACGCGCCGATCACCGTCACCGACCGCGTGCGGCCGAGGATGTGCCGCCGCTCCACGGCCGAAACGTCGTAACTCACCGCCGTACTCATTCCGAAGCCACTCCCTTGCCGGCCGCCGCCCGTTCCAGCGCCTGATCGAGGTCCCACAGGATGTCCTCGAGGTCTTCCAGCCCCACCGAAAGCCGGATCAGGTCCGGGCCGACGCCGGCGGCCGCCAGCTGGTCGTCCGACAGCTGCGCGTGTGTGGTCGACGCCGGGTGGATCACCAGCGTGCGCGCGTCGCCGACGTTCGCCAGGTGTGACAGCAGCTCCACCGACTCCACGAACTTCTCGCCCGAGGCCCGGCCGCCCTTCACCCCGAACGAGAACACCGCGCCCGGCCCGGCCGGCAGGTACTTGCGCGCCAGCTCGTGGTCGGCGTGATCGGGCAGCCCGGCGTATGAAACCCAGGCCACGCGCGGGTCGGCATTCAGGTACTCGGCCACGGCCTTCGCGTTGGCCACGTGCGCGTCCATCCGCTGCGGCAGCGTCTCCACGCCCTGCAGCAGCAGGAACGCCGAGTGCGGCGAGAGCACCGCGCCGATGTCGCGCAATTGCTCGGCGCGCAGGCGCGTGCAGAACGCGTACTCGCCGAAGTTCTCCCAGTACTTGAGGCCGCCGTACGAGTCGACGGTCTCGGTCATGCGCGGGAACTTGCCGTTGCCCCAGTCGAAGCGGCCCGACTCCACGACCACACCGCCGAGCGTGGTGCCGTGGCCACCGAGGAACTTCGTGGCCGAGTGCAGCACGATGTCCGCGCCGTGTTCGATCGGGCGGCACAGGTACGGCGTCGCCAGCGTCGCGTCGACGACCAGCGGGATGTCGTGCGAGTGCGCGAGGTCCGCGAGCCCGGCCAAGTCGGCGATGGCGCCCGACGGGTTGCCGATCACCTCGGTGTAGATCAGCCGCGTCTTGTCGGTGACGGCCTTGGCGTAGTCCTCGATGCCGCCGTTGACGAACGTCGTCTCGACGCCGAAGCGCTTGAGCGTGCCGGTGAGTTGCGTGACGGTGCCGCCGTAGAGGCCGCTCGCGGACACGATGTGCTCACCCGCCTCGGCCAGCGCGGAGAAGGTGAGGAACTCTGCGGCCTGGCCGCTCGCCGTGGCCACGCCGCCGATGGCGCCCTCGAGGCTCGCGAGGCGCTCCTCGAACGCGGCCACGGTCGGGTTGCCGATGCGGCTGTAGATGTTCCCGTACTTCTGCAGCGCGAAGAGGTTGGCCGCGTCGGCGGCGTCCTCGAACACGAAGCTGGTGGTCTGGTAGATCGGCACGGCGCGCGCGCCGGTGGCGGGGTCGGGCGTGCCACCGGCGTGCAGGGCGCGGGTGCGGAAGCCCCAGGTGCGTTCACTCATCAGCGGCCACGCTACTCAGCCGGGAGGTCACCGGCCATCCCTCTCGAAGCGTGGTCGCCGCGCTTTCGGAGGACCCCGGGCCGTTCTTCCTGATGATGCCGCGCGGCGATGGGCCGCTTACCGTTCGTGGTGATCTTCGACTCGGGGCCGGATGTGCGCAAGGTGCTGATCATCGTGGCGATGCTTCTCGCAGCCGGTACTCGCTGTGGCGCAAGTCGGAGGGGGAGTCCTATCCGCCGAGGGCCGCGCGCAGCCGGGCGTCGCGCTCCTCGGGCGTCTGCCGCGGGCAGCTGACGCACTTCGGGTTGCCGACTTCGTAGATCAGGCAGCACGACGCCCGTTTCACGGCCTGCGTCCGGCCGACGCTGACGTATCGCGGCGCGGGCAGGTCGAGGCCGGTCGATGCCACGACGTCGGCCGCCAGTTGCGGCGCCGAGGCCCACAACAGCCGGTTGGCGATGGAGTCCGTCGCGATGGCGCCCAGGGCGCGCGCCCGCGCGCCCGTGACCGAAGCGATGGTCGTGATGGCCGTGTTCAGTGCGGCGCCGAGTGCCGGGCCGAGCGGCCCGCTCAGCGCCCGCGTCGAGCGGGAGCCCAGGAACCGCCCGTCGGGCACGATGTCGAGCTCGACGGCGTCCAGTGACGGGTCCAGCACCTCGCCGCCCGCGGCGAGCGACTCCATCGTCGGCGCGACGAGCACGGACGACAGCGAGTACCACCAGATCGTGCCGATCACCTCGGGCGCCGCGCAGCCGTACAGCTTCGCGGCGCCGCCGATGCGAGCACGCACCCACGTCGCGTCGGCCAGCAGCGCGGCCGGCGTCACGGCTGCCTCCGCCACACGCTCACCCCCACCGCGAGCGTCACGTCCCGTCCCTCGGCGGCTTCGAGGCGTTCGCGACGCCCGTCGCGGTCGAGGTGGAAACCGGCGGGACCCATGGCGACCACGTCGTGCACCTGGCGCGCGGTGAAGGGCGCCGTGTGCACCACGTCCACTCGCGACACCCGTGCGAAATGGTCGCCCAGCGCCGTTCCGAGCCGCTCTTCCTTGCGCTCGTCCACGGACAGCACGAGGTCGCCCAGCTCGGCGAGGTGCCCGGGCAGCGGCGCGGCCACCACGAGCACGCCGCCGGGTTCGAGCACGCGGTGGAACTCCGCGGGGTTGCGCGGGGAGAACACGTCGAGCACCACGGAAGCCACGCCGTCACCGACGGGCCACGGCTCCCACAGGTTCCACACCACGGCGCCGAGCCGCTCGTGCGCTCGGGCGGCCCGGCGCAGCGCGACGGCGGACACGTCGAGCGCGAGCCCGGTCGCCTCCGGCGCGCCGTCGAGCACGCGCGCGAGGTAGTAACCGGGGCCGGCGCCCGCGTCGATCACGAGGCCCGTGGCAGCCGGCGCGGCGACGCGCGCGAGCTCGTCGGCCAGCGGTGCGTACGCGCCGGAATTCAGGAGCGCCGAACGCGCCTCGACCATCGGCACGGTGTCGGCGGTGCCGGCGGGGATGCGTGCGTGCAACAGGTTGACGTAACCCTGGCGCGCCAAGTCGAACGAGTGACCGTCTTCGCAACGCACCGTGCGGCCCGCTAACTCGACCGGGGCAAGGCATACCGAACACCGGAGTGCGTCCACGACCCGCCGTGGCAGTGGGTCATTTCCGGGTCCGGCCGACGTCATGCGGCTATTCGACCATGACGTTTCGCAACCGGACACCCCACCCCGCGTGGCGGGAAACCTTCCCGTAACAACCGCGACCCGACAGTTCACGCCCACGAAACCTTCAGCGCCGCCCCGCGAAACACCCGGAACCAAGACTTCCGGGTCATCTACCCAGGGCACGGGAGGACGATTGTGCTGAACGCAGGAGACACCGCGTGGGTGCTGGCCGGCGCCGCGCTGGTCATGCTCATGACACCCGGACTGGCGTTCTTCTACGGCGGCATGGTCCGCGCGAAGAGCGTCTTGAACATGCTGATGATGAACTTCATCGCCCTGGCCGTGGTGGGGGTGCTGTGGGTCCTCTTCGGCTTCTCCATGTCCTTCGGCAACGATGCTTTCGGCGGACTGGTCGGCAACTTCGACCTCGCCGGGCTGTCGGACACCTTCGGCAAGCTGGTCGGCTTCGCCGCGGCGGCCACGGACTCCGCTCCGGCTGTCCCATGGCCAGGCCCGGACGCCTTGCCGTTGCTGGCTTTCTGCATGTTCCAGCTGATGTTCGCGATCATCACGCCGGCGCTGATCTCCGGTGCGATCGCGGATCGCGCGAAGTTCTGGGGCTGGACGCTGTTCGTGGTGATCTGGGTGTCCGTCGTGTACTTCCCGGTGGCGCACTGGGTGTTCTCGTTCAACGGTTTCCTCGGTGAGAACTCCGTCGGCGGCTGGATCGCCAACAACCTGAAGGCCCTCGACTTCGCGGGTGGCACGGCGGTCCACATCAACGCGGGCGCGGCGGGTCTGGCTCTCGCGATCGTGCTCGGCAAGCGCAAGGGCTGGCCGAAGGACACCGGACGGCCGCACAACGTGCCGTTCGTGCTGCTGGGTGCCTCGCTGCTGTGGTTCGGCTGGTACGGCTTCAACGCCGGTTCCTCGCTGGCCGCCAACGACCTCGCGGCCGTCGCGTTCACCAACACGACCGTGGCCACCGCGGCCGCCGTGCTCGGCTGGCTGCTGGTAGAGCAGCTGAAGTTCGGCAAGCCGACCACGCTGGGTGCCGCGTCCGGCGCCGTCGCGGGTCTGGTCGCGATCACCCCGGCATGTGGTTTCGTGAGCCCGCTCGGCTCGATCGCGATCGGCGTCATCGCCGGTGTGCTGTGCGCGCTGGCCGTGTCGCTGAAGTACCGCTTCGGGTTCGACGACTCGCTCGACGTCGTGGGCGTCCACCTCGTCGGCGGCATCGTGGGCACGCTGCTCATCGGCTTCTTCGCCACCACGAGCGTCAACTCCCTCGGCGCCGACGGGCTCTTCTACGGCGGCGGCTTCGCCCAGCTGGGCAAGCAGGCGGCCGCGGCGGGCGCGGTGTTCGGGTACTCCTTCATTCTGACGGCCATCATCGGCTTCGTCATCAAGAAGGCGGGCGGCTTCCGCGTCAGCACCGAGGACGAGGTGAGCGGCATCGACGAGGCGCAGCACGCGGAGAGCGCCTACGACTTCACCGGCATGGGCGGCGGGCTCGGCCAGCCGACCACGATCCCGGTCAAGTCCGCCATCGCCCCTGCGAAGCTCGAGGAGACCAAGGCATGAAGCTCATCACCGCGATCGTCAAGCCGTTCACGCTCGACGACATCCGCTCCGGGCTGGAGCAGCTGGGCGTGCTCGGCATGACCGTGAGCGAGGTCCAGGGCTACGGCAGGCAGAAGGGCCACACCGAGGTCTACCGCGGCGCCGAGTACTCCGTGGACTTCGTGGCGAAGCTGAAGATCGAGGTCGTGACGGACGACGCGAACGTCGAGAAGGTCCTCGACGCCATCACCTCCGCCGCGCACACGGGCAAGATCGGCGACGGCAAGGTGTGGGTGACACCGGTCGAGACCGTGATCCGGGTGCGCACCGGCGAGCGCGGAGCGGATGCGCTCTAGGTGAGCACTCACGGGGGTGAACTGGTCCGGGCTCGAGAGCAGCTGCTCACAGGTCGCCACGGCCCGGCCGCGCTGCGGGCGGCCTTGGTGGACCTGTACGAATTCTGGCTGGCGAAGGGCGCCACGGCGGCCGGCGTGGACACCGCTGATCCCGGTGTCGCGCTGGTCGCCGTCGGCGGCCTGGGGCGGCGCGAGCTGGTGCCGTTTTCCGATCTGGACCTGGTGCTGGTGCACAACGGGAACCCGCGCGTCGGCGAGCTCGCCGACGCGTTGTGGTATCCGCTGTGGGACGCGAAGCTGGGGCTCGACCATTCGGTGCGTACGCCGGGTGAAGCGCTGAAGGTCGCTTCGGAGGACCTGCGGACGCAGCTGGGCTTGCTGGATGCGCGCCACCTCGCGGGCGACGCCGAGCTGACCGCGCGCCTCGCGTCCGCCGCGCGCGATCAGTGGCGGCGCACGGCCCGCAAGCGGCTCGACGAGCTGGCCGACTCCGTCCGCACCCGGTGGCGGCGCAGCGGCGAGATCGCGCAGTCCGCGGAGCCGGATCTCAAGCACGGCCGCGGGGGCCTGCGGGATTTCGGGGTGCTGGAGGCGTTGGCGTTGGCGCAGCTCACCGCGCGTCCGGGCGAGGAGCTGCTGGCGGCCAAGGCGTTGCTGCTCGACGCGCGCACAGAGCTGCGTCGGGAGCTTCGCCGGGAACGGGACGTGCTGAGCGCACCGGAGGCCGAGGTCGTGGCCGCCGAGCTGGGACTGGCGGACCGGTTCGCGTTGGCGCGCAAGCTTTCCGGGGCGGGGCGGACGATCGCTTATGCGGTGGACGTCGCCCTGCGGTCCACTGTGGAACCTTCCCGGCCGCGGTTCGGTCGTCGGCCTTCGCGCACCCCGTTGGCCGAGGGTGTGGTGCTGCACGGCGACGAGGTGTCGCTGGCCCGCGACGCCGTCCCTGCGAAGGACCCCGCTCTGCTGTTGCGCGTCGCCGCTGCTTCGGCGCGCACGGGCAAACCCATCGCGCACGGCACTTTGCGCACGCTGGCGGACTCCGCGCCCGAGCTGCGCGCGCCGTGGCCTGACGAGGCGCGCAACGCTCTGGTCGAGCTGCTCGGCGCGGGGGAGGGCCTGGTCGACGCGGTCGAGGCACTGGATCGCACCGGCTTGTGGGCCCGGCTGTTCCCGGAGTGGGGCGCGGTCCGCGATCTCCCGCCGCGTTCGCCTGTGCACCAGTGGACGGTGGACCGGCACCTCGTACAGGCGTGCGTCGAGGCCGCCCGCCTGACCACTACGGTCGCGCGCCCCGACCTGCTGCTGATCGGCGCGCTGCTGCACGACATCGGCAAAGGCCGCGACGCCGACCATTCCGAGCTGGGCGCCGACATCGCCGCGCAAGTGGCCGCGCGCCTCGGGTTGCCTTCTGCCGACGTGCAAACGGTGGCCGCGATGGTCCGCCATCACCTCCTGCTCCCGCACACGGCCACCCGCCGCGACATCGCCGACCCCGCCACGGTCTCCCGCGTCGTCAAAACCCTGGACGGCGACGTCGTGCTGCTGGACCTGCTCCACGCCCTGACGCGCGCCGATTCGCTGGCCACCGGCCCGGGCGTCTGGACGGATTGGAAGGACCGGTTGCTCGCCGACTTGGTCGCCGCCGGCGAGGAAGCCTTGCATGGCACGGGTTTCACCGCGCCGGAGCCCCTGGACAGTTCGCAACGCGAGCTCATGGCCGAAGCCGTCCGATCGGGGATCGGCGAGGTCCGCATCACCGCCCACGGCAAGGTCGTCACGGTGACTCTCGCGGTCCCGTCGCGCGCCGAACTCCTCGCACCCGCCGCGGGCGTCCTGGCGCTCAACTCGCTGGAAGTCCACGCCGCCGTCCTGCGCGACCGCGTCGGCGTCTTCACCGCCTCACCCAAATTCGGCTCCCTGCCCGACTCGACGCTGCTGCGTGAACAGTTCTCCCGCGCCGTCGCCGGCACGCTGCCCCTGACGCAACGCCTCGCCGCCAAGGAACGCGACTACGCCACCATGACGTCGTCCGTGGTCGCGCCCAAGGTCCTCTGGTTCGACGACGAAACCAGCGGCCCCAACACCGTGGTCCTCGAACTGCGCGCCACCGACCGCATCGGCCTGCTCTTCCGCGTCGCCCGCGCCCTGAGCCGCTCGGGCGCCTCCGTGCACTGGGCCAAAGCCACCACCCTGGGCGGCGCCGTCGTGGACTCCTTCGCCGTCAGCCCGTCGACGGGCCCCATCGATTCACCTTGGCGCGCCAAAGTCGAGGACGCCGTCCTGGCTGCCGCTTCGTGAAGCCGGAGACGGGCCACGGGTTTCCTGTGGCCCGTCACCGGCCGACCATCCGCGCTCGAACCTGACAGCGCGCTGAAACCCATCTCCTGCTCACGTAAGCCACTGGCCGTTCCTTCGCCGCTGCCGACGACGAGATCCTCGACGGCTACGCCCGCCGCCTCACCTGACGCCCTGCTGACCGCGCCCCAATGCGGCGTTGGTTGCGTTGAGCGCACCCAATGTGGCGTTCGGTGCGTTCAACGCACCGAACGCCACATTGGGGCGCTTTGGCCCCCACCCGAGCCCCGCCCGCCTGCTCAACTCATCTCGCACCCAGGCCGCGTTCACCCTCCCCGCCGCCGCCCATCCACGCGACGGAACCCTGCACCCAGACCCGCCCCGGCACCCCGATCCGAAGCCTTCTTGCGGCCGGCGAGCTGTTGTCAAGGCACGCTTTCCCGCCTTGACAACGGCTCACCGGCCGTCAACACAATCCAGCTTCGGGGTGCACACCCCACGCGAGCCGCTCCTGCGAGAAACCGCATCCCACCGAATCACCCGACCTTCTGACCGTCCACACCCGTAAACACCTCCACCCACCCCCGACCCCGCACGTAACGGGCTGACCAGCCCCGTTACCCAACCCGCCCGTCACACGATCGGGGTGTCGCGCTGGCGAAGGCAGGCCCCGGTGGCAATATGGCGCGGGTCCGGAGCGGCTGTGCGGAGGGCGGGGTGTGGGGTGCTGGGGTCCGAGCAGAACCTGCCGAGGCTTTCGTTGCCACCCACCGTGGTCGCGGCGCACCTGAGGTCGTGTGCGGAGGAGCTGGCCGGCTCGTTGCGCACCGACGGCGAAGCGGCGACGTTGGGGGAGCTCACCGAGGTCGTCACCCAGCTCGTCGCGGGGCAGCACGCGCTCGCGCACGCACTGGCCGGTCTCGCGCGGCGCGTGGACGTGCGAAACGGGGCCCTGGCGGCCGCGCCGTCCGTGGACGTCGAGGTGGTCACCGAGGTGCTCCAGGCGGCGGCGTGCGCGGTGGGCTGCTCGGCCGAAGCGCTGGCCGAGGCCGGGCCGTCGTTCGAATGCGTGAGCGAAGCCGCGGGGCCCGACACCCGTTTGTAGCTGTCACACCACCGCACGCGAACAGCCCGAAGGCGTCACCGGGTTGCTGAAACCCCTCCACCGGAGGACCGTGGCGGCCACGGCCCGCGCCGCCGCCGAGAAGGCCGCGAGCGCCCGTTCCCGAGCCGAGCGCGCGGCGAAGAACCGCGGCTTGAGTAGTTCTACGCAACTCCGGTTGGGGGTCTTCACACTGCCCCGCCGGCCCGTGCCCCGGCAGACTTCTCCCCAACGCAAGGCGGAACGCGTTCGCCCGGTACTGGGGGTCTGGCGAGCGGGGAACGGGGTACCCGTCTGGCGTGCACGCGGCGGAAGGCTCCCGGGGAGGTGAGCCCTTCCGCCTAGGTTCCGGGGCCGGCCGTGGGGAGCGGCCGCGTCCCGGAACCCCTGGGGGAGTTCAGGAATCCGCCATCCGCACCATCAGATCCGCGGCCATGCGCAACAGCTGTTGTTCCGTCGGGCTCAACGCGCGCTCCATCGCCGCCGCCAGCCACTGCTCCCGCGAAATCGAGTAGTCCCGCAGCACCACCCGCCCGGCGTGCGTGATGTCGAGCAACGACCGCCGCCCGTCCGACGGGTCCGCGGTGCGCGTGATCAGCCCGCGAGACGCCAGCGAAGCCAGCACCCGCGTCAGCGACTGCGGATGCATCCGCTCGGCCTCGGCCAGCTCGCTCGGCGTGTGCGTGCCCGCGCGGTAGAGCCGCGACAGCACCGCGAGCACCGTCGGACCCGGCGACGGCGAGTCCGCCTCCGAGCGCATGCGCCAGTTCAGCCGCCCGACTCCCTCCCGGACGTGGCGGGCCAGCTCGGCCAGCTCGTCGGCACGGCGGGTGTCGGCTTCGGTCTGCATACCGCCACATTAGGCGGTTTCCCCGCGCACGAGCCGCGCGTACCGGCCGTCGAGCGCCAGCAGCTCCGAGTGCGTGCCGCGCTCCACGATCCGGCCGGCGTCGAGCACCACGATCTGGTCCGCGTTCTCCACAGTGGACAGCCGGTGTGCGATGGTCAGCGTCGTGCGGCCCGCGGCGAGCCGGTCGAGCTCCGCCTGCACCGAGCGTTCGGTGCGGTTGTCGAGCGCACTCGTGGCCTCGTCGAGGACCAGCACGGGCGGGTTGCGCAGCAGGATCCGCGCGATCGCCATCCGCTGCTTCTCCCCGCCGGAGAACCGGTAGCCGCGCTGCCCCACCACGGTGTCGTAGCCCTCGGGCAGCTTCGCGAGCGTGTCGTGGATGTGCGCGGCCTTCGCGGCCTCCTCGATCTCCGCGTCGGTGGCGTCCGGCTTCGCGAAGCGCAGGTTCTCCCGGACCGACGCGTGGAAGAGGTACGTCTCCTGCGACACGAACCCGACTCCCGCGGCCAGCGACGCGAGCGTGACGTCCCGGACGTCCGTGCCGTCGATGGTCACGTGGCCTTCCGTCACCTCGTACAGCCGCGCCACGAGGTACGCGAGCGTGGTCTTGCCCGAGCCCGTCGAGCCGACCAGCGCCGTGGTCGTCCCCGGCGCCACGTCGAGGTCGACGTCGCGCAGGGTCCACGCGCCGTCGTCGTCGTAGCGGAACGACACCGAGTGCATCGACACCGCGCCCTCGCGCACGGCCAGCTCCCGCGCCCCCGGCCGGTCGTCGATCTCCACGCGCAGGTCGAGCACCTCGAAGATCCGCCCGAACAGCGCCTTCGCCGCGCCCACGCTCTGGCTCACCGTCTGCATCGCGGTGGCCGGTCCGAGCAGCCGGTTGAGCATGCTCGTGAACGCCACCACGGTGCCCAGTGACACCGGCGCCGAACCGCCGGCCAGCTCCAGCCCGGCGACCCAGTACACGAGCGCCGGGATGATCGTCAGGCTCATCACCCGCGAGGCCCGCTGCCAGCGCCCGGCCAGCGCCGCGCTGCGTTCGAGCGCCGCGACCTCGCGGGACTCCTCGGCGAAGCGCTCCCGCATCCGCCGTTCGTTGCCCATGGTCTTGGCCAGCAGCACGCCGGTGACCGACAACGACTCCTCGACGATCGTCGTCAGCCGCGCCATCCGCCGGGTCCGGCCGCGGGCGAGCTTGCGCTGCTTGCCGCCCAGCCGCAGCGTGAACAGCAGGAACAGCGGCACGACCACGAGCGAGAGCAGCGCCAGCTGCCAGTCCATGATCAGGATCGCGACGGTGATCGCCAGAGCTGTGGTGCCGTTCTGCACGATCGAGGCCGCGGTGGTCGTGACCACGTTGTCCACGCCGCCGATGTCGTTGAACACCCGCGACAGGATCTCGCCGGTCTTGGTGCGGGTGAAGAAGCCGAGCGACATGCGCTGCAGGTGACCGTAGACCGACACGCGCAGCTCGTTCATCACGCGCTGCCCGATCGTGTTCGACAGCCCGGTCGTCGCCACGCCGAGGGCGCCCGAGCCCAGCGCCGCGGCGATCATCCCCATCGCCAGCAGGGACACCAGCAGCGCGTCGCGGTGGGGGAGCGCGGTGTCGAGGATCGCGCGCAGCAGGAACGGCGAGGTGACGCCGAGACCCGCCTGCACCACCAGCAGCACGAACAGCGCGGCCATCGGTCCCCGGTGCGGCCGGAACAGCGCGGCGATGCGGCTGAACGGCACTTTCTCGTCGGTGTCCGCCTCCGGTTCGGCCAGCGTCGGACGCGGTGTCGTTGCTGAAGTCATACGCAGATGTTTACCGATTTGCGCCGTCGAGTCGAGCGATTTTCTTGTGTTGACCCAGGACGTCCCATGGAGTTATTACGCATGTGCGTACTAACCTTCTCTCGAAGGTTCGCGCACCCGCGAGGCGGCCGAGCCCGGACCGCTACCCTGGGAGGTTGCCGGGGTCGCCCAGCGATGCCCGGTACGCGAACGACGACCCAGCTGGAGCGTGCACACCCGTGTTCGACACCCTCTCCGATCGGCTCACCGCCGCCCTGCAGACGCTGTCTCGCAAGGGCCGGCTGTCCGACGCCGACATCGACGCCACCGCGCGCGAGATCCGCATCGCGCTGCTGGAAGCCGACGTCGCGCTGCCGGTGGTCAAGGAGTTCATCGCCCGGATCAAGGAGCGGGCGAAGGGCGCCGAGGTCTCGCAGGCGCTCAACCCCGCGCAGCAGGTCATCAAGATCGTCAACGAGGAGCTCGTGGGCATCCTCGGCGGCGAGACGCGCCGGCTGAACCTCGCGAAGAACCCGCCGTCGGTGATCATGCTGGCGGGTCTGCAGGGTGCCGGTAAGACGACACTCGCCGGCAAGCTCGCGATGTGGCTGAAGAAGCAGGGCCACGCGCCGATGCTGGTGGCCTGTGACCTCCAGCGCCCGAACGCCGTCACGCAGCTGCAGGTCGTCGGCGAGCGCGCGGGTGTCGTCACCTTCGCGCCGGAGCCGGGCAACGGCGTCGGCGACCCGGTGGACGTCGCCCGCCGCGCCATCGCAGAGGCCAAGCACGCGCAGCACGACATCGTGGTGGTCGACACCGCGGGCCGCCTGGGCGTCGACGAAGAGCTGATGAAGCAGGCCGCGGACATCCGCGACGCCGTGCAGCCCGACGAGATCCTGTTCGTCGTCGACGCGATGATCGGCCAGGACGCCGTGAACACGGCCCAGGCGTTCCGCGACGGCGTCGGCTTCACCGGCGTGGTGCTCACGAAGCTCGACGGCGACGCCCGAGGTGGTGCCGCGCTGAGCGTGCGCGAGGTCACCGGCCAGCCGATCCTCTTCGCCTCCAACGGCGAGAAGCTCGAGGACTTCGACACCTTCCACCCCGACCGGATGGCCTCGCGCATCCTCGGGATGGGCGACGTGCTCACCCTCATCGAGCAGGCCGAGCAGCACTTCGACCAGGACCAGGCCGAGAAGGCCGCGGCGAAGCTGACCAGCGGGCAGCTGACGCTGGAGGACTTCCTCGAGCAGATGCTCGCCGTCCGCAAGATGGGCCCGATCGGCAACCTGCTCGGCATGCTGCCGGGCGCGGGCCAGATGAAGGACCAGCTGGCGCAGGTCGACGACAAGCACCTCGACAAGCTGCAGGCGATCATCCGCGGCATGACCCCGGCCGAGCGCGACGACCCGAAGATGATCAACGGCTCGCGCCGGCTGCGCATCGCCAACGGCTCGGGCGTCTCCGTCCGCGAGGTCAACGACCTGGTCAACCGCTTCTTCGAAGCCCGCAAGATGATGGCCCAGATGGCCGGGCGCTTCGGCTTCGGCGGCGGTGGCGGCAGCAAGACGCGCAAGGGCAAGAAGGGGAAGAAGGGCAAGGGGCGCGGCCCCACGCAGCCCAAGGTCCGCGGCGGCTTCCCCGGCGGCATGCCGATGCTGCCCCCGGGTGGCATGCCGACCGGTGGCGGGATGCCCGACCTGTCGCAGCTCGGCGGCATGAACGACGTGCCGGGCTTCGACCCGACGAAGTTCAAGCTGCCGAAGGACCCCAAGAGCAATTGAGCGCCGGACAATTGAGCGCCCTGCACCTGTCCGGCACTGTCCTGCCCGACGGCTCGCCGCGTGAGCTCTGGATCACCGACGGGCGCATCTCGTTCGAGCCCGTGGCCGACGCGGAAACGCTGGCGACCGGCGGGTTCTTGGTGCCCGGCCTCGTCGACGCCCACTGCCACCCGGGCCTCGGCCCGCGCGGGGCGGTGCCGGTCGAGGAAGCCGCCGAACAGGCGGCCACCGACCGCGACGCGGGCACGCTGCTGATCCGCGACTGCGGTCTGCCGCTCGACGTGCGGCCGCTGCAGGCGCGCGCCGACCTGCCCACGATCATCCGGTGCGGCCGTCACCTGGCCCTGCCGAAGCGCTATGTCCCCGGCTTCGCCATCGAGCTGGACGACGTGGCGCTGCTGCCCGAGGCCGTCGCGGAACAAGCGCGTGACGGAGACGGCTGGGTCAAGCTCGTCGGCGACTGGATCGACCGCGGAGAGGGTGACCTCGCGCCGCTGTGGCCCGACGACGTGCTGGCCGAGGCCGTCGGCGTCGCGCACGACCTCGGCGCCCGCGTGACCGCCCACGTCTTCGGCGAAGCCGCCCTGCCGGGGCTGATCAACGCGGGCATCGACTGCCTGGAGCACGGCACCGCGTTGAACCCCGACCAGCTGGCCGAGCTGGCCCGCCGTGACGTGGCGCTCGTGCCCACGCTGATCAACATCGAGAACTTCCCCGGCATCGCCGACCAGGCCACGAAGTACCCCACGTACGCGGCCCACATGCGGGCCCTGCATGCGGGCGTCGCCGACATGGTGTCCTCGGCCGTCGAGGCGGGCGTGCGCGTGTTCGCCGGCACCGACGCCGGCGGCATGGTCGCCCACGGCCTCATCGCCGACGAGGTCGAAGCGCTGCACCGCGCCGGCATGACGCGCGAGCAGGCGCTCGCGAGCGCGTCCTGGGCCGCCCGCGAGTGGCTCGGCCACCCCGGCATCTCCGACGGCGCCCCGGCCGACCTGATCGTGTACCCGGCCGACCCGCGTGAGGACCTCGCGGTGCTGCGCCACCCGTCGCACATCGTCCTGCGCGGCACGGTTTTCGGCTGAAACACCTCCTTCGCCGGTGATCGCCCGAGTACTGTGCGAAGTCTCCTCGGCGGTTAGGCTCGACCGGTGAGCCGAGCGATCACCGGAGGGCGGGCGTGACTACTTCCCAGCCCCGGGAACCGATTCCGGGTGCCACGCCGATCCGTCCGGAGGACCTGGTGAGCGCCCCGCGCGAGTTCCCGCCGCACCGGTGGGGCTTCGGGGCGTTCCTGCTCGTGGAAGCCGTGCTCATCGCGTCGGCCGCGTTCGTGAGCGCGTTGCTGGGCGATCCGCCGGCCGGGCAGCCGCTGCCGATCCGCACGGTGCTGCTGGGCACGATGCTGCCCGCGATGATCGCCGCGGGCGTCGCGCTGCTGGCCACGGTCGTGCGCGGCAACGGACCCAAGATCGACCTGCGCCTGGAGTGGCGCTGGTCCGACGTGAAGATCGGGCTCAAGTTCGGCCTGCTCGGGCTGGTGCTCACGTCGCTGAGCGCCTGGGTGTGGACCGAGATCGTGGGCTCGGCCGACGCGACGTCGGCGATCAGCGCGCTGGTGGACGACCGGAAGATGTCGGTGTCCGCGGCCATCGTGACGTTCGTCTACCTCTGGCTGCTCGGGCCGATCTGCGAGGAGATCATCTACCGCGGCCTGCTCTGGGGAGCGGTGGAGCGGCTGCAGTGGCGCAGCGAACGATGGGGTCGCATGGCGGCTTTCCTGCTGTCCACGGCCGTGTTCGCCGCCAGCCACCTCGAACCACTGCGGACCACGCTCCTGCTGGTCATCGCCGTGCCGATCGGTCTCGCGCGCTTCGCCACGGGCCGGCTGCCGGGAAGCGTTGTGGCGCACTCGATGAACAACTTCCTGCCCTCGGTCGCGATCCTGCTCGGCTCGCTCGGGGTCAGCTCGTTCTGAGGTGCGTTCCGGGTCTGTTCCGAGGCCCTGCGCAGGCACTTCGAGCCATCTGGCAGAATGTTCGCTTGCCCGCTTCCGTCCGGACCCTCTCGCCGTTCGGGGGCTCCTGTTTCGGGGCACCTGTGATCGTGTCCCCACGCGGTCGACGAGCGCCCACCCTGCACCAGCACTGAGGAGTACCCACACCCGTGGCCGTCAAGATCAAGCTGCAGCGCCTCGGCAAGATCCGTGCGCCGTACTACCGCATCATCGTCGCCGACGCGCGCACCCGCCGGGATGGCAAGGCCATCGAGACGATCGGCAAGTACCACCCGAAGGAAGAGCCGAGCCTGATCGAGGTCGACACCGACCGCGCCCAGTACTGGCTGGGCGTCGGCGCCCTGCCGACCGAGCCGGTCCAGCGCATCCTCGAGATCACCGGTGACTGGCAGAAGTTCAAGGGCCTGCCGGGCGCCGAGGGCACCCTGAAGGTGGCCGAGCCGAAGCCGTCCAAGCAGGACCTGTTCAACGCGGCGCTGGCCGCGGCCGGCGAGGAGCCCTCCGCCGAGGCCACCACGCCGAAGAAGAAGTCCGCTCCCAAGAAGGCCGAGGCCGAGAAGGCCGAAGCCGCTGAGGGCGAGAAGTCCGAGTGAGTTTTCTCGCTGACTCCCTCGAGCACCTGGTGCGCGGGATCGTCGACAACCCGGACGAGGTCCGGGTCGAGCTGCTGACCACTCGCCGTGGCCGCACGCTCGAGGTGCACGTGCACCCCGACGACCTCGGCAAGGTGATCGGCCGGGGTGGTCGCACGGCGACCGCCCTGCGCACCGTGATGGGCGGCATCGGTGGCCGCGGCGTCCGTGTGGACGTCGTCGACACCGATCGCTGACCCGCGGCGGAACTCGGACGGTCAGGATGGACGTCGTAGTCGGCCGCATCGCCAAGGCGCACGGCATCCGCGGGGAACTCGCGGTGGATGTGCGCACGGACTCGCCCGAACAGCGGTTCGCCGTCGGTGCGGTCGTCACGACGCAGCTGCGTGACGGCAGCAAGAGGGATCTCACCATTACAGCCGCCCGCGAACACAGCGGGCGGCTGCTGGTGCGTTTCGAACAGGTCCCCACGCGCGACGTCGCGGAGACCCTGCGCGGCGCGTTGCTGCTCATCGACACCGCCGCACTCCCGCCGACGGGCGACCCCGACGAGTTCTACGACCACGAGCTGGCCGGCCTCAGCGCCGAGCTGGCCGACGGCACGGTCGTGGGCAAGGTCGTCGAGGTCGTCCACTCGCCGGCGGGGGAGCTGCTGGAGCTCGACGTCGACGGCCGTGAGGTGCTCGTGCCGTTCGTGCGCGCGATCGTCCCGACGGTCGACGTCGCGGGCGGGCGCGTGGTGCTGGACCCGCCCGAAGGCCTGCTGGACGAGGACTGACGTGATCCCGTTCCCCCCGCACCGGAGGTGGTGAGCGTGCGCATCGACGTCGTCACGATCTTCCCCGAATACCTCGACCCGCTGCGCGCCGCGCTGCTGGGCCGGGCGATCGACCGCGGCCTCATCGAGATCGGCGTGCACGACCTGCGCGAGTGGACCCATGACGTCCACCGCGCGGTCGACGACGCGCCGTACGGCGGCGGCCCCGGCATGGTCATGAAGCCCCAGATCTGGGGCCCGGCGCTCGACGAGGTCTGCGGGCAGGAGACCCGGCTCGTGGTCCCGACGCCGGCGGGCAAGCCGTTCACCCAGGAGCTGGCCCACGCGTACGCCAGGGAGCAGCACCTGGTCTTCGCGTGCGGCCGCTACGAGGGCATCGACCAGCGCGTAGTCGACGACGCCGCGCGCCGCATGCCCGTGGACGAGGTGTCGATCGGCGACTACGTGCTGGTCGGCGGCGAGGCCGCGGTGCTCGTGATCGTGGAGGCCGTGGTCCGGCTGCTGCCGGGCGTGCTCGGCAACGCGCGGTCGGCGGCCGAGGACTCGTTCTCCGACGGGCTGCTCGAAGGCCCCAGCTACACGCGCCCGGAAGTGTGGCGCGACCTGGCGGTGCCCGACGTCCTGCGCTCCGGGAACCACGCGCTCGTGGAGCGCTGGCGGCGCGATCAGGCGCTGGAGCGCACGGCCCTGCGGCGCCCGGATCTCCTGGCCCGGTTGCCGGAGGGTAGTCTGAACAGCCGAGATCACGAGGTACTCGACCGGCTCGGCGAGGACCTCGGCTAGACCCCGTGCGAAGCGAGCACCAGCGCCTCTGCCATAATCGACAGGTTGGCGTGAGTGGACCGCCTCGTTCACGAGCCCGCCATCAGCCCCTGGTGTAGTTGCAGCAGCATTGCTGCGCGCCCGGGGAGAAGTACCCGAGTTACACGAATCGACGAGGACGGACCACCGATGAACACCCTGGACGCGCTGGACGCGCACTCCCTGCGTTCCGACATCCCGGACTTCCGCCCGGGCGACACGCTCAAGGTCCACGTCCGCGTCATCGAGGGCAACCGCGAGCGCAACCAGGTCTTCCAGGGCGTCGTGATCCGCCGCCAGGGCGGCGGCGTCCGCGAGACCTTCACCGTGCGCAAGGTTTCGTTCGGCGTGGGCGTCGAGCGCACCTTCCCGGTGCACTCGCCGAACCTGGCCGAGGTCGAGGTCTTCAAGCGCGGCGACGTGCGGCGCGCGAAGCTCTACTACCTGCGCGACCTGCGTGGCAAGAAGGCGAAGATCAAGGAGCGTCGCGAGAACCGCGAGACCACCTCTGCCTCCTGAGTGGCAAGGCGGTACCCGGTAGCCTGGCGACGTGGTCGACCCCGTGCCCCAGAACGCCGCTGAGGATGACCCCGACGGCTCGGAGGACTCTCGTTCCGAGGAGCGTCGGGGCTCCCACCGGCGGGGCAAGCCTCAGAAGAAGCGGTCGTTCTGGAAGGAACTGCCGATCCTGATCGTGATCGCCCTGGTGCTCACGATCCTGATCCAGGCCTTCCTGGCGAAGGTCTTCATGATCCCCTCGGGGTCCATGGAGGCCACGCTTCACGGCTGCCCCGGCTGCACGGGCGACCGGATTCTGGTCGACCGCGTCACCTACGACTTCACGGATCCCTCGCCGGGTGACGTGGTCGTGTTCAAGGGTCCGCCCGCGTGGACCGAGAACGAGATCGCGCCGCAGGAATCCACCAACGTCATCGTCCGCGGCCTGCGAGGTCTCGGCTCGCTGGTGGGCTTCGCCCCGCCGGACGAGCGCGACTTCGTGAAGCGCGTGATCGCCGTCGGCGGCCAGACCGTGCAGTGCTGCGATCCGCAGAACCGCGTGATCGTCGACGGCAAGGCCCTCGACGAGCCGTACATCCACTGGGAGAACCCCGACCACGCGATGCAGGACTCGTTCGCGCCGGTCAAGGTGCCGCAGGGCACGCTGTGGGTGATGGGCGACAACCGCAACAACTCGGCCGACTCGCGTTACCAGGGCCAGGGCGGTGCCAACGGCGCCGTGCCCGTGAGCGACGTGATCGGCAAGGCCCGGATCATCGTCTTCCCGCCGGGTCGCTGGGGCGGGGTCTCGGACCACGATCCGCAGGCGAACGCGCAGCCGGTGGCCCTCGGTGCCCCGGCGTGGCAGGAGAGCTTGCCGCTCGGCCTCGGGTTCGCCACGGCCGTGCCCACGCTGTTCGTCGGCCGGCGAGTGAGGGCGGGCCTGCGCAAGGCGCGCCGTTAGGGTGCCCCGCCCGAGAAGGTTGGCAGTGACCGTTCCCGCTCCCCGAACCCCGGCCGAACCCCTGCGGCCGCCGCGCGCCGTCGTGCGCGGTGAGCTCTTCTGGGGTCTGCAGGGTGCTCTCGAACGCCGTGGCCTTGGCCCCGTTGCCGGGGTGGACGAGGCCGGCGCCGGTGCGTGCGCGGGCCCGCTCGTGGTGGCCTCCTGCGTGCTGCGCCCCGGCGACGGCGCGCGGCTGCCGGAGCTCACCGACTCGAAGCTGCTCACCGCGAAGGCCCGCGACCGCGTCTACGACCTGGTCCTCAAGCGTGCCCTCGACTACGCGGTGATCGTGATCCCGTCCGAACAGGTCGACCTGCTCGGCATCCGGGTGATGAACCTGGAGGGGATGCGGCGCGCGGTCGCCGCTCTGCGCGACCATCCCGGGTATGTGCTCACCGACGGTTTCCCGGTGCCGGGCATCCCGGCGCCCAACGTCGCGGTCATCAAGGGCGACCGCAGCGTGGCCAGCATCGCCGCGGCGTCGGTGCTCGCGAAGGTGACGCGTGACCGCATCATGGCCGGCCTGCACGGCGAGCTGCCGCACTACGGCTTCGACGTGCACAAGGGCTACAGCACCGCCGACCACGTGCGGGCTCTCACCGAGCACGGTCCGAGCCCCGCGCACCGCTGGTCCTACACGAATGTGGCCACCGCGGCCCTCGCACACGGACTCACCCCACCGCATCCGGTCGTGCTCACCTACGCTGCTCTGGAGAACGCGGCTTCGGAAGCCGCCGCGGAGGAGAATGGTTCTCGGGAAAACCCGAGCGCGCCGGTCCGTGCCCTGGCCCGCTCGGTGGGTAAGAATGAACGCTCCGCCGCCGGAGCAGCAAGACGAACGCGAGGAGGGGCGCGGATTTCATGAGCGCAGAGGATCTCGAGAAGTACGAGACCGAGATGGAGCTCTCGCTGTACCGCGAGTACCGCGACATCGTCGGCCAGTTCTCGTACGTGGTGGAGACCGAGCGGCGGTTCTACCTGGCCAACGCAGTCGACGTACAGGTACGCGACGGCGGCGGCGAGGTGTACTTCGAGGTCCGCATGTCGGACGCGTGGGTCTGGGACATGTACCGCCCGGCCCGCTTCGTGAAGCACGTCCGCGTCATCACGTTCAAGGATGTCAACGTGGAGGAACTCGACAAACCCGACCTGCGCCTCCCTGAGGACGGCCCCTTCTCGGGCTGAGGTCCCTCTCGGTTTCACCGGCCACCCGGGTTCGCCCGGGTGGCCATTTTGCGTTCCTGGCTCTAGCACCGGGCACCGACATTTTCACGCCGCCTGCCGTCAGGCTTGCCACGGTTATCCACAACCCCCCAGTTGTCCACAGCTCGGCTTTTCGATAGTGGCGCCTTCCCTCGTCACTCTGCGACGGTTGGTCGCACACGCATCGTGACAGCCGGCAAAGGCCCGGCGACGGCGCGGCCGAGGGGGAGCGATGAACGACGGCCCGGACCCGGGCGCTCAGTGGCGCCGCGCGTTCGGCCGCTGGGGCGAAGACCTGGCGGCCCGGCACCTGCAGAACGCGGGCCTGGTGGTGCTCAGCCGCAACTGGCTCTGCCGCGAAGGCGAACTCGACCTAGTACTGGCCGACGGCGACAAGGTCGTCTTCTGCGAGGTCAAAACCCGCGCCACCAACGCCTACGGCTCCCCCGCGGAATCCGTGACGGCCGAAAAGATCACCCGCGTCCACCGCGCCGCCCAACGCTGGCTGCGCGCCCACCGCGTCGGCTGGTGCCGCACCCGCTACGACGTCGTGACCGTCTTCGCCCCCGCCGGGGCCCACCCACAGGTCCACCACATCGCGGGAGCCTTCTGATGCCCATCACTTCTGCCCACCGCGTTCCACGCCGGCAGAACCCGCACTGCACCCACTCCGACGAGCCTCGCGACTCACGTGGAGCCGGGTTCCTCGCGAAGTTGCCCCGCGTTGCGCTGGCCCGAAACCACGACCTCACGCCAGCCCCGGCGCCTCGGGCGGATATCTCCACGGAGCGCGTGCTGCTCACAGCGAAGATGCAGTGTTGCGGGCGGCTCGATGTCGGGCGTTGCCACACCGAGTTCGTTGCGGAGGTGGCCTGATGCCCATCGCCAAAGCATGGAGCGTCGCGCTGCTGGGGATCGAAGGCCGGGTGATCGAGATCGAGGCCGACCTGGGCGGCGGGCTCAGCCGGGTGACCCTGGTCGGCCTGCCCGATGCTGGGCTGAGGGAAGCGAAAGATCGCGTGCGTTCAGCTGTCCGCAACTCCGGCCAGCCTTGGCCCGACGGCAAAGTCACGCTCGGTCTCTCGCCGGCCAACCTCCCGAAGGTGGGCTCTGGCTACGACTTGGGGATCGCCGCCGCGGTGCTCGCCGCTAACGGCGCCGTCCCGGCGACAAAACTCCTCCGCACCATCCTCCTCGGCGAACTTGCCCTCGACGGCCGCATCCGCCCCGTCCGCGGAGTACTGCCCGGGCTCCTGGCCGCACGAGCCGCCGGTTACGAGCGAGCCGTCGTCCCGTCGGAGTCGCTCTACGAAGCTGCGCTCGTCGACGGCATCGAGGTCGCCGGCGTCTCGCGCCTGGCCGACCTCGTCGCGTGGCTCAAGGGCGAAGGCGAACTCGAGTCGAGTCCGGAACCCGTCGCAGCCGAACCACCGGAAGTGCCGGACCTCGCAGACGTCGTCGGCCAACCAGAAGCCCGCTGGGCCCTGGAAGTTGCCGCGGCGGGTGGGCATCACCTGCTGCTCACCGGCCCGCCGGGCGTCGGCAAGACCATGCTCGCCAAACGCCTGCCGGGCCTGCTCCCGGCGTTGTCGCAAGAGGAATCACTGCAGGTCACCGCCATCCACTCCATCGACGGCTCCCTGTCGAAGGCTTCGCCGCTGGTGACCGTGCCGCCGTTCGTCGCGCCGCACCACTCGATCACCGTCGCGGCGCTTGTCGGTGGTGGCAGCGGCATCGCGACGCCCGGTGCCATCAGCCGGGCCCACCGCGGGGTGCTGTTCCTGGACGAGGTCTGCGAGTTCAGCGGCCACCGCCTCGACTCACTGCGCACCGTCCTCGAAGAAGGCGAGGTCCGCATTTCGCGCGTGAAGGGCTCCGTCCGCTACCCGGCCCGTTTCCAGCTCATCCTGGCCACCAACCCGTGCCCCTGCGCGCCGCCGCGTGAGACCGACTGCATCTGCTCGCCGATCGTCCGGCGCCGTTACCTCGGGCGGATCTCGGGGCCGCTGCTGGACCGCGTCGACCTCCGCGTGCGCCTGCGTCCGCTGACCGCCATCTCCGCGCACCAGTCCGCGGAGCCCGAATCGTCCGAGGCGGTCCGCGCTCGCGTCCTGGCCGCCCGCGACCGCGCGGCCCATCGCTGGCGCACGCACGGCTGGCGCGCCAACTCCGACGTCCCCGGCCCCGCCCTCCGCCGCGAATTCGTGTTGCCGTCGCCCACCACCGCCCTGCTCGACCGCGCCCTCGACCGCGGCCTCCTCACGGCCCGCGGTGCCGACCGTTGCCTTCGTATCGCCTGGACGCTCGCCGACCTGTCCGCCACGCCCCACCCGACCCCCGACCACGTCGCCGCCGCGCTCGACTTCCGCGAAAGGACCGCCGCATGACCCGCCCCCGAAAGGAATCCGTCGTGAAACGCCACCTGCGTCTCATTCCGAATCCCCACAACCCGCCCGAACGCGATCGCGCCCGCGTCCGCGCCGTTCTCGTGCCGCGCCCGCTGTCGCTCGTGAGACTGAGAGGTGCGGCATGACGGCCCTGCCCACCGAACAGCCCGTCGCCACCGCGACCGACGAAGAACGCCTCGCCCGTGCTTACCTGCTGCGCGTTGCCGAGCCGCCGGCGCCGGCGTTGGTCGCGTTCGTGGGCGAGCGCGGCCCGGTCGAGGCCGCGGCCCGCGTCCGCAGCGGCGACTGCCCCGACAAGGTCCGCCGCGAAACCGCGGCCCGACGCGAAGTCGACCTGGCCGAGCAAGATCTGGAGACGGCCGCGAAAACCCGAGCCCGTCTGGTCGTGCCCGAGGACCACGAGTGGCCGGCGTGGCCGTTGCTCTCGCTGGCGGTCGCGAGCGGCCGCGGAGTCGAGAACGTCGCCGCCCCGCTCGCCCTCTGGGTCCGCGGCGGCGCGAACCTCGCGAAGGCAGCCGACCGCGCGGTCGCCGTCGTCGGAGCGCGCCTCGCGACGAACTACGGAGAACACAACTCCGCCGAGTTCGGCCACGGCCTTGCGACTCGCGACGTCCCGGTCTTCTCCGGTGCCGCCCTCGGCATCGACGGCGCGGCCCACCGCGGTGCCCTCGGCGCCGGGGGAGTCACGGTCGCGGTGTTGGGCTGCGCCGTCGACATCGGCTACCCGGCCGGACACGTCGACCTGCTGAGGCGCATCGCCGACAACGGCGGCGCCGTCGTCAGCGAGTACGCCCCCGGCACCCCTCCCGCGCGCCACCGCTTCCTCGTCCGCAATCGCCTCATCGCCGGTCTCACCGACGGCACCGTCGTCATCGAAGCCGGCATCCGCAGCGGCGCGCGCAACACCGCCACCACCGCGGGCGCCCTCGGCAAAGTCGTGATGGCGCTGCCGGGCCCCGTCCAGTCCGGCAACTCCGCCGGCTGCCACGCCCTCATCCGCGACTGCAAGGCCACCCTCGTCACCTCCGTCGACGAGGTCGTCGACACCGTCGGCCGGTTCGGCCCCGCCGCCGAACCGGAAAACCCCCGGCCGCGCCGCCCCACCGACGTCCTCGCCCCCGAAGCCCTCCGCGTCTACGAGGCACTCGTACCCCGTGCCGGCCGCTCGGCCGACCACGTCGCCACCGAATCGGGGGTCCCGGTCGACCGCGTGCGCGCCCTGTTGCCCGAGCTGGAAATCGACGGCTTCGCCGTCCGCGGCGACACCGGGTGGCGCCGCATCGTCCGCGCGGCACCGAAGTGAACGGCGCTTGTCGTCGCGCTCGGCCGCACGGAGCGCGGCTACGCGTGGCCACGGATCGATCCGCAGCGAACGGCACCGAATTTCGTAGGTGGCCCCGGACCCCTCGATGCCGGATGGCGCCGGACGCCGCAGCGCTTGGCTGCACGCCCGCACGGTATCCGCGCAGGTCCGCGGGACCTTGATTGGCGCCGGACAGGCTGTTCGGTCGCGTGGTGCGGCACCCGGCCGGCGCCCCACCACCCGCTCGCACCTCGGTGACCGGCAACGACCGCGGCGCTCGGCGGACGGCGCACAGCCCACGTGGCGGCGGAATGTGCATGCGGCACAGAGGAAAACGGCGTGGCGATGCTTGACCTCGGGCGGTGGTTCGCGCAGCGTGATCGCCATGTCGTCAGCGAGCGCCCGCCGGGACGCGGTCCCGCGCGTCTCGGGGCACCGGAAAGGCCCGCAGCGGCCGGATCTGCGGGCGGTGCGCGACGGGTTGCCCGGGCCGGAGCGCGCGGTGGTGGCCGAGTACGAACGGCATCTGACGCTGGAGCGCGGGCTGTCGCCGCACACGGTGCGGGCGTATGTGGGAGACGTGGTGTCGTTGCTGGGGTTCCTGACCGCGGCGGAGGACGACAGCCGCGGGCTCGCCGATCTCGACATCGGGCTGCTGCGCGCGTGGCTTGCCGGGCAGCGGGCCGACGGGGCGGGTCGAACGACGTTGGCGCGGCGGGCGGCGGCGGCGCGGACCTTCACCGCGTGGGCTCACCGGCAGGGCGCGCTGAAGGCGGACCCGGGCGGCCGGCTCGCGGCGCCGCGAGCGCACCGGACGTTGCCGGGCGTGCTGCGGGCCGATCAGGCGGACGAGTTGATGCAGGCGGCCGCGATGGGAGCCGAGCAGCGGGATCCGGTTGCGCTGCGTGACCGTGCGCTCGTCGAACTGCTGTACGCGAGTGGCATCCGAGTGTCTGAGTTGTGTGGTCTGGACGTCGGCGCGGTCGATTTCGGGCGGCGTGTCGTCTCGGTGATCGGGAAAGGGAACAAGGAGCGGACGGTGCCGTTCGGCGTACCGGCGGCCGAAGCACTCGCCGCGTGGCTCGACGCGGGGCGCCCGGAACTGGCCGGCCCGAAGTCGGAACAGGCCCTCTTCCTGGGGGTTCGCGGCAGCCGGCTCGATCCGCGCGCGGCGCGGCGCGTGGTGCACGAGGCAGTGGCCGCGGTACCCGGAGCACTCGACATGGGGCCACACGGACTACGTCACTCGGCCGCGACCCATCTGCTGGAAGGAGGTGCCGATCTCAGGAGCGTTCAGGAACTGCTCGGTCACGCTACGCTTGCCACGACCCAGCTCTACACTCACGTGACCGTCGATCGGCTGAAGGCGATCCATGACCGAGCACACCCACGGGCCTGACGAGGCCGGTGGCGGCTCGGCCGGAAAACCCGGGGCCGAACCACCGGCGCACGCGCATCCGCACGAGCACGGAGACCATACTGAGCCGCATGCCGAGAACGACCGTGCAATGACCTCCACGCCGCAAGTCACGGACGCCGGGGTGAGCACTGCCGGAGGCGAGGGCGCCGTCAGCGAGGACGGGCGCCCCGGTCATGACGTCGACGCGGGCATCCAGGCCTTGTGGCAGCAGTTCGCCGACAAGCCGGACCAGACGTCGCGCGACCGGCTGGTGCTGCACTACGCGCCCCTGGTGAAGTACGTCGCCGGCCGCGTGGGCACGGGCCTGCCGACGCACGTCGACGTGGGCGATCTCGTGCAGTCCGGCATCTTCGGCCTCGTCGACGCGATCGAGAAGTTCGAGCCCGCGCGCGGGCTGCGGTTCGAGACTTACGCGATGCAGCGCATCCGCGGCGCGATCCTCGACGATCTGCGCTCCCAGGACTGGGTGCCCCGCGCCGTGCGCAGCAAGGCGAAGGAGGCCGAGCGCGCCCTCGAGCGCCTCGGCGCGCGTCTGCACCGCACCCCCACCGACGCCGAGCTGGCCACCGAGCTCAACATCGGCCTCGACGACCTGCGCGACTTCTACGGCCAGCTCCAGCTCACCAGCGTCGTCGCGCTGGAGGACCTCGTCGCGGCCGGCAAGGACAGCGGCTCGCTTGTCGACACAATCCCCGACGACGGCGCCGTCGACCCCGTCGCCGTCCTCGTCGACCAGGACAACCGCCGCCAGCTCGCGGAGGCCATCGCCCAGCTGACCGAGCGCGACAAGATCGTGGTCAGCCTCTACTACTTCGAAAGCCTCACGCTCGCCGAGATCGGCAAGGTCCTGGGCGTCACGGAGTCCCGCGTGAGCCAGCTCCACACCCGCGCCGTGATGCGGCTGCGCGCGAAGCTCACGGAGCAGCCGAGCACCTGAGCACGGGCCCGTCAGTGCGGGTCGGCCCAGGGTTTCAGGCGGACTCGGCCCGGCGTGCCGACGAGGGCCAGCGGATCGATGTACTCCTCTCCTTTGCGGGCGCCCCAATGCAGGCACGTGGCGGTGGGACAGCCGGGGTGCCCGGCGGCCACGGTCCCCAGCGGCTGGCCGCGGTACACCTGGTCGCCGATGGCCACGGCCGGGGTGAGCGGCAGGTAGGTCGTGCTGAGGCCACCGTCGTGATCCACCGCGACGACGCCGTGGCCCCCTACCTGGCCCGCGAAGATCACGACGCCCATGTCGGCCGCGAGAACCTGTTGCCCCGCAGCGGCTTCCAGATCGACGCCGCGGTGGCCGGGCCCGTAGACCGTGGCGGGTGGTTCGAAGAACCGGGTGACTTTCGGCCGGGGCGTGAGCGGCCAGGCCAACCGTCCCGCTTGCGCGCCGACATTCGGCGAAGGTGGGACGTCCGCGAGTGCCCGTCCGGCCCACGCGCCGGGCAACACGGTGAGCAGCACCAGCGCGGCGGCCACCACGAGCCGGGTCCGCGCCACGGCCCGGTGCAGCACCTCGAGCCAGCGCATCCACAACGGTGGAGCAGGGCGCCGATGCCGCCCCCGCTGAGGAGACTGCTCAGGTGGAGCGGATCGGGAGACCCAAGGCATCCGCAGAGCACCCAGCGCAACCGAAGCCCGCTCGCCGGCTGAAGCAGGCAAGGCGCCTGAAGCGGCCAGAACACCCGGAGCGTCGAGCGCAGCAGAAGCGCCCACGCCCGAAGCACGCAGAACACGCACCGGCCGCAAACCGCCACGCCCCAGTGCAAAGCCCGGCCGCGGCATCGAGGAACGCATCGAGGAACACGAGGTCGTCGTCACGGGTTCGATCATGAGGCACCCCCGGACCGGCACCCTGCCAACAAGGCGAGTTGTCCACAGGTGGCCCGAGTTGTGGACAACTCCGCCGGGCGGGAGCGCTGCCGGTGGGGGCGCCCCTGGTGGCAGGGGGTAGAATCTTTCCCGCAGCCCACTCGCTGGGCTGACTTCGCGTGCTCGTGCGCGCAGCCCCGGCCGGTTCCGCTTGAAACACCAGCGGAGGTCCGGACGGAGGAGTCGCACGGCGCCCGGCGGTCCCTGGGGTTCTCGGAAGTGAGAGCCGCGGGGTCCGGATGCCGGCACGAGCACCAGGGCGAGCGGTCACCCGGCCGCGAGCGACAAACCGAACGAGCACGTCCGCGGCGCGAACCGCGGGGGTGCGCGACTACAGAGAAGGTGTGATTCCGGCAATGGCCGTCGTCACCATGAAGCAGCTGCTCGACAGCGGCGTGCACTTCGGGCACCAGACGCGTCGGTGGAACCCGAAGATGAAGCGCTACATCTTCACCGAGCGCAATGGCATCTACATCATCGACCTGCAGCAGACGCTGACGTACATCGACCGTGCGTTCGAGTTCATCAAGGAAACCGTCGCGCACGGCGGCACGATCATGTTCGTCGGCACGAAGAAGCAGGCTCAGGAAGCCATCGCCAACGAGGCCGCGCGCGTGGGCATGCCCTACGTGAACCAGCGCTGGCTCGGCGGCATGCTGACCAACTTCCAGACCGTGCACAAGCGCCTCCTGCGTCTCAAGGAGCTCGAGGCCCAGGAGCAGACCGGCGGCTTCGCGGGTCTCACCAAGCGCGAGATCCTCACGCTCACCCGTGAGAAGGACAAGCTCGAGAAGACCCTCGGCGGTATCCGCGACATGGCCAAGGTGCCGAGCGCGGTGTGGATCGTCGACACGAAGAAGGAGCACATCGCCGTCGGCGAGGCTCGCAAGCTGAACATCCCGGTCGTCGCGATCCTCGACACCAACTGCGACCCGGACGAGGTCGACTACCCGATCCCGGGCAACGACGACGCGATCCGCTCGGCCGCGCTGCTCACCAAGGTGGTGGCCGAGGCCGCCGCCGCCGGGCTGATGGCCCGTTCGAGCCGAGGTGGCGCGTCGGCCGACGCGAAGCCGGAGCCGGGCGTGGCGTCGGACGAGCCGCTGGCCGAGTGGGAGAAGGAGCTGCTCGCCGGCTCGGAGACCGCAGCCGCGGACGCCACCGAGGCGGCTGCCGCGACGGAGGCGGCCACCGAGGCCGCTACCGAGGCGACCCCCGAAGCCGTGACCGAGCAGGCCCCGGCCAACTCCTGATCCACCGTGTCCGGGCGGCCCGCGCAGGGCCGCCCGGGCGCTGATCACCTCACACGTACCTGAAACGGACGGATTCAACACGATGGCGAACTACACCGCCGCTGACGTGAAGCGCCTGCGCGAGATGACCGGCGCCGGCATGATGGACTGCAAGAGGGCCCTCGAAGAGAACGAAGGCGACTTCGAGAAGGCTGTCGAGTTCCTGCGCATCAAGGGTGCCAAGGACGTCGGCAAGCGCGCCGAGCGCGCCACCGCCGAGGGCCTCGTCACCGGCGATGGCGGCGTGCTCATCGAGCTCGACTCCGAGACCGACTTCGTCGCCAAGAACGACGACTTCCAGCAGCTCGCCGCGAAGATCGTCGAGGTCGCAAAGACCCTCAAGACCAGCGACGTCGAGGCCCTCAAGGCCGCCGACCTCGACGGCAAGCCCGTGATCGAAACCGTGCAGGAGCTCTCGGCCCGCATCGGCGAGAAGCTCGAGCTGCGCCGCGTGGTCGCGTTCGAGGGCAAGACCGCCACCTACCTGCACCGCCGCGGCTCGGACCTGCCGCCGGCCGTGGGCGTGCTCGTCGAGTTCACCGGTGACGACGCCGACGCCGCCCGCGGTGCCGCCATGCAGGTCGCCGCGCTGCGCGCGAAGTACCTGACCCGCGAGGAGGTGCCGGCCGAGATCGTCGAGAACGAGCGCCGCATCGCCGAGCAGACCGCCCGCGAAGAGGGCAAGCCGGAGCAGGCCCTCACGAAGATCATCGAGGGCAAGGTCACCGCGTACTACAAGGACAACGTCCTGCTCGACCAGCCGTCGGTCAAGGACAACAAGAAGACCGTGAAGGCTCTGCTCGACGAGGCCGGCGTGACCGTGACCCGGTTCGCCCGGTTCGAGGTCGGCCAGGCCTGAGCGAGGTACTGGGTCTAAGTTCTGCGACTGTGCCCCGTCTCCGCGGTGCGGGGACGGGGCACAGTCGGGTCCGGCCGAGGATGCTCCCTCACGAAGGGGTCCGCGGCGAGTGAGCACGGGAGGCGACACACAAATGGGTGACCGGGTCGACGGTGGCTACCGAAGGGTGCTGCTGAAACTGGGCGGCGAGATGTTCGGTGGCGGCTCGATCGGGGTCGACCCCGACGTCGTCCACTCCGTTGCGCGCCAGATCGCCGCGGTCGCGCGCACCGGCGTGCAGGTGGCGGTGGTGATCGGCGGGGGTAACTATTTCCGCGGCGCGGAGCTGTCCCAGCGAGGGATGGACCGTGACCGCGCCGACTACATGGCCATGCTGGGCACCGTGATGAACTGCCTGGCCCTGCAGGACTTCCTGGAGAAGGAAGGCCTGCCCACGCGCGTGCAGACCGCCATCACGATGGGCCAGGTCGCCGAGCCGTACATCCCGCGCCGCGCCGAGCGGCACCTGGAGAAGGGCCGCGTGGTCATCTTCGGCGCCGGGGTCGGCATGCCGTACTTCTCCACCGACACCGCCGCCGCACAGCGCGCGCTGGAGCTCGGCTGCGAAGCCGTGCTCATGGCCAAGGCCGTGGACGGTGTCTACACCGCTGACCCGAAGACCGACCCGAGCGCCACGATGTTCCACGAGATCAGCCACCGCGAGGTGCTCGAGCGCGGCCTCAAGGTCGCCGACGCCACCGCGTTCAGCCTCTGCATGGACAACAACATGCCGATCATCGTCTTCAACCTGCTCACCGAGGGGAACATCGCCCGTGCGGTGAGTGGTGAGAGGATTGGGACGCTGGTCAACACCCCCGCCGACGGGGCGTCGGCCTAGACCTGCTGGGATCAGCACAGGTTCGACAATCACAACACCGGGAGTAGCCGTGATCGACGAGACCCTCCTCGACGCCGAGGAGAAGATGGAAAAAGCGGTGTCCGTCGCGAAGGACGACCTGACGTCGGTGCGGACCGGCCGGGCCACCCCGTCGATGTTCTCGCGCATCGTCGTCGAGTACTACGGCGCGATGACCCCGCTCAACCAGCTGGCGAGTGTCAACGTGCCCGAGGCGCGAATGGCGCTGATCAAGCCCTACGACCAGACGCAGCTCGGTGCCATCGAGAAGGCCATCCGCGAGTCCGACCTCGGCGTGAATCCGAGCAACGACGGCAACGTGATCCGCATCGTCATCCCGCAGCTCACCGAAGAGCGGCGCAAGGAGATGGTGAAGGTCGCGAAGAGCAAGGGCGAGGACGCCCGCGTCTCGATCCGCAGCATCCGCCGCAAGTCGAAGGAAGAGCTCGACCGGATCGCCAAGGACGGCGAAGCGGGTGAGGACGAGGTCGCGCGCGCCGAGAAGGAGCTGCAGAACCTCACCGACACCTATGTGCACCAGGTCGACGAGCTGGTGAAGCACAAGGAAGCCGAGCTGCTCGAGGTCTGATGAGCCAGGTGAGCGAGGAACGAGAAGAGCGGGTGGAGCACACCCCACAGCCAGAGCCGGCTGACAAGCCCGAACCGGGCGGACAGCCGGAACCCGCTGCGCAGCCGGAGCCGGCCAAGAAGGACTCCCGGGCCGGGCGAAACCTGCCTGCGGCCATCGGCGTGGGCGTGCTGCTCGGCGCGGCCATCATCGTTTCCCTGCTCACCGTCCGCTTCATTTTCATCGGGGTCATCGCGATCGCGATCGGGGTCGGCACCTTCGAGTTCGCCGGCGTGCTCAAGCGCGTCGCGAACATCAAGGTCGCGATGATCCCCGTGCTCGTCGGCGGCCAGGCGATGATCTGGCTGGCCTGGCCGTTCGGCCGCGCGGGCGCGCTCACGGCGTTCGTCATCACGGTGCTCGCCTGCCTGCTCTGGCGGCTGCCCGGCGGCGCCGACGGCTACCTGCGCGACATCTCGGCGTCGGTGTTCGCGAGCGCGTACCTGCCGCTGTTCGGCGCGTTCGCCGCGATGCTCGTGCCGCCCGAGGATGGTGTCGGCCGGGTCCTCACGTTCCTCATCGCCGTGGTCGCCTCCGATACCGGCGGCTACATCGCCGGCGTGCTCGGCGGCAAGCACCCGATGGCACCGACGATCAGCCCGAAGAAGTCCTGGGAGGGCTTCGCCGGGTCGATGGTCGCCGGCATCGTCGCCGGCATCCTCACGATCAGCCTCATGCTCCACGGCCACACCTGGCAGGGCGCCGTCTTCGGCGCGGCCATCGTGCTCACCGCGACGCTCGGCGACCTCGTCGAGTCGCTGATCAAGCGCGACCTCGGCATCAAGGACATGGGCACGCTCCTGCCGGGCCACGGCGGGATCATGGACCGCCTCGACTCGCTGCTGCCCTCGGCCGTCGTCTCCTGGTTGCTGCTGTCGGCGTTCGTCCCCGCGTGACGCGCCTGACCCCCCTGATCGACCCGACCCGCGGACCTGCGCTGGGAGCTTCGGCCTCCCAGGGGTAGCGAACGGTTCGTGGACCACCGAAGCGTCGGCGCGTTTCACTCGAGGTCATGACCGCCTCGACCCCAGCTTCGACCCGCGAACGTTCCTCGGCCCGGCTCGCACTCGCCGCGGTGTGCCTCGGGTTCGTGATGATCACGCTCGACGCGACCATCGTGAACCTCGCGCTGCCCGCCATCGGCGCCGAGTTCGGCGAACCGTCCACGGCCGCGCTGCAGTGGGTGGTCGACTCCTACACCGTCGCGCTCGCCGCGTTCCTGCTCACGTGGGGCGAGGCCGGGGACCGGTGGGGTTCGCGGCGCGTCTTCGAGATCGGCGTCGCGGTGTTCGTGCTCGCCTCGATCGCTTGTGCCGCAGCGGATTCCCTGCCGTGGCTCGTCGCCGCCCGCGCGGTGCAGGGGGCCGGCGCGGCGGCGCTGCTGCCGTCGTCGCTGGCGTTGATCGTGCACCAGTTCCCCGAGGCCGGCGCCCGGGCCCGCGCGTTGGGCGTGTGGGGCGGCATGAGCGGCGTCGGGCTCGCGGCGGGGCCGATGCTCGGCGGCCTCGCGGTCGGGCTGGCCGACTGGCGGCTCGTCTTCGCGGTGAACGTCCCCGTCGGATTGATCGCGATCGCGTTGACCCGCCGGTACGTCACCGAAACCACGCCGCGCCGGCAAACCCGCATCGACGGCGTCGGGCAGGTCCTCGGCACGGCCGCGCTGGCGTGTGTGGTCGCCGGGCTCATCGAGGCCGGCCACGCGGGCTGGGCGGACGCGACCACGCTGGTGCTCGTCGGAGTCGGCGTCGTAGCCGGGATCGCGTTCGTGGTCGCGGAAAAGGCGATCGCCGCGCCCGTGCTGCCGTTGGGTGTGCTGCGCGTACGGGCCTTCGCCGTGGCGACGGCGATCGGCGGCCTGTTCAACTTCTGCCTCTACGGCACACTGTTCTGCCTCGCTCTGTTCCTGCAACGCGTGTGGCACCTGAGCGCGCTCGTCGCCGGGCTCGCCCTCGTGCCGCTCACACTCGCGGTGGGGCTCAACGCGTTCGTCAGCGGCCGGCTCACGCACCGGTTCGGCTCGCGTCTGCCGATCGTCGTCGGAAGTCTCACGGCACTGGCCGGCGCGGCGGGGATGGCGGTGCTGCCGGACGAGCGCTCGCTGGTGCTGCTGGTGGTGTTCTCGCTGGTCTTCGGGTTCTGTTCGCTCGCGATGCCCGCGATGACGTCGCTGGCCATGAACGCGTTGCCCGGCAAGGCAGGCATCGCCGCGGGCGTGCTCAACGCGGCGCGCCAGACCGGTGGCGCGGTGGGTGTCGCGCTCGTCGGCGGGCTGCTGCCGGGCACGGCGATGTGGATCGTCGCCGGGGGTTACGCCGCGATCGCGGCGCTGACGGGGTTGCTGCGGCCTCAGTCGTCGTAAAGCTCAGTTGTCGTGAAGCTCAGTCGTCGTAAGGGTCGTCGACCTCGGCGCGGCCGACGTCGTCGAGCGTGCGCGAGTGGTCGATCACCGCGAACACCGCGCCGTCCGGGTCGGCGAGGATCGCCATGCGGCCGAAGGACGTGTCGTACGGCTGGATCACCACGTCCCCGCCGAGCATCAGCGCCTGCCCCGCCGTCGCGTCGCAGCCGCGCGCCGGGTCGACCTCGAAGTAGACGAGCCAGTGCGGGGGAGTGTCGCGGCTGTACTCCGGGCCCATCACGTAGCGGTAGAGCACGGGCGTGTGCTCGATGAGGTATTCCGCGTAGTCGACGCTCTCGCCGTCGCCGATCTGGTGGCTCGCGTAGTTGAAGAGCTTGGTGTAGAAGTGATCGGCCGCCGGGCCGTCGTGCGCGTTGAGGTCGGCGCCGCTGAAGGTGTTGGGGATGCCGGTCATGAACCGCCAGTCCTGCGGCGCCTCCCAGAAGACCACGGGTGCGCCCGCCGCGTCGATCGCGTGCAGGATGTTGCCGCGATCGGGGATCGCGACCGGTCCCAGCGTCACCTGGCCGCCGAGGTGCTCCACCCACTCGGCCGCGCTCGCGGTGTGCGGCACGGAGACGTGCAGCGTCCAGCCGGGCTCGCGCTGCGCCCCGGCTTGGTAGAGACCGCCCGTCGGCTCGCCGGCGAGCGACGAGATCCAGTAGCGGCCGGTGGGCGCCGCGGGGTCGCGGCGCACGTCGTACTGCCAGCCGAACAAGCCCGTGTAGAACTGTTGCGACACCGCTTCGTCGCGGCAGGCGACCTCGATCCAGCACGGGAGGCCGGCCGGAATCGGACTTGAACTGGCCGAACCGACGGTCATCGCGGCCTCCTCACGGTGAGTGGGAAAGTCTATGCGGTGCCGGTGATTTTTTCGCCATGAGCCCCGGAACCCGGAACCGGGCCGCGGCCGCCGACGTTGGAGGAGTTCGTGCGTCTCTTCTCCCGTTCCTCGCGCCCGTCCCGCGCGACGGAGGTCCTGCCGAGCCCCAACATCTGGTACTACCAGCAGGCTTACGAGGTGGAGAACCGCGCGCAGGACGTCGACGGCGAGATCTGGCGCGTCCTGCGCGAGGAGTGCGACTGGACCGGCCGCGACGTTCTCGACCTCGGTTGTGGTGACGGATTCCACTTGCCGCGCTTCGCCCGCGACGCGCGCTCGGTGCTCGGCGTCGAGCCGTACGCACCGCTGGCGCGCGACGCGGCGAAGCGCGTGCGGGAACTGCCGAACGTGTCAGTGCGCGAAGGCCGCGCGCAGCGGCTGCCGGTCGACGACGCGAGCGTCGACGTGGTCCACGCGCGCACGGCGTACTTCTTCGGCCCCGGCTGCGAGCCGGGGCTGCGTGAAGCGGAACGCGTGCTTCGGCCCGGCGGGTCGATCCTGATCGTGGACCTCGACGCGACGAGCGAGCCCTACGGCGGCTGGCTTCGGGCGGACATCCCGCACTACGACCCAGTAGAGATCGAGAAGTTCTTCGAAGGCGAGGGCTTCAGCCTCCGGCGCGTGGCGACGCGCTGGTTGTTCGTCGACCACGCCGCCATGGAGTCAGTGCTGAAGATCGAGTTCAGCGCGCAGGTCGCCGCGCGGGCCGTGGCCGACGTGCACAAGCGCACGGTCAGCACGGCCGACGGGGTGACGCTGCCGGTGGGCTACCGCGTGCACACGCGGGTCAAGCCCACCGGCCTCGTCCTGCCGGGTCACTCGGCTTCTTCCGGCGACTCGTCGGTTTCCTCGACCTCGCCGAGGATCGAGTAGACCGAGCGCCGGGCCTCGTTGAGCACGTCGACCACCCGAGCCTGCTGGCTCGGGCTGCCGGCGCGCATCACCTGCACGACTGCTGCCGCGAGCGTGGCGCCTGCCTTGCGAAGGTCGACCTCGACGGGGTCGACGTCCTCGGCGAAGTGCTCCCACGGCGGGGTGCCGGTCTGTTGCTCCGCGGCCGCGCGGCCCTCGTCGGTGAGCTCGAACAGCTTCTTGCCGTTCTCGTCCTTGCTCACGACCAGGCCTTCGTCGGCCAGCATCTGCAGCGTCGGGTAGATCGAGCCGGGGCTGGGCTTCCAGAAGCCGCCACTGCGCTCGCCGATCTCGCGGATGATCTCGTAACCGTGCCGCGGCTGCTCCGCGAGCAGAGTCAGGATCGCCGCGCGGACGTCACCGCGCCGGCCGCGACGCGGGCCGCCGTGGCTTCGCCGTCCGCCGGGACCGTGGCCACGCCGGCCGCGACCCATCGGGCCGCCGGGGCCGAATCCGAAGTCGCCGAACTCGCGGCCGAAGGGCCCGAAGGCGGGACGACCGTGTTCTCCGTGTTGGTGCGCGCCGCGCGCACCGGGGTGAGGGTGCCTCATGTCGATGTTCCCTGCTTGTTGGCCTCGGCTCCGCCGAGGCGTGCGAGATCGCCTTGGAGCCGGCGTCTCGATCAGACGGTCGGATCGGCCGGGGGCCGATCGCACCGCCTGATCGAGA